>JAYRMU010000018.1:0-69952 GCA_041912555.1 Thermoanaerobaculia bacterium
GCGATCCAGTGCCAGGAATGCCACGGCACGATGAGCCGCGTGGGCGCCGGGGGCCGGCAGGGCTGGCTCGAGGAGCCGGTCTGCCAGAACTGCCACACCGGCACGGCGACGAGCAACAACGGCCAGATCCGGTACACGAGCGTGTTCGACACGAACGGACAGCCGCGCCTCGCGGTCAACCAGACCTTCGCGACGAACCCCGATACTCCGGCGGCCGGCGTTTCGCTCTACCGCTTCTCGAAGGGGCACGGGAACCTCCAGTGCGAGGCCTGCCACGGCGCGACCCATGCCGAGTACCCGAGCTCGCATCGCAACGACAACCTCCAGAGCCTCAACCTGCAGGGACACGTGGGAACGCTCACCGACTGCGTCACGTGTCACGGCAGCGACCCGGTGACCGTCAGCGGCGGCCCGCACGGGATGCACCCGGTCGGGCAGGGTTGGGTCAACGCGCACCCGGACGCCCTCGGCGGGGGCGCCGCCATCGCCGATTGCGCGGTCTGCCACGGCACCGACTATCGCGGCACCGTTCTGTCGCGCGCGGCGGGCGATCGCACGCTTTCGACCGACTTCGGCACCAAGCACTTCTGGCGAGGGTTCCAGGTCGGGTGTTTCGACTGCCACCAGGGTCCGGCGAACGACAACGGCAACCCGAACCACGCTCCCGCCGCGAGCAGCGGCACCGCCAGCACCACCGCCTACGTCCCGGTTCCCGTCGGCCTGGCCGCCACCGACTCCGACGGCAACCCGCTCGTCTTCCGCATCGTGTCCCAGCCGGCCAACGCCACGGTGGCGCTCGCGGGCGCCACGGCGACGATCTCGCCGATGCCGGGGTTCGTCGGGAACGACGCGTTCACGTTCGCGGCGTGGGACGGTTCGACCTGGTCCAACCTGGCCACCATCTCGTTCGGAGTCGGCGGCAGCTTCGCCGACGTGCCCTCGACGTCCGGGTTCGCCTCGGTCGTCGAGCGCATCCGCCACGCCGGGGTGACGGCCGGTTGCGGCGTGTCGCCGCTCGTGTACTGTCCCGGAGCGAACGTGACCCGGGCCCAGATGGCGGTCTTCCTGGAGCGGGGGCTCCATGGTGCGGACTACGTGCCGCCCGCGGCCACGGGGCTCTTCAGCGACGTGCCGGCCAGTTCTCCCTTCGCGCCGTGGATCGAGCAGCTCTTCCGCGATGGCGTCACCGGGGGATGCGGCGGAAGCAACTACTGCCCGAACGCGTCGGTCACGCGGGCGCAGATGGCGGTCTTCCTCGTGAAGTCGCGCCACCCCTCGGGCTGCACGTACCCGTCCACCGGCGCGGTCTTCACGGACGTGCCCGCCGGATACTGGGCAGGCGGCTTCGTCGAGGAGCTCTTCCACGAGGGCGTGACGGGCGGGTGTGGGGCGGGACTGTACTGCCCCGAGACGGCCGTGCGTCGAGACCAGATGGCGGCTTTCCTGGTTCGGGGG
The DNA here is from genome assembly GCA_041912555.1 of Thermoanaerobaculia bacterium. Classification (GTDB taxonomy): domain Bacteria; phylum Acidobacteriota; class Thermoanaerobaculia; order UBA5066; family Gp7-AA6; genus DAHUXD01. The sequence continues at coordinate 1,456 of JAYRMU010000018.1, forward strand.
TTCCGGCTTCCCTAAGGAGTTCTGGGACGTAACACTCAAGGCTTGGGAGCGGCGCCCCCGGAGCCCCCCACGGAGGTCGACGGTTCGATCCGGCCGTCGCTTCGGAGGGGCTGAGGGCTAAGGACACGGCGCGGTGGTAACGAATGGTGGAGCTGAACGGGATCGAACCGTCACGCCTCGCTGCGCTGGGGTGACGGATCCGTCGGCTGCCATGAGCGGGGGGCGCACGGCGCCCCCCGGACCCCCCACGGAGGTCGACGGTTCGATCCGACCGTCGCTTCGAAGGGGAGAAGGGCTAGGGGCTCGGCGCGGTGGTAACGAATGGTGAGCTGAACGGGATCGAACCGTCACGCCTCGCTGCGCTCGGGTGACGGATTCGTCGGCTGCCATGAGCGCGGGGCGCACGGCGCCCCCCGGACCCCCCACGGAGGTCGACGATTCGATCCGGCCGTCGCTTCGAAGGGCAGGGGGGCTCGGGAGTCTGTGTGGGTGGTAAGAAATGGTGGAGCTGAACGGGATCGAACCGTCGACCTCCTGAATGCCATTCAGGCGCTCTCCCAAACTGAGCTACAGCCCCACGGGGAAGAGGGCGCGAAGAATAGCACGGGAGGCGCGGGGCGGTAAATCGGGGGCGGGGCGGGGGTTCCGGGCCATAATCCGCCCGGAAGCGCACGGGGTCCGGTGACCCTCGCGGACTTCAAATCCGTCGGCGTCGCGGCCTCGCGCCGGGACGGGTGGGTTCGACTCCCACACGCTTCCGCCAACCTATACCAATCGGGGACAGGCGAGCCAATGTTCTCAAGGCTTTCCTGATTTCGGTTTATCCCCGGTTGTCTCCGGAATTCGCCCGCAATTCGTCCGCGAATTCGGACGCGGAAATGGCAACAGTCGAGCCAGCGGGACCGCCGGACCTCGGTCATCGTTCGGCATGATCACCGGCGGATGCGGGGGACTTCCGAGACCTGGATGGCGCCACCTGGTATCCGGGCCACCTGTGGTACCTTCGCCGCCGTCGTGAGGAAAGGCGTCGCACTGCTGGGCCGCGTCGTGGCGATTTGCCTCGCCGTCGAGCTTCTGGACGTGCCGGGGGCTTGTCCGGACGAATTCCGGCCGGCGAGTGCTTCCGGGATCCAGATTCTTGCGGCAGCGGGCGTTGCAGGTCCGGCGATAAGAGCGATTCCGTCTTCGCTCGACAGCGACCCCCCGCCGGATTGCGGTTGTCCCTGCCACCAGACATTCGGGGCCGAGACCGCCGCGACGCTTCCGCGACCCACCCGAATTCTCGAGGAGCCCCCTGGCTTCGTTCCCTCGAATCTGCCCCCGCTTCCCCGGGATCTCCGGCACCCCCCCCAGAACCTCGCCTAACAGTCGGCCTGTCCTGCTGCTGGCCCCGGCATTGATGCCGTGGCGTTCTGGAGGTTTCGATGGCCTGGGGGTTTTCGCTTTCTGGAAGACTGGTCTGCGTCCTCACGCTGACGGCGCTCGTCGGACGCTCGGTAGAGTCCGCGCGAGCGGAGGAGGCGGCCGGTCCCCGACCGGTTTCCCTCCGGGACGTCGTCGAACTGGCGCGCCAGCGGGCACCGTCCATCGAGGCGGCCCGCGCCCGAACGAGGCAGGCCGAGGCACGAACGTACTCCCGCGCCGTCCCTCCGGATCCGGAGCTGACCCTGGCGGGCGACCGCGCGCGGCCTCCCGAAGGCGGGCCGAAGCAGAACGAAACGGCCTTGGAGGTGACGCAGTTTCTTCCTTCTCCGCGGAGCGTCGGCGCCTGGCTCCGTTCGGGAAGCGCCGACGTCGCCGCGGCCGAGAGAGACGTGCAGTCGGTGATCGCGGACGCCGTGCTCGAAGCGAAGCGGCTCTATATCGAGGCGGCGGTCGCGCAATCCGAGGCCGATGCTCTGTCCCAGGCGGCGAGCGATGCGCAGTCGCTGAGGGAGATCATGGACCGGCGCGTCGAGCTCGGGGAGTCGAGCGAAGGGGACCGGTTGAGAACGCGGGTCGAGGCCCTCCGCGCGGACTCCGAGGCGCGAGCAGCCCTCTCTCAGGCGGAGGCGGATCGCGCCGCGCTCAATCGCTTCCTGCTCGGAGCCCTCGGCGACGCCTACACACTGTCGACCGAACTCGATCCGACGACCCTTCCGGAACCTCCCGGGGACGCGGTTGCCCTCGCCACCGCGCGCAATCCTCGATACGAGGCGGCCCTGGCGCGAGTCGAACTGGCGCGCCGCGTTCTCTCTGCCGAACAGGCGTCCCGGCTTCCGGGTCTGTCCCTGTCTTTCTTCAAAGATCGCGAAATCGACAAAGATGCGACGGGTCTGAAGCTCGGCCTTTCCGTGCCACTCTGGAACCGGAACGAAGGAGCCGTGCGCCTCGCACAGGCCGAGCTTTCGGAGCTCGCGGCGGACTCGGCCCAGCTGAAAGCCTCGATCGAGGCGGACGCCGAACGACTGATGCGCAGCGCCCGAACGGCCAAGGAGCTCGCCGTGTCGTACCGGCGGGAAATCCTACCCGCGGCCGCCGAAGCCCTGGCGATCGTTCGTTTCAGCCTTGAGCAGGGAGAGGCGAACCTCCTCTCCTGGCTCGAAGCGCGCCGCAGCTACCTGGAAATTCTCCGCGCATCCTACCGCGCCCGGCTCGAGGCTTTCGCCCGCTCCGCGGAACTGGATCGCCTTCTCGGAGGGACCGATGCGACGAATTGAGTCTCGACGCCCGGCCTCCCTGGCGCTCGTGGTCGGGCTTCTGCTCGGTCCACTCGCCGGGTGTGGTGACAAGACGACTCAGAAGGCTCTTCCGAAGGAAACGGCCAGAGGATCGTTGCGTATCGAGCTCACTCCCGCGGCCGTGGCCACGGCGGGAATCAAGATCGAAGCCGTGGGCCTCCGGACGATCGACGACGTCCTGTCGCTGGCGGGGACGCTCTCATACGACGAGAACAAGGTGGCCCGCGTGGGTCCTCGAGTCGGCGGGCGCGTCGCCCGGATCTTGGTCGACCTCGGGGAGACGGTCCGCCCCGGACAGGTGCTGGCACTGATCGATAGCCCGGAGCTCGGCGAGGCACTGGCCCAGTGGCGCAAGAGCCGCAGCGTCTTCGAAGTGCGGGAGCGCGATTTCGAAAGAGCCCGGAAGCTTCTGGACGGCAAGGCGATATCCGAGGGGGAGTTTCTCTCTCGCGAGGGGGAGTTTCGGGTCGCCAAGGCCGAGATGGAAAACGCCGACAGCCGGATGCACCTCTTCGGCCTGTCTCACGAGGACCTGGTGATGCTGTCCCGGGGGGGCGAGGTCAGCTCGGAGTTTCCCCTTCGAAGCCCCATCGCGGGAAAGGTCATCGAACGGCAGATCAACCCCGGCGAGGTCGTGGAAGTGGGGAAGTCCCTGTTCACCGTCGGAGACATCCAGAATCTGTGGCTCTTCGCGCAGCTCTACGAGAAGGACCTTTCGCGAGTCCACGCGGGCGAAGACCTCGAGGTCACGACCGAGGCCTTCCCCGGCGACCGGTTCCGGGGCCGGATCGATTACGTGAGCGATCAGGTGGACCCCGCGACTCGAACCGCGCGCGCCCGGTCCCTGATCGCCAACCCGACTGGGAAGCTCAAACCGGGCATGTTCGTCGAGGCGCGCCTGGCCGTCGCTTCCGGGAACCCCGTCCTCGCGGTCCCCGGCTCCGCCATCACGGAGGTCGACAAGGCGCCCACCGTCTTCGTCGCGATATCGGACGGCGTCTTCGAGCCGAGACCGATCCAGCCGGGCCGCGCGGGCCAGACAACCACCGAAGTGCTCGAGGGCTTGCGGGCCGGAGAGCGCGTCGTGACGGAAGGCACCCTCACGCTCAAGGCCGAAATGCAGAAGTCCGAGCTGGCCGAGGAATAGATGCTCGAGAGACTCTTCGAATTCTCGCTCAAGAATCGAGCCCTGACGCTTCTCTTCGCCGCCCTGCTCGTGGGGATCGGTCTGATCGCGCTGCGCCGCCTCCCGATCGACGCGGTGCCCGACGTCACGCCGAACCAGGTGCAGATTCTGACCACGGCGCCGGCCCTGTCTCCGCTCGAGATCGAGCGATTCGTGACCTACCCGGTCGAGGCCTCGATGAGCGGCATCCCCGGGCTCGAGCGCATCCGGTCCATCTCGCGATTCGGGCTTTCCGCCGTGACGCTCTATTTCGACGAGAGCAAGAACATCTACTTCTGCCGGCAGCTCGTCATGGAGCGTCTGCCCCAGGCGAAGGAGGCGATTCCCCAGGGATTCGGAACGCCGGAAATGGGTCCCATCTCGACCGGCCTCGGCGAGATCTACCAGTTCGAGGTGCGGGGCGAGGGAAAGAGCTTGATGGAGCTGCGCTCGATCCTGGAGTGGGACATCGCCCCGAGGCTCAAGTCGGTCCCGGGGGTCGTCGAGGTCAATGCCTTCGGCGGCGAGCTGAAGACCTACGAGGTGCAGCTCGAGCCCGCGAGGCTCGCTCAATACGGCGTCTCGATGGAGCAGCTCTTCGAGGCGCTGGAGAAGAACAACTCGAACTCGGGAGGTGGCTACATCGTCCACAACCAGGAACAGGTCCTGATTCGGGGCGAGGCCCTGATCGACACGCTCGACGATATCGGGAACGTCGTCATCAAGACGAGCGCCGACGGCACCCCCGTTTTCGTCAAGAACCTCGGAAGCGTCGCCATGGCCCCGATGATCCGGCAGGGGGCCGTGACCCGCGACGGGAGAGGCGAAGCGGTCACCGGCATCGTGATGATGCTGATCGGCGCGAACTCCAGGGAGGTGGCCCGGGCCGTGGACCGGCGGGTCGCCGAGATCCGACCCACGCTGCCGAAAGGCGTCACGATCGAGACGTACTACGACCGGACCCAGCTCGTGAACCGGACGGTGCGCACGGTTGCTAAGAACCTCGGGGAGGGGGCCCTGCTGGTCGTGGTCGTGCTCCTCCTGCTGCTCGGAAATCTGCGGGGAGGCCTCATCGTCGCTTCGGCCATACCCCTCTCCATGCTGATCGCCTTCACGGGAATGGTGGCCGCGGGCATCTCGGGCAACTTGATGAGCCTCGGCGCGATCGATTTCGGCCTCATCGTCGACGGGTCGGTCCTGATGATCGAGAACATCGTGCGCAAGCTGGCGGAAGACCGGGCGAACGGCCGGAGCCGGGAGGAGGTCATCTTCGAGGCCGGCCGCGAAGTCGTCCGGCCCATTTTCTTCGCCGTGGCGATCATCACGATCGTCTACCTCCCGATCCTGACGCTGACGGGAGTCGAGGGGAAGATGTTCCGGCCGATGGCCATCACCGTCATCTTCGCGCTGCTGGCCTCGCTGTTGATTTCGCTGACGCTCATGCCGGTCCTCGCGAGCTTCTTCCTTCGGCACGCCCGGGAGGAGGAGACGCGAGTGGTTCGCTGGTTGAAGGCCAGGTACCGCCCGATCCTCGACAGGGCCATCTCCCGGCCGAAGGTGACCGCCGCCGCGGCCGCGGCCTTCTTTGTGATCGTCGGCGCGCTCGGGACCCTTCTCGGCGCCGAATTCATCCCGAGGCTCGACGAGGGCTCGCTCGCGATCCAGGCGTGGAGGCTGCCCTCAGTCTCGCTCGAGGATTCGCTTCGCTCGACCTCGGCCATCGAGCGCGTCCTGAAACGGTTTCCGGAAGTGGAGACGGCCGTATCGAGAACCGGCCGGGCGGAGATCGCGACCGATCCGATGGGTGTGGAGACGAGCGACATCCTCGTGATGCTGAAACCCCACGGGGAGTGGAAGTCCGCATCGAGCAAGGCCGGGTTAATCCAGAAGTTCGACCAGGCTCTCGAAAAGGAAGTACCGGGGAACGCCTTCAGCTACTCGCAGCCGATCGAGCTGCGCGTTCAGGAATTGATCGCAGGGGTGCGATCGGACGTCGCTATCCTTCTCTTCGGCGAGGATCTCGATCTGCTCGCGCGCAAGGCCGAAGAGATCGCTCGCGTCGTGGCGAAGGTCCCGGGAGCCGCGGATACCAAGGCCGAACAGATCGCGGGTCTTCCGATGCTCCGCGTCATGGTGGACCGCGCGAAGCTCGCGCGCTACGGGGTCAAGGCGGAGGAGGTCCTCGACGCCGTGTCCTCCGTCGGAGGGCGCCGCACGGGAGAGGTCCTCGAGGGTTCCCGACGCTTCGATCTGCAGGTACGGGTCCACCGGGCGCAGCGCGAGGACCTCGACAAGGTCGGAAATCTCCCGGTCGGCGACTCGATGGGAAGGCTCATCCCGATCGCGCAGCTCGCGACGATACGGCGCGAGGTTGGTCCCAATCAGATCAGCCGCGACAACCTCCAGCGTCGGATCGCGATCGAGACCAACGTGCGCGGCCGGGACCTCGCGAGTTTCGTGGCGGAGGCGCAGCGGCGGGTGGGGAGTGAGGTCAGGCTCCCTCCGGGCTACCGTCTGGAGTGGGGAGGGCAGTTCGAGAACTTCCAGCAGGCGAGCCGGCGGCTGACCCTGGTCGTGCCCGCGGCGCTGCTCTTGATCCTGTTCCTGCTCTACATGACCTTCAAGGCGGTGAGGCCGGCGCTGCTCATCTTCTTGAACGTCCCGGTCGCGGCGTGTGGCGGCATTCTGGCGTTGCTCCTGCGAGGAATGCCCTTCTCGATCTCGGCCGGCGTCGGCTTCATCGCGCTCGCCGGGGTCGCCGTCATGAATGGAGTCGTCCTGGTCAGCTACATCATTGAGCAGCAGCGCCTCGGCCTGTCGCCGGAGGCGGCTGCTCGCAAGGGCGGCCTCGAACGAATGCGGGCGATGATCATGGCGCCTCTGGTCGCGGCGCTTGGGTTCGTGCCCATGGCGCTCTCGACGTCGGCCGGGGCGGAGGTGCAGCGTCCGCTCGCGACGGTCGTGATCGGCGGCTTGATCCCGGCGACGCTCCTGACGCTGATCGTCATTCCCGCGTTGTATCGCTGGTTCGCGCCGCAGATCTCGGGTCGCGAGCTGTGAGAAAGGAGGCTGCCAGGTGAAGGAGATCAAGGCCATCATCCAGCGGTCGGCGCTCTACCGGGTCCTGATGGCTCTTCGCGCGATCCCCGACATGCCGGGGCTCCTCATGTCCGAGCTGCGTGCGTTCCCCAAAGGGCACCCGAGCGTAGTGTCAGCCAGTCACGGCATGGATGCTCTGGATAGCGTCGAAATGTTGAAACTCGAATGCATCGTGCCCGATGAGATTTGCGCTGCGGCTGTCGAGGCAATTCGTCAGGCCGCGCATACTGGCGGTCTGGGAGACGGAAGCATATTCATCTACGACGTCGAGGACGTCGTCAGGATCCGGACCGGGGAGCGGGGCGAGGAGGCCATCTGAAGGAAAGCGATCCGATCGAGGCGCCTACTGCAGAGAGGGCGACTCGAAAGAGGCGGTTGGGCGCTGCACCCGCGCCTGAGCAGCCTCGTTCGGCTCGGGCAGGCTCGCTCATGCGCTCTGCGGAGTTTCGTCGAGTGGGCGCGGGCGGCCTTCTGCTCCTGTCCGGGCTCGCGGTCGATCACGTCGGCCCAGGGCACGTGTGGGCCATTCCTTTCTACGTCGTCTCGATCGTTCTCTCGGCCTGGTGCTGGGCTCACGATGGATGGAAGCATCTCGTTCGCCGCCACGAGATCGGTATCGAGGCGTTGATGGGTGCCGCGGCCATCGGCGCGGCGGCTCTCGGCCTCTGGGACGAGGCCGCTAGCCTCGCCTTCCTTTATGGCCTCGCTGAGGCGGTCGAGGAGAGGACCTACGATCGCGCACGGCGAGCGGTGGAGTCGCTCCTCGATCTGGTCCCCCAGCAGGCGGCTGTGATCCGGGATGGCATCGAAGTCGCAGTCCCGGCGTCTGAGGTCGTCGCTGGCGATCGGTTCGTTGTACGACCGGGAGAGTCGATCCCCACCGATGGCGAGGTCGAATCGGGCGAGTCAAGCGTCGACGAATCCGCGCTGACGGGAGAGTCGGTGCCGATCGACAAGGCTCTGGGGTCGAAGGTCTTCGCCGGCACGCTGAACCACTCCGGGCGCCTGCTGGCCCGTGCGACCGCAGCCTTCGGCGAGAACACGGTGAGCCGGCTCGTCCGGCTCGTCAAGGAGGCGCAGAAAGCCAAAGGGCGAAGCGAGCGGATCGTAGACAGATTCACCCGTCTCTACAGTCCCGCCGTTCTGCTCGTCGCACTCGCCCTTCTGGCGGCTCCGCTCGCGTTCGACGGCGGGATCGCAAAGTGGGGGAAGCTTGCGGTGCTGCTCCTCGTTGCCGCCGCGCCGTGCGCCCTCGCGATGTCGACCCCGGTTGCCTTCGCGGCGGGAATGTCTGCGGCGGGGCGGCACGGCATCCTCGTCAAGGGGGGGGAGCACCTCGAGACCCTCGGCCTCATCCGAGCGATCGCCTTCGACAAAACCGGAACCCTCACGCGTGGGCGCCCCGAGGTCGTCCACTTCGAGGCGATGGGGAGCGAGGATCGAAGCACCGTTCTCGCCCTCGCGGCAGCCCTCGAGACGCAATCCGAACACCCGCTCGCGCGGGCCTTCGTCCGGTATGCGCACGCCAACGGAGTCGAGCCCGGCGGGATCGTGATGAGCTTCCAGGCGGTCGCCGGCACCGGAGTTGTTGGGAAAATCGACGGGCGGCGCCTCCGGGTGACCCATCCCGATGCAGCTCCGTCCGCTCAGGTTGGGAGCCTCCGACCCCGGATCGAATCGATGACCGCAAGCGGAGTCACCCCAGCGGTCGTCACCACCGACTCCGAAGCGATCGGGCTCATCGGGTTTCGCGACGAGCCGCGACCCGAGGCCGCGGCCAGCCTTCTGCGGCTCCGCGGGATCGGGATCTCGAAACTGATCCTATTGTCGGGCGATCGCCAAGCCGTGGCGCGAAGTGTCGGAAGCGTCCTGGGAATCGAAGACGCCAGAGGGGACCTGACACCCGAACGCAAGATCGACGCCGTTCGGGCTCTCTCCCGCGAATGCGGCCCCCTGGCGATGGTCGGTGACGGCATCAACGACGCCCCGGCCCTTGCAGCGGCCGATCTCGGGATCGCGATGGGTGCCCTCGGTAGCGATGCCGCCATCGAGGCCGCCGACGTCGCGCTGATGGCCGACGACCTCGAGCACCTCGACGAGGCGTTTCTTATCGGCCGCCAGGTCCGGGCGATCGTCCGCCAAAACGTTGCCTTCTCGATCGCGCTGCTTGCTGTTTTGATCCCATCGGCGCTGACGGGGCTGGTCGGAATCACCGCGACGGTCGTCATCCACGAGGGTGCAGAGCTTCTCGCCGTCATGAACGGGCTCCGGGTGTTGGGGTCGGGGCGCAACCACTGAGCCGAAAGTCAATCGTGCGCCCTCCGTAAGGAGCTTCGCGACCGGACCCCGTTTCAGGCAGGCGAGCTACCTACGGGAACTGAATACTCTGACACCCTCTTGGGCGCGGCGGCCCTGCTACCGAGCGGTGTGTGATCTCTTCGCGGTGGACGTCCAGTCCTTGACCTCGTAATCACCGGTCGTCGTAAACCGGCGGGAATCCTTGCTAGCACCTTGGGTCGGCCGAGGCGACTCTTGGCATCGGGAGGTAGGCGCCTACGACAAGTGAATCATCAGCCAGACCGCGCAGTAGATGCACAACGATCCGGGGATATTCAATCGGCGCGGATCGAACTCCGCACAAGCCGCTGCCCAACCCCAACGAACGCGAAAGGCGCACAGGTAACACTTATGCTCGTCGTAGGAGCATCGGGTCTCGTCGTCAGACTTCGTGAGTAGGCGCGATTGCATGATCAACTCTCCTTCCGTGACGGCAAACCTATCGAAGGCTGGGAAACGTTCAATGGTGTCCGCCGGCCTGGTCCCCCGCGAGAGAGCTAATGGGCGGGGTCGCAGATACACAGGGACGGACACGCGAACAAACGACGCTAATCACAATGTACCGTTGATGCGTTTCGGGAATTCCACTTTGATCGCGCTCAGCGGAGGCTGGGCCAGTTACCAACTGTGTCTGGAAAGGACCTCCGACGCACTCGCCGCTCAAGATTCTCCAGAACGATGAGCCCCGCCTCGGTTGCAACGCTCAGCGCGCGCTTGAGGGACGCGGACGGCCTGAATCGGGAGCGGGCTGATGTCACAGTCTCAACCACTCCCCGCACCCCGGTCCTGCCGACCCTACCCGCGATGTTGACCGCTCGACGTCGCGGCTCTGACTCGAGCAGCTGCAGGCGACCGAGTCCTGGCAAAGTCACGACTCCAGCGGCCAGCAGTTCTTGTAGCGCCAGTCCTGCAAGGAGAGAGCGAATGCGCTTGAGCCGCTTCACCGAGAGCCCCGCCTCGCGGGCGACTCGCTGAAACTCCTCCCTCCGGGTCTTTCTGGTCTGCCAGCGGTAGGAGACCTCTAGATGGCGCTTCACGGCATCAGAGACGATTTGAGTGGCACTCGGCTTCTTCGGTGGCGGGAGCCGGGCCTTCTGGCGTGCCTCGTCTTCCCGGTCCATCTCATCGACTCGCTTCATCGCCGATCGGCGCAACTCGCGAAAAATGACCCGTCGGTGAATTCGGGCGTAGCGATTTAAGAAGCTCTTGTTCGCTGCCGCCCTCCCTGCGTTGAACGCGTAGGTTAGAAGCGAGTCGTCTGTGGAGGGCTGTGCGAGGGCATTGGGGCGCTTACCCCGGGTCACGATAGCCCGCCCCTCGCATCGGTACAGCACACCGCATGGCCCTCCGCCATCGGGAAGTGCTTCTGGCCAACTGCGAAGCGAGGCTGCGTCATGGCGGTGCGGCTCGGTAGCCCCTCGCGCTTGAGCAAGTCGATAACTCCGGGATCGAAACGATAAGTGCGACCGAAACGAACGCACGGAATCCAGCCGAGCCGAGCGGCCCGCGTGATGCTCTTAGCCGACAACCTGACGGCGGCAGCAACCTCGGCAGCGGTCAGCAACGGAGGCGGGCTGATCATGACCGTCCCTCCTCAGCCTGACGTTCTCTCGCTGCCGGAAAGCGGGGGGTGACCACTCTGATTCGGGGCCTGCTCCACCATGCCGACCGACAACCTGGACACGCGTACACTGTCCTGACCCGTGGCGCCCAGGCGTGCTTACAGCGCCGACAGGTTAGCCGACGTAATCTAATTCGCTTTCGGATCATGACGACGGTCTCCTTCGAGGTCGCAACAACATGTTGGCGTCCTGTTTAAGTATCGAAATGGGCGGGGTATCCGAGGCTACTTCCTTGAAATCTCAGGGATTCTTCGTCTAGAGGGTCGAGTCGGAAGACGAAGAGCCGGGTGTGCGGCGGAGCGTCGAAGTAGTTGGGAACCTGGCGTAACCTTAGTCTTTGCCGAGGTGAAGTGGACCGCGATACGAGAGAGCCTCAAGAGACGTCTGAAGCGGCCGGCGGCGATGCCTCGGATGAGCGCTCTGCCGTACCGTCGAGCACCGACGCGAGTCGCGGGCGGGTCGAGCACCACATTCCTATTCCGGCCGCGTGTTCCTGCGGGAGACAACACACTGTCGAAATAGCGGGTGAGCCACCCGAGCTCAGCGCCCAAGAGAGGCAGAGCGTCCTCGCATCGGCACAGCTTCTGAAACACCTCGGAATTCCGCCGGACCGTCTCCTCCACGCCGAAGCCATGGCTGAGCTGATCGCGGGAGTTCTCAGGCAGGAGGAGAACGCTACGACCCCAACACTCTTGCAGAAGATGGTTCCCGACCCTCTCGATCCTAAGTCGCCGGACGCGCTAGACGCACCTTCGGTCCGACTTCACCTGGCAGCTGTACGTGCCCTTCGGAAGCACCTGGGGCACTCCGACCGCTGTCAGGAGACGCTCGAGGCCCTGCCGGACGACCTGGATGAGTGCGCAGATGCCATTCGTCTCAAGCTTCCTCGAGGCAAACCAGTGAGGACGGCGCCGGAGCTGTTTGGAGATTGGCGCGATCACCTAACGTATGTGAACCTGCAGAGACGGTTTGCCGAGAGAACCGGGACGAACGCACCCGAGATCGACCCTTCTCTTGAAGCGCCGGCCTTCCTGGCGCTGTTGAAGCAGTTCTCGGCCGCCACTGGTGAGGTGTTGCCGGCCGGCATGCTTCCACTTGAAGGAGAAGACCTCGAACCAGCCCTTTCTCGCCAGGTCCAAGCTTTCGAGAAGGAGAGAGCGGAGATTGCGACGCCTGCCAAACCCTTCGTCGGTCTGGCGCTCCAGGGTCTCGACCCCCGAGAAATTGGCGAGGGCGACAGCGCGGCGATCGCCGAACAGTCTCGCCGTGCTCAGCGGGCGAGCAGCCTTAGACCGGCACAGCGCGCGGCTCTGGCTCTGTACGAACTGAAACACGGAAGGGTAGTCACTGACGACGACCTATCCCAGGCGGAGGAGTTCGTTCTCCGTTTTCAGCGCAGCCTTCGAAGCGCTAAGTCTCACTCGGAATAGAGGATACCCCCCAAGAAACCTAAGCGAGACCATAAATCAGCGATTTATGGTCGTTCGCCCTCGCACCGGCCCGGGCCCTAGGCTCGGGGCATGAACGGCAAGGGCTCCGAGACCTCGCACCAACCCTTCGAGGATGCTCGCTCTGCCGCGCTGCAGTACCGGAGGCGTGGCATCTACCCCATTTTGTACAACCGGAGGGAGAAGGGGCCACAAACCCCAGGCTGGCCGGATCTCCGGCTGTCGCTGGAGGAGATCGCCGACCAGGCTGCCCCAGGCATGAACGTCGGGATCCTCCTTGGGGAGCCTTCTGGCGGACTTAAGGACGTCGACCTCGATTGGTTGGAAGCAGTCTCCATTGGAAACCGGTGGCTTCCGCACACTGGAATGCGTTTCGGGAGGAAAAGCAAGAGGAACTCCCACTGGGAGTACGTGACATTGTCCGACCTCCGACGCGAGACGTTTCGGGATCCCGAAGCCGCGGACCATGAGAAAGCGATGATCTTGGAGTTGCGCGGCACGGGCCACCAGACGATGGCTCCTGGCAGCGTCCACCCTTCGGGCGAGCCCGTCGAGTTTGAGAGCTTCGACGATCCGACCACCGTCGACCTCGACGAGCTTCGATCTATCTGCGGCCGAGTGGCTGCGGCCGCGGTGCTTGCGCGGCACTGGCTACCAGGCCAGCGCCATGATGCGACACTCCCTCTGGCGGGCTTCCTGCTTCGCCACGGTTGGACCGAAGTCGAAACCGCTGACTTTCTGGATGCGATGGCCGAGGCTGTCGGTGCGGACCGCCAAAAGGTCGCGGCAGATGTACAGGACACGGCGAATCGTCTACGCGCGGGAGGCACCGTTACTGGCTTCCCGACGTTGCTGTCTTACTTCCCGGAGCGCGTACTTGAAAAAGCCTTCGAATGGTTGAGGCTTCCCAGGGGCGCGGACGCCGGCGTGGTGGCTGGAGCTCCCGAACAACGGACTTGGATCGTACCGGGCGAGCTGCCTTCACTGACGGACCCGGTCCCAGCGCTCGAGCCAGAGCTGATTCCAGAGCCGTTACGCGATTGGGCCTCCGACGTGACCGATCGGATGCGCGTTCCGCTCGAGTACGTGGCATTTCCGGTCATGTGTGCCGTCGCGTCGGTGGTAGGCCGCAGCATTGCGATGCGTCCGATGGCGTGCGACAACTGGACCGAGGTTGCAACGCTGTGGGGAGCCCTGGTGGGCGGCCCCGGCACACTGAAGACTCCGGCAATCAACGCCGGCCTGCGCCCGCTTTACCGCCTGGCCTCGATCGCAAGCGAGGAATTCAAGCAGATGCGGCGTGTGGCGGAGATAGACGAAGAGGTTCGCAAGGCTCGGCTCAAGGGTGCGAAGGAGAAGCTGAAGGACGCTGCAAAGAAGGGGCTCCTCAACGATTTTGCGGCGCTGAAGAAAGAGATCGCCGAACTCTCTGCCGAGGCGGATGACGAGGCGACGGAGAAGCGGTACATCACGAATGATGCAACAACGGAGAAGTTGGGCGAGCTCCTTCGAGAGAACCCACGCGGGCTGCTCGTTCTGCGCGACGAGCTTGTGGGTTGGCTCGAATCCTTCGACCGGCAGGGGCGTGAGGCTGACCGCGCCTTCTATCTCGAAGCCTGGAACGGAAAGGGCAGTTTCTATATTGATCGCATTCAGCGCGGTTCGCTGTTTGTACCCGCTCTGACCCTCTCGGTATTCGGCGGAATCCAGCCAGACCGTCTGAAGACTTTCTTCGCCGGCGCGATGGCTAATGGCGGCGAGATGGACGGGCTGTTGCAACGCTTCCAGCTCATTGCGTTTCCCGACGAACTCGGCGAATTCAAGATTGTGGATCGCTTTCCCGACGGCGACGCCGCGGATAGGGCCTTCTGTGTGTTCAGGAAGCTCGACCTGCTCAAACCCAACGATGTCGGAGCCCAGGTCGGCGACGAGGATGAGCTGCCCTTCCTGAGGTTCAGCGCAGAAGCTCAGCAATGTTTCTACTCCTGGTACGAGCCCCTGATGGGTCGGGTGCGCTCGGCGGATGCCCAGAAGACCCCCGGCTTTACTGCGCATCTTGCCAAGTATTCCTCGCTCCTGACGAAGCTGGCTTTCCTGTTTCACCTCGTCGAGACGGTAGACGGCCGGACCTCCGGGCCTGTTGGCATGGACGCGGTCAAGAGGGCTGTGAAATGGACCGAGTACCTGGAGCTACATGCCCGCAAGGTCTATGCAATCGAGATCAAGGGAAACGTCGCGGCCGCGTACGCTCTCGGGGAAAAGATCCGGGCGGGGGCGGTTTCAGACCGGATGACGGTCAGGGATGTCTGGCGCCGGGAGTGGTCGGGGCTCAGGAGCTCTGGCCAGGTCTACGACGCACTCGAGGTCCTGGGCCAGATTGGTTGGACCCGGATTGAAGCTGAGGAAACGGGTGGGCGGGATCGCACGATCATTCGCGTCAACCCCAAGCTGGTCAAGGAAAGTAAGAAATGAGTACAACCTGGTACCCCTGGCCGGCCGGGCGCAAGGAGACCGCTGTTCTTGAGTCGTGCGCGCCGATAGGGCACCGCCAAAACCGTCAAACGCCCCCTTTCGGCGGTTTTGGCGGTGGGGGTGGGGCCCCACACTCTCGGTTGAGGTACTGGGAATTGCCGGCAGAGGGCCTCGCGAGGACCCGGCGGCGTGGGTTAGATACCCACCCGCATACGCTAACTACCTCAAAAAAAAATGCTTGTAGCCGCGTCCGAAGCTGCGGGCGAACTCTACGAGGGGCCTCTTGAGGTTGGAAAGCCCGCTCGAAGCGATCCGGGCGGCCGGCGAGGCGGCTTTGGCGCTGCCACAGGCCGAAGTCCCTGCCGTACTGGGCGAGCTCGAGCGGCTGAAAGGGCTGCTTTGGGTGCGGCTGAGTGTATCCACCGCTACGCCGCCTCAAAGCGACGATGGTGATCGGCTGCTAGACGTGCGCGAGGCTGCTGCCAAGCTCGGAATGGCTCGCAGCACGCTCTACAAGACAGCCGACGATTACCCCTTCACGGTTCGGCAGGGAAGGCGGCTGAAGTTCTCCTGTCGGGGGATTGGTGCATGGATCCAGGCCGGGGGAGCCGGCTGAAACCGAAGGAGACTCGTTGCGGTTCGCGTCAGGACGAAACAATCGGTGCCCCGGCAAGAGCTGCGCCGAATAAGCGCTCGGCAGCGACTTCCGTCCTGCAGAACACCTTAGGCTACCGGAAGCTCCGAAGCGGTGGCTTCGGAGCTCTGACGAGAACGAGGATAATGAGGCGTCGCACCGGAGAAGACCAAATTGCCCGTTTCTCAAGAGCTGGCTCTGATGCGAGTCGCGTTTGCGCGGCCACGCGCGGCTTCCACGGGTACGGGCGGGCCTCAGCAAACAAGGTCTGACTTCGTCGAGGCCTTGAAGTGAACTGCGACGGCTTGCCCTCCTCCTACTGGGCGCTCCAGGCGGAGCGAATCGAAGCGCTGCGGCAGAAGATACGGGCGCAGTCGGTTATTGCTCCGGGTCGAACTATTCCGGACGATGAGTCTTTGGTAATCGGCTCGGGTCGACGCGTCGAAGCCGCCGTAATGTTTCTTGATATATGCGGATCGTCAGCCCGGCCGTCCTACACGGAAACAGAGCAACTGACGAACCTACGGGCCTTCAACCTCTTCTTCTCTGAAATGGTCAAGATAGCCGAAGACTATGAAGGGTCAGTCGAGAAGAATACAGGTGACGGGTTGCTTGCGTACTTTCAGAACAGCGGCTCGACCGATAACGGCGTCAAACGCGCTATCGCGTGCTCGCTGACCATGATGTCGACGAACGACTACTACATCAGCGACATTCTGCGCAGCTCTGAGATTCCTCCGTTCTCGTTTCGCGTCTCCGTCGACTACGGCCCCGTCACAATTGCCCTCCTTGGCGCCCCGCGTCGATTCAACTCCATCGTTGCAATCGGTGCGCCGGCGAACTTCGCAAGCAAGATGTTGACGCACGCAAAAGCTGGGGAGGTGGTTTTAGGCGAACAAGCGAAACTCCAGCTTCCGTTGGCGTGGCAGCTTCAGTTTACGGAGGTGGCCTTAAGCCTGACCGGCTGGAACTACGTTCTCAGCGGCAAGCCATACCCTCTCTATCGTTATACGGGCCGTTGGAACCAGCTGGTTTAGGAGAGATCGCATGACGGAAAACCAATCGACAGGGGAGCCGCTCACGCGCCTTCCCGTAGAGCGAAAACCGGGACAGTTGCTCGAAAGACCGCGGCACGAAGCTGCCGCAAGCAGTGCAGCGGTATCACCCGGAGGAGTGACCTGGGCTGGGCCCGACGAGTCCTATCGGGCCGTGGTCCTTGGTGAGACTCATTCGTACATAACGCAATACATACTCAGCGCCGACCAAAAGGCCATTTTCCTCTTCGGTGCGGCGGCCGCACTGCTCGCGGTCCTGTACCGTGACGGTGCGTCAACGCGATGGATGACGCCGCTAGGCCAGTGGGGCTTTGCCGGAACGACCGCATTGGTTGCGATGGTGGGTCTCGCCGCTGCCGCGGTCGTTGCGGTCGCGGTTGTGTTTCCCCGGCTGCCAGATTCGCAAAAGGCGCTGCTCTCGTTCCCAGGGATTGCAAAACACGAGAGCTCCTCGCGATACTCTGAGGCATTCGCCTCCGCGAATGCCTCGGTATTGTTCTCGGACAAGGCGCGCCATTGCTATACCCTCGCCAGGGTCTGCCGTTCCAAGTACCGGACTCTTCGCCTCGCCGTCTGGTTCGAGGTGGTCGGCGTTGCTGGCGCCGCCCTGTACTTCCTATTTGCGGGCGCTCCGATCAAGTGAGCTGTTGGCTCCTTGGCAGGGGCCCAAAATCGACGTACTGCCGCAGCAAGTGCGGCCTCAGCCGGATCTGAGGGAGTCCTCCGC
This sequence comes from Thermoanaerobaculia bacterium, assembly GCA_041912555.1. Classification (GTDB taxonomy): domain Bacteria; phylum Acidobacteriota; class Thermoanaerobaculia; order UBA5066; family Gp7-AA6; genus DAHUXD01. Next base: position 18,735 of record JAYRMU010000018.1, read on the forward strand.
CATGGAGTCAACGGGGTCCGCGACCAACGGCGATGTTGCCGTGGGTACCAGGTGCTGAGTCTCGTCTTCGCCTGGGCCTCGTGCATGTTCGGTTAGGCCGACCTCAGGACAACGGAAAACCGTCTCCGGCGGCCCTTGCCGGCGGGCTCCCCGACTTTATCCAGTCCGTTGCCGAAGGAGTCTCGCGCCCCTCGTACCCCGGGACAGTGCTCTGCGCCGGCACGGCTTTGCCGTGACGACAGGCAAGAGCGCTTCTTGACAATGTAACCTAAACAGTTTAGGTTATTGGAATGCGCAGTCCGTTGACTAAGGCCGACCATACCGAGTTCGCCCGCTGGCTCGGTCGCCGTTCCTATGCAGTGAGGGTCGAACGATTCGGCCTCGCTCGGATTCAGGCGATCGCACGCGAAAACGGCAGGAAGGGCGGCAGGCCGCCGAAGACGAAAGAGGTTCTCGATGCGAGGTAAAGGGCGGGTGTTTCCCCGGCAGTTCAAGACCTGCACCAAGTGGTACATCGGTTATTGCGCGCCAGATCCAGAAAAGGGGCGTGTCGTCGAGCGTCGTGAATGTGCTGGCGAGACCGAAGAGGAGGCTAGACAGCTTCTCGAGGAACGCTTGCACGAGGTTCGGAACCACGAAAAGGGGATCAAGCGGTTTGAGGGTCCGAGTCGCGTGACTTTTCGGGAGTTGGCGAAGGATCTCGAGACCGACTTTGCCATCCGGGGGTTGAGGTCGGCTCGGACGACCTCTATCCACCTTTCGAAGCTGACCGCGTACTTCGGGGGATACCGCGCTGTAAAGATTGGAGCCGCGGCGGTTCAGCGTTACGTCCTGAAGCGCCAGAAGGAGAAGGCGGCGCCGGCCACAATCGACCGGGAGACAGAGCTTCTGCGTCGGGCCTTTAAGTTGGGGAACGCAAACGAGAAGATCTCGTTCGCGCCCCGTGTGCCGCGGCTGCTGAAGCTGCATCAGAACGCCCGCCGCGGTTTCCTCGATCGAAGCGCGTTCGAGGCGATCTTGGGGGCAATCCCGAACACCGACTTCCGGGATTACCTCGAATGGTTCTGGTGGACGGGGATGCGACCTGGCGAGATTGCATCGCTTGATTGGCAGAGCTTCGATCGCGAAACGTGGACGCTTCGGCTCCATCCGGCGGACGCAAAGATCGGGCAGGGGAGGGTCGTTCCGGTTAAGGGCCCGCTCATGGCGATCATCAAGCGCCGTATGCAGGCTCGGCGTTTGGACTGCCCGCTGATCTTCCATTACGGCGGGAGGACTTTCGGAGTTGAGAAGGGAGGCCTGCCCGAGCGGTTCTACGACATGTGGTTTAAGGCTGTTAAGGCGGCGGGACTGCCGGGACGCGACGCCCCAAAGGGCCAGCGGCTGACCCCTTACGACCTGCGCCGTACCGCCGCGAGGAACCTTCGTGCTGCCGGGATTCCAGAGCGAGTCGCCATGGAGATTACGGGGCACAAGACGCGGTCGATGTTCGATCGGTACGGAATCGTGGACGAGCGGGACATGAGCAGTGCCCTCGAGGCGGTCGAGAAGTACGTTGCAAAGCTCCCGGCTGGCGAAAACAAGACCGTCGAATTTCCAAGTTCGCCCGCGAGTTCGCCCGCGAAAGAGTAGGCGCAAGTCAAGCTGCTGACGCAACTCAGCTTCTGGCGGACCGCGTCGTAGATTCGACTCCCACACGCTTCCGCCATGCTAAATCTGCTTACGTCAGGAAGACCCGCGCAAACGCTGGCGATTCTCGTCGCGCGCGGCCCGCCGAAGATGCCTCAATTTCACTCTTCCTCACTCTAGAAACCAGAAAGGTTCCCAGAAAGGATCCAGCAACGAATGAGCGACGACGCCACGCTTCCATCCGACGCTGTCCCGACCAAGCCGAAGCGCCACGTGCTGACGCTCGAGGAGCGCCGTCGCGGCGGCCGAGCTCGCACGCCGAAAAAGCGGGCCGCCGTTCGGATGAACGCCTACAGGCACGGCCGCGATGCGGGGTCCGTTACGCCGCAGGAGGCCATCGAATCCCGGCTCCGCCGGATCGATCCCGACCTCCCCGAGCTCGTCGCCACGGTCGTGGAGGAGCTCGCTGGCGATCGAGTGGACGCGGCCACCAAGTTGCTCGCGCGGTCGATGCTGGAACACGAGATCCTCCGCCAGAAGATCGTCGAGAAGATCTCGGGCGCGCTCACGGTGGAGGACGTGCTTCTCGACAAGGACGGCCAGCCCTACGGCCACCGATTGAAGGCCCACCCGCTCCTCGAGCACCTCCAGAAGCTCCAGCGCTCGATCCTCGACTCGGCCGAAGCTCTGCAGGTGACCCGGAAGGCGCGGGGCGAGGGGGCGAAGAACGCGGCGATGACGGCGGTCCTGGAGCGCGCGGCGATGCTGCGGTCGGCGGATAAGTCGAGGATGCTGCCGCCGGCGCCGGACCCGATCGACGGAGACTGACGCGGCGCTCGCGCCGCCGAGAAGGAGAGCCCATGCCCAAGAGCGATACGCCGTTCTTCTTCACGCCAAGGCCGGCGTCGGCCGCCGCCTCGGCCGTACCGCCGGAGTCCGACGCCCGGAAGGCGGTGCCCCGGCAGGACCTCTGGAGGCTCGCCGATGCCTCCCGCGTGTTCTTCCGTCGAGCCACCCAGGGGCGCCAGGACTCGGACAGCTTCTTCCGAGCGCGAGACGCCATGGAGGCGGCTCTCGAGCTCCTTCCCGAGGAGGTGTGGAAGTGAGCGCGCGTCAAAAGGCTCGGGAGGCGGTGCCTGCCGCTCCCGTCGAGTTCAAGCTTCTTCGCGTCGAGCTCTTGCGCGAGTCCGAGCACAACCCGCGCCGCCGCATGAACGACGAGGCCCTAGAGGCGCTTGCCGAGTCGATTCGCGCCCAGGGCGTCCTGGCGCCGCTCCTCGTCCGACCAGCGGGCGACGTCTTCGAGATCGCGGCCGGTCACAGGCGCTTCCGCGCGGCAATCGCCGCCGGTCTGCGCGAGGTTCCGGCGCTCGTGCGCAACATGACCGACGTCGAGATGCTCGAGACCCTCGTCGTCGACAACGAGCACCGGGAGGACGTTCATCCGCTCGACCAGGCGGAGGGGTACCGGAGCCTTCAGGCGGCCGGCTACAGCATCGCGAGGATTGCGGAGCGAGTCGGCCGTCCTCGCATGCACGTCGAGACCTTCCTCGGCCTCCGCCGCCTCCGGCAGGAAGCCCAGGATCACTTCCTTGAGGGCGAAATCCATCTCAGCCACGCGAAGCTCATCGCGCCACTCTCGGCCGAAGACCAGTCCCGAGTCCTTGCCGCCTGCGAGAAGCCGTGGTCGGACGGCGGCCTCCTGGACGACTCGGCGGAACCTCCGGGGGCGCGTTCGGAGGGCGCCCGCCCTCTCGTTTCGACCCGTCGCATGGCGTCATGGATCGAGGGGCATATCCCACTCGACCTCGACCGGATCGATGCCCATTGGGGCGCACCGCGGCTCGCCGCAGCCATGGCAGAGGCGGAGAAGCGCGGAGGGAAGTACGTCCAGATCACTCGGCTGTCGAACCTCCCGGACGAGGCGAAGGGCCGACGAGTGTTGGCGGCACGTTCCTGGAAGCGCGCCGACGGTAGCGAGCTCGAGGGCGCGGCCGAGGCCTGCGAGGTCGCGGTGCTGGGAGTCGTGGTTCTCGGGCCCGGCCGCGGCGAGGCCTTCGACGTGTGCGTGGACCGCCTGTGCGACACCCACTGGGGCCAGGACGCCGTCAGTCGGGAGGAGTCCGGCGCTGCGCGCCAGGAGAGGGCGAAGCAGCAGGAGCTTGAGCAGAAAGAGGCCGCGAGGGTCGTCGCCGCTTTCTCCCGCGCGATCTTCACGAAGGTGGCGACGCGCTCCGCCCGCTTCGTCCGCGACCACCTGGTCGCGCAGTTGGACGAGACGGGCCGGGCCCTGTTCGACCAGGCGGCGCCGAAGGGGAAGTTCTGGCGCGACGTGTCGGCCCTGACCCAGCAGGCGGCGCTTGCGATCGTCGTTGCTGCCGCTACTGGCCACGGCTCGGCCGAGGAGCTGCCGGCGATTGGGGAGGCGCTCGGAGTTGGAACCGCGAGGCCGGGGGGCGGGCGGGAGGGGAGAAGGCCTTGAGCCGAAATCCCTATGCGCGATTTGCCCGCAAGATGAGGACGTCGACCCCTTCAACCGCGCGGAGATATGAGGTTGCCGACGACCCCTTCCACTCGCTCGGAAAGGGGCTATCTGGTGGGATGCCCGTGAGCAGGCTCTGGTAAGAGGAGATCGCGGCGTCGCACTTCGCGAACTCGTCTGCCAGCTCCATGCCGCACTCTCTAACGAGTCGGCTCGACGAATCGATCTGCATTCGGACCGTCTTGAACGTCCGCACGAAGAAGTACCAGGTGGCCAAGGCTACGAGATTTTCCTCCCGACACTCCTCGACCTTAGCTGCGATCTCCTGCAGAAGGGCGACGCACTGCTTGAGCCGTTCCGCGATGTGATCCCTCTCGTACCTGGCAGCACCCCTCCTTTTCTCGAGCGCTTGCTGCACAAAAAACAAGACCACAAGGCCGCCGATGATCTTCGCGACGTCGATGGGATCAATCTCGCGCTTCAGCACGAATCCTTGATCCACGCTAAGGAAGATTCCCGCAGCACAGCCCGCAAGCAGGAGCCCACCGACCGCGAGCGCTGCGAGCGCGATCCACGCTGCGCGGTTTTCGGTGGGCGATGCTCTCACTGGCGGTTGCGCCGACCGCCTGCTTCGACGATGTAGCCCTTCACCTGCTCCCGCAGGTAGGGCTCGTCGTCGCTCTTGATCGTGAGGCGGGCGAGGAGCTCCGCGGAACCGACCTCGCGAGCCAGTCCGCCGAACGCCTCTTCGAGAAAGGATGTTGCATAGCCCTCGGTCCCATCGAGGTCGACGTGCAATTCCCCGTCCTCCGCCTCGACCTTCCTGAACGCCGGGAGCAGGACTTCCTTTCGGAACTTCTCCCCGGAAAACTCGCCTTCGCTGATGTGCCTCGGTCCCGGAGTGTCGCTGAAATCCCTCGCGTTCACGACGGTCACGGTTCTCACGACGGCCTCTTCTCGAAGTAAACGAATGTGCCCCTGAATTCCGTCTGCAGCTCCACGAACTTGTCGGCTCCGACGTCGGCGTAGACGTTGTTCGAGATTATCACCAGCCGGTCAAGCTCCTTTCGGTCGAGCAGGTCGATCCGCATCTCAGGAATCCCTTTCCCCCGATAGCGTTTGCCGGTGCTCGACTCGATCTGCCCGTAGACCAAACGTCGAAGAATCTGAGGGCTGTTGTCCGTGATCCCCAACGCTCGGAGTACCCCCTGGAGTCCCCGGACCTTGACGCTCTTGAAGATCCCGACCCCGGTGTCCACGAAGGAGAACTGGGCCACTCGCCGAGCTGGATCCGCGTAGACGCATGCCCACCAGGGGGTCGCGACACTGGGGTCGCCGGCGTGCGCCTTCGTGTTGCTCATGCACTCGACGAGTGTTCGCTGGACAGCAAACCATTTCTGCGGTGAACCGCTCAGAGAATTGCTAGCGAAGTCCTTCAGCGCCTTGGCGGAACGTGATTCGACAACGTTACTCCGCTTTCGCTTGATCTTGCCAGCCCCCGCGGACGTTCCCGGTGTTCCCGTGCGGGTCACAAACTCGTAGAAGCCCGAATCCACAAACAGCGCTCGGAGGCCGGGGTCGTCCGGCTCATTTCCGCTGATGCCCATTCCGTGAGTGAACTGGCGATCCTTCAGCCTCGCAACCAATACCGCGATTGCGTCGGGCGTCAACACCAGGACCCCACGAAGGTCGAGGATTACGTTTCGGTTCTGAGCCGTGTGCGCGCTCAATTCGGCTAGAAACAGGAGCGTCTCCTCCGGGTGCTCGACGAGCGAGAAGTGTTCGGGAACTCTCAACGTCACAGAGGCGGCGCGAGAACGCCGACGCACGTCGTTGGCTTGCCGGCGCTTGGCAATAGCGCGGCGGCGGGCCGCTCGGATCTTCTTGGCCTTTCGGCGCCTCCGTCGGGACCGTTTATCTTCAGACCGTCGGAGCCGCAGGCGCCAAGCCGCCCGGAGTTTTCGTCGACGCACCTCTCTAACGCGACGCCCGTGCCAGGCGCTTAGCCGCTGCCGTCGCAGCCGCGACGCCCCTCGCTTCGCGGATCTTCTTCACCTTCGCACGCTGCGCCGGCGAGAGTTGGCGCACGGCGCTCATGTAGCGCCCCTGAGCCCGCCAGGCGGCCTGGGCCTTGGCGGAGGCCTTCCGACGGCTCCGCTTCGCCGGCGCGCGCCTCCGGAGCGCGTGGGCGCCGGCCAGGAATCGCAACCCCTGGCCGCCGAGCTCCTCGAGCTTCGCCTTGATCTCCGCGACGAGCTCGTCCCGCTTCCGCAGGGCGCCGGAGATCTCCGCCGCGCTGACCTTCCCGAGGGCGTGGAGCCAGCGCAAAGCCGCGTGTGCCTGGTCGGCCGTGATCGAGGGAAACCTCGTCTTCCGACGACGTCGACGTGCCACGGATCCACCTCCGAAGTGCTGGGCGGAGGCTACCACCGGGAAGGGCGCGCGGATGCCGTCAGGACGGCCCGGCGGAGGCCACCCAGCCCTCGATCGCTGCCGACTCTGGGACGCTGCCCTGCCAGAGGATCCGCCGGTCCTCCGTCGTCACCGCCGGCAGGCTCGTGACGCCCCAGGCGGCGAGGATCTCCGGAAGGCAGACGCCCGGAATCGCGTAGCCGATGACACCTCGCGCGTCCAGCACCTCCTGGATGACCTTCGCAACGGCGGCCGCCTGGTCCATGTCCTCACCGAAGACCTGGAGCATCAGCATCGCGGACCCCCGGCGCCGACTCCTCGGACGCTCAGCACCCTGCCCGCCAGGTCCCGCCGGACTTCGACGTCCACGCCGACCCCGCACGAGCACGGCGCCCAGGTGCGGCCCCAGTCGAAGAGGACCGCCTCGTCGCACGCCCGGCCGCACCGCGAGCACTTCCAACGGTGCCGGGGCGCCGATCGCTCAGGCACGATCGCCAGGGCGGAAGCCGTCATTCCTGCCAGCTCTTCAGGAGGCCGTTGTCGAAGTAGAGGTACACGTGAGCGGCGGAATAGACCCACTGCTCGTGGGTTCCGCCTTCGGTGACCGTTCGGTTGATCTTGTCCGGCTCCCCGAACTTCGCGCGCGCCTCCGACTCCGGCATCCCGACGCGGGCGTTGGCGAGCGAAATAAAGACCGTCTCTTCTTTCTTCGGCGCCTTCCCTGGGATCACAGGTGCACTCTCTGGCGCGGGGACGTCGCCCTCTCCGGGAACGTACTGCACGTAGGTCGGCTTCGGCGGAGGGGACGACGCGCACCCCGCCGCAAGGACCCCGAGCAGCGAGAGACACGCGAGCCCGACGGTGCTGGTCCTCATTCCTTGCCGCGGCCGATTCTATGCCCCCAGGATCCGCCGTGAAGAGCCCGGAGCGGTAGGATTCTTGGCCGTGGCCGACTTCGCCCGGTTCCTCTCCGCGCTCATGCGCCACTGGGCGGCATGGGTCACCGGCGGCCTTCTCGCCGCGGTCCTCGTGATGGGACCAGGCCTCCATCTCTTCGCCGCGACGCCGGCGGTCTATCTCGGTTTCGGCATCCTTGCCGCGGGCCTCGCCTCCTTCACCACCTGGCGCGACGAAGCCCGAAGGGCTGACGCCATCCAGCGAGACCTCGACTCCTCCCGCGAGGCGGCACGCCGGGCCGCCGAGGAGGTCGACAACGAGCCCATCCCGGACCTTCCGGACGACCTCTACTGGGCACTCCTGGTCGCCCAGAGACACCGCATCCGCCGCGACGGCCTCTCGCCCGACCACACCGGCGCCTCCCTCAATGCCTTCTGGATCGGCGAGACCCCGGTCTCCCACCGCGACAGCCAGTGGTTCTATGACCTAACCCGCCGGGCGGAGCAGAGGGCTCTACTGAACTTCGTGCCACGACCGGGCGGCGGCGGCCCACTCCAGATCCCCACGGAGTCGACCAAGATCCTCGAGGTCTCCCGGAGGCAGAGGAGAGCAACCCCGGCTCCGCCAGGAATCCTCCACAGCGCGAGGGACGGCCAGCCCTTCTCGGTCGACCTGAAATAGCCCCTCGGACCGGTTCCCGAGATTTCAGCTTCCCCGATCGAATCTCGACGCGCGGAACCGGTTCCCAGACACCGGTTCCCTTACTAGGGGCGGGAACCGGTTGGAACCGGTCTGGGAACACCAGTTCCGGGAACCGGTCCGGAACCACCCGGAACCGGTGGGAACCGGTCGGAACCACAGACCCGGAAATCGGCACCGAAACCACCCCGGCAGACCCCCCCGGCAAGATCCCCGGCGAACCTCGACGAGCACCGCGGAGGGCACCGCGGAAGAAGGCCGCGACGAGGAAACGGGGCGCCTCCCACGACCGCGCCCGCCGCGGAAGCCGCGGTACGGCATCTAACTGCCGTAGCTACGGTACGACGGTTACATGGCGGCCTTCGTTCCAAGGGCGCGTTTTCGGCGACGGCCCTCTCGAGCGGCGCTCACGTGAGAGGGCCCGGTGCCTGCGCCTGGCCAAGGTGCTCGCGGTGTCCGTTTCGACGCGCGTCGACGGCAAGCCGTGGGGCCGGCTCGCCCTTGGGCAGCAAACCGTCGGCGGCCGGGCAGGTGCCGGGTGGGTTGCTGACCCACAAGCTCAGCTCTTCACTCAGCAAACTGAGCGGCTTTCTGGGTTCTTTCTGGGACGGAAGGCTGCGCGAAGAGCGATCGCCTCCAGGCTATCGCGTGCGAGAACCTTGAGCTCTGGCCGAGGATGGGACGAGCGGCGGCGCCTCGCGATCTGGCGCCGCGGCGGCTCGGGATCCGAGGCCGATCACGCGGCCTCGAGCTCGTCCTCGCGCAACGCCTCGAGCGCGAGCGGCGTCGGGGACCCCGGGCCCGAAAAGATAACCGAGGCCGGGGGTCATGCCTACGTGGCCTTTCCGGATCGCTCCCAGCCGGCGGAGATCCTTCGCCCCGCTTGTAGCACGTGTGGCAGGTCGGCGCGCGGCTTGTAGCACTTGACTCCGGCGCGAGGCTCTTCGCATGGAACGGCGGCGGCGTGCTGTTGCGCGGGCAGCGAGCGGGAGTTCATGCCGCTTCTCCACGGCCGGGGCCATCCGGTTCGCCGCCAGTTCCGCTTTCGGTGGGGTGTGAGTGGCGTTCACGAAGGAGAGCGCCGCGGAGGCTGGCCGTCGAGGCGGGAAGGCGGCGGCGGGAGCTGGCGGCCGCGCGAAGGCCGCGAGGATGACAGGGGAGGAGCGGGTGGCGCACGCGCGGATGATGCGCGCGGCGCAGCTCGGGCGTCGCGCGGTGGCGCGACCGGTGGCGAAAGAGGGCGGCGGCAACGGAGGAGGTCTCGAATGAGGGTCTACATGGGCGGCGCGATCGGGCAGGAGAGTCGCGGCGTGTCGCGGTCGATCGCGATGGCGGTGCAGACGGCGCTCGCCTCGGGGCGGGAGTGGTACCTCGAGCATCGGGTTGGCGAGGGGATCGTCGCGGGGGCGGCTGCGGAGATCGCGATGCCGTTCGCGAAGGTGACACCGATCTCGCCGTCGCGGTTTCGGCTCGAGGTGTACCACGAGCCCGCGTGCGCGTTTGCGGCGACGGCCGGCGGTGGCGGGGCGTGCCGCTGCGACGTGGTCGACCGTCTGGCGGAGTCGCTGAAGAGCCAGGGCGACGAGTTCGAGCTCGGGCAGCCGGAGGGTTGACCGGCTTGTAGCACACGGAGGCTGCGTCGGCGGTGGCCGCGGCCTCGGTCTCGAGGAGGCTTGAAGCATGGAGACGCCGTTCTCTCCGCCGGCGGTGCCGGCCGCGGTGATCGCCGGGCGCCGGCGGCGCGAGGCGCGCGCGGCCCGAGAGATGAGGTCGGAGGCCGGGCCCAGGCCCCTGGCGTGGAGCGGGAGTCGAGCGGCCGAGGTGGCGAAGGCCCCCGATCCGCGGGCCTGGCAGCGGCGGCCGCGCGAGCTCGTCGAGGAGGCCGAGGGCGGGGTGCTGGTCGTGCGCGTAGAATAGAAACTCGGCGGCCGATAGGGTAGCTCCCGAAAGCGCTTCTCCCGGGGCGCGACTCGGCCGCTGGATTCCTCTTGGGCCGGGAGAGCTGCCGGGAGGGCGCGTTGGCGAAGAGCGGGAAGTGGACCTGGCTCCGGAGCATCTGTGGGCTGCGGTCCCTTCACCTTGAGACCGACTACGAGGACCGTCGCGTTCGTGAGCTCTGGGCGGTGCTCTGGTCGACGGATCAGCCCTTCTGCTCGCGCGAGGCCCGAGATCTCCTTACGGGCCCATTCTCGTCCATCATCGCGGAGGGGATCGCTCGGGTCGAGGCGGTGAGAGTCTCCACGCGGGAGCACCTCGGCGTCGACGACGTGATCGCTCGCCGCGGCGGCCCCATCGTGCAGCCGAAGCGGCGCCGCGGGCAGCCGGCGAAGGAGCGGCCCCCACGCGCCTGCGACGTCGGCCTCGAGCTCTACGCGCCGCGAGTTGCGCAAGGCGAGCTCACGAGGCACGAGTCCGCGCTGCTGCCGGCGTTCGATCAGCTGATCGAATACCTCGCCGACATGCGGCGCAGCGACGACGAGCGATACATCCTGACCGCGCGGGCCAACGGCCTTCCGGCGGGCGTGACCCCGGAGACCTTCGCCCAGGAGGTCTGGGTGAACGAGCACGCGCCCTTGCGTGGCGCGCCGAAGACCCGGAACGCGCTCCGGCTCCGCCTCTATCCGCCGGTGCGCGGGAAGAGCGCGCGTGCGCGCGGCGCCGTCCCCGCGGATTCCGTCACTCCGGAATAAGCACCAAGTTTCTTTCCCCCTCGGCCAGGCCGCGCGACCATGCGGCATGGTGCAAGAGAATTTCCTAGTCAGCGACCGGCCGGGCCGATTCCGTCTGCGATCCAGGCCCTCGATCCAGAGAGAGCTTCGCCTTCGCCAGGGTGTCTCGCAGCTCGTGCTCGCTGCCGAGCTCGGGATTTCTCCGGCGACCCTCTCTCGCTTCGAGCGGCGCGGGGTCCCTTCCGACGACGATCTCGCGCGCGTGCGGGCCGCCATCGAGCGCGTGGTCGCGAGGAGGGGACATTGAACAGCGTGACGAACGAGCCGACCCAGGAAGAGCTGCAGGCCGAGGCCGACGCCTGCGCGGGCGAGGCGCGCCGCCTCCAGGATCTCGCCGACGAGGCGCGGGTGAAGGCTGACCGGGCCTCGGCCGCCGTCTTTGCCCTCACGGATCGGCGTAGGCGCGAAGAAGAGGCGCGTCTTCGCGCCGAGAGAGACGAGCGAAGTGCTGCCGCCGAGGCCGAGCGAGAGCGAATCGCGCGTGCGAGCCGCCTGTTCATCCGCGTGCGTTGCCTGAAACCTTTCCAGGTCGAAGGAGAGGAGATGCCCTGGCGGCCGCACGAGGTCGGAGAGCTGCCCGCCAGTGTTGCGCGACGCGTCGTGGGTGCCGGTTTCGCCGAGGAGGTGGGCTCGTGAAGATCGACGTGCACGTCCCGGGGCTGTCGGGGGCGGGGCTGGTTCGCGAGCGCGGGAGCCATCAGATGGCCGCCCCTCCGACGGCCGAGGCCAGGCGCCGAGCGCACGTGCCGATCTACCTGTCGGCCGCGGCTGCCGCGGAGAAAATCCGCCTCGCGGAGCTGGCGGAGGAGCTGGGGCTCGGGCTCTCGCCCGCGGTTGCCTTCGAGGACAGTCCGACACACGACGCCACCGTCGTCCAGCTCGCGGCGATGCGCCGGACCGATCCCCGGGTGACCTACACGGACGCCCTCGCGATCGTTGCGGGCTCCGAGGCCGTTGGCCGGGCGGAGGCCGCACGCCAGCACCCGGAGCTCGCCAAGCTCATCCGCGACGACGCGCTGTGGCGGGAGTTGGTCAGGCTCATCGGCTCGCCCGACGCTGTCAGGGGCCTGTCGACGGTCAACGCCGAGTATTACGTCTCCGTTCTCGAACGGCTCGTCGCCGCAAGGAAGAAGAACTCGAAGGCGACGATCTCCGACGTCCTGAGCGGTGACGAATCTGGGATCGCCGCGCGGTGAAAACGCTCGCGGAAGCAGAGGCGGAGGACTTCGCGGCGATGCTGCGTGAGCTGTCGTCGATCACCACAGCGATGTCCGTCGACCTGGGCGCGGCCGCCGTTCGGTGCGGACGAGCGGGCCGAGAAACGGCGCGTCTCGCCGCGATGGCAGCGCAGGGTCCGGAGTTCTGCGACGGGGCCCTGCGCGGGCTCCAGAGACTGGTCGTCGAGTTCCGCGGGGCTGAAGAAGTCGTCGGAACGATGGACGGCGTTTGCGCGTTGGTCGAGCTCTGTAAGAGGGCGCTCGGCTGGCCAGGGAAGGTGAACTGAGATGGCCGGCGGCGACGCAAACCTGGAAGTTCGCGTAACGACTTCGGGCGCCACGGAGGCGACGGCGCAGATCGAAGGCCTCCGCCAGGAGGTCGCGGCCACCAACACCGCGACGGCCGCAGCGGGGGACGCCGCTCTCAAGGGCGAGGCGGGCCTCGCAGCGCTGGCCGCGGAGGCGCACGCCGCCGCTACGGCCACCCAGGCGACGGCCGTGGGAGCCGGGGCGGCGGCCGCCGGCGTCGGCCTCTTCGGGCGCGCGGTGTCGCTGCTGGCGGGCCCGCTCGGCTTGTTCATCCTCGCCCTGTCGGTGTTGCCGGAGCTCCTCGGAAAGATCGGCGAGCTGAGCACGAAGTTCGCCGACTGGCTCGTCTCGCTGGCCGAGGGACTCGACAACGCGACCGGGGCCACCGACAAGCAGGGTAAGGCGCTCGATGAGATGACCGACGCGGGCCAGAAGGCCCTCGACGCCACCGCGCAACTGACGCGAGCCCAGGCGCTGATGGCGGCCGGCCTCATCCCGGCGACGGCCAACACGAAGCTGCTTCTCGCCGAGGCCTCGCTCTACATGTCCACCTTTCATGGCGCTGCAGCCTCCACGGACGACTTCGCGGAGGCGCTCAAGCAGATGGGCCTCAAGGCGATCGAGTCCTTCGGGGACCTCCAGACGGAGGGGAAGAACTTCATCAGCGCCTACCAGTTCTACCTCCAGACGCAGGGGCCCGAGGCCGCGCGCATCTTCGCCGAACAGAACAAGGCGAGCCTCGATGCGGTCGTCTCGAGGTACGTGAAGATGGGCACGGACATCCCGCCCGAGCTCAAGAAGATCGAATCCGACCTCGGCGTGCTCTCCGCGGCGGAAACCGAGGCCGCAAAGGACAAGGGGCTGGCCGATCGCTACGAGCGCGACCTGCGCCGGATGGGCGACCAGACCGTCGACCTGCTCAAGAAAGTGGGCGATTTCGGCGAAGAGGCGCTCCGGACGCGGGACAAGATCGAGCAGTCGGCGAAGGACGAAATCGCGGCCAGTGACGCGAAGACCGCGAAGACGATCGCGGGCCTCCAGGACGAGGTGGCGAAGACCGAGGCCGCGCACGCCGCGCGGACGATCTCCGACACCGAGTACAACACCAAAATCAACACGCTCTTTGCGCAGGAGGCGCAGGCCCGCACCGACGGATTCGAGGCCGAGAAGAAGATCAAGGACGACGAGAAAGCCCTCCTCGACAAGAACGTCGCCGACCGTGACGCCGCGGGCAAGCAGATCATCGAGAAGCTCGACGACATCTCGACCAAGGAGGGGGAGACCCGGGCCAACCTCGACCTGTTGACTCAGAAGATCACCAGCCAGCGTGAGGCGACGGACCTCGCGTCGATCGGCTTCGTTGGGCTCTCGAAGCAGTTCGGCGACACCAGCAGCGGGGCCCTGGCGCTGGCCGCGATCGTCAGCGGGCTGACGGCGAACATGAGGGACCTCGAGCAGGCAGCGAACGCAGCCTCGGCGGCCATGGCGCGCGTGACGGACGGCTCGGGCGGCTCGGGCGGCTCCACGGCGGAGTCGGAGCCGACCACCGCCGGCGGCGGTCCGTTCTACGGCGCGGAGGGCTTCTAGGATGCCGGGCGGCAACATCGCGAAGTTCCAGGCGCTCGCCTCTGCGGTTGCCGGAACCGTCGGCGTCGTGAAGAGCCTCGACGCCGCCGTGCAATCCCTCGGGAAGACCATCTCGACGACAGCCCCTGCCATGGGCGCCGCGCTCGCGAAGACGGGAGAGACGATCACCCAGGTGGCGCAGGGCATCCGGGACGTGCAGGGCGAGTGGCAGCAGAGCCAGATCGACATGCTCGAGCGACTCAAAACCCTCGTGATTCCCTTCGAAGGGTCTGACGCCGGGAGCCGCTTCTCGTTCGACAAGATCATCGAGGACCAGATCGCGAAGATCAAGAGCGGAGAGGAGACGGCGCAGCAGGCCATCCAGGAGCTCCAGCGCCAATTCGGCAGCGTCTACGGGACTCTGCAGCGCACGTTCTTCGGATCCCAGGACCCCGCGACGCGCGAGTTCCTTCTCGAGCTCGAGAACTTCATCAACTCGGGAAGGCTGAACGGCCAATGAGAGGGGCTGCGACCTCGGGCTGAAAAATGAAAAGGCCCAGCGGTGAAGCGCCGGGCCAAGGAGCGGAAGAGGACAGATGGAAGTTACCACCCCAGGCAAGCGCGGGCGGCCGAACCCGAGAACCGTGGCCCCGACCCGCCGCACCGACTACGAGTGCCGGGCGCTCGCGAGGCTGGCCCTCCGCCTTCGGCGGTTGCCCACCGCGCTCGAGGCCTGGCAGCTCACGCATTCCAGCCGGGTCCGGCGCGCGGCCGATGAGCTGACGGTCGAGGCTGCCGCCTGGGTTCTTGTCGTCCGGCCGTCCTTCGTGCGATCCCGCGTGACGACCGGTGAGCTTCCGGGCCGCCGCTCGCGCGATCGCCGCGGCGGTTTCCGGTGGCTCGTGGCTCTCGCCGACGTCAAGATCCTGGCTGCCGCCGTTGCCGAAGCCCGCGGCGGCGAGTCCAGGTGGTGAACGCGCCGGCGCACGGCAGCCGCGAGGCGGAGCTGCTCGAGGCTGCGCTCTCCTGTGCCCGCCGCGGCTGGCACGTCGTCCCGTTGCATACGCCAGCTCCGGACGGTTGTTCCTGTGGGCGTGCGGACTGCGCCTCGCCCGGGAAGCACCCGCGCACGCGCCACGGCCTCAAGGACGCCACGACCGACGAGCAGGCGATCCGCGAGTGGTGGGAGGCCTCCCCGCTTGCCAACATCGGGGTCGCGACGGGATCCGAGTCTGGCCTCTTCGTCCTGGACGTCGACGGCCGGCACGGTGGCGACGACAGCCTCGCGGCTCTCCGCCAGGAGCACGGCAGCTTCCCGACGACCGTCGGGGCGCTGACCGGCTCCGGCGAGCACATCTACTTCGCCCACCCGGGAACTCACGTTCCGACGAACGCTGGGAAGCTGGGCGAGGGCTTGGACATCAGGGGCGACGGCGGCTACGTCGTCGTCCCGCCCAGTCTGCATTCCTCGGGCAGGCTGTACGCCTGGGAAGGATCGGGCGATCCGGAGGAGGTCACGCTGGCGTCGGCTCCGCCCTGGCTCCTCGAGCTGATCGCGACCTCGTCCCGGCAGAAGGCGGAGCTCGGGGCCGTCGCGCCTGGCGCGAAGATCCCGGTTGGGCG
Organism: Thermoanaerobaculia bacterium; assembly: GCA_041912555.1. Lineage (GTDB taxonomy): Bacteria > Acidobacteriota > Thermoanaerobaculia > UBA5066 > Gp7-AA6 > DAHUXD01. Next base: position 34,298 of record JAYRMU010000018.1, read on the forward strand.
CCGCCGCGAGGCCTGGAAGACCCTCGCAGCCCAGCTCCACAACGACGGCACCCCGTTCGAGCAGAAGGTCCGGCTGATGATGGCCTTCGCGGCGGAGATGTTCGAGAGCCCCGAGACCGCCCAGGAGGCCGACGCGCGCGGCATCGCGCAGTGGTACGAAAACAGGGAGGCCGCCACCCCGTTCACTGTTCCGATTCCCCAGCGGGAGCGCGAGCCGGGCGAGGACGACGGCCCGTCGGCCGCCGCTGCTACGGCCGCACGGCCCGAGGACTGGCTGCGCCCTGGCGAGGGCTTGGGCAGACGCTCCGTGCCCATGGCGCGCGTGTCCCTGTCGCGGATCCTGCCGACGCTGCATGAGGGCACCCGCGGCGGCCTTCCTACAGGGAGCGTGGTCTCTCTCCAGGGGCCACCCGACGCCGCGAAGACGGGCGTCGCACAGACGATCGCCGACGAGGCGGAGCGCCAGGGGTGGACGGTGGTTCACTTCGCCCCCGACAACGGCCGCGAGCCTGCCGAGATCCGATACGGACAGCTGATGGGGTTCGATCGCACGAAGCTCGAGGAGGGCGACGAGGCCGAGCTCGAGGGGTTCCGGCGCGCCTTCGAGGCCCGCCGGATCTTCATGCCGGACCCTGACCTTTGCGACGAGAAGCTCGAGCCGGTGAACACGCTGGCGCACGTGATGGAGTCGGCCAAGAAGCTGTTCCCCGCCGAGCGCGTCATCTTCCTGGCCGACTCGATCCAGACGCTGAAGCCGGACGGGGAGCGGTACGAGAGCCCGCGGCTCCAGGTGATCGCGACCATGAAGCTCCTCCGGAAGGCCGCCAACAACCCGGGGTGGCTCGTCATCGCGACGTGTCAGATCCACCGCGAAGCGTTCAAGCACAGCAAGGGCTGGAAGAACACGGTTCGTCTGGCTGCCGGCGCGGAGTCCACGTCGATCGAGTTTGGATGCGACCTGATCCTCTTCCTGAACCCGACCGACTCGGGGATCTCCGTCGAGGTGACGAAGAACAAGCCGGGCTCCGGTCGGAAACCGACCTTCGGAATCCAGTGGGATCGGGAGAGAGCCCGGGCGTCCGAGACGGACCAGGCCACCTTCGCCGAAGAGGTGCGCGAGATGACGCGCCGCGAGACGGAGAAGCTCTGGTCGGCACTCGAGGCGATTGTTGCGAAGGAGGCCGGGCTGTCGAGCACGCGGGTGGCGAGACTGGCTGGCCGCCAGAAGGCCGCCGTTCTGGATGCGCTCGATCGCATGGCGACATCCGAACCTCCGAGGATCCGGCGCGTGCGGACTCGCCGCGGCGACGCGTGGTTCCCCGTGCCGGCCACGGCCCCGGAGGCGCTTCTGTGAACGACGTGCGAGCGCTTTGCAGCCGGATCGCCACGCTCCACCAGGCGCTGGCGGCGACACATCGGGAGCTGGCCGAGGTCCAGGCCGAGCTCGGCGCGGCCATGGCAGCTCCCAGCCAGGCGCCGCAGGCCCCTGACCAGGCGCTCCGCCTCGAGGCCGCCGCGGCCCTGATGGGGGAGACGCCAGCGGTATTCCTCAGGCGGCCCGAGTACGAAAAGGCCTCGATTCGGCGGCCGGGGGAGCGGATTCATCGCTTTTCCCGCAGGGCGCTGGAGAGGATCCTGGCCGACAGGGTGGCGTCAAGATGACTGCAATATTGCAATATTGCAATATGCCGCGCATGGCTGTAGGCTTGCACGCAAGGAGGCATCAGCCATGACGCAGGAAGCCAACGTTGTCCCGTTTCCGCCCCAGGAGAGGCGCTGTCACGTGCACAGGGCATATCCGCCGCCCGACGGGTTCCCGCCCGACTGTTCGGTCGAGACCTGCGAGCTCGTGAAACGTGAGCGCGAGGAGGAGGGGGCGATCGATGCCCTCGAGCGTCTCGCGGAGGACTTGGCGGACTCCCTCGTCCAGGGCAGCGAACCGACCCTCGGCGTTCTCGGGAGCGCCCTCGCGATCAGGGAGCTGGCCGTGTGGCTCCGGTCAGGTCACGAGGACGCCACCTACATTCCGGAGTGGGCGCGCGGCGTGGCCGCCGCCGACGAGGCTCCAGGATCCCAGGAATGACGATGAACGCGGCAGGCAACGCTTCGGCGGTCGGCGCTCCGCCCGTTACGATAGGCCCAAGGGAGGAGCACCCCATGCCGGAGACCAGAAGGACGACCCTCGACATTCCGCCCGCGCTCTGGCAGCGCGCCAAGAAGCGGGCGATCGAGGAAGGAACGACGCTTCGCGCGCTGCTCCTCGAGGGCCTCGAGCTGCGTCTGGCGAAGCCAAAAGGGAGCCGAAAATGAAACGCCAACGTCTCGTCCAGTGGAAGGGCGACCGCGGCGAGGGCAAGGTCTTCTTCTTCGTCGATTCGGAGACAGGCCAGAAGGTTAGTCGGAACCTCTACCTCTGCTACCACACTGGCGGCCGGGAGATCGTCGCCTCCGCCCAAACGGAGGACCTGGACTCCGCCAAGCGCGAGCTCAAGCGGCTTACGCGCAACCGCGACAACGCCAACGAGGGCAAGGAGGCCCTCATCACCCCGAAGGCTGAGAAGGTCACTGTAGGGGAGATCCTGGACGCGAGCCTCCGACGGGCTGAGGAGCGCGGCTGCGCCAGCCTCGGCCAGATCCGCTCCCGCACCGAGACGCTCAAGTCCGTGCTCGGGCACGTGCGGGCGATCGACTTCCGACCGGAGCACGTCGACTACTACGGCGCGCGACGGAGGAAGGTCGTCTGCGCCACCACGCTACGGCGGGAGCTCGAGATCCTGAGGTCCTCCTTCGCCCTGGCGGTTCGCTCGCGGAGGATCCACGCGGCGCCCTTCGTCGAGCTTCCGACCGTGCACAACGTCTCGGAGCTCGAGTTCCCGGCCGACCGGCTTCCCGACCTTCTCGCGGAGCTTGGCAGGCTCGACGAGCCGATGCGGGACCTCGTCGAGTTCATCAGCCTGACGGCGCGCCGCCCGAAGGGGACCCGCGCGCTCACCTGGGACCTGTTCGACAAGGAGCAGTGGACGCTTCGCGTCCCGCCGGAGAAGGGCGGCCGTGAGGTCCTGATCGGCCTCGACGGTACCCTGAAGGCTGTGATTCAGCGACGGCTTGCCGTGCGTCAGCCCGGTTGCCCCCTGATCTTCCACCGTGGCGGCCGGCCCATGGGGGAGGACAAGGACCGGGGCATCTTTGCTGAGGCCCTCAAGGCTCTGGAGCTGCCGTACGGTCGGCGCGGGGCCTTCACGATCTACACCGTGAAGTCGACGGCCGTGGGGACCATGTACGACGCCGGCTTGGGCGAGGCCGAGATCATGGGACGCAGTGGGCACCGCACCGACGCGATGCTGCGCCGTTACCGCAAGGAGAAGCCCGAGCGCGCGCACGCCGCCTCCGAGAAGGTCGAGCGGTTCGTCCAGGCGCAGAGGGCGAAGGCAGAAACCAGAAAGACCACCCCCTCCGACCCAGAAAGAGCTGTGGTTTTCCTAGGGAAATCGGGCTCCTAGGCTGGGTTCGACTCCCACACGCTTCCGCCAATTCAGCCCGAGTCTCAGGGTTCTCGATCGATCACGAGGAAACTCGGCCCCAGGTGCGCGAGCGCGCGGGAGAGAACGGGTCCGATGGCCTCGGAGTCGGCAATCTTCTCGACCCGTGCCCCGAACCCTTCGGCGATCTTCGAAACCTCGACGTTCGGCTGATCGAAGTCCATGCCCACGAAGTGCGTCGTCTCGATCGTGGTCCCCATCGCATTGCACCAGAGATCCTTGAGCAGCCGGTATTCGTGGTTCACGAAACAGACGAAGATCGCCGGAATCCGATACTTGGCCGCGCTCCAGATCGCGTGGATGGAGAACAGGCTTCCGCCATCGCCGACGAAGCAGACCGCGTGCTTCCCCGTGGCCAGCCCGATGCCCACGCCGAGCGGCATCGCCCAGCCGAGTCCGCCCCCGCGCGGAGAGAAGTGGACGTTCCGAAAACCGAGCTTGACCGCCATGTCCTGGACGATGGCGTCCTCGGAGGAGCCTTCGGTGATGACGTGCGTTGCGAGATCGAGATGGCGAAGCACTCCCAGGATCAGAGAATCGCTCGGGCGCCTGCCCGAGGCGGGATACCTGGCCTCCAGTTCCGTCACGACGGAAGGCCGAGCCGGGGCAGCGAGCGGGGCTGCGGGAGGTCCGAGCGCTTGCGCGATGGCTTCGAGCGTTGCACCGATGTCTCCCAGGACGGCCATGTCGCAGGGATAGTCGAAGCCGAGTTGACTGGTCGCTGGCGCCAGGTGGATGACTTCCAGCGTGGGCGGCAGAGCGGAGCCGCCGTCGTAGGTGAACGTATCGACCTTCTCGCCCACGAGAAACATCGCCTGGTAGCGGCTCAGAATCCCGTTGATTTCGCGGGTCGTCGGCGGAAGTTGACCGCGGAAGTTCGGATGCAGAGGATCGACGGTGCCCTGGACGTGGAAGGGCGCGGCGTAGATGTCCGCATCGAGAGCCGTGGCAATCCGGCCGAGGGCGCCGAGGGCATGGCCCGCCCCCACGGCGTAATCGGCGACGATGACCAGCTTCTTGCGCGGGGTCGCCGAGAGCGCGCGCACGACATCGCCCACGGAGCGCGCGACGACGTCCTCGACGATTCGCGTCTTCTTGAACGTCGCGTGCTCCGTGCGTTCCAGCATGAAGTTCATCGGTATGGAGAGGAACACGGGGCCCGTGGGCTGGAGCCTTGCCTGGAGGTAGCAACGCTGGAGCGCGACCGCGATGTCGTCGACGCTGGTCACTTCGTAGGCGTATTTCGTGGCGGTTTCGGCGAGGCGTGTGTTCGGCGCGCCGAGAACCGGGTTGTGGATGAGGAAACGAGAGTCCTGCTGCCCGTTGACGACGAGCAGAGGCACGCCGGCCATGAGGGCGTTGCGCATGTTGAACATGCCGTTGGCAAGGCCGGGATAAGTGTGCAGGCTGACGACGGAGGGCTTGCCGGTCATCATCGCGTAGCCCGCCGCGATCCCGACCGCGCTCGATTCGTGCAGCGCAAGCACGTAGGTTGCTTTCGACGCGGAAAGGGCGGCAAGAAAGGTCGTCTCGGTCGTGCCCGGATTTCCGAACACGAAGGGAATGTCGAACGCGCCGAGGAAGTCCTGGATGAGTTCGCCGCCGGTTCGCTGGACCATGCTCGAACCTCCTCGTGCGCCCCCGCGACGCAGGTCGCCCCGGGTCGCGGGATTATCTACGCATCGAGGGGCCGGGTCCAGATCGACGCCCGGTCGTTGCTGCCTCACAAAGCGAGTCGCTGACGGGAGGGGCTCGGACGCCATCAACAATCCTGACGTAACCGCGCAATTGCCGATGATCTTCGATTTGTCCAGCGATCCACCCGAAGCCGCAACCTCTGGAGCGCCACCCTGATCATGGCGTGGACATACGGGGCGGTGCTCGAGATCATGGGTGCCCACGACAAAAAGGGTGCGTGATTATCCGAACATCAAGCCGGGCGAGCACTTGGCAGCTGCCCACGGAAAAGCGGCCCAGGCCTGTGTTTCGTTGACAACGCATGCGCTCTTTGAGCGATATAGTCCCGCGTTACGGGCGATCTCGCCGACCCTCTTCAGGGTGAAAGGAGCGAGAAATGACGCCCAGGGCAATGCCTCGCGTCCCCGTGGGTTTGCTGCTCGGCCCCGCGGCGTCGTCGGGCAATTGAAGAGACTGGATTCGTAGAGAGGGGGCTGACCATGAGAGGACTTCGGGCCGTCGTCATTTCGGTGTTCGCGGCGCTTCTTGCGGTCGCTGCCACGGCGCAGACCAATCTCACCGGCCGCGTCCAGGCGGGTGGTAAGGCCGTCTCCGGCTCGACCGTGAGCGCTTATGCCGCCGGCGCGGGCGCTCCGGCGAAGCTCGGAGAGAGCAAGACCGACGCGAAGGGTTCCTTCCAAATCGCGATGGGAGCCGTTCCCGCGGGTTCCTCCGTGTACGTGACTGCAAAGGGCGGGACGCCCGAGGCGAGGCCGGACCGGAGCAACAATCCGGCGCTGGCCTTCCTCGCGGTCCTCGGTGCCGCGCCGCCGAAGACGGTCACGATCAACGAATTCACGACCGTGGCGTCCGTCTGGACCAACGCTCAGTTCCTCGAGGGCGAGACGCTCAAGGGCCACGCGCTGGGTCTGAAGATCGCGGCCGGCAACGTGCCGAGCTTCGTCGATCTCGCGACCGGAGGCTGGGGCTCCGTCATCCAGGATCCGCTGAACGGTCCGCAGACGCCGACGATGGCGAACTTCGCCACGCTCGCCGACCTGCTGTCGGCCTGCGCCACGCGCCTCACGCCGGACGCGTGCGGGCGTCTCTTCGCCGCGGCGACGCCGCCGAAGGGCGCCGCGCCGACCGACACGCTGACGGCGGCGATCGCGATCGCCCGCTATCCGTGGTACCAGCCGCAGCGCCTCTTCCAGCTCCTCGACGCCTACTACACGATCCCGACGGGCAGGACGATGCGCGACGTGCCCTTCATGCCGTACCTCGCCTTCGCGCCGAGCGCGTGGGTCCTTCCGCTCAAGTTCGACGGCGGCGGCTATCGGGCCGGCGGCAAGGCGATGTTCGACAGCCAGGGCAATCTGTGGGTCGGCGACAACTTCACCACGGGCTGGCAGGGCCAGGACACGTTGTGGCAGGGCAACGCGACGAAGTTCGACCCGAACGGGAAGCCACTCTCGCCGATCACGACCGGCTTTGCCGGCGGCGGGATGCAGGGCGGGACCTTCGGCGCCGCGGTCGACGCGAAGGACCAGGCTTGGCTTTCGAGCTACGGCGGCCAGTCGATCGCCGTGTTCGACAAGAACGGCAAGCCACTGACGCCGCCCGAGGGCATCACCTTCGGCGGGAAGCTCGGGTTGATGCAGGGCATCATCGTCGTGCCCGGCACCGGCGACGTCTGGGCGGTCGGAGTCTCGAAAAGCCAGCTCCTCTTCTTTCCGGGCGGCGACTACACGAAGGGCAAGATCGTCTGCGAGGGGCGCGACGTCGAGCCGTGCAAGTCCTTCGTCGGACCGTTCCATCTCGGGATCGACCAGCAGAACCGCATCTGGGTGACCAACGCGATCGCGGGTCACGTCACGCGGTTTCCCGCTTCCGATCCGACCAGGGTGGAAAAGTTCAGCACGGGCTGGAGCGGCAGCGGACTCGGGATCGACAGCCAGGGAAACGTGTGGGTCACGAACCGGCTCGGCAACTCGGACCGGGGCGGCCTCGTCATCGCCGACCTCGCGGTGAGGGCTCTTCGGGGAGAGAACCCCGACCCGACGCTGACCCGCGCGATGTCCAAGCAGACCGCGCAGGACGGCGGCAGCGTCACTCTGCTCAGGCCGGACGGCTCCCAATACCCGGGTTCGCCGTTCAAGTCGGGGGGCCTTCCGGGCCCCTGGGCGATCGCGGTCGACGGCAACGACAACATCTGGATCTCGAACTTCGCGATGCCGAACAGCCCGATCACGTGCCTGTGCGGCGCGAAGACCGAGAACTGCCCGCCCGGATTCAAGACCGGCGATCCGATCGCGCCACCGAACGGCTACGTCGGCGGCGGCCTGCAGATGCAGACCGACATCGCGGTCAGCCCCTCCGGCGACGTGTGGGCCATGAACAACTGGCAGGACATCGACAGCTGCTTCGGCGTCCCGGACGAGGCGCTCTCCACGCGCTGCGGCGGCCAGGGCGTCACGATCTTTTTCGGCATGGCCAAGCCGGTGCGGGCGCCGCAGATCGGACCGGCGAAACCGTACTGATCGGACGACGATCTACGGAGTCGGCCCGGAGCTGACGGCGCTCCAGGGCGCTCTGACCATTCGCTACTTCTGGCAGTACGGAGGCAGTTTCTCGACTCAGGGACAGGGTCTCTCCGTGCAGTTCGTCATGCCCCTGTGAGACCGCGGCTCGACCGGTTGCGAAGGGAACGAGGTTCCGGAGGTTGTCGGCAGACGTGGACATCAATCTCGCGATCAAGCCGAATTGATGCAACGAGTACCGAACGCGGTACGGTGACGACGCTCGTTGGCGCGATCAAGTCGCCACTTCCAGCATGATTTTCCCGCGACGATGGGGCGCACCGGCGAGCATGTCATGGGCCGTACGCACCCGTTCCAGTGGCAGGACGGACCCGACTTGCGGGACGACTTCCCCGCGTTCGAGCAGGCCTGAAATGACGCCGAGCCTCGCCGTCGTGACTTCGGCATAGAAGAACGCCGACCGGACGTCAGCGCGCGCAGGAACGAAGCCAGGCGATACGACGGTCACCAGGATGCCGCCCGTTTTCAGAACGGCAAGCGCGCGGTCACGGGTATCGCCGCCGACCGTATCGATCACCACGTCCACGGGGCCCGCAGCGTCGAAGAGCTCTCTGACCCGATGGTCGATCACGTCCTGCGCGCCGAGACTGCGGGCGTAGTCGACGTCGTTCGATCCGACGACCGCGGTGACGTGAAGGCCCGCGTTCGCGGCGAACTGGACCGCATAGGCTCCGACGTTCCCTGCGGCTCCCAGAATCAGGATGCTCTGACCGGCCTCAGGACGCGCATGCTCGAAGAGCATCTGCCATGCCGTGACGGCCACGACCGGGACCGAGGCGGCCTCGAGATGGGTCAGGCGACGCGGCTTCGGAGCGAGCATGTCTGCGGACGCAAGCGCGAACTCCGCGTTGGCTCCCACGAACTGCGGGTTCGTTACGCCGTAGACTTCCTCGCCGCCTCTGAACTGGCTGACGCCCGTTCCGACGGCTTCCACCACGCCCGACAAGTCCGAGCCCAGCGTCAGCGGCGGCGTTGGACTGACTTTGCTCTTGCCCTCTCGAATGAGGGCGTCCCACGGTCCAACCCCGGCCGCCGCGATCCGCACCAGCACCTCTCCCGGCGCCGGCCTCGGGCACGGGACATCCTCGACCTCGATCACGTCCGGCGGACCGAAGCGATGGATGCGTGCGGCTTTCACGAGCGGATCATAACCATCGAATCGTCGCGAATTGGAGTCGCAGTCAGGAGGGCAGGTCGCCAGGAACGGGGTACTTCCGGTCTGACCGATCGGTCCACTCGTGACGCTGGGGGTGCCGACGGTTCGGGCTCAGCTTACCCGCGCTCGGAAGCGAGGCATCGGCCGCCGTCTTGTCCGCCGCGCAGATGAACCGACGGCAGCCGCCGGCTCGCCCGACTGGCGTCGTGATGCGCTGCCGCCGAGCGGTGAGCACAATCCGCTTCACACCAGCCAGCGGGAACACGAATCGATGATGCCGCCGCCGGGAGCGTCGTCAGAGAGTTTGCCTCGTGAGAATTCTCGAACGCCGGGCGTTCAAATGTTGAAACGCTTTCGACCGGGCTTCTGCGGTCATCGGGCCAAGTGCCTGAATCGGGGCCTCTTGGAGCCGCGATCCCCTGGTACGGCGTGTGCGACCAGGTAGAGCGAGCCTGTGTCGAATGCGCTTTACGAACGAGGAGTCGTCATGAAGGCGATCAGACTTCGCAACGGTCTCGTGGCTCTCTGTCTCGGCCTGGCCGGTCTGGCGACGGGCGCGTCGAGTGCCGGCGCCCAGGTTTCGCTTCCCCCGTTCTACGCCGCCGCCTCGAAAATGACGCCAAACGGCAAGCTCGGTCAGGTCATCAAGAAGGAAGAGATCAAGACCTCGGTCCCGGGCGCGCGGGCGTGGCGCATCGCGTATGTCTCGTCCGACATCGCGAATCGCAAGACGATCGCCACCGGACTGGTCGTGGCGCCAACCGGAAAGGCGCCGAAGAATGGCCGCCCCGTCGTCGCCTGGGCGCACGGCACCACGGGCACGGCCGAGAGCTGCGGGCCGTCGCAGGTCATCAACCCCGCGGTTCCCTTGAACGAGTACTTCCTGGTGGGCGGAAAGTCCTGGACCGACTACGGATTGCCGGCGGTGGAGGAATTCGTCAAGGCAGGGTACGTCGTGGTCGGGACGGACTACCAGGGCCTGGGCGGCGGAGGCCGGCACCAGTACGTCGTGTCGGTCACGCAGGCGCACGATGCGATCGACTCGATCCGCGCCGCGGGCGACCTGAAGGAGACCGGGGCGGGAAAGAAGGCGCTCGTCTACGGGTGGTCGCAGGGCGGCGCCACCGTGCTGGCCGCCGCGAGCTCGGGCGCCTACGTGTCGCGCAAGGGCACCGCGTTCGACGGCGTCGACATCGTCGGGTTCGTGGCGCTGGCTCCCGCCGACATCGCGGTCCTGGCCCCGAAGGAGGCGCTGACGCCGGCCTCCGCGGAAGAGATGCTGCAGACCCTCTTCAAGTCGTTTTCCGCGGACGTGTTCAATTTCACCCACATGGTGATGAACCTCTGGGGGACCCAGGCCGCCTATCCGGACACGCTGAAGCTGACGGACCTGTTCACCGACGAGGGGGCGAAGGTCATCGACGAGATCGTGTCGAACAAGTGCATGCACTCCGCGTCGGACACGGTGAACTTCGTCTACGGGAGCGGATTTTCGTCGCTGATGAAGGCGAAGCCCGACAACGCGATGGCGTGGGCGACGGCGATGCTGGCGGGCAGCGTCCCGGACGAGAAGCCGATTGCGCCCGTCATCATCTTCTGGGGAACGCACGACACCGTGGTCCCGCCCGTGATGGGCGAGCTCTACCGGGAACAGATGTGCGGGAAGGGCGCGAACGTCACCCGGGTCCAGCTGCCGGGAGAACAGACGCACTTCAGCACGCCGGGCGCTTCGCAGCCGTTCTTCGTGCCGTGGGTAGCCGACCGGTTCGCCTCGAGGCCGTTGGAGAACGGCTGCGCCGCAAATTGAACGGCGCCGAAGCCTCGCGGTCGTATGCCTACGGCCGGGACGGGACCGGGCGCGGCGCGGGCGAGGGACAGTCGGACGTCATCGGGCAGGGAAGCGCGGGCGCTCCGCGGCCGGCGGGCTCGCCCTGCGGGGCCTGGGCGAGCTCCCACACGCCGCGGCCGTACGTCGCGATGCGGACGACGGATCCGTCGGCTCGCACCTGGAGGTCCTGCACGGACGTCGCGGGCAGGCCGGCTCCGAGGCGGGACCACGTCGCGCCCCGGTCGTTCGAGCGAAAGACGCCGACCTCCGTGCCGCAGTAGAGCACGGCGGGGTCGTTCGGGGCCACGCGCACGACCAGGGCCGCCGCCGAAGGCAGACCCGCCGATCTCGGCTGCCAGTGGGCCCCTCCGTCGGTCGTCGCGTAGACGCCGAAGCTGTCGGCCGCGCCGACGGCGGCGTAGGCGATTGAGGCGTCCGTCGGATCGATCGCGATGCGGTTGACGGGCGCGCCCGGCAGGCCGTCGTCGCCGCGGTTCCAGGTCTGGCCCCCGTCGGCCGTGCGGTAGACGTTCGGTCCCTTGCCGACCATGAGGACGGCCGGGCTCGACGGGGCGACGGCGATCGTGGCCACGGCATACGCGTTCCAGTTCGCGCCGACCGTGGCCGTCGGGAGGGGCTCCCACGAGTCGCCCGCGTCCGTCGAGCGCCAGACCCGGGCGGAGCCGGTGTAGAGCGTCGCGGGCTGGGTCGGGTCGAGGGCGAGAACGGTGCGGAAGGGCGCCTGTTCGTCGGCGTCGTAGGGGGGCGTGATCGGCTGGGGGACCGCCGACCCGTCCACGGAGTCCACGATGCGGTTGATTCCTCCGAACTGCCCGGACGTGTAAACCGTGTCGGTCGCGATGGGGTTCACGGCGCAGTCGAAGCTGTCGCCCCCGCCGAGGGAGCGCCACGCGGACCCGCCCTCGTCCGGGCGCTCGGAGGTCCCGTTGTCCTGGGCTCCCGCGAGAACGCGCTCCGGGCGCGAGGGGTCGTTGGCGAGGGCGTAGTACTGGCGGGTGACCAGGCCGGCGTTGCGATCCACGGCCGTCAGGCCGCCGTCCGCGCTCGTCCAGACGCCGCCGTCGTTGGCGATCCAGAGCGTCAGGCCCTGGGAACGCAGGTCGTGGAAGTCGGCGTGGGTCGCGGGAAAGGCCGTCCAGGTCGCGCCGCCGTCGGCCGAGCGGATGGCTCCGACGCCGCCGGCGACCACGACCTCGGGATTGCCGGGAAGGACGACGATCGCGTTCGCCCAGCTCCCGAGGGTCCCCATGAAGCGCCGGATGTCGGGATCGTTGCGGACCGCGTCGAGATCCTGCCAGGTCAGGCCTCCGTCGGTCGTGCGGTACACGTGCGCGGTGCCCGAGATCTCGGCGGCGGCGAAAAGCCGCTGCGGGTTGGAGGGGCTCATCGCGAGCGAGAGACGGACCGGGGTCGAGGGCAGTCCGGCGCTGCGCGACGTCCACGTCGCGCCCGAGTCCTGCGACATCCAGACCTGCGAGGCTCCGGTGGCGGCGTAGAGCACCGCCGGGTCCGCGGCCGAGCGCACGAGGTCGGTGACCGCGGTCCCCTGGAGGAAGGGCGTCCACGTCGCGCCGCCGTCGGTGGACCGGAGCCCGCCCGAATCGGTGGCCGCCACGACGTCGCGCGGATCTTCGGGATGCACGGAGAGCCGATAGAAGGAGTTGGCGATCACGGCCGCGGGCAGCCGCCAGGTCGCTCCGCCGTCGCTCGAGGTGAGCAGCCCGATGCCCGGCATCCCGGTGGGCTCGCCCGTCCCGAGGTAGATCGTGTCCGGCGCCGACGGCGCGACCGCCACGGCTCCCACGGCCAGGTCCGGCAGGTCGTCCGTCAGGGGCTCCCAGGTCGCTCCGCCATCCGCGGTCTTCCAGAGCCCGCCGCCGGCCGCGCCCGCGTACACGGTGCCGATCGCCGTCGGGTGGGGCGCGATCGACGTCATCCGACCGGCGCCGTTGGTCGGCCCGAGCGAGACCCACGCGGCCTGGGCCGCCTGCTTCGGCTGAATGCCCCGCTTCTCGATCGTGCGGCGCTCGTATTCCTGCCGCGCCCGGTCGAGCCGCGCGAGCTGGCCCCCTTCGGACAGGGCGCCGTGCTGGAGGAGGTAGAGCTCGGCGCGCGCGCCGACGTCTTCCGTCTCGGCCGTCTCGTTCTCGTCCGACTGCGAGCGGGATTCGTGCTCGACGGCGGCGCCGGCGACGGTTCCATGGGGCAGCTCGAAGGTGGCCGCCAGGAGGAACGCGAGGAGCGTCGCCGTCAGCCTCATGCTCCTCTCGAAGTGCAAGTTCAGTGCCCCGGTTTCGGGCACGCTCGTTGCACGGAAGGTGGGTGGATTGGTGTGAAACCGAGATCAGAGATCAAGGAGGTCGCCGATGAGATTCCTCGGCCCCCGGCTCCACGGATATTGCGACGTCGTGCTCGTCGCCTGCTTCGTCTTCGGCCCCCTGGTGTTCGGGCTCGGGGGATCGCCCGCCCTGATCAGCTTCCTGCTCGCGTTCGTCCTGCTCGTCCTGACCCTCCTGACGCGGTATCCGTTCGGCCTCCTCGCGAAGGTGCCGCTCTTCGTGCACGGCCTCGTCGAGCTCGCGATCACGGTGTTCGTGGTGCTGCTTCCGCGGCTCGACGGGTACTCTCCCGGCTCGCCGGCGCGGTCTTTCTACCGGGGGATGGGCATCGCCCTGGCGCTGGTCTGGCTCCTGACCGACTATCGGGAGCCTGGCCGGTCGCCCGTGGCGCCCCGCGCCCCGGAACAGCCCCGGACGGTCTGATTCCTGCGGGGGGAACGGGGTCGGGAGCCTCGCACGGGCGCCCAAGCTAAACTCCCGCGCGTGAACGCCACGGCGCCGGCACCGCTCGTCGAGGCCTCGGGCCTCTCGCGGACGTACCGCATGGGCGCGGCCACCGTGCCGGCGGTTCGGGAGGTCTCGGTCGCCATCGCTCCCGGCGAGTTCGTGGCCCTGAAGGGGCCGAGCGGGTCGGGGAAGACGACACTCCTGAACCTCCTCGGCCTTCTCGACCGGCCGGACGCGGGAACGGTCCGCGTCGAGGGGAAGGACGGGGAAGCGCTCTCCGAGGACGAGCGCTCGGACCTCCGGCGGGACCGCTTCGGCTTCGTCTTCCAGACGTTCAACCTGATCCCGGTTCTCTCGGCCGAGGAGAACGTCGGCTACCCGATGGCGCTCGCGGGCGTTCCGGCCGACGCGCGGCGCGCCCGGTCGCGCGAGCTGCTCGCCTCGGTCGGCCTCTCGGAGAAGCTGGGCGTCCGGCCGGACCTGCTCTCGGGCGGCCAGCGCCAGCGCGTGGCGATCGCCCGCGCGCTCGCGAACTCGCCCTCGATCGTGTTCGCCGACGAGCCCACCGCGAACCTCGACAGCCGCACCGCGGAGGAGATCCTGGATCTCATGCGCGAGATCAACCGCTCGCGGGGCGTCGCGTTCCTCTTCGCGACGCACGACGCCCTCGTCGTCTCGCGGGCGCGGCGCGTGGTGACGCTGCACGACGGCGCGATCGAATCGGACGTGGCGTCGTGAGTGCGTTCGCCCTCGCGTGGCGCAACCTGGTGCGGCAGAAACGCCGCAGCTTCCTCATGATCGCGGTCGTGACGTTCGGGTTCGCCGCGTTCGCGCTCGCGGGCGGCTTCATCGCGCAGTCGTTCGAAGGCCTGAAGGAAGGCACGATCCACAGCGTCGGCGACCTTCAGATCGTGGACAAGCGCGCGGTCGGAAAGGCCGAGGAGGCAACCCTCGAGTACGGCCTGCCCGACGCGAAGCGCGCCCGGGCGCTCGCGGCGGCGGACCCCGCCGTATCCTCGGTGCTGCCGCGCATCGACTTCGTCGGGCTCGCGACGACGGGCGCGAAGTCCGTGCCGTTTCTCGGCGTGGCCGTGGACCCGGGGCCCGAGGCGGCCGCGACGCTCGCGCCCGAGCTCATCGTGTCGGGCAAGTACCTCTCCGGGGACGGCGGCGACGGCGTCATCCTCGGCACGGGCCTTGCTGCGGCGTTGAACGTGAAGCCGGGAGACCGCGTGACGTTCATGGCGACGACGCCCGACGGGTCGCTCAACGCCCTCGACGGGATCGTCGCGGGGCTGGCCGACGTGCGCATCAAGGAGCTCAACGACCGGTACGTCGCGGCCGGCATCGGCCTCGTGTCCCGCCTCCTTCAGAGCTCCGAGACCGTGACGAAGCTCGTCGTGTTCCTCAAGCCCGGCGCGGACGAGAACAGGGCGGCGGACCGCCTCGGCAAGGCCCTCCAGGCCGGCGGGTATCCGGTCGTCGTCCGGCACTGGAAGGAGCTCGCGACGTTCTACGAGCAGGTGAAGCTGCTCTACATCGGGATCTTCGGCTTCGTCGGGATCGTCCTCGTCGTCATCGTGATCCTCTCCGCGGCGATCGTCATGACCATGGCGGTCACCGAGCGCACCCGCGAGATCGGCACCCTGCGCGCGATCGGGACCCGGCCGTCGGGAATCCTCCGGATGTTCCTCGCGGAGGGCGTCGTCATCGCGCTGGCCGGCTGCGTGGCGGGCACCGTGCTCGCCCTCGTCGTCCGGGCGGCGCTGAACGCGTCCGGGATCGTCCTTCCCCCGCCGCCGGGCGCGACGCACGGCATGCCGATCAACGTGAAGATCTATCCGCTCGCCTACGAGGCCGGCGTCGCCGCCATGCTCCTCACGATGGGGATCGCCGCGTACTTTCCGGCGCGCCGGGCCTCCCGCATCCAGATCGTGGACGCCCTGACGCATGTTTAGCGCCGCCGTCCTCGCCCTGGCGCTCGCGGCCGCGCAGCCCGAGCCGACGCCGGCGCAGGTGCAGGCCTGGCTCCAGGCGGTCGACGAGGCGCGCAACGCCTTCGCGGAGGCGAAGATCTCGGCGCGCGCGAGCCAGTGGGAAGGCGAGAAACAGCAGGGCAGCGCCGACTTCGACGTCTACGTCAAGGGCCACGACCGCGCCCTGATCGTCTTTCGCGGCGGCAAGAACGACGGGCGCAAGGCGCTGACGGTCGGCGAGAAGATGTGGCTGATCATCCCCGGGGCCGAGAACCCGGTGCCGATCACCGCGAACCAGCGCCTCATGGGCGGGGCGTCCTTCGGGGACGTGGCCCGCATGCGCTTCGCGGAGGATTTCACCGCCTCCCTGCGCCCCGGGACCGAGACCGTCGGAGACCGGGTCTGCCGGGTCCTCGACCTCACCGCGAAGTCGCCGAAGGCCGCCTACCCGCGCGTCACGCTGTGGCTCGACGCCGAAGGGGAGCGGCTGCCCCGCAAGCTCCTCTTCTACCTCCAGTCCGGCAAGGAGGCGCGCGAGGTGCTCTTCACGAAGTTCCGCAAGGTCCAGAACAAGACCGTCGTGGCCGAGATGGAGATCCGGGACCTGATCGGCCCGAAATCGCAGATCTTCACCCGCCTCGAGTACCTCGAGATCCAGCAGGCGCGGATCGACGACGCCATCTTCACCCCCGACGGCGCCCGCGCGATGTGAACGGGGTCAGGTCTCTCAAAGAGCGATTGTCCGCATGAGCGGGGTCAGGTCTCTAAATGAGCGCTTGCCCGCGCATGAGCGGGGTCAGGTCTCTAAATGAGCGCTTGCCCGGGCTCCATTGATAACGCTCTTTGCAGGAACGGGGTCAGGAAGAGCGATTGTCCCGAGGTGAACGCGATCTGAGGTGAGCGGGTTCAGCTCTCTCAATGAGCGATTGTTGATAGCGCTCTCGGCAAACTGGCGGCTGTCCGGGCTCTCTTGCGCTCTTTGAGAGACCTGACCCCCTGTTCCTTCGAGAACGCTCTTTGAGAGACCTGACCCCGCTTTGACCTTACCCCGCTTGGCCCCGGAAGGCGTTACGCCGCGCCGGCCGCCAGGCGCGTCAGCGCCATCCGGACGAGGCGATCGCCCGCCACGCGCGCGGCGAACGAGGCGGCCGCCGGGTGGAGCATGAGACCGCGAAACGCCGCGCCCCAGCCGAGACGGTCCGCGAAACGGCGCCGCCACGCCAGGGCGTAGGCGGCGCCGAGGTTCCCGGCGGGGATGGCGCCGGAGAGCGCCCGCTCGATCGTGTCGGCCGCGAGGATCCCGGACGCGAGAGCTGTCGAAAGGCCCTCGCCGGAGAACGGGTCGATGACCCCCGAGGCGTCCCCGACCATGAGGACGCCCGACTCGACGGGGGGTTTCGCCGTGAAGAAGACGGGGCCCGTCCCGAGGAAACCGTCCGGGCCCTCGCGCAGGCCCTCGAGGTCCCGGTCGAGCGCCCGGTTCGACCGGCGGGCGTGGGCGACGACCGCCTCCCATCCGCCGCCGAGCGCGCGCCACGCGCTCTCGGAGATCACGCCGGCCATGTGCAGGCAGTGGCCCTCGTTGCGCGAGAGGCCGCAGTAGCCGCCCCGGAAGAGATAGAGGCCGACTTCCGGGCCCGGGCCGCCGGCGCCCGGCGCGTAGTCGACGCTCCAGCCGAGAAAACGGCGGCGGCCGCCGAGGAAGCGGCGCTCGAGGCTCCGGTCCAGCCCGTCCCAGCGGCCCCAGGCGCCGACGATCGTCCGCGCGGCGATCGTCTCCGCGCGGCCCGCGTGGCCGACGCGGACCTCGCTCGCGTCGCCGGCCGTCGCTCCCACCGACAGGACCCGCGACTCGAACCGGACCTCCGCGCCGAGGGCTTCCGCGCGCCGGGCGAGCAGGTCGTCGAGCCGCCTCCGCGAGATCCCGAAGCCGCGCTCGGGAAGCGCGAAGGAGACCCGGCGGCCGTCCTGCAGGTGCAGGGAGCCTCGCTCGATCGGCGCGGCCTCGTTCGCCACCGCGACGAGCGCATCGAGGCGCAGGAGGCTCTCTCGGGCTCCGCCCGACAAGTACTCGCCACAGACCTTGCGCCGCGGGAACCGGTCCTTCTCGAGGACGAGCACCCGCCGGCCCGCCGCCGCGAGCGTGGCGGCCGCGGCCGAGCCCGCCGGTCCCGCTCCGACGATGACGGCGTCCAGCAGGCGCATCAGCCCCCGCCCGTCACGAGCAAGCCGAACGGGAAGACGCCCACCGCGCGGCCGGAGGGCGAGACGGCGAGCGCGAGCTCCCGCGCCTCGGCGACCGTGTAGGCCTGCCGCACGGACGCGATGCCGTCGCGGATCGAGACGTGGCTCCGGAAGAAGAATCGGGCCGCGGCCGCCAGCGCGAGCTCCGGAAAGACGTGGCGGCGCAGGTCGAGGACCGCGAAGCCGCGCCGCGCGACCCGCGCGAGCTCGCGGAGGAGCCGCCGGTTCTCGTCGGGGGAAAAGTGGTGGAGAAAGAAGGTCGAGACCGCGAAGTCGAAGGCTCCATCCGGAAAGGGGAGCCGGAAGGCGTCGGCGCCGACCGCCGGCGGCTGCGAGCCCCCGCAGAGGCCGCGGCCCGCCGCCAGGTGGCGCCATTGCAGGTCCAGGGCCACCACCTTCGGGGGCGCCCCGGATCGGGACAGCGAGCTCCGCAGGCGCGCGGCGACCGAGCCCGATCCCGCGCCCACGTCGAGGATGCGGGCGGGGCGCCCGAGCGGGCGCAGCCGGGCCGCGAGGTAGCGCACGAGGGCGCGGCTGGCGCCCCAGCGCCGGTGGACGAAGTCGATGTCGGCGAGCGAGCGACGCATCTCCTCCGCGGGCAGGCCCGGGTCGTCGAGCAGCTCCCGGCTCGGCCGGCGCGCCGGCACGAGGAGGCTCATCGCGCCCGCGACACGACGAGGGCGCTGTTCTTGGAGCCGAAGCCGATGCAGTTGCACAGCGCGGTCTCCATGGGCGCGCGGCGCGAGGCGTTCGGCACGTAGTCGAGACCGCACTCCGGATCGGCGGCGTCGAGGTTGATCGTCGGCGGCAGAAAACCGTCCCGCATCCCGAGCAGCGTCGCCGCGAGGCCCGCCGCGCCGCTGGCGCCCTGGGGGTGGCCGATCATGGACTTGACGGAGGAGCCGGGCACCCTGCCGGCCGCCTCGCCGAAGGCCAGTCGGGCCGCGCGCGTCTCGACCCGGTCGTTGAGCACGGTCGAGGTGCCGTGGTACGCGACGTAGTCGATGTCCGACGGAACGACGCCGGCTTCCTCCATGGCGAGGGTCATCGCCCGCGCCGGCTCCTCGCCGCTCTCGTCGAGCCGCACGCGGTGGTGCGCGTCGCAGGTGGCTCCGTAGCCGCGCAGCTCGCCGTAAACGCGGATGCCGCGGGCCCTCGCGCGGTCGAGGTCCTCGAGGACGAACATCCAGGACCCCTCGCCGAGCACCATCCCGTCGCGGTCGGCGGAGAACGGGCGGCACGCCCGCGCCGGCTCTCTCTCGCGCGCCGTCGAGACGATGCGCATCATCGCGAAGCCCTCCATGATGCCGCGCACCACGGTCGCGTCCACGCCGCCCGCGAGCGCGACCTCGGCGGCGCCGGACTTGATCGACCGGAACGCCCAGCCGAGGGCGTCGGTCGAAGAGGCGCAGCCGGTCGACACGACGTGCGAGGGTCCGCGCAGGCCGAAACGCATCGAGATCTCGGAGGAGAGGGTCCCGATCGTCCCCGAGGCGATCGAGTACACCGACGCCTTCTTCACCTGGTTCGTGTAGTAGAGGTGGTACATCCGCTCCGAGAACTCGATCGGCCCGCCTCCCGTGCCGAGCACGACGCCCACCTTTCGCCGCTCGTCGAGGGAGAACGCGCCGGGATCGAGCCCGGCGTCGGCGAAGGCCTCGGCCGACGCCGCGATCGCTATCGGGACGGCCCGCGAGACGTGGCGGACGTCCTTCGCGTCCACGTGGGCCGAGGGGTCGAAGCCCTTCAGCTCGCCCGCGATCGTCGCCGGAAGGCCCTCGGGATCGAAGAGCGAGATCCTGCCGACCCCGCTCTGGCCGCGCTCGATCGCCCTCGCGTACGCCTCGCGGCCGTTGCCGTTGGGGGCGAGACACCCGAGGCCCGTGATCGCCACGCGGTGGAAGGCCACGGGGCATTCTAGTCGCGGCTTTGCGCGGCCGGTTCGCGGCTAATCGGCAGCTTAGGCGGGAGATCCTGCCTTGCCTCCACCCTTCCGCTCACTGTTGAGGCCCTTCTGCCCCCCGTTTCCTGCCTCCTGCCTCCTGCCTCCTGCTCCTCAGGGCGGAGCGTTCTCCTCGAACCAACGGTCCAGGATCCGCAGCAGCTTGAGCGGCACCGCGCGGACGAGGCCGTCCGCGTGGAGCGAGCCCGGCAGGTCGAGGTGGACGAGCTCGACGGGCGCGGCCGACGCGTCCGCGAGCGCGCGCCCGTGCGAGGGATCGACGAGCCAGTCGCCCCGGGAGGTGACGATCAGCTTGGGGAAGTTGAGCGACCCGACGGCCTGGTCCGCGCGCGGCTTGCGCCGGCCGAGGCCCTTCGCGGCGAGCTTGGGGACCTTCATCGCGTGGCGCAGGCGGATCTGGCGGAGCGCTCCGAGGCGCCAGGGCTTGGGCCGGAGGGCCCGCAGGTCCGCGGGAGACGAGATCATCGCCAGCGCCCGGCACGGCAGGTCGGGCCGGGCCGCGAGGGCCTGGGCGGCGATCGACCCTCCCATGGAGAGCCCGAGCACGGCGAACCTCTCGTACAGCCGGCCGGGCCCCACGAGCTCCTCGAGGACCGCGTGGAAGTCGTGGTGCTCGGCCGAGCCGAACGCGTAGCCGCCGCCGCTGTCGCCGTGGCCGCGGAAGTCGAGCGTGACCACGTCGTACCCGCGCCGCAGGAAGTGGTTGGCGAGGTAGAGGTTTTCGCGTCCGAGGCGCACGCGCCAGAAACCCGGCGCCAGCACGAGGAGCTCCGGAGCCGGCCGCCGCCACAGCGTGTAGGCGATCGAGACGCCGTCGGGAGACCGGGCGCGGTGATGGCGGACCTCGTGGCCGGCGTCGCGCTTCTTTCCCCGGGTCACGGAAATTCACCGAGCGGCAGGCACTCGGCGAGCGCGCCCTCGGCCAGGCCCTCCGCGTCGGCCGGGATCCGCAGCAGGGCGTTCGAGCGGGCGTGCGCGGCGAGGTCGTGGCTCCCGAGCGTCGCGAGCGGCTCGACGCGCAGCTCTCCCTCCACGACGGCCAGGCGCGCGTCCCGGTACGTCTCGCGGCGGCCCCGGACCGAAACGCCGCGCGTCAGCCGGGCCGACACGAAGGCGGGACCCGGCTGCGCGAGGCCCGAGAGGACGTCGAGCGCGAGCGCGCCGAAGAGGCGGAAGCACACGGCGCTCGACACGGGGTTGCCGGGCAATCCCAGCCAGAGCGCGCGGCCGCGCCGTCCGAAGACGGCCGGCTTTCCGGGCCGCATGGCGACGCCTCGAAAGAGCAGCTCGAACCCGGCGCGCTCCGCTTCGTCCGGGAGCAGGTCGAGGTCGCCGGCGGAGACGCCGCCGCTCGTCACGAGGATGTCTTCGTCCCGCCCGGCCTCGG
This sequence comes from Thermoanaerobaculia bacterium, assembly GCA_041912555.1. Classification (GTDB taxonomy): domain Bacteria; phylum Acidobacteriota; class Thermoanaerobaculia; order UBA5066; family Gp7-AA6; genus DAHUXD01. The sequence continues at coordinate 55,475 of JAYRMU010000018.1, forward strand.
CGAAGAGCCGGCGCACCGCGCCGCCCTCGTCGGCGACCGCGGCGCGCGAGACGGCGAGCGCCCCGCGGGACCGGCAGAGCGCCGCGAGCATCGGGCCGTTCGAATCGCGCAGCTGGCCGGGGCCGGGCTTGCCGGACGCCGGGACGAGCTCGCTTCCGGTGACGGCGATCGTGACGCGCGGCCGCGCGTGGACGGCGATCGGGTCCGCGCCCGCGAGGGCGGCCAGCGCGACGTCGGCGGGCCCGAGCCGCCGGCCCCGCTGCACCAGCGTGGAGCCGGCCCGGATGCTCTCGCCGCGGCGGCGCAGGTGCTCTCCCGGGGACGGCGGCGCGAGGGCGACGACCGTTCCGCGCTCCCGCCGCGCGTTCTCGACCGGCACGACCGCTTCGGTTCCGTCGGGCAGCGGCGCGCCCGTCATGACGCGGACCGCCTCGCCCGGCGCGAGCGGGGCGGGGGGGAGGTCCCCGGCGGCCACGAGGCCGGCGCGCTCCGTGAGGGCGCGGGCGGCCTCGGCGACCCTCACCGCGTAGCCGTCCATGGCCGACGTGTCGAAGGGCGGCCAGTCCACGTCGGTGCGCACGTCCTCGGCGAGGACCCGGCCGAGCGCGTCGTCGAGCCGCGCCCGTTCGGCCGGCCCCGGCGCGCAGGCCCGGCGCACCAGCGCGAGCGCCTCGGCGACCGTGATCACGGGGTGATTCTATGGTCGGAGCCCTGCTAGGATCTCCGAAATGCCGATCTACGAATACGCGTGCGACGCGTGCGGGAAGAAGACCGAGGTCATCCAGGGGATGAGCGAGAAGCCCCTGAAGGTGTGCCCCCACTGCGGCCAGAAGAAGCTCAAGAAGCTCATGTCGGTCCCGGCCATCCAGTTCAAGGGCAGCGGCTTCTACATCACCGACTACGCCAGCGGGGACCGGACCTCGGGCGCCAAGAAAGCCGAGAGCGAGAAGTCCGCGGCGGGCGCGTCGTCGACGAAGTCGGAGAAGTCCGAAGGCGGCAAGTCGGAGACCGCGGGAAAGTCGGAGAAGGTCGAAAAGAAGCCGGAAAAAGCCGAGAAGAAAAAGAAGTCGGCCGACTAAACTTTCGCCTCCTGCCTCCTGCCTCCTGCCTCCTGCCTCCTGCCTCCTGCCTCCGACCCGCCTACTCCAGCTTCAGCCCCCTCAGATACTCACGGAACGGCCCGCCCAGGTCCTTCCTCTTGAGCGCGAACTCGACGGTCGCCTTCAGGAACCCGAGCTTGTCCCCCGCGTCGTAGCGCTTACCCTCGAAGAGGTAGCCGTCGATCGGCCGGCGCGAGAGCAGGGTCTTGAGCGCGCTCGTCAGCTGGATTTCGCCGCCGACCTCCGCGCGCGTCTCCTCGAGGATGCCGAAAATCTCGGGCGGCAGGATGTAGCGCCCGATGATCGCGAGGTTGGACGGCGCCTTGTCGGGCGAAGGCTTCTCCACCATGTCGGAGATCTTCACCACGCGGTCCTCGATCTTCTCGCCGGCGACGATGCCGTACTGGCGCGTCTCGGCCCGCGGCACTTCCTGGAGCGCGATGACCGGGTTTCCGCGGCGCTCGTAGAGGCGCATCATCTGGCCGATGCAGGGGTCCGCGGCGTCCACGATGTCGTCCCCCAGGAGAACCGCGAACGGCTGGTCGCCCACGAGGTCCTTCGCCTGGAGGACGGCGTGCCCGAGGCCGAGGGCCTGCTTCTGCCGGACGTAGGAGACCGGAATGATCTCGGCGACCTCGCGGACCTCCTCGAGAAGCCCGTTCTTCCCCTTCTCGGCGAGCATGTGCTCGAGCTCGAAGGACGTGTCGAAGTGGTCCTCGATCGCGTTCTTGCCGCGCCCGGTCACGATGACGATCCGCTCGATCCCGGCGTCGCGAGCCTCCTCCACCACGTACTGGATGAGGGGGCGGTCGACCAGGGGCAGCATCTCCTTGGGCTGGGCCTTGGTCGCGGGCAGAAAGCGGGTGCCGAGCCCGGCGGCGGGGAAGACGGCGACGCGGATCTTGGCCATGCGGACAGTGTAGCCGACCCACCCGGGCGGCCGATCGGACGGCGCGCCGGGGCGCCCCGACCCCGTACAATACGAAGGTGAACGTGGACACCGCACGGCCTCTCCGGCGGGCGCGCCTGGCGCCCTTCCTCGCGGCAGCGCTCTTCGCGGCGGCGGCGAGCGCCGGCGCGGCCGCGTGGTGGCGCCTGCCCGTCTGGGGAGCGGAGGTGCGCGCGTTCGCGCTCGATCCGTTCGAGGCGGGAGTCGTCTACTGCGGGACCTCGCGCGGCAACTTCTACGTCTCGCGCGACGCGGGTCTGACCTGGGACGCCCTCAAGCCGGGCCCGGCCTTCCCGGGCTATTACGTGACGTCGCTCGTCGCCGACCCGGCCGTCCGGGGACGGCTCTGGGCGTCGCTCGCGGGCGAGCTCGGCGGCGGCCTCGTCGTCAGGAGCGACGACCGCGGAGCGACCTGGACGAGCCTCCTGAAGGCCGAGAGGACCGTTCCCTCGCGCGCGCTCGCGATCGCCCCGGGAGAGCCGCGCCTGCTCGCGGCCGGCGGCGACGACGGCGTCCGGCTCTCCGCCGACGGCGGGCGGACGTGGACGCGCACCGGGGAGGGCGTCTCGGGGCTCTGGCAGGTCGAGTCGCTCGCGTTCGACCCCGCCGACCGCCGCGTGCTCTACGCCGGCACCTGGCGCCAGGCCTTCCGCACGCGCGACGGCGGCGCCTCGTGGAGCCGCATCGCCGAGGGGATGGTCCTCGACGCGACCGTCTACGCCTGGGACTTCGACGCCGCCGACACGCGCGACGTCTGGGTCTCGACGTGCGGCTGGGTCTACCGCACGAAGGACGGCGGCGACAAATGGACGCGCTACACGAGCGGGTTCACGAACCGCCGGTCCCACAGCGTCCGGCGCGACCCGACCCGGCCCGGCGTCGTGTACGCGGCGACGGTCGGCGGGCTCCACCGCTCCGACGACGGCGGAGCCACGTGGGCGCGCATCTCGCGCGAGTCGCTCGTGGTCACGGCGCTCGAGATCGACCGCCGCACGGGGCGCCTCTACGTCGGCACGGAGGGGGAGGGCGTCTTCGTCTCCGACGACGGCGGGCGCACGCTCCAGTCGGGCTCGCGCGGCCTCCCGGAGAGCCGCGTCGCGGAGCTCGTGGCCGATCCGAACGATCCCTCCCGCGTCTATTTCTTCCGCGCCTTCGCGGGCGAGGAAAGCGGCGTCTGGGAGGCGGCGGGCCGGCAGGTCCGCAAGGTCTCGCTCGACGCGCTGCCCGCGACGGCCTCGCTCGCGGCCTTCCGCGGCCCGGACGGGCGGACGGTCTTCCTCGTCGCGAGCTCCACGGGCCTGAAGGTCTCGCGCGACGGGGGGGCGCGCTGGGAGACGCCGCCGGCGCCGCCGCAGGGCACGCCCCTGGTGGCGTACGGAGCCCCGTTCGACGCGCCCGTAGTCGTCACCACCGAGGGCGTCTTCACGACCGTCGACGGCCGGCGCTACGGCGCGGTGGCGGGAGGCCTGCGCGCGGTCGAGCGCGTCGAGCTGCTCGCCGACCGCAACGGCGACCCGCTCCTCGAGGTCCGTTCGGGCCAGACGCTCGCGTACTGGGACGGGCGCAACTGGTCCACGCACAAGAAGGCGGCGCTCGGCGGAGGCATCTTCATCAAGGCCTCGGCCGACAAGCCCTCGGGCGGCTACTCGAACCTGCAGGACGTGGACGGGACCCTCCTCTGGCAGGAGGGCCGCAGCCGCCGCGCCTTCACGAGCCCGCGCTCGGCGCTGATGCTGGCCAACGCGGCCGAGGTCGCCGGCGGGCGGGTGTACGTCGGGACGATGGGGGACGGGCTCTTCCTCTTCGAGCCCTAGTTCGATCCGCGACCGAGCTTGACGGGGCGGGATCGAGTCCCGTAGAAGAGAGAGAATGCTCGTGCTCGTGCTCCGGACGGTCGCCCTGTATGCGGCGGCCGCCGTCGTGATGCTCGGGCTCGCCCACAGGTTCGTCCAGCCGCTGAGACTCCGTGTCGCGATCCTGCTCGCCGCCTTGCCGGGCCTCCTGACGGGCGGGGCGCTGTTGACGGGCGAGGTCTATGCGCCGCTCGACATCGCCTACGGGTCGCCTCCGCTGGCCGCCCACCGGTCCGAGATGAGGATTCCGGGGACGCGGACGGGCCTGCTGTCCGACGTGGTCGCGCAGTACATCCCCGCTCGCAGGGCGGTCCGGGACGCCCTGGAACACGGGCGGCTTCCGCTCTGGAACCGCTTTCACATGCTCGGCGAGCCGCTCCTCGGCTTTCTGCAGCCGGCCGTGCTTCATCCGAACACATGGCTCGGACTCGCGCTCCCGCTCCCGCAGGCCTGGACCTTCGACCTGACGCTCCGGCTGCTGCTCGCGGTCGTGTCGGCCTACCTCTATTTTCGAGACCTCGGGTGCGGAGAGGTGCCCTCGCTCTTCGGCGCGGTGGGATGGGCCTTCTGCGATCATGTCGTCTTCTTTCTGGGCTATTCGGTGGGCGCGGCCGTCGTCGCGTTTCCCCTCCTTCTGCTCGGACTGCGGCGGCTCGTGCATCGCTCGGACCGGTCCGCGGTCGCGCTGACGGTCGCGTCCCTGTGCCTGATCACGGTGGCCGGCCATCCGGAAACCCTCCTGCACGCGGTGGCGGGCGCCGGCGTCTACTTTCTCTTCGAGCTGGCGTCGGCGGGGCGCGGGCGGCGGCTCCGGCCGGTCGTCCTGTCTCTGGTTGCGGGAGGTCTCGCGCTCGGGCTCTGCGCGGTCGCGCTGCTTCCGTTCCTCGAGATCCTTCCCCACACGCAGCAGGCGTCGTTCCGGGCCGCCTGGTGGGCGATCCAGAAGAAGTCCGTGACCCTGCCGCTGAGTCTCTATCGCTCGGTTCGCAACCTCCTGCCGTTCGCGCTGGGGTTGCGCAAGCTCCCCGCCGGAGACGAAGCCCTCGTCCTGCCCGCGGCGTATGCGGGCGCCCTGGTCTACCCGCTCGCCGCCCTGGGCCTCTGGTCGCGGCGCCGCGAGAAGTGGGCCTTTCTGGCGCTGGCGCTGGCCGGGTTGGCGATCTGGGCGAGGCTCGCGGGAGTGACGGATCTCGTTTCGCGGATTCCGCTCTTCGACCTCGCGTTGAACGAATATCTCGTCTTCCTCGCGGCGTTCGGCACCGTCGCCCTCGCGGTCCTGGGCGTCGAGGCGCTTTGCGAAGGACGGCAAGCCGCGGCGTTCGCCCTCGGTGCCTTCGCCTTTTCAGGGGTGCTGGTGGCGGTCTACCGCTTCGTGCGGCCGCAGTTGATGGCGATGGTCGTGGAGAGCCCGGGGCGACGGCACCTTCTCCTCCAGCTGGGGCCCCTGCTGCTGGCGGCCGTCCTTGCGCTGGCCCTGCGGCGCGCGGGAGGTCCGGTCGTCGCGCTGGCGGTCCTCCTGGTCTTCGCGACCGACCGCGCGGTCGAAACCGGGGCCATCTGCCCGACGTTCGAGGCCCGGGCCTTCTATCCGCCTCTCCCCGTGCTCGACGGGATCCCGCGACGCGCGCCCGAGCGCGTCGTAGCGTCCGGGGTCCTGTTCGAGCCGGACGCCTCGGCGCTGTACGGGGTGGAGGACGCGCGGGCTTACGGGGCGATGACCCTCGGGTCCCTGCGCGAAACCTACCCGCTCTGGTGCGTCGACCAGCCGGTCTGGTTCAACCGCGTGGACGACGTGACACGCCCGTTTCTTTCCTTCCTCAACGTGCGGTACGCGGTGGTCCCGGTGGCGGCGCCGGCGGTTCCGGGATGGAAAGAACTCGGCGAGGGCAGCGGCGTCCGCCTCCTGGAGAACCCGGGCGCGCTTCCGCGCGCATTCGTTCCACGCCGACTCCGCTTCGAGGCCGACGCCTCCCGTCAGAACGAGGCGCTGGCGTCGATCGAGGACTTCGGCGAAGAGGGAATCGTCGGCACGGGAGGGCCGGACGCCGGGTCCGCCAACGGGGAAGCCGCCGTCCGCATCGACGGATACTCGGGCCAGGAAATGTCGCTTCACGTCGAGGCGCGTGGCGCGGCCATCGTGGCCACGTCGATCCCGGCGTGGCCGGGCTGGAAGCTGACGCTGGATGGCGTCCGGGCTCCGCTGCTGCCGTACAACCGCGCCTTTCTCGGCTTTCGCGTTCCGCCGGGAACGCACGCGGCCCACCTGTTCTACTTGCCGGACGGGTTCCTTCGCGGGGCCGCGATCAGCATCGGGACGCTGATCCTGTCGGGATGGCTCCTCGGCCGCCGGGGACGCCCCCGAATCGAAGCCGAAGGTGTCGGCCGACGGGCTCTGTAGGGGGGCGTCATCGTCCGGCGCTCGGCGCCTCGGGCGCGCCGTCCGGGCCGGCCGTGTCGAAACCGAGCGCGCTGCGCACCAGGTAGAGAGGCCGCTTCTTGACCTCTTCATAGATCTTGCCCAGGTAGATGCCGACGACCCCCAGCAGGATGAGCTGGAGGCCGCCCACGACGGAGACGAGCAGGGCCAGCGAGGTCCAGCCTGGCAGGACGTTCCCCGTCACGAAACGGGCATAGAGCGCGTAGAGGGCATACAGAAACCCGAGAAGGGCGAGCGAAAAGCCGACGTAGATGGCGGCATGGAGGGGGATCGTCGAAAAGGACACCAGGGCGTCGATGCCGAGCCGCGCCATTCGACCCGTGGAGTACTTGGACTCGCCCGCGGCGCGCGGGGGCGCCTGGTACGGGACGGCGATCGAGCGATAGCCCGCCCAGACCGTGAGGCCGCGGAGGAATCGTGCCCGTTCGCGGATTCCGCGAAACGCGTCGACGACGGTGCGGTCGAGCAGCCGGAAGTCGGCGGCGTGGCTCGGGAGGTGGATTCCGCTCAATCGGCGAAAGACCCGGTAGAACAGGCTGGCCGTGGCCCGCTTGAGCGGGCCGGCGGCGGCCGTCGAGCGGCGGACCGTGTAGACGACCTCGAAGCCTTCCTTCCATCGCGCGACGAGCTCCGGGATCACCGCCGGCGGGTGCTGCAGGTCGCCGTCCATCACGATGGTGGCGTCCCCGGAGGCGTGGTCCATTCCGGCCGTCAGGGCCATCTGGTGCCCGAAATTCCTCGAGAAGGAGAGGAGCTTGACCCGCGGGTCCGCCGCGTGGAGCTCCCGGACGCGGTCGGCGGATCCATCCGTGCTGCCGTCGTCGACGAAGATGAGCTCGTAGCCGTCGCACAGCGGGTCGAGCACCTTCCGGAGCGCTTCGTAGAGCGGGAGGACGTTGCTCGATTCGTCCAGGATCGGTATGACGACGGAAAGCTTCATCTCGTGTCTGATCCGTGTGGAACGCGGTTGTCGTCGGAGTCCGGGCCCTCCGGGGCGGCGTCGGCTAGCGAGGCACGTCGAGCAGCTTCAGCGTCGCGCCCGCCGTGATCCCTTCCTTCTTCGCCAGGCCTCCGGCGATCTCCAGCACCTGGCTCGCGGGGCCGTCGGGCCCGTAGGTCGGGCAGGGATCGGCCTTGCAGGGGGGCGTGTCGGCGGAGACGTACACGACCTTGCCCGACGCGTCCATCCAGATCATGTCGAGCGGGATCATCGTGTTCTTCATCCAGAAGTGGTGCGAGTCGGACGTTTCGAAGACGAAGAGCATCCCGGTCCGGTCGGGCAGGCTCTCGCGGAACATGAGGCCGAGCGCCTGCTCCTCCGGGGTCAGCGCGAGCTCGAGGTGGTACACCGCGCCCGAGGGCATCGTCGCGCGGGGGCCCGCGGCGGCCGCGGTCGAGGCGGCGGGGACCGCGGTCGGAACCGGGGTCGGCGAGCCCGGGCCGCCCGGCGCGGCCCCGCAGGCCGAGGCCAGGGCGGCCGCGGCGGCCAGGGCGAGCGTGGCGCGGCTCATGCCGGGTTTTCCTTCGCCTCGCCGGCGCCGTCCTCGTCGCCCTCGTACATCTCTTCGCGGTGCACGAGGTTGTACTTCTTGGCGTAGTAGCGGAACGACCGGAAGGACATGTGCAGCAGCTCCGCGGCCTTCGTCTGGACGCCGCCGCAGCGGTCGAGGGCCTCCCGCATGAGCCGCTTGCCGACGGTCTCGAGGTACGCCTCGAGGTTGATGCCTTCCTCGGGGAGGCTCTCGAAATCGGGCACCCGCGTCCGCACGCCGAGGACGATGGGCTCGGGAAGGCTCGACGCGTTGATGACGGGGCCGGCCTCGAGCGCGACCGTGCGCTCGAGCGTGTTCTCGAGCTCCCGGACGTTGCCCGGCCACGGGTACGCCTCGAGGAGCCGCATGGCCTCGATGGAGATCTTCTTCTCCGGGATCTTCTGCTCCTTGCAGATCGCGGTGATGAAGTGGGAGGTCAACGGCGCGATGTCCTCGGTGCGCGAGCGCAGGGGAGGCAGCGGGATCGGGATCACGTTGATGCGGTAGAAGAGGTCCTCGCGGAACTTGCCCTCGCTGACGAGCTCGGCGAGGTCCCGGTTGGTCGCGGCGATGATGCGCGTGTCCACGGCGATCTCGTCGTTGCCGCCGACCCGGCGGATCACTTTCTCCTGGATCGCCCGCAGCAGCTTGACCTGCATCGTCAGGGTCGTCTCGGAGATCTCGTCGAGGAAGAGCGTCCCGCCGTCGGCCTCCTGGAAGAGCCCGCGCTTCTCGCGCACGGCGCCGGTGAAGGAGCCGCGTTCGTGGCCGAACAGCTCCGACTCGAGGAGGGTCTCGGGCAGCGCGCCGCAGTTGATGGACACGAACTTGCGGTCCTTGCGGATGGACGCGAAGTGGATCGCCCGCGCGATCAGCTCCTTGCCCGTGCCGCTCTCCCCGGTCAGCAGGACGGTCGAGGACACCTTCCCGATCCGCTCGATCGTGCGGAAGATCTCCTGCATCCGGCTTCCGCGGCCGATCATGTTGGCGAAGGTGTACTTGCCGGCGAGCTCCTGGCGCAGGTAGAGGTTCTCGTCCTGGAGCTGCTTCTCGCCGAGGGCCCGGCGGACGACGAGGACGAGCTCGTCGTTGTTGAACGGCTTGGAGATGTAGTCCACGGCGCCGCGCTTCATCGCCTCGACGGCGTCCTCCGTCGAGGTGTGGGCCGTGATCATGATGACGGGCGTCGGGAGCTTCTCGTCCCGCACGCGCTGGAGCAGGTCGAGGCCGTTGCCGTCGGGCATCTTGATGTCGCAGAGGATGACGTCCGGGCTCGAGCGCACCGCGGCGGCGACGCCCTCGGTGAAGTTGGCGGCCGTCAGGACCTCGAAGCCCTGCTTGTGGAAGAGGAGGCCGAGCATGTCCCGCAGGGACTTCTCGTCGTCCACGATCAGCAGGCGCGGCCCGCTCACTGGACGGCCTCCGGGCTCGGGGCCGGGTGCTCCGGCGTCAGTCGGGCGGTCGTGTCGCGCGGCAGGAGTATCGTCACCGTCGTTCCTTCGCCCGGCCTGGATTCCACGTCGATCGCGCCCCCGTGGTCTTCGACGATGCGCCGGACGATCGCCATGCCGAGCCCGGTGCCCCCGTCGAAGGCCGTGGAGAAGGGCGTGAAGACGCGGGCCAGCTCTTCGACGCTCATCCCCCGGCCGGTGTCGCGGAACTTGATGCTATACCACGCCGCGTCCTCGCGGCCCTCGACGGTCAGGGTTCCGCCGTCGGGCATCGCGCGCACGGCGTTCTTGGCGACGTTGTAAATGATCTGCCGGATCTGGTCGCGGTCGCCCGAGAGCCGCGATTCGGCGGGCTGGACGTCCGCCACGATCCGGTGCGCGTCGGACACCTCGTCGGACAGCCGGAAGAGGTCGAGGACCTCCTGGATGTTGCCCGCCACGTCGAAGACGGCGACCCGGCGCTCCTGCGGGCGCACGAAGCGCAGGAACTCCTCGAGGATCTTGGAGAGCCGGTTGGACTCCGACACGATGATCTCCATGAGGCGCCGCTCGGCCGAGCCGACGGACAGGTCGTGCGAGAGCACCTGCACGGAGCCCGAGATCGAGGCGAGGGGGTTGCGGATCTCGTGCGCGATGCCCGCGGCGAGCTCCCCGACGGCGGCGAGCTGCTCGTTGAAGCGCGCCTGGCGCTCGAGCTTCTTCACCTCGGTCAGGTCCTGGAACACGATCAGGGCGGCGTCCTCGCCGTCGGGGTCCTTGAGCGCGCGGACCGAGTAGCCGAGGACGCGGCGGGACGCCCCGCGCTCGATCTCGATCTCGGCGCGGAACCCCTCGCGGCCGCGCGTGCGCTGCCGGATCTGGTTCCAGTCGCTCGGCAGGATGAGGCCGATCTCCGACAGGAGCTTGCCGGCGGCCCGGGCCGGGGCGATCCCGAGGATGTCGCCGCCGGCCTGGTTCAGGAACGTCACGCGCTCCCGCGAGTCGGCCGTGACGAGGCCCGAGGACATGGACGCGATGACGTTGGCGTAGAGGGTCTGGATCCGGGAGAGGGCCTTCTGGCGCTGCTCGAGCTCCTCGCGGGCGCCCCGCAGCTTCTCGGAGAGGTAGGACACCATGAACGCCACGCCGTAGAAGCCCGCGATCGTGATCGCCAGGTTGTACCCGAGGCGCTCGAGGCCCCAGCGCGGGATGGCGGCCAGGGCGGGACGGGGGAGGATCTCGTAGGCCGTCAGCTCGACCATCAGGCCGTGCAGGAGCGCCGCCACCGACGCGATGACCAGGGCGCCCGTGCGGTAGAGGAGAAACGCCGCGCCGCCGATGACGACGAGGTAGAGGAACGTGAAGACGGAGCTCGGGCCTCCCGAGGAGTAGACGAGGACGCACACGAGCCCGAGGTCGCCGACGAGCTGGAGCGAGGCCTCCGCGCGCGCCGGCAGGAGCCGGCCGACCGTCCAGTCGAAGAGCGAGAGGGCGACCGCCGCGGCGCACAGCCCGTACAGGTACGAGATCGGGGCCTCGGCGCCCGAGCCCGCCTGGACCAGGATCGCGGAGAGGAGGATGAGGAAGAGGACGCCGATCCGGACCGTGGTCAGCCAGAACAGCGAGCGGCGCAGCGGGGACTCGTCCATGGGGGTCAGGTCTCTCAATGGTGAGTTTGGGTCCGGCGTTGCTCCTGGACCATGGCTCTCGAACTCACCCTTTAGAGACCTGACCCCGCTTTCTCCGGGGTCGGGCGGTCACGGGGCGGCGGCGGTCATCCGATCTTGTTGATCAGCGTGAACATCGGCAGGTACATCGCGATGACGATGCCGCCGATGATGACGCCGAGGATGAAGATCATGACCGGTTCGAGCAGCTTGACGAGGCCGGCGACCGCGATGTCGACCTCGTCCTCGTAGAACTCGGCGATCTTGTTGAGCATCGAGTCCAGGGCGCCGGTCTGCTCGCCGACGCCGATCATCTGCACGACCATGTTCGGGAAGACCTCGGAGTCCTTGAGGGGCTCGATGAGGGTCTTGCCGTTTTCGACGCTCTTGCGCGTCTCGAGGATGGCGTCCTCGACGATCGCGTTGCCGGCGGTGCGGGCCGTGATGTCGAGGCTCTCGAGGATGGGCACGCCCGAGGACGTCAGCGTCGCCAGCGTGCGGCAGAACCGGGCCACGGCGATCTTGCGCAGGATCATGCCGATGATCGGAGCCTTGAGCATGAAGCCGTCGACGACGCGCCGCCCGCGGTACGTCTTGTAGTACCGCCGGAAGAAGAAGATGAAGACGCCGATCCCGATGACGAAGAAGATGAAGTAGCGGGCCAGGAAGTTCGAGGCCGCGATGACCACGCGCGTCGGGAAGGGCAGCTCGGCCCCGAGGCTGGTGAAGAGGGCGGCGAACGTCGGGATGACCTTCAGCAGGATGACGGCGACGACGATGGCGGCGATCGTGATGACCGCGATCGGGTAGATCAGGGCCGCCCGGACCTGCGAGCGCAGCTTGACGGCCTTCTCGATGTAGGTCGAGAGGCGCTGCAGGATCGTGTCGAGGATACCGCCGGCCTCTCCGGCGGCCACCATGTTGACGTAGAGGTCGTCGAACGCCTTGGGATGGCGGCGCATCGCGTCGGCCAGCGTCGAGCCGGCCTCGACGTCCTGGCGCACCTGCAGCAGGATCTTGGCGAAGTTCTTGTGCTCCTGCTGGTTCGCGAGGATCTCGAGGCACTGCACGAGCGGGAGACCCGCGTCGATCATGACCGAGAACTGGCGCGTGAAGACGGCGAGGACCTTCGGCGGGACCCGGAAGCCCATCTTCGTGAGCGAGACTTCCTTGCCGCGCTCGCGGATGCCCGTGACGACGATGTTCTGGCGCCGCAGCGTCGCCAGCGCGACTTCCTTGGTGTCGGCGGCGAGCACGCCCTCCTGGACGAGGCCGGTGCGGTTCCTTCCCTTCCAGACGTAGTTGGGCATGTCGTTCTACCTCTTGCCGGCCGAGGCGTTGGTCGTCGGCACGTTGACGCCGGCGCCGCGGTTGATGAGCTCCTGCAGCTCGTCGGGCATCGACGAGCGGGAGAGCGCCGCCTCGAGCGTGATCTGCTTCTTCAGGTACAGCGTGGCGAGCGACTGGTTGAAGGTCTGCATGCCGAACTTCGACTGGCCCGACTGCATCGTCGAGTAGATCTGGTGGATCTTGTCCTCGCGGATGAGGTTGCGGATGGCCGCGTTGGGCACGAGGACCTCGAGGGCCATGACGCGCCCCTTGCCGCTCGAGCGCTCGATGAGGGTCTGGCACATGATCCCCTCGAGGACGAACGAGAGCTGGGTGCGGATCTGGCTCTGCTGGTGGGCCGGGAAGACGTCGATGATGCGGTTGATCGACGTGGTCGCCGAGTTCGTGTGCAGGGTGGCCATCGTCAGGTGGCCCGTCTCGGCGATGCGCAGCGCCGCCTCGATCGTCTCGAGGTCGCGCATTTCGCCGACGAGGACGACGTCCGGGTCTTCGCGCAGGACCGACTTGAGGGCGTTGCCGAACGAGTGGGTGTCGGCGTGCAGCTCGCGCTGGTTGACCAGGCACTTCTTGTGCTGGTGGAGGAACTCGATCGGGTCCTCGATCGTGACGATGTGGAGCTGCTTCTCGCGGTTGATCTTGTCGATCATGGCCGCCTGGGTCGTCGTCTTGCCGGAGCCCGTCGGGCCGCAGACGAGGATGAGGCCGCGCGGCTTGTCGCACAGCAGCTCGACGACCGGCGGGAGCCCCAGCTCCTTGAAGCCCAGGATCTCGTAGGGGATCTGCCGGTAGACGCCGGCCACGGCGCCCCGCTGCATGAAGTTGTTGGCCCGGAAGCGCGCCATGCCCTTGACGCCGAAGGAGAGGTCGAGCTCGAGGTTCTCCTCGAACCGGTGCTTCTGGGCGTCGGTCAGGACCGAGTACGCCAGCTGCTTGGTTTCGGGGACCGTCAGCGGGGGATAGGGCAGCGGGATGAGCTTTCCGTCCAGGCGCACCATCGGCGGAGACTGGGTCGTCAGATGGAGGTCCGAGCCCCCCATCTCGACCATTTGCTTCAGCAGGCCGTGGAGCGTGGTCTCACTCGCCATACAGTGGTCCCCCGATTGTTGTGTCGAAAGAGTTTACGCCCTTCGGGAGGGGAAATAAAGGAGGCAGGAACCAGGAGGCGGGAGGCAGGACGAAGCGCCGAAAGAGGGGGCCTTTTCCTGTCTGCCTCCTGCCGACTGCCTCCGGCGGACTGGCCTAAAGGACAGTTTCCCGGAGCACTTCCTCGAGGCTGGTGGCGCCTTCCTTGATCTTCTGGAGGCCCGACATGCGCAGGCTGACCATGCCCTCCTCGATCGCCTTGCGCTTCAGCTCGATCGACGACGCGCCCGAGAGGATCATGTCGCGGATCTCGTCGGTGAAGGAGAGCACCTCGAAGAGGCCGACGCGGCCCTTGTAACCCGTGTTGTTGCAGCGCTCGCACCCGCGGCCGCGCTTGATCCGCAGCGACTTGACCTCGTCGGGGGCGTAGCCGACCTGCATGAGCATCTGCGGCGGCGTCTCGACGTCCTCGGTGCAGTGCGTGCAGATGCGGCGCACCAGCCGCTGCGCGCAGATGCAGTTGACCGACGTCGCGACGAGGAACGGCTCGATGCCCATGTTCATCAGGCGGTTGATCGTCGAGGGCGCGTCGTTGGTGTGGAGCGTCGAGAGCACGAGGTGGCCGGTCAGGGCCGCCTTGACCGCGATCTCGGCGGTCTCGAAGTCGCGGACCTCGCCGACGAGGATGATGTCCGGGTCCTGGCGCAGGAAGGAGCGCAGGGCCGAGGCGAACGTCAGGCCGATCTGCTCCTTCATCTGGACCTGGTTGATGCCCGCGAGGTTGAACTCGATCGGGTCCTCGGCCGTCATGATGTTGACGGTCGGATCGTTCAGGGCCGCGATGGCGGAGTAGAGCGTGTTCGTCTTGCCGGAACCGGTCGGCCCCGTGACGAGGACGATGCCGTACGGGCGGTCGATCGCATCCTTGAAGCGCCGCAGCGGCTCCTGGTCGAAGCCGAGCTGCGTCATGTCGAGCTGCAGCTTCGACTTGTCGAGCAGCCGCATGACGACCTTCTCGCCGAACTGCGTCGGGACGCTCGAGACGCGCAGGTCGAGGTCGCGCGAGCGCTCCTCGAC
>JAYRMU010000019.1:0-297560 GCA_041912555.1 Thermoanaerobaculia bacterium
AGTCGCCTCGACATCCGCCAGAAACCGCCCAGCCACACCAGAACCTGCCGCTCCGCGAACCAGACGGTCCAGCATCGCCCACCTCGCTCCTCAAACACACACCGACCCCTCCACGCGAAGAGGCCTTCCTCCTTTGAAGTGGCGCTGAGAAGGCAAAGTTGGGACAGGAAAAGAGAGGAGACCGCGGAAGGCGGATTCTCGAGAAGTGTCTTAACTCAGCGCGGAGCATTGAGCGTCCACCAGGAACAGGATCGCCGAAATGGCGACGGCCGTAAACCTCATTATCTCAATAAGATACAGCCCGCCAATCAGGGCCCAAGGCTCGCTCAACGCCGCCTCGGCTTGCCTTGACAACTTCGCGATAGATTCGGGCTGCCACATCGGTTGTGGAGGCACCACAGAAGAAATGGAAGAGTCGAGCAGCCCACGCACCACGTGGCAGGTAGTGGAGGATCTCCTCGCCGATCCAGCCACGAGAACAAAGCTGTCGACGTTTGCGCGATCCTGTTACGGGATTGAAGCGCCCGAAGCGGAGGATTTGCTCCAAGATACGGCTGTCGAGCTCCTCCATCACGAGGCCAATGTCCGAAAGCCAGAGGGCTACGTTTTTACCGTCTTTAAGGTCAAGTGTCTCCTTCACATCTCCCGGCGAGCGGCTGCACGAGCGCTCTTCGCGGGAGAGGACCAATCCGACCGAGCCGGCGAGAGCGCGGACGAGACTGAACGGCTTCTAGCTTTGAAAGAAGCATTCTCCGGAATCTCCTCGCGGTGCCGCCGCCTTATCTATGCCTACTACCTGGAGGGCCGGAGCCTCAAGGAAACGGCATATGATCTCTCGCTCAGCCCTGCAAGCGTTTTCAAGCTTGTGAGCCGATGCCTCGGGAGACTCCGAAGATGCCTGTCGTGAAGAGTCACGTCGACGAGTTCACGCTGCTGCGCATTATCGTCGGCGAGGCAACAAGAGCCGAGGAAACGCAAGCGAGTACCCACCTCGAGACCTGCAAAAGGTGCCAGAAGGCCCTCTCCGAGTTGGAGCAGGTGGATCGAGGACTTCGTCGACTGGCATTGAAGGGTCTGCTCGACGAGCCCCATGGCGTGGACGATCTCCCGTCCGGAGACCCGTTCCGGCGTCGTCCAACGGTAGCTACGAACAGGTCGTCAAGGCGGTCCACCCTTCCTCTCGAGACAGGGTCGCTTCGATCCGAGGCCACCTTTTATCAACGGCGTCTTCTCGAGTCCGTCGCCAACAACACGGCCGTCACAGCGGTCGAGGGTTTTGATCTCGGAGACTCCTCACAACGCCTAGGTCTCCTCTATGCTCTTCAAGAGTCGGGGAGGCGCATCGCCGAGAGCCCGGAACGGGCATCACACTTCGCGTCTGCGGCGATCTCGCGTTTGGAATCCAGCTCCCGCTCGGCCTACTCGGACACTGTGCCTGAAGCAATCGCTCCCTGGTTCTTGCTTTGGGGGCAAGCCCACGTCCTTGCGGCGCAAGGGCACCTGTGGACCAAGAATTTCAAACGCGCTGGATCCAGCCTCCGGGTCGCTTACCGCGCCTTCGGCAAGATCGGCGACGAGACCAGCCTTGCTATCACGGAGCTGAACGAAAGTCAGCGGCGTTCGTTCGTTGGGCTAGGGCAAACGGCGCTCGTCCTTGCGGCGCGGGCCCGAAAGACATTTGAGGAACGCGGGCTCGATGACCTGGCAGCCCGCGCTATGGTCGCGGAGGGCCTGGCGTACTTCGATCTTGAACAGCACGAGCAGGCCGTCGCCGCCTATCGCACCTCTCTGCCCGTCTTCGAGCGCTACGCTCTCTGGAGTAACTTCGTTGGCGCTACAAACAGCATCGCCACATCCCTTGTTCAGCTCGGACGTCTCGACGAGGCTCGCCGGGAGTACGCACGTGCACTGCGGCGTTTCTCAAGAGAAGATCACCGGTCATGGCAGGGTTTCCTTCGAATCGGAATCGCGGAAATCCTTTTCGCCGCCGGCAGATTCCGGGACGCCGCCCGATCCGCGGCGGCCGCCGGCAAGGTGTTCGCCGATTGCGGCTTACGCGCAAACGCCTTGATCGTCTGGCTGCTGGAGATCGAATGCTGGGCGAGGTGCGGCGATATGGTTCGTTCCCAAAACAGACTAGACGCCTTTTTGAGAGCGTCTCAAGCCGAACAAGCAATTGACCGCACCGTCCGGCGGAAAATGGAGAGCGCCCTGGCCGGCGCCCGGCCAAACCTCGACCAGCTCGCCAAACTCCGCTCTCGTCTTGGCGACGAACTCCTGAGATCAAGCGCCAGAACCTAGCTTCCACGCTCGATTGCCCGAGCTCGCCCCAGCTTTCTTTAACTCCCTGTCCTAATCCAGCCCTGATTTCGCCACTTCATCCGTGAAGTGAAGGCGGAAAGGAGCGCTCCACAGACCGCCTCTACGCCGACCCACCAGTCGGGCCGGCAGAGAGGTTTGTATGAACGGTCCAATTCCGAACTAGTTGTACCTGTCGCCATCCCAGCCCAAGTGGTGGACGGTCGCAGGCCACTTCCGTCCGCCACTTGTTTCTCGCTGGCGCAGACTGAGCGTCGATCTGCTCACCACGGGGACACCTTCCAAGCGTCAAGGCGCGATTCGAGCGCGTTGACGGCGACCGTCGACAGAAAGCGAGCTTGCGTGAACGCTCCAGATGGACTCCCAGAGATCCTAGCGACCTTCGGGAATCCGGCCAACGGTGACGGCACGCTCGACGAAGCCTGGGAGGGCCAGAACATCAGCAGAGTAGCGCCTCCCGACGGTTGGGAGCTGTTCTACCAGGCTGATTCGGGCCCTGTACGCGTCTCGGCGGTACGCCTCCACCGTCTGGTCGAGGATTCGTTCCATTCGGTCTTGGCCGACATCTGGGCTTACGCGAAGTTGCAGATCGGCCCGTCGGCGGGCAGTGACGACATTCGAGCTTGGCTACACCGGCGACGGCTCGACCAGCACGGCGGCGGATTCAATTTTCGCCCGATCACGGGCGGGCGGCGCCTGTCGCTGCATTCCTTCGGCATTGCCATCGATTGGGATCCCGAGCACAACCCCCGGCAGAAACCCCTCTCGCGGTCCCTTCCGGACTGGTGGTACCAGATTTGGGCCGACCACGGATGGCACGATGGTCGCTCGTTTCGAACGCCCGATCCAATGCACGTTCAGTTTGCGACCGGAGCCTGAGATGGCTGCTGTCTCCGCGTGGCCCACCTCCGATGACTCTCCCCTTCTCCAGCCTCAGCTACCGAAAGGAGCAGTCATGGTCAACATTCCGCCGCGTCGGGCTCGAGGACTTCGATTTGCACCCCTGCTTGCCTGCAGTCTCGCCCTGCTCGTCGCCCGGGCGGCAGCCGGGCAAGACGATCAGCACGAGATGCTGTTTTGGCTGTCCGCGGACTACATCAAGGATCTCGCGGCGAAGCGAACCATCCATTACCCGATGCAAATGAACTTCGACGAGCACTCGGGGGTACACACCCTGTCCAGCGACTGCGAGCTCCACGTTGCCTGGCTCGATGGCGGCGGGCATGGCTCTCCAGCAGCCGTCGTTGCTGAACCCCCCAACGTTTGCCATGAACGCCTCCCTGGAGCGCCGAAGACCGGATCCATCGGGGTACCCTGGATTGCCTTATTCGACAACCTTACCCAAAGCCACCAAAAGTGCACGGTAGTCGGCTTCCCCCGCATCTTCGCGGAGCACGCTGCCGGTGAAGGCACCGGTGGCTCAAACGCAGATCACGTGCTGGAGATTCATCCAGCACTGTCGATCTCCTGCGACAACGGTGTGACGTTGGATTTGTCCAAGCAACTCAAAGTCTTCCCCGGAATGCGCAAGATCACCGACGCATCAGCATCGGCATGCCTGGAGCAACGCAAGCTTTGGGTGCGAAAGCACGACGACCGATACGAGTTTGCCGAGGAGGGCGCGAAGGGCAGCGGAGGCCGCTGCGGAAATTTTGTCGTCTTGGACGCCATCTTTCACAAAGGTGCGGAGTACGTGCGGGAGTTCGACAAGAACGAGGCTGGACACGGCGACCACTCAGCAATCGCCTGGGTCACCGTCGGCGACCTTGGCCCGTATTCCCTGAAGATCTACACATACCGTGATACCCCGGAGGACGCGGAACTTGCCCAGGTCATGGCAGGTACTCGGGACCCGTCCGACCCGATGCATCTTCACGGCCTCCTGACCTACGACTACTTCACCATCATTCGGTCTCTTCAAGACAAAGACCGCAACTGGCTTGAGTCGATCGATGACTGGAAGGAAGTCCCGCACCCTTTGGCACTGGTTGTATTCGGGACGGCGCAATAGGCCCGGCGACGACGATGAATGACTTTCTCAAAGCGAAGTCGATGCTCACTCCGGGCGCCGCAGGAGCGATGGTAACGCTCTTCACCGCCACACTCTCAAGCCAATTTCATGCTCCGCCGAACTGGACGTCGCTGACTCTAAGCTTCCTTTGCGGGCTCGTCGTGCTCGGTGACGATACCGTCAAGGGTCTAATGCGTTTAGTCCTTTACTTCATCAATTCCCTGGTCATCTTTGCGGCGGCAATCGGGGCGAACGGCGTCGGGATGGTCGCTTCCGCCCCTGCGGCGGCTCCGACCGTCAGCGTGGCGGCGACGTCACCGACCCCTGCTGCCCGTGGGACGCCGGCCCATCGAGTTACAGCGCCCGTGCAACGCCTTGCAGTTGAGGAGAAGAGATTCTTCCATCCGTGGTTCCAGGGCGTAAGCCCCATCGAATCCGCTCACGTACTCAGCGTGACACCTCGAGAGCAGTGAGGGCGAGCTGATGGCAAGGGCGGTAGGCGTCAGAAATCAGGACGAGGCTCGGGAGGCGTTGCGCAAGGCTTGGATCACCGCTCGGTCCGGCTTCGATCGCTCCGCGAGCGACAAAGGCCTCGGCCTCGTGTGAGCACGAGCAATACACGGGCGACCGGCACGAAAGAGAGCCGCCCGCTGCCACTCGAAGAAGAGCGGCTGCTGTGTGACGTGATCATGAAGGGCGGTATCACGAGCGGCGTTGTCTATCCGGCCGCGGGACTCGAACTCGCGAAGATCTACACCTTGAAAAACATAGGCGGTGCAAGCGCCGGAGCGATCGCTGCGTCACTTTTCGCCGCAGCCGAGTATCGGCGATCAGTCCTGGGCTCCTCGGCGGGCTTCAATCAGCTGGCTGCACTCCCGGAGGTGCTAGGGACGACGACAGCTAGCGGTACCTCCTTCCTGCTTAGTCTTTTTCGGCCTGCACCCGGAACTCAGAGAGCTTTTCGGCTGTTTCGAGCGTCCCTCGAGCACACGACCCGACGCAAGTTGTTTGTCGGTCTGCGAGCCCTTGTCGCAGGGTATCCGCATTGGCTCGCTCTCGGGCTTCTTCCTGGGCTCGCAATCGGTTGGGCAGCGTTCAGCAGTTCCGGTTTGTCGACTTGGGTCCGCGCCGGAGTGATCGTTCTCGCCGTGATAACGCTGGCCCTCGTCGGCCTCGTCGTGCCGGTCGCCGCGGCCATCGCCGACGCCGTCAAGTCACTTGCGACTCACCAGTTCGGGATCTGTTCTGGTCGCGGCGAGACCAGACGCGGGGGCCCACCCCCGCTCACAGACTGGATCGAGCAGACTTTGGACGACGTCGCCTTCGGAGAATCAGCCGGGTCGGCAAATCGCCCGGTTGGCTACAGCCCCACCGACCCACTCACGTTTGCCGATCTTTGGGGTGCCGGCGGGCTCGGTGACCGAGCACGTCTCGAGAAAGACAAGGGTGGGCGGCGCATCAATCTCGAAGTGATGACAACCTGTCTGACGCAGGGCCGACCCTATCGCCTTCCGTTCGACACCCGAACCCTCTACTTCCGACCCGACGAAATGCGAAAGCTCTTTTCAAAGCGAATCGTCGACTTCATGGTCGGTCACCAGCGCGAGGGTAGAGCTCACCCCAAACACGGAGATGTGACTCAGCGTGCGATCCGGGAGGGATTGGTCCCACTGCCTGCCGCAGCTGACTTGCCTGTTGCGGTCGCCGTCCGACTAAGCCTGAGCTTCCCGCTACTCATCAGCGCCGTGCCACTCTGGGGCTTCGACTTCAGCTGGGCCGCGAGGAACTGGCGGGGAGAGGCAGAGGAGCCCCGGCTCGTTCGTTGCTGGTTCTCTGACGGGGGCATCACAAGCAATTTTCCAATCCACTTTTTTGACGGGCCCCTCCCACGGTGGCCGACCTTCGGTCTGAACCTGACCGACTTTCACCCTCACTTCCCCTACGACCCCAGGAACGAGCAGAACAACGTCTGGATCCCAAGCCGAAATGGAGATGGGGAGAGCGAAACTTGGTCGCAAGCGCCCGATTCGGGTTCCTGGAAACAGTTGGCTTGGTTCCTCGGCTCGATCTTCGACACGATGCACAACTGGCGAGACAATATCCAGCTCCGTGTCCCCGGCTACCGGGATCGGATCGCCCAGATCCATCTCCGCAGTGTTGAGGGCGGAATGAATCTGACTATGCCCCCGGATCTTATCGGGGCGCTAAGCAAGCGGGGGCGCTACGCCGCGGCCGTCCTCGCCCACCGATTTAGCAACACTCCCCCCGAAGGAACCATCCTCGACTGGAACAACCACTGTTGGGTTCGCATGCGATCAGCCATGAGCCTCCTCGAGCAAACTGTCGGGAAGATTCGGCTAGCCCACGGAGGGAAGCAAGGTCCTACACCATATTCAGCTTTAGAGAAATCCCCTCCCTCATATCCATTCCCAGAAGACTCAACCGCTCAGGATGCGATGCTGGAAGGTTTCTTCGCACTTGCTGCGTCCTGGTCTGCAAGTCCAACAGGGCTGACAGCTGGCGCACCGCAGCCCTCGCCCGAGCTTCGCATCATGCCGAGAGTCTAGTGACCCGCGCCGAGCTGAGGTGAGAACGCTATGGCACATCTAGATCACGGCGACTTCCTGGATGCGCTGTTGAGGCGCCTCCAGGTGTTTCTCGTCAACCGGTATGTCCCTCCTGCCGGTCAAAGCCTCGGATTCGGCAGCGACGTGACACTTCGCGTGTTCTTGCCTGACCTGCATTGGGTCAGCAAGGACCGGATGGACGCGTTTATCAACTACCGATTCAATGGCGTGATCCTTTTCCCGATCCTCCTTGACATCCTCGGCCAGGTCGACAACGTCGAGGTCTACCAGACGGGCGATCGCCTCGACTTCTGGCGGCAAAGTCCCCCGAGCGGAATGAGCGCGGAGGAGGTTTTCGCGAGGATTACGGGCGACCCGGTGATCAAGCCTATGCACGATGGCTTGAATGCCCTGCGACCTACGATCCTGCGCGGCAATCACGATCAGCCCCTCGAACAAATATCGGCGCCCCCCGAGGGCGATCGGCCTGAAACGCTACTGACGTCGGATGGGCGACTGTTCTTAACTCACGGGCACATCTGGGACCAGCTCGAGCGGCTACCGGCGAAGTGGAAGGAGACCGCGGTCATCCATGCGGAGCAAATTCATTCCGGCCTTTACCAGGTCGGGCAACTGCCGGCGGGCTACGAAAAGGCTGTCAAGCGCCAACTACTGGCTCGGAAGCGCGACCGTTCTAGGAACTGGCCCATAGTCATCCCACGACCCACGGGAGCCATTCCGCTGTCATCACCAAACGACATCGACGGACTTGGCAGCATGTACCTCGATATCAGCGCTTTCCAGAGTTCTGAGGCAGGCGACCCTTTCGACGATTTCCACCAAACGGCTGGGATCATTACGTTCGGTGGCGACGTGCGCGCCCGAGGTCGAACCGAGGGCATTGGATGTCGTCTGTTCGTCGTCGGGCATACGCATCACGCTCGCTTGCTAGTCGACGCCCACCCGCTCGATGAGAGTGGCAATTCCCCGCTCGTGACGATGGATTGCGGAGGCTGGATTGAGAAGAGCACGACTCACGGTGGAAACACGATTCCGAGCGCCCAATTCGGCGTCCAGTGTGGAGACGAGCTGCGGATATACCAGCTAGGCGAGAAGGTCACGCAATGAACGGTGTACATCGATCGCAGGTCGGCACGCGATCACTACCGGGAGCGCACTATGAGCTTCGTAAGCGACAATGACCTTGCCCTTATACGCGCCATCGTCAACGCCTTTCGACCGACCGACTGCGCGTTAACCACCGACCAGATCGCAAGTCGAGGTGCCCGCTTCCTGAACGATCTCTCCGATGACGGTGCGAGCGGCATGGGCGACCTCAGGCTCCTGCTGACGGCTCTCACCATCCCCATCTTGAACTTCATCGACCCCACCAATCGCGACGCCGTGAGGGCCCGACTCACGGAGATGGAAAACGGAATCCCGGTCGCGCACGACCTTGCCCGCACCGCTCAAAGGTTGGCTGTCTTCCTCATCTACGCCACCCTGGACGACGCCGGTCAGCCGCTCGCGTCGGCCCGGCTCGGCTATGACAGGTTCATCGATCGGCCACGGGGGCCAACCGCAATCATCCCTCAGGAAGTATTTCTTCCGAAAGAGGCCTGGGTCCAACCGACCGAACGCCTGCCATCTCGTAACTATGACGTCGTCGTGGTCGGCTCGGGCTCGGGAGGCGCGGTCGTAGCACGGCGCCTGGTTGAAAAGAACGGCCTCAACGTAGCGCTCGTCGAGACGGGCGATTACGTTCCGGAGAGCTGGACTCCAGCGCCACCCACTGGAATCGCAAGGCCTTTTCCCTGGGATGAGCTCGAGAACCTGCGCCGGTACTTCAAAGGTGGTGGTTTTCAACTCGCCCAAGGCATCAGCATGTTCGTCTTCCAGGGCTCGTGCCTGGGCGGAAGCAGCGTTGTCAACAACGCAGTCTGCTTCAAGATGCCTCCGTGGGTGCGGGATACGTGGCGCAACACCTACGGCCTCGACTGGGTGGACACACCACTCACCGACGCCTACGAACGCATCCGACAGGAACTTGCGATCGGGTCCGCCGACACGGTGATCGAGGCCGGTTTCTTGAATCCGACGGGCGACAAGCTTCGGCAGGGAGCGCTAGCTCTAGGGATGGACCCAACAACCGAGGTTCCCGCATGCGAGGTCAATGTTGGGAAAGCCCAACGTTGCCTTGGCTGCGGCTATTGCAACCTCACGTGCGGCTATCTCCGCAAGAACTCCGTGCTTCAAACCATGCTCCCGGCTGCCTGGAGCACGGGCCGGCTTACTGTCTACACTGGCCGTAAAGCGCTTCATCTCGTCGGCGCAACCATGAACGGCAGATTCACCGCCACCGGAGTGCTCGTGCGCTGCCGACAGGAGAGGCTTGGCGGCCACGGGACAATCAAGGGCAAAGCGATAGTTGTGAGTGCGGGAGCTGTCGCGAGTAGCGGGCTGCTCCTTCGGAGCCCGGAGATAGCCTCCAGCGGTCTTCCCATCGGGCATCATTTTGCCTTCAATTTCGGCAGCCCCGTACACGCCGAGTACGACACGCCTCAAAGAGCGTTCGATGGCCTTCAGATCGCCCACTATTATCTTGAGAACCACCCTGACGGCTTCGTGATCGAAACCTGGTTCAACCCACCAGCCACCCAGTCGCTTGCCCTACCTGGATGGATGGATGCCTTTCAGCACAATATCGACCGACTCCAGTTCTACGCCTGCGCGGCGCCGCTTGTGGGGTCCAGCAGCCAGTCTCGAATCACGGCCGTGGGAGACAAAGAGACCATTCACATCGCGCTCGGGGCGAACGACCTGGCTCGGATAAAGGCGGGCCTGTTGATGACGAGCAGGCTCTTCTTCAATTCGAATCCCCCGCCTCGTCGCGTCCTCATCGGGGCACCACGTGACTGGGAGCTCACGCCCGCCACGTACGAGGCGCGCATCAACACAATCGCCAACTTTTCCGACATCCAGATCGGAACAGGTCACCCTCAGGGGGGCAACGGACTGAGCTCCGACCCGAAGACGGGTGTTGTCAGCCCTGAATTCCGCGTACACGGAACCAGAAACGTCTACGCTGCCGACGCCAGCGTGTTTCCAACCAGCCTAGGCGTCAATCCCCACTGGACGATCATGGCGCTGGCCGACCTGGCTGCAACGTCCGTTGCCGGCGCATAGCACACCCCAACGAGAAGGAAGGCCATCATGCCAGCTGACCCATGGACTTACGACACACTGGCTCAAGCCGATAACGCGACCCTCGAAAGCGTGCTCCTTTCATGCGGACCGCCGGACCCCGAGCAACTCAACGGCTATATCTACTGCGGCTGGAATCACGAGTGGGCGGCTGGGGTCGTCTCGGGCCAGAAGTTCAAGAAGGCATTCTGGAAAAGGGAGGGCAAGAACTTCGGGTACAACGAGGTCGTCATCCAGGACCACAAGAAGTACCAAGGTGAGTGGAAGGTTCAGATGCAGCACGGTCACCCCCATCAGCTTGGCTTCTTCCGAGTTTCCTTGACCAAGGATGAGCCCCCGGTCCAGCTCTATGAACCGTACCGGCACACAGCCCACTTCAACTACGACCTACCAATGAACGACGGCGTCAATTCGTTCTTTCGCCTTGTTCGCGATTTCGTTGTCCTTCCAAATCCCGACGACCACACACTCATGCTTTGCAAGGCCTATCTCCACTTCGGGCCCACGAACGATCTTTTCTACTGCTACTTTCTCCTCGGATATCGCCTTCCAATCACGTTCCCACCGCCATGGGCGTTGCCCACGTGACCGGCGCTCAGAAGGCCCCTGCGCCCGCCAGGCCTCGCAGGAAGGGGACCCGGAAATGACAGCAGGCCTCACACTGAAGGGTAGCGGTCGAACACGGGTGATCGGCCACTTGGCAGCGCTGCTGTTGGTACCTGTGGTCGGTTACGCTCTCCTCCGCTACGCACCAGCACTGGATACCGATTTCGCTGATCGAGTGTTCTGGGTCTTCGCCATTCTTCCGGGCCTCACGGCAGTCCTCAACTTCCTACTCTCAGTGGATCCTCATTACGAGCTGAGTCGGCGTGCCGTTGAGCCGTACTTGCAGGTTCGTAGACGGCAGATCCGCCTGCACGGCGCCGAGCATCAGGGTTGGGAGCGAGCCGTCACTGATATGCGGCCTAGCCTGGCCTCTGTCGTGATTGGAGCAGGTGCACTCACGGTCGTCTTCGCCCTGCCAGCGGCTCTCTCGTCGCCCCGCCGTCCCTCAAGCCTCGGTTTAGAGCGATCAGGTGCTCCGACCGAACCGTCGCGTACTCCCACCACGACGCCCACGGCGCAGCTACTGCACTCGCTAGCTGGCGGCTCTCCTCCGCAGTCACCTACCGGGCCACCCGCCGGGCCAGTAGTGAGCCGCACTGTTACCCCGCAAACGACTAGTGCACCCGACGTCCGGACAGGACACGCTCCCACGACATCCGGTCCGATCCTCCAATCCACGGCCGCCGCACCCACGCTGGTAGCGTCCCCGTTGGATGACTCACGCCCCCTTTCTGACGGCGTGATCGGTCTCGTGTTCGCGGGATACGGCGCGTACGTCTACACGTTTCTTCTCGTGATCGGCCGTCTTAATTCGAGCGCCCTGACGGGTAAGTTCCTACTCACCTCATCGATTCGCTCAGGTATTAGCCTTCTCTTAGGGTACGTCGTTGGCGTATTCGGGCTTTTCAGTGCGATCACAACGCCGAAAGCTAGCCTGTTCTTGTATTTCGCGCTCGGTCTCTTCCCGTCATGGGCCTTGGGCGCACTGCGGAACAAAGCCAAAGAGGTCTTCCAGCCGGCGGAGACCGGCTGCGAGGTCCTACCCCTCTGCCTCGTAGACGGCGTCGAAGACGGTGTCATCGACCGCCTCGCGGAGATCGGAATTACGGATGTAGAGCACCTCGCCACCGCGGAGCCGGTAGAGTTCGCCCTTCGCACTCTCTACCCATTCAACCGCGTTCTTGATTGGGTGGACCAAGCCATCCTAATCAACTACGTCAAGCACGCGATCGCGGATTTCCGTCGTCAGGGCATCCGGAGCTCGATCGAGCTCGCGACACTCTACGGAGATGCCACACTCCGGATGGGGACCTCTACCGGCGTCAAGCCCTATCCGGCTACAACTGCCGGGCCCTCTGCCACTTCGGAGACATCATCGTCCAACACAGAAGGGCAGCGGCCACCTTCGGAGAACAACACTCAGGTCATCGACTTGGAGGATTCTGTCGCCCGCCAGACGCGAGCGAAGGCCATCATCACGTCGCTGAGCCAGAAGACCACTTTTTCCGAGCAGTCGCTCTATGCAATCGGGCGCTCGCTCTTCGAGGACTACCTGGTCAACCGAATTTGGGCATATTGGCAACATGTAGCGGAGGAGACCCGTTCCGCGGGCGGCGAGCGGCAGCCTGATGGTCAAGCTGCCAGTCGACCGGTCGTAGCAGCGGATACCCAGCAGGTGCAACCAGACGTGAAGCCACAACTCTAGCTTGCGCGCTAAATGATCACCTGCCCCTCATCGATCATCTTCGGTCCGGCGCGGGTGTACGCCCCGCGTAGACGCCTGAGTCGCCGGACCTCCACGACATCGCGACGGCGTTGTGAAGGCCTCCCACTCAGCAACGACTAAAGCATTGATACCATCATACCAAGCAAGGAGTTGGCGCCCGTGACGACAATCATTAGGAGCACTTGCCACCACACGTTCGCTTACCGAGGCAGTCGGCGCAAGCCATGACGACGACAACGCCGCCAGCCGACAGCCTCCTCGCCAAGTTCGCGCACTGGGCCACGTTATACGCCGCCTACCTTTACTTGGCTGGCTGGGGTTATCTTCGTACCTACTATCACGTATTTGGAGTGGGCGGCTCCAGCCTTGACATAGGTTTCAATGACACCTTGGCGCAGGGGTTCGCGGTCCTGTTTGGTAGCGGATGGGCGCTGTCCCTTATCTACGTCGTGGTGTTTGGTCTCTCTGTCGTGGTCGAGATGACGGCCCTAGGTCGGCGAACGCTCCTGCGCACAGCTTTACCGACCATCCTCGTCGCCTTCTTTCCCGTGACTTATCTTTTCGCAACGCGAGCAGGGATCGACCGCGCCAATATCGACCGAGGCCAGCACACTACGCTTCCTAGCATGGCGTTCACGGCCGGAACCTGCGCCTACAACGGCAAGCTGGTCCATCTCAAGGGCGATTTACTCTATGTCTACAATCTGGCGTATCTCGGCGTCCCCCACTGCTGTGACGGATGTCCTCTTGACCTTTCGAACACATCGCCCTCTGTTCCGCAACTCTGGCTCATTCGCGCTGCGGACATCAGAGATGTCCGCGTCATACATTACGCAAAGGAGGTTGCCCCGTGACCAATCCCC
Organism: Thermoanaerobaculia bacterium; assembly: GCA_041912555.1. GTDB lineage: Bacteria > Acidobacteriota > Thermoanaerobaculia > UBA5066 > Gp7-AA6 > DAHUXD01. The sequence goes on from JAYRMU010000019.1 coordinate 13,297, forward strand.
GACCCGCACTACTAGCTTGGGCCCCCATTGGTATCCTGTTCTTGGCCAATGCGGTCTCTCTCGGCGCCATACTTTTCAAAGGAGCGCAACCCGTAAAGATTGGTCTTGGCACGCTTGAGGGTGGCACGATTCGCTGGACTGACTGCAGCGGTAAGCATCCGGAGTCGTTCCAAAGCCCGCCTTATACTCTTGATCTCGCAGACAACTGCACGGTCGGACCTCCAGCTTTTGGACTCGAGTGTCAGGGTGAGTCGTGTCGGGTCGTCGATCCGAGTAGGCTCGAGAAGTATGTAACAGGCTTTAAGAAGGGCGACTCAATACAGTTCCGCATTCAAGACCGGTCCGTCACCTTGACGGGGGGCGGGCACGTGCTGACGATAGATAGGTAGCGGGCGTGACATACGTCGGAAGCGAAGCTGGTTCATCCTAGCGATCCGGACAGGTTGTACTCGGCCGCGGTCGGTCGCCGCGTGCTCGGTTTGGGTGTTCGTAGAAGGCGACTCGAGTGGATGTCTGGCCGAAGCGTGACGAACGACTCGGCGAGTTAGTGCTATCGATAAGACTATTTGACTCCCCTCGGCGAGGCCTGAGCAATCGCATCTCGCCGAGGGACCGTCTATTGTTGAAACGCCGCCTATGCTGGCCTTGCGGCCGTCGGTCTTACGCGGACAGGTGCCCGAAGTCGATCGAGGGCGACTTTCACCTGGTTGTAGATGCTGACCGGCAGGCCGGGGGCGACTTCGAGAGTCACCATGAGGGCATACGGTACAGCTGAAGGTAGTGAACTTGAAGCATCGGTCCGACAGTTCACTTGCACCTCGATCGTCTCGCCTTCCTCTATCGCCACCGCATCGGTTCCCTCGAGGATTTCATGCTGGAGGGTGCCCCTAGTTACCGTGTCATGGTCGACATCTCGGCGTTTGAGCCTGAGCTTCTCGGTCGGAGGATCGAACCATAGGTCGGCGATTCGATAGTTTCGATGCCGGGGATTGATCGGTGTGAACCAGGCCAACGTCAAAGATAGGCGGCGCCCTATCGCCTGGGCGTGCAGGGCGGGAGGAATTGGAAGTTGATAAACATGCGCCTCGTCAACGCCAAGGTCGCCGCTGCCCAGGAGAATCACCCGTTGATCCGTGCACAGCGATCCTCCATCGAAATCTGCTGGACCGTACCCGAGAATCTGAGCACACGCACGCTTTAGGCGCCGCCAGCGCTCCGTGCCTGTATCGGGGGCGTCAAACACATTCTCGATGAAGGCTTCCCACTCTCCCCAGGAGGCGCCGTGAGCGAGCATTGCTTTGAGGATCACGGCGGCCCTCAGATCGCTTAACGCGGCGCCGCCAGGCCCCTCTCGAAGCTGCAGGAGCTCGCCGTGAAATTGCGTTGCTCTGCGTGTCGCGAGAGCAGCAGCATTGCTGGTGCCGCAAGTTCGCCAAGTGTGGTTCGGAGGGACCGCCCTCCCCCCGGGAGCCGCGACAACCTGGCCGGGCTGGCCGACAGCCTTTAGAATCTCGAACTCAGCCGCAGTCGATGAGGCCGTCACGAGCTTTTGCGCGTAGAACTGGCGCCCGCCCGGCACTAGGATCTCGGGCTTGATCGCCCGGCGGACACCGCTCGCAACGGGATTAAGGGGACTTGGAAGAGATGCACCCCTGAACAGATCTAGGAGCCTGCCCGCGCCTGCCGACAGGCCGGCCTGCGAGTGCAGCGAACCCACGGTTAATGCGTTAACTGACTCCGCAGGTGCGAGCAGTCGACGCTGAACCCTCTGATGAACAATTGAGCGGAGCACATGAGCGCGCAAATCGGCGTCGGCCATTCCCACGATCGCTCCCGGCGGAGCTGGAACTGAAAGATCGGCCAGGTGGTTGCCCGCCGAAACGACAAAGAGGACCTGATACCTCCACGCGAGCCAATCGAGCAGTCGTGCCCACGGTGAAATGTAACGGTCGAAGAGCTGCCAACTGTCGCCGATGCTCAAGTTGATGATCTTGACCGATGGGGCCTCGGCAGGGCGATTGTCGTCCCCCTCAAAGATCCGCCGCACGGCACGATGTACCAAGTCAACTGGAAGCTCATCCGGCGGAAAGGTCTCCCAGCGCTGTCCATTGAAGTCTGGTTGACCGGGGATCATCACGGGACGCACATACACTTTTGAAACCAGGGCTGGTTCTCCGGAGTCCAGCTCGCCACGCGTTATCAGCGACGCCATTGAGGTACCGTGCCGATGTTCGCCTACCCGATAACTCGCTGCGACCCCGTCCGGGTCGTCCAGAGTCAACCGACCTTGGAGAGCGGCGTGGTTAGCGAGCGGTAGGCCGTCCAGTAGGGCCGCAATGGGTTCACCGGTTGGCAACGGCAGCTCCGGCACGCCCAACGGTGCAGCTTCCGCTGCTACAAGAAGTGAAGCCTGGCCTTTAGGGGAAAAGTACTTGACGTCCGACACCCGCAAGAGCTTGGTGTCGGCGCCTCGAGCAATGGCCTCCACGGTCTCGCGCACCACATTGGCCGACAGCTCGATGACAACGCCGTGATAATCGATCTCAGGAATTGCAGCATCGGAGATGCATTGCCCGTTGGCATCCGAAACAACGGCCCGAAGCCGAGCGTACGCTGCATTTCGTGCTTCGCTATCGGAGCGGCACCATAGCTCTGCCTCAAAGCGGATGGCCGGATCGTTCGAGGAGAGGCCTTGCTCCCAATACGCCACGACTCCCGTTGCGAGCACGCGATCTCGTGGCCCCCATTCGCGTACATCATTCAGGTGCTTAAAGACGTCGGCGAGCGCTCCAAAGCCCCGAGGCAACTTTTCGTCCGCGGACCGGACCCAGGCTCTCCACAAAGCCAGTAACTCTCTGTACGCGGTCCGATTGCCGACGACTACGAAAAGGCGACCTGAAACCAGGGGTGCAGCAGTGCCCTCAAGCAAGAAGCCTGAATCCGGGTCTGCAATATCAACGTCGAAATCGCCAAGCCACTCCATTCCGGGGATCCTCTTGACGACCCGCTGGAAGTCGCTGACTGAACCGACGGTCTCCAGGACGATCACCTGCTCGGGGTCGACGCCTCCGGAATCTGCTTGGATCGTGCCGAATCGGTTACCTAGAGATGTGAAGCGCTTAGCCAGGCGTCGCCGTTGCTCAGCTTGGCTCGGTCGGGGGCCGCGAGGAGTAAAACTCTGAGGGAGTTTCGTTCGGGCTGAGGTGGTTGCGGAGGGAAAGACGAGAATTGGCTGGTTTGGCAAACAATCACTCCGTCAACCCCGACGCTTGGTCGGTGTGACCTGCCGCGACCAGGCTGTCATACGTTGCCGAACGATTCTGGGGATATTCGGTTCAGGCGATTCTAGGACAGCGCGCCGTGAAATGTCGAGAAAGAGATCTTCCACTTCGGAATAGCTGGCGCCTCGTAGGTGATTGGCCACGCCGGCCACGTCAACCCTTCCCCGAAGATGCAGCCCGGCTATCAACCCTGAGAGGAAGCGATGCAGTTCCTTTGGGCCTGGAGGAGGCAGGTGAAGGCGAAGCTGGAATCTTCGCCATACCGCTCGATCGAGGAGTTCGGCGTGATTGGTCGCGGTCACGATCACGACGTGTGCGGGAAGTTGGTCCATCTGAAGGAGCAGCGTGCTGACAACCCTCTTTATCTCCCCTGTTTCGTGGATATCGCCCCGCTCCTTGCCTACTGTGTCGAACTCATCGAGAAAAAGAACACAGGCTCGCTGTCTCGCAAAGTCAAAGATCTTCCGTAACCGCGACGCCGTTTCACCTAGATAGCTGCCAATTAGCCCTTCATAACGGACAAGAAGGAGAGGTACCAGCAGGTCGTGCGCGAGGGCGAACGCAACGCTCGTCTTGCCGTTCCCCGGCGGTCCTACGAGCAACACCCGATGACGAGGAGCCAGGCCGTACGAACGGAGCAGCTCAGCTCGCTGATGTTCTTCGATGAGTAGGCGGCACTCCTCCAGAGCGTGGGGCGGCAGTACCAGGTCGCTTAGAGACCGCTCAGGATTGATTTCGTAGAGAAGCTCTTCGATGTTCGAGGGCGATGTGGGTTGCGGTGGGCGAGAGCCACCGGCGCCGTTCGAGAGTGCGGTGGCCAGCTGGTCTGCGAGAATCGTGTGTTGCTTCCCTCGTTCCTCGGCGATCAGCGCCTCGACCGCGCGGCGAAACCGCGGATCGGGGCTCTGCCGGCCGAATTGGACGAGAGAAACAAGCAAATCAGAGCGCGCCATGATTTCGAGTCGAGTCGCCTCCTCTCGGGGATTCTACGCTGGCCACGGAACGCTCTGGTGCTAACGGTTCTGAGGCCGCGCCCGCCGCTGCGCCTCAATCATTCCCGGCGCGTGAGCATCGGTTTGCGGCTCTTTGGCGCTGATGTCTTGCGTCGCGCTCGGGCCGGGACTGGTCATCGGCTAGTATTCCTTATCCCATGAACGCCGAATGGTCGCTGTCGGAAGCCGCGCGTCTTCTCCGCCAACCTCAGCATCGACTCATCTATTTTTGCGAGAAGAAAGTCGTAGTCCCTGATTTCGGAGACGCTCATGGCCGAGGGAGCAGTCGGCGATTCTCCTCGCGCAACCTGCTCGAATTCGAAATAGCTCTCAAGCTTCGTGGGCTAACCGTGCCAGTTGGCTCGATTGGGGCGATTCTTTATGCGTTGCGAGCCTTCGAGGCAAGAGTCGGGCAGCAGATTCCTGGATTCTCACTGCCGGGCGGATTGAGAACAGGACGAGCGCCAGATCTCCGCGCCCTTGTGACCGACGAGGGGCGACTGTACTTCTCGCTCGGCAGGGGCTCCGCTAGCTCAAAGCTCTACGGAGGGGTCGATTTCGCCCAATTGGCTGGCTCGAGACGTACTCGGCGACGATCGAGGGCCCGAACAGGCGGACCGGATTTAGCCCTGCCGGCTTTGCCTGCGGCGCGATCGGCCGAAATGGCCAAAGCCCGGGTAGAGGTCAGCGTGACCCGAATTGCGAGGGATCTTGATTTGGGGCGGTAGGCGTTTCGCTAGGTTGCTATAATAGACACTGTCTATTATGACCGAGAACGAGAATCACCGAGGCGGAACGGTCGGGGAGCCGGACGACCGCAGGGCCTTCCTGGAAGACCCGGCGGTTAGAGCGCTGCTCGATCACGTGGCCGAAGAGCTGGCGTTCGAATTCGTGAGGCTGATGAGGGGTTCCACCGAGGCGGAGGGCAAACCGAAGGAGGAGAAGCCATGAAGGCAGCGATCTATGCGCGGTACAGCTCGGAGAACCAACGGCCAGAAAGTATCGATGACCAGGTGTCCGCGTGCCGGAAGATGGCAGCTGCCCGCGGTTACGTGGTGGATGATGCACAGATCTACACGGACGTGGCGGCCTCGGGCGCCCGGAAGGATCGAACGGGCCTGAACACTCTCCTGCTGGCGGCAGAACGACACGAGTTCGAAGTCGTTTTGATCGACGATCTCTCTCGGCTGGCGCGGAATACCCTGCTGATGCTTTCAGTCCTCGAGGAGCTGCGGTTTAACGGCGTAAGAGTGCTCTCGGTGGCGGATGGCCTTGACTCGAATGACGAGGAGGCGAATGTCGGTATTCAGGTGCGCGGGATCTTCAACGAGTTGCAGCTTACCGACCTGAGGAAGAAGACGTTGAGAGGCCAGATCGGGCAGAAGCAGCGAGGCTTCACCGTCGGGGAATCGACGTTCGGGTTCCAGTCAGTTCCCGTCGGAGCAGTTCGGATGGACAAGAAGGGGCGGCAAAGACCGGAGGGCTACCGAATGGTAATAGAACCGCGAGAGGCCGCGGTCGTGGTTAGCGTGTTCCGAGAGTTTGCGGAGGGGCGGTCGGAATCGACGATCGTTCGGCGGCTGAACGAGCAGGGGGTCACCGGCCGTCGATGCTCAAAGGGGTGGTCGGCGTCCACGGTTCACCGGCTCCTGAGAAACGAGAAGTACGTAGGCCGGTGGATCTGGAATCGGAGCCAGACTCGCCGTGATCCGAAGACCGGCCGCCGCCGACAGTTCCCGAAGCCCGAGTCGGAGTGGATAACCTCGACGGACGAGACGCTCCGGATCGTGCCGCAGGAGCTGTGGGATCGCGTCCGGAAGCGGCTCGCGGAAGTCGAGAAGACGTGGCCGTCGAGAAAGGGCGTGAGCGGGTTCCGAGCGCAGACCGGCAGTCGGGTCGTCGAGTATCCCGCCGAACTTCTTTCAGGGGGCATGGTGTGTGGAGTCTGTGGCGCCGGGATCTCGAAGGTGAGTGGGAAGAGCGGGGGCTACTACGGCTGTTTCGGGGCGGTCAGGGGAAAATGCGAGAATCGGCTTCTCGTTCGACGAACCATAGCTGAGCGGATTATCTTGGCTGCCGTCCGCGATGCACTCGTCTCAGCTGAGAACATCGCCTACGTCTTCAAGAGAGTCCAGCAGGAGGTACTGAAGGCGTCGAAAGAATCGCCGGAGGTGATCCGTCTCAAGGCTGCCGAGCTCGAGGCCGAGGACCGGCGGATTGCGAACTTCGTCGAATTCGTGGCTGAAGGAAGAGGCAGCCGTACGCTGGCAGAAGCCCTCCTCACGTCCGAGCAAAGGCGCGAGGACCTGAGGTCCGAGCTGGAACTGTTACGGAGGGCCCAGAGCGCGGTCCACAGCGTTCCCCCGCGCGTCTGGATAGAGCAACGTGTCTCCACCCTCCAGGAGGTCCTGGAGAGGCGCACGGAGCTATCAGCGCGGCTTCTTCGGGCACTCCTTGGGAAGATCCGGCTCGATCCGGTCGTCCGAGAAAAGGGCCGCCCGTACTACCGGGCGGTATCGAAGCTCCAAGCCCTGGCTCTTTTCGAGCTGGGGCCTCCTCCGGAAGGGGGCGGAACCCCAGGTTCGAATGCTTTGCATTGGCGGAGGAGGAGGGATTCGAACCCCCGGTGCCGTTTCCGGCACAGCGGTTTTCAAGACCGCCGCCATCAACCGCTCGGCCACTCCTCCGGAATTCCAGTGTAGCCGAGGCTTCTCGGTTCGCGCGTCCTCGCGCGGCGGCGTTCTGCTCCCGCCGCGTCAAAGAAGGCCTATTGGAAAGCCACGGCCAGCCACCGGTCGACGCCGGGCGCCAGGGCCGAGGCGGCGGTCCAGACCCAGAGCGCGGCGATCGCGCCGGTGAAGACGTCCATCGTGTAGTGGGCGCGCAGGACGAGGACCGCCGTGGCTTCGACGAGGACGATCGCGAGGCCGAGGACGACGCCCGCCGGGCCCAGGCAGTGCGCCAGCTCGAGGCTGCCGTAGACGGCGATCGCGGTGTGGCCGGAAAAGAAGAGGTCGGACGTCGTCCCGTAGGTCACGAGAAGCGAAGGGAACCCGGGGCGGCGCCAGATCATGCGTTCGGGCGCGGGCAGCGCGCAGAGTCCCTGGCAGACCTGGCGCAGCGCGAACAGGATCACGAGGCCGAGGAAGGGGCGGACGCTCGGGCCGAGGATCGCGAGGGCGACGAGAAAGAGGCCGAGCAGGTCGATGACGGCCGACGTCGCGATGAGAACGGCGTCGGCCGCGCGCGGGCGGTCCCAGAGGAAGCGGTTCAGGGGGGCCGTGAGCTCGAGGAGCCGGTCGCCGATCTGTCCCTCCGGGAAGGCGCGGCGCGCGATCAGGGATTGCGTCCAGAACCAGAGGCCGAGGCCGGCCGTGACGAGGAGGAGGCGCAGAGCCCAGAGCGGAATCGTCATTCGCGCCGCCCCGTTTCGGAGCCCGGCACGCTCCACTCTTCGGGGGCGAGGCGGACCAGCTCGGCGAGCTCGGCCGCGAGGGCGCGGCGCTTCTCCCGCAGCCGGCGCGGGAGCTCGCGATCGCGGAGGAACCGGCCGAACGTCCGCGCCTCCTTCACGATGCGATCGAGACGCTCCTGCCACGCGAGGGCGAAGAAGCCGGTGGGGAGCAGCGCGGCGAGAAAGACGCCGAGGGCGACCGTTCCGCCGAGCGCCCCGACGGCCCAGGCCTCCGCCGCCCAGGCCAGCGGGTAGAGGACGAGCCCGGCGGCGATCTTGTCGGTCGCCTCCTCCTCGTCGGTGTGAGGGATGAGCCGGACGGCGAGGGCCGTCAGCTGGTACGGGACGACGTGAAGGACGATGCCGCAGAGGGCGAGCGGAGCCCCGAGGAGAATCGAAAGGCCTTCGCCGACGGCGAAGCGGACGACCCCGCCGAACGTGTACGTCCGGGAGAGACCTTCCGCGGCGAGGCCCGCCCGGTCCGACTCGGCGTCGCAGGCGTCGAGGTCCGCCCGGAAGGCTGCCACGCGCTCGGGCGCGCGCTCCCGCAGCGAGCGGTAGGTGCGCATCGCGCGCTGCATCCAGGCGACGCGCTCGGCCCCGGCCGGGGGAGGAACGCCGCCGCCCTCGCGCCAGAGCTCCTCGACGAGCCGGAGCAGGCGGAGCGTGCGCCGGTCGTCCGCTTCGACGATCTGCGCCCGGAGCGCGTCGGCGAGGCGCCCGGTGAGCAGGCGGGCGCCGCGCGCGGAGGCGGCTTCGTCGCCTCCGAGGCAGTCGGCGGTCGCGACCGGGGAGCCGATCAGGACGAGGGCGCGGCCGGTCCGGAACGTCCCGGGCTGGTCGAAGACGAGGCCGACCGGAAGCAGCGTCACGCGGAAGGTCCCGGGCGCGCCGCGCTCCGCGGCGAGCAGCATGCGGGCCGTCCCGGTCCGTACCTCCTGGAGAACGGGCTCGGGCTGCGTGCGTCCCTCGGGAAAGATGAGGATCGCGCCCCCGGACCGCAGCGCCGCGGTGGTCGCCGCGAAGAGCGCCGCGTTCTTGCCGGGGTCGTCGCCCGCCTCCTTGCGGCGATGGACCGGCAGCCCGCCGACGAGCCGCAGGAACGGCCCGATCAGGGGGTGGCGGAAGAGCGGGGCGTTGGCGAGGATGCGCACGGGCCGGGGGATCACCGCCATCAGCAGCATCGCGTCCACGATGGAGTTGTGGTGGTTGGCGGCGACGATCAGGGGCCCCGAGGAGGGCACGTTCTCGGCGCCCACGACCTCGATCCGGGCGTAGAAGAGCCGCAGGAGCAGGCGCGTGAGGCCGCGGACGAGGACGTACCCGGCGCCGCCCCCGGTCGTCGCCGTCATTGCAGGCGTGTCGGAGCGAGGCTCGTGTCGCGTTCGAGGTGTCGCGCGCCGAAGAGCCACAGGACGCCGGCGGCGAGGAACATCCCTCCCACGACCAGAAACGCGCGGTTCATGTCGTACCGGTCGCCGAGGACGCCGATGACGACCGGCGAAATCACGTCGCCGAAGGCGTGGATCAGGAGGATGTTGAGCGCGAAACCGGCCGCGCGCAGCGACGGGTGGCTGACGTTGGCGAGGATCGTGTTCGTCGGCCCGGTGTTGAAGAAGAGGCAGAAGCAGGTCAGGAAGATCCAGATCCAGATCGTCGGAAAGCCCGCGCCGAGCGTGAGGACCATGAACGGGAATCCGGCGAGCATCGCGACGCCCGAGACGAGGAAGTAGGAGCCGGGGAAGCGTCCGCGGAGACGGTCTCCCGCGATGCCGCCGGCCAGCGTCGCGACCAGGCCCGCCACGCAGGTGATGCCTCCGAAGATCACGGTCGCGGACGCCGGGGCGCCGGGCTTGCGGGCGAGGTAGTAGGGCATCCAGAAGGCGATGCCGCCAATCGCGAACGTCATTGCCGTCATGCCGAGCGTGCAGAAGACCCACGAGCGCGTCCGGAGCAGAACGCCGTAGTCCCGCCAGCGCACGTGCCGGCGCGGCTGCCCGGCCGTGCCGTCCGCGTGGCCGGGCGAGGGCTCCTTCATGAAGAAGGACCAGAGCCCGAGGACGATGCCGGGGGGGACCACGAGGAAAAAGGCCCACCGCCAGCTCTCGGCATGGATCCCGAGAAGACGGGCGCCCGTGTCGCCGATGGACGAGGAGGCGACGGCCCCGCCGAGCACGTAGCCGAGGGCGCTCCCGACCGGGATGGCCATGTAGAACCAGGCCAGGATCCGCCCGCGCTGCGCGACGGGGTAGTAGTCCGAGAGAATCGCCGGCGCCACCGGCCCGTAGGCGGCTTCGCCCACGCCGACCAGGCAGCGCGTCAGCAGCAGTCCGAAGAACGTCGCGGCGAGGCCGGATGCGCCGCTGGCCAGGCTCCAGAGAATCACCCCGACGCCGACGAGCATCCACCGCGGATGGCGCTCGGCGAGACGGCCGAAGACCGGTGCGCCCACCATGTACAGGACCATGAACGCCATCGAGAGGACGCCGATGAGCGCGAGCTCCGGCTGGAAGCCGAGGTGCGCGCGGCACCAGTCCTGGATCGCGTCGAGGGCCGCGGACCGTCCGGCGCCGCCGCCGAAGAAGCTCCGCTCGATCGACGGGACGACGGCCGCGAGGACCTGCCGGTCGACGTAGTTGAAGAGGTTGATGAAGAGAAGCAGGGCGAGCGCGGTTCGCGCGCCGGACGAGCCGCCGGGGCCGCCCGCGCGAGCCCTCAACGCCGCTTCTCCTGGATCCTGCGGGCGATCGCCGTGACCAGGCGGCGCGGCGAGACGCGGAGCGACTGGACGAGGGCGTTGTTGAGGAGCCCGGGGATGACCACGCGGTCGCCGCGCAGCATGCCCCGGTACCCGGCCAGCGCCGCGGCCGGGGCGTCCATGACGAGCGGTCCGCCGAAGAGGGGCGTCTTCTCGGCGCCCGCGCGCTTCTGGAAGCCCGTCGCCGTCGGCCCCGGACAGAGCGCGGTGACGGTCACGCCGCTGCCGGAGGTCTCGTTCGCGAGGGCTTCGGAGAACGACAGCACGTAGGCCTTCGTCGCGTAGTAGACGGCCATGAGGGGCCCGGGCTGAAAGGCCGCCGTCGACGCGAGGTTGAGGATGCGGCCGCGGCGCCGGTCGAGCATGCCCGGCAGGAGGAGCCCGGTCAGGTGCGTCAGCGCGGCGACGTTGACCTGGATCATCGCGAGCTCCGTCTCGAGCGGCGACCGCGCGAAGAAGCCGTGGAGGCCGAACCCGGCGTTGTTGACGAGGACGTCGATCGACAGGCCGCGCTCCGCGAGCTCCCGCGCGATCTCGCCGGGGGCCTCCGGACGCGCGAGGTCCGCGGCGAGGACGGCGGCCTGGATGCCGAACTCCTCCGCCAGCCCGCGCGCGATCCCCTCGAGCCGCGCGAGGCCGCGCGCGACGAGGACGAGGTCGTTGCGATCGCGGGCGAGGAGGGTCGCGAGCTCGAGACCGATTCCGCTGGAGGCCCCGGTGACGAGAGCCGTCGGCATTGGGGCGACGATACGCGAGGGGGGACGGGGAGGGAACCCCTCCTCCGTCCCGCGCCGCCGGGGACCCCGATTTTTCTCCCGTTCCCGAAGGGGAGAGGGCCCGCGCGGGGGGCGCTAACGCGCTTCGGCGCCGCGGGGCTCGGGCGCGGCGGGCGCGGGCGCGGGCCTCGCGATCGGCCGGGGGCGCACCACGTGGGTCCACGCGTTGGCGAGCTCGGCTTTTCCCCAACGCAGGAGGCCGTGGAAGAGCATGACCCAGATGGCGCTGCGCACCGAGAAGCCGACGAACTTCGGCCGGCGGCCGGCGTTGTGGTTGCCGTAGATGCCGAGGGCCATCTTGCGCTTCGCGATCGCGGTCAGGCGGCGGTTGTAGAAGCGGATGGGGTAGTACCCGATCTCGGCCCCGTCCTCGAAGAACGGCGGAATGCCGAGGCGGTCGTGCGACCACCGGTAGAGCGGCATGATCGCGGCGAAGTAGTAGAGCGCGGTGTCGAGCAGGAACGCCGTCGTCATGGTGTCGTAGTCGCCCATGACGTAGTACTTGTCCTTGTAGATCGCGTCGTAGAAGTACTTGAAGAATCGGTCGTAGCGCCGGTTGTGCTCGGCGTACTTCGCCGTCATGGCCCCGGGGGCGGCGCCCGCGAGGTCTTCGAGGATCAGGCGCGTCCGCGTCCACACCGAGAAGGCCATCTGGTCGAGGCCGGGCGAGTAGAAGGGATCGAGGAAGCCGCCGGCGTCGCCGACCTGGGCCCAGCCCGGGCCGATGAACTTGTCCACGAAGTAGGGAAGGTGCGCGTAATACCGGCAGTCGCCCTCGATCGCCGTGGCGCCCTCGATCATCTGCCGCGTGAGCGGGTTCGTGTCGAGGAAGCGCGTCAGCTTGTCGAGCGGCGTCGTGCCCTCCGGCGTGACGAGCCGCTTGTCCCAGACGAGTCCGACGCTGACCTCCCCGTCGTGCAGGGGGATGAACCAGATCCAGTAGCCCCAGCCCGTGAAGTGGTTCGTCGCCAGGCGGCGCGGCGCGAGCACGGCGCGCTGCCAGGGGTCCGCCGGATCGGTCCCCGCAAGCGCGATCCCGTCCATGTCCTTGACGTTCGCGTAGCGGACCCAGATCGCCGCCGTCGGATGCGAGTCGACCGGCGTGACGCCCCCGCGCTTTCGCGCGAGCATGGCCTGGCGGCCGGTCGCGTCCACGAGCCACCGGCAGGAGACGGTCGCCGTCGTGCCGTCGCTCTTCTCGACGGTCAGCGTGTTCGGGCCGGAGCCTTCCCCGAGCGTCCAGGCCGTGACCTTCGCCGGGCGCCAGACCTCGCTGCCTTCCTCGGCGGCCACCTCGAGCAGGTGCTCGTCGAGCCTGGCGCGGTCGAGCTGGAACGAGGGCGTCCGGGCGAGCTGCGTCGGCCCCGTTTCCGAGGCTTCGCGCAGGCAGGTGACGTCGTCGTTGAAGAACCAGTAGCGGAAGGCCTGCTTGGGAAGCTGCTCGCGCGTCAGGTAGGTCCACTGCTTGAGGACGCGCGTGAGGAAGTAGGCGGAGACCTCGACGGTGGATTCGCCGACCTTCCAGTCGAACTTCTCGGTCTTCTCGACGACGAGGATCCGGAGGCTCGGGTTGCCGCGCTTGAGGACGATCGCGGTCGAGGCGCCGGAGACGGCGCCGCCCACGATCACGACGTCGTAGGAAAGAGGATCGTCGGCGCGCCGGGGTTCCATCAGAACCCCAAGTCTACCGCCGGGCCGGCTCGAATACCTGGACACCGCGCTCCTCGTCGAGCACGACGGTCCGGTCCACTTCGGAGACGGGGCCGGCGTCCTGGACGCGGCCCGAGGGCCAGCGCACCGTGAGGCCTTCCAGGCGCGTCGCCTTGCCGAGGCCGAGGTGCACGATGGGGCTCCCCGTCGAGACGTAGCCGCTGGCGTTGCCGTTCTGCGTGACGATCCGGCGGCCTCCCGGGAGGACGGCCGTCACCTCGGCGCCGATCCCGTCGCGGTTGTCCCGGCCGGGGGTCCCGGCGAGGCGGATGCGCAGGAAGTGCTCGTCCGGTCGGCGCGAGCCGAGGAAGAGGGCCTCGGGCGCGCCGATCGAGCGGACGTAGAGGTCGAGGGCGCCGTCGCCGTTCGCGTCGAAGGCGACCGCCGCGCGGCCGTTCGTCTCGAGGTCGAGCCCGTCGAGGAAGGCGCGGTCCTCGAAGAGGGGAGCCCCCGCCGCGGCGCCGCCGCGATTGTGGAAGTAGCGGTCGCGCTCGATGCCGGCGATGCCCGCGCCCTTGCGGTCGAACGTGCGCGTGCCGGCGACGTAGTCGTCCCAGTAGGCGAGCGAGTCCCACCAGAACTCGAGCTCCACGTCGCGGTCGCGGCCGTCGCCCCACATCCCGTTGGTCGCGTAGAGGTCCGGCCACCCGTCGTCGTCGAGGTCGGCGGCGATCGAGCTCCAGTTCCAGCCGGCGTGCTGCGCGCCCGAGCGCGCGGTCGCGTCCTCGAAGGTGTGGTCCGGTTTCTGGAGGAGCAGCGTGTTGCCCGAGGCCATGTCCTCGCACCACCGGATCGCGAAGGGCAGGAAGAGGCGGCCCCAGAAGCCGACGGGCACCGAGGGGTACTCGTGGAGGAAGTACCACTGCGTGTCGGCGCCGGTCGTGTAGAGATCCGGGCGGCCGTCTCCGTCGAAGTCGGCCCACGCGCCGGACATCCCGTAGGCGCGGGCCTGCGTGCCGGTCTTCTTCGCGACGTCCTCGAAGCGGCGGCCGTTCACGTTGCGGTAAAGGTTCTTCAGGCCGAAGTCGTTGGTCGCCATGAGGTCCACGCGGCCGTCCTGGTCGTAATCCTGGAAGAGGGACGAGAGCGTCCAGCGGGTCGTTCCGGCGAGGCCCCAGGCCTTCGTCGCGTCGGTGAAGTGGCCGTGGCCGTCGTTCAGGTAGAGGACGTTCGGTCGGCCGTCGTTCGCGTCGAAGGGAGGGTCGGGCATCTGGTTGTAGTAGTCGCCGGTCACGCACACGAAGAGGTCGAGGTCGCCGTCGCCGTCCACGTCGGCGAAGGCGGCCGAGCGCGCGTTGCCGCCGACGGAGATGCCGGCGGCCGCGGTCGTCTCCTCGAAGGTGCCGTCGCCGCGGTTGCGGAAGAGGCGCGCGGGGCCGAACGCGTTGGTGACGAAGAGGTCGGGGTAGCCGTCGCCGTCCACGTCGGCGGCCGCGACGCCGGTCGCGGCGATTCCCTCCGAAGCCGATTTTGCGAGGCCGGCGCGCTCGGTGACGTCGGTGAACCGGCCGTGGCCGTCGTTGCGGTACAGGATCGAGCGGAGGCCGTCGGCGACGAAGAGGTCCTCGAAGCCGTCGCGGTCGTAGTCGAGGACCGCGACGCCCGAGCCCGGCCAGATGTCGGCGATGAGATGGTTGACGAGCTTCAGGGGCGGGTCGTGGCGGGGCGCGCCGAGGCCGGCGTCGGCGGTGGCGTCGTGGAAGCGCGGCGAGGTCTCGACGCGGTTCCAGAGAGGTCGCTCGAGCTTCAGGGAGACGTGCGACCCGCCGGCGTCCCGCCGCTCGGTGACGATCGTCTCCGCGGCGCGCTCGACCCGGGCGCCATCGGCGCGAAAGCCGCCGACCGTGAAGACGACGCGGCCGGCCGTGGTCTCGACCGCGCCGCCGATCTCGTGCGTCGGCTTCTCGACGCGGTAGTCCACGTAGCCGAGGCGGTCCAGGCCGTCCCACGCCCACGCGCGGAGCGCGGCGATCCCGTCCGGCTCGGCCGTGCCGGGGTCGCGGCGGCGCAGGGCTCGCCGCGTCGCCTCGCAGCCGTCGCGCCACCGGACGAGCCGCTGCATCCAGGGAGCGAACTCCGCGCGCAGCCGCTCGATGGAGGCGTTCCGGTAGACCCACCACCCCGCGCCGGCGAGGAGGACGAGGATCGCGGCGATGAGCAGATTGCGGCGTCGCACCGAAATGGATCCTAACCCGGGCCGCCGGGCGGACCTTTGGCGTTACCATCCCCTGGGAGTCTCGAACACGGCCGTTTTCCCATTGCTGGAGGAATCAAGCATGAAGCTCCGCACCGAATGGATCTTGCTCTTCGCCCTGGCGGCCTCGCCGCTGCTCGGCCAGACGTCGAACGATGGAACGCGGGACCTCCTCCGGAATCCGCTCCCCGGGGCGCGGCCGAGCGCTCCTCAGACCTATGGAGCCAACGACTCGCTGCAGCGCATCGCGGTCCAGAGCTTCGCCCCGGTCGCCTCGACCGAGGGCTACGCCTACACGAACGGCACGACGAGCTTCACGCGCTACGCGACGATCGCCGGGAGCCAGCCGTTTGCCGCGCACCCCGTGCTGCCGTCGGGCGCGGTCGTGACCGCCGTCGACTTCGACGTCTGCGATTCCAGCGCGTCGGACGACATCAGCGTGGCGGTGCTGACGACCGACCGTTTCGGCCAGGGCATCCAGCAGGTCGGTCCGACGTTCACGACGGAGTCGGCTCCCGGCTGCGTGACCCTCACCGACGACCTGGGCGCGACGAACATCATCGTCGACAACACGAGCCAGATCGTCCTCGACGTCATCCTGGCGTCCGGCGACGCGTCGAACTCGTTCGCGGGAGCGACGGTTCACTACCATCTCCAGGTCTCGCCCGGGCCGGTCACGGCCGACTTCACGGACGTTCCGACCAGCCACCCGTTCTTCCAGTTCGTCGAGGCGCTCTACCACGCGGGGATCACGGCGGGCTGCGGCGGCGGGAACTTCTGTCCGGACACGCCTCTGACGCGCGGGCAGATGGCCGTGTTCCTGTCGAAGGCCCTCGGGCTGCAGTTTCCGTAGGTCTCCGGGACCGGCCCGGGTCGCGGGTCGCGATCGGCCAACGGGGCGGCCGGACATCCTCGGGGATGCCCGGTCGCCGGTCGCCGGCCGCGGTCGCGGGTGAGAACTAGAAGGAGAGGCCGAGCGCCTTGGCGAGGAAGACCGCCATCTGGCCGCGGGTGACGGGGTTGTCGGGACAGTAGTTTCCGCCGCCGCATCCGCCGGTGATGCCGGACGCCGAGAGGGCCTGGATGTACTGGAAAAACGGGTGGTTGGTCGGAACGTCGAGGAACGTCGCCGTGGCGGGCGCCGGGCTCACCTGGAGCTTGTAGCCGACGACCATCCCGGACAGGCCGATCTGGAACGCCCCCGTCTGAGTCACGACCGCATAGAGCCAGTAGTGGTAGCTGAAGTTGTCCACGACGAGGTTGTTCGGCGTCAGGTCTTCCGAGAAGTAGGCACACCCGCTGCCGTCGGAGGCGAGAAATCCCGTGGCCGTCGAGTCCCCGTAGACGTCCGATTTTACGAGGGAGCCCTGGACCCAGCCCGAACCGCCCGTATTGTCGCAGCCATCGAGCTCGAGGTACGTGATGACGGCCCCTTGCGGCAGGTTGAGCGGGGCCGCGAAGTCGGTCCCGGGAAACAGATCTCCGGTCCTTAGAACGCTGTCGTGATACCCGTTCGTGGTTCCCCAGGCAGCCGCGGAGGACGTCGGTGTGAACGCGGAGCCGGCGACCTGGACGTACGTGACCTTGCTGGTTCCGTAGTCGGGCGCCAGCGGCTTGGCGACGAGGGGAGCGCCGTTCGGCACGGCCTGGAGAATCGGCCGGCTGGGTCCGGCGCTTTGCTGGGCCAGGGCGCTTCCTGCGACGAAGAGGCCCGCGAGGACTGCGCCGTTGACGCGAGAGACGAGGGGCTTCATGGCTTTTCTCCTTGAGTTAGCGAAGGCCGAGGCGCCGGCCCTGGCATCGACCAAGGATAGCGGGTAGCGGCGGTTTTGGGGTTCCAAATCCGCGCCCCCGCTGCAGCGGCGGACCGCTGGTTTCTTCTCGAAGCGTAATCCACTACCATCGGCGGTCCGACCACTTGCGGAGAGGTGGGTGAGTGGCTGAAACCAGCGGTTTGCTAAACCGCCGTAGGGGCCTAAACCTCTACCACGGGTTCGAATCCCGTCCTCTCCGCCACTTTGCGCCGCGAGCCTCCACGGGTTCGAGCCGGCCACCGAAGGCAGACCCCCGGCAGTAGGCAACGCCGTCCGAAGGACGGCCTTTATCCCGTCCTCTCCGCCACTTTGCGCCGCGAGCCCCCACGGGTTCGAGCCGGCCACCGAAGGCAGACCCTAGCCGAACCGTTCTCAGCGCGAACGCAGAGTCCAGGCGCCCACCGCCATGAGCGAAAGCACGAGAACGAGCGGGGCGATTCCGTCCAGCGTGGGGACGGCGGCGAGGACGCCGCCGACCGCCGCGGAGCCGGTCGCCGTTGCGGTCGCCGTACCGGGGGCATCGTCGGTGAGGGTCACCGACAGGACGTACGTCCCGGTGGCCGCATAGGTATGGCTTCCGTTCACGGTGAACGATCCTGACGCCCCGGCGACGGTTCCGGGAGTCGTCGCTCCGTCTCCCCAGCCGATCGTCGCGACGAAATCCCCCGCGACGTTGGCGGTGTTGGTGTCGGAAAACGTGGCCACGGCTCCGGAGAAGGGAAGGCCCCGGGTCGCGCTGATCGCCAGTCCCGTGCCCGCAAGGACGTCCGTCTCCGCGACGGCCGCCGTGCCGTTCGCCGTCGCGCTGAGCGAGTTGGCGAGGTCGTTGACGACCGTCGTGACCGAAAAGCTCCCTTCGTCCGCGTAGGTGTGCGTCCCGGCGACGGAGAACGAGCCGGCCGATCCGCTGACGGTCCCCGCCGTGGCCGAGCCGTCGCCCCAGTCGATCGTGGCGGTGAAATTGCCCGCCGGCTGGACCGTGTCCGAATCGGTGAACGTCGCGACCGGTCCCGCGAAGCTCACGCCCTCCGACGCCGAGACGCCCACGGGCGCCGCGTCCAGCACGGCGGCCGCGACTCCGTCCAGGGAGAAGGCCGCGTTGAACGTCGGGGGAGTGGCTCCTCCCACGATGTCCGTCCCGACGCGGAGCCAGTCCGGCGCGAGGTTCGCGTTCCGGATCCAGCTCTGCAGGTCGGGAGCGAACGGCGTTCCCGGCGGCACGATGGGTTTGGGCGCCGAGAGGAAGTAGAAATTCTCGCTCGCGCTCGCCAGGAGGACCTGGGGAACGAAGAAGTAATGGCCGGGCGGCAGCAGGAGGGCCGGCGTGAACGTGACGTCGACGAGGACTTCCTGCCCCGTGACCGGACCCTCGCCGCCGGTGGTCTGGCCGGGGATCGGGTTGATCCCGTTGAGAACGGAGTTGGCGGCCGTGAAGGTCGCGTTGAGGGTCGAAACGGTGAACGACAGGGTCGCCGCGGCGCTGTCCCGCGAGTCGAAGGCCACGTCCGACGGCGAATTGACCCGCGTCGGGACGTTCCCCGAGGGAGGCACGGTCGAGTCGAGAGGGAACACCCGGTAGATCTCGACCACGACCTGGCCGACGTCCGAAAGGGAGGCGCTCGAGGGGATCAGGCCCGTGACGGTGGCATGGTTGATGGTCGTCTGCGCCGCGAGGACGAAGTCGTCGGCGGATTCGGTCTCGATCTGTCCGTTCCCGTCCGGCCGGGAGGCGGTCGCCATCGAGCCGTCGGGATCTCCGGTGCTGAACTGGAAGACCGGAACGCCCCGGCTCGTCGCGGCCGCCGAGAGACCGAGGACGAGAATCGCCGCGCGCAGTCCGTGTCTGCCCATGTTCGATCTCCTTCCGTCGCCGGGACGGCCGACTCCGGACGAGGCCGGCCGCGAGCCGGCACGAAGGCTACCGCATCCCCGGCGAGCCGGTTCAGTTACAGGGAAACGCCGCGGTGTCCTGGATCGGGACGAACGCCGTGCCCTGGGGGTTCGTGTACGGGTTCGTGGTTCCGGTGACGACGTCGGTGACGGTCAGGCTGACGCGGACGTTGGTCAGGCCGCTCGCGAAGACCCAGCGGTGCCCGTTGACGCCGCAGCCCTCGAGGACCTTGACCATCACCTCGACGTTCGCGCTGTCGAAAAACCAGAAATAGCCGGTGTCGCCGGTCAGGCGGACGGCGTTTCCCTGCCCGCTCGTCCCGTCGGACCTCGTCCACCCGGCGCGGACGCGGAAGCGCGCGGCGTCGAGGCAGAGAGTCTGGCCGTCGGCCTGGCAGGACGCCTGGCCGCCGGTGAACGTGCGCTCGTAGACGCCCAGTCCCGTCGCGGCATACACGAGCGTGCCGCCGGCGGACAGCGCGATCCGGGTCGCTCCGGACGCCGGAAGAAACGTGTCGCTCCACGTCGCGCCCCCGTCGAGGCTGGCGTACACCCCGCCCGTCTGGAGGAGCCCGCCCGCGTCGCTTCCGGCGGCGAAGGCGCGCGTCGGGGCGTGGGGGTCGATGGCGACGTCGGTGACGTACACGCCCGTCAGGGAGCTCGCGGTCCAGGTGTTTCCCCCGTTCGTGCTGCGGTAGACCCCGCCGCACGCCAGGCCTCCGGCGCCGAACACGCCGGCGCCGGCGACGAGGACGTTCGCGTTGGTCGGGTCGGCGCGCAGGGCGTTCATGCCGGCGCAGGGCAGCGGGTTGCCGACCTTCTGCCACGAGGTCCCTCCCGCGGCGCTCCGGAAGAGCGTCGTCTGCCCGTACGCGAGGAGGGCGCCCGCTCCGTCGGCCGTCAGCCGCGTCGGCTCGGTGAAGGGAACGGCGATCTCCTGCCAGGTCAGGCCCGCGTCGCCGGTCTTGTAGAGACGGGTCCCGCACGCGACGAAGGCCGCCCCGGCGGACGCGCCCGGCGCGAAGGACGGGACGCAGAACACGGGGATCTCCTGCCCGAGGGTCCACGTCGCGCCCGTGTCCGCGGAGCGGTAGATGCGCGTGGTCGAGCCGGAGGCGAGCGCGCCGGCGTAGAGCGTGGCGGGATTGGCCGGGTCGACGAGGAGGTCGGAATAGAACTCGCCCGAGGCCGCCTGGACGACCGTGCTCCAGGTATGGCCGCCGTTGACGCTCCGGAAGATCGCGCTCTGCCCCGCCGAGAAGTCGGCGCTCCCGGAGTAGACGGTGAGCTCGTCCGGCGCCGTCGCGACGGCGTTGACCTGGAAGAGCGGAGGCCCGAAGGTCTCCCACGCGGGCGACTGGGCGAGGGCGCGGGAGGCGCAGGCGGCGAGGAGGACGAAGGCCGCGCGCGCTCCGGATCGCATCGCGCCCATTGTACGTGAGCGTTTCCTCGTGGCCGGAGCGGCGCGGGGTTAGGATGGGAGCCATGTCGGCGGGCCTCGGCGCGCGCCTGCGCCGTTACTGGGTGGCGGGGATCGTCGTCCTCGCGCCGACGGCGCTGACGGCGTGGGTCGTCTGGAAGCTCTTCTCGTTCTTCGACAACATCCTCGGGGCCCAGCTGCGGGCGCGCGGGATCTCGGTCGTGGGCCTCGGCTTCGTCCTGCTCAACCTGCTGCTCCTGCTGCTCGGGTTCATCGCGGCGAACATCCTCGGAAAGCGGGCCTTCGCGGTGTGGGACCGCCTCATGCACCGCGTTCCCCTGATCAACAAGATCTACGCGACGTTGAGGCAGATCGCGGAGCTGCTGCTCGGGCCGTCGCGGGTGGGCTCGTTCGGCCGCGTGGCGATCGTCGAGTTCCCCTCTCCCGGGACGTGGGGGCTCGGCTTCGTGACCTCCACGGCGGACGGAGAGGCCGGCGAGAAGCTCGAGCGGAAGGTGTGCAGCCTCTTCATCCCGAGCGCGGTCAACCCGACGACCGGGTTCCTGCTCGTCGTGCCGGAGGAGAAGGTCACCTACCTCGACATGACGCCGGAGCAGGCGATGAAGATGATCGTGTCGGCGGGCGCCCTCGTGCCGCCGGCGTCGCCGCCCGGGCTCGCCTAGGCCGGCTCCTTCCGCGCCGTCACCAGGAGCTGCTCGCTCGCGAGCATCGCGGGGCGCGTCATCCAGCGGAAGAGGTCGTCTTCGCCGCGCGCGTGCTCGGCGTTGCCGCGGTGGCGCGAGGTTTCGATCCGCGTGGAGACCCAGACGAACGGGTAGAAGAGGAGCATCCACGCGTGCTTCGCCTTGAAGAGGGTGAAGTCGAGGCGCTCGACGCGCAGGCCGGCCTGGCGCAGCAGCGTGTGGAGCAGCGGGAAATCGATCGGGTTGATGTGGTACGCGTAGAGGTCGTCGGGCGAGAGGTCCCACCCCGCGCGGCGGCGGATGAGCTTGTGCGTCCCGGTGAAGAAGAAGTGCCAGCGGGAGTGCAGGCGCGCGACGTTCGGGGTCGAGAGGACCAGGTGGCCGCCGGCCGCGAGCACGCGGCCGATCTCGGCGATGACCGGGATCTCGGTCGGCAGGTGCTCGGCGACCTCGCAGAGGATCACGAGGTCGAAGGCGGCGTCGGGATAGGGCAGCGGCTTCACGAGGTCCACGTCGGCATCGATCGGCACGGCGTCGGTGTGCAGCGGCGCCCGCGTGTCGGCGAGCTTGTAGTCGTCGGCGCGGAAGTGCGTGCCGCGCACGGCGCAGCCGTCCTTCGCCAGGGCCGCCGCGATTTCGCCGCGGCCGGCCGAGAGATCGAGCACGCGCAGGCGCGGGTAGCCCGGCAGGCGCCGCGCCGCCCGGAGCACCGCCTCGAAGACGTGGGGCTGGGGCATGGGATCGAAGATTATGGGGTCAGGTCTCTAAAAGAGCGATCTTCTGCCGCTTCGAAGCAACGCCGACGCCATCGCCGCCTCCCATTGCCTGGCGGCACGTCGCTCCTTGAGAGACCTGACCCCGCGACCTTTGCCTCGCATCGCTTGGAGCGGCAGCAAGACGCTCCTTTAGAGACCTGACCCCACGATCTCGGTCTGGCCTCGCATGTAGGGGCGCAGCGCCTCGGGGATCTCGACGGACCCGTCGGGGCGCTGGTAGTTCTCGAGGATCGCGACCATCGTGCGGCCGACCGGCAGGCCCGAGCCGTTCAGGGTGTGGACGAACTCGGGCTTCTCGCCCTCGGCGCGGCGCAGACGGATCGAGCCGCGGCGGGCCTGGAAGGCCTCGAAATTCGAACAGGACGAGATCTCCTTGTAGGCGTTCATCCCCGGCAGCCAGACCTCGAGGTCGTAGGTCTTGGCGGAGGAGAACCCGAGGTCGCCGGTCGAGAGGGAAACGACGCGGTACGGAAGGCCGAGGCGCCGAAGGAGCTCCTCGTTGTGCCCGGTCAGCGTCTCGAGCGCGGCCGCGGAATCCTCGGGACGCGTGAACATGACGACCTCGACCTTGTCGAACTGGTGCTGGCGGATCATGCCGCGCGTGTCGCGGCCGGCCGCGCCGGCCTCGGAGCGGAAGCAGGGCGTGTACGCGGTGTAGCGCAGCGGCAGGTCCGCCGCGGCGAGGACCTCGTCGCGGTGGAGGTTGGTGACCGGGACCTCCGCCGTCGGGATGAGGTAGTAGCCGCCGGTCGTCTGGAAGAGGTCCGCCGCGAACTTCGGGAGGTTGCCCGTCGCGAAGAGCGACTCCGCGTTGGCGAGGAAGGGCGGGAGGATCTCGGTGTACCCCTGTTCCTCGACGTGGACGTCCAGGAAGAGCTGGACCAGCGCGCGCGACATCCGCGCGGCGGCGCCCTTCAGGACGGTGAATCGCGCGCCGGCGATCTTCGCGCCCCGCTCGAAGTCGAGGATCCCGAGGGCGGGCCCGAGGTCCCAGTGAGCCTGCGGCTCGAAGCCGAACGCGCGCGGCGCTCCCCAGGAGCGCTCGACGCGGTTGGCCGTTTCGTCGCGGCCGCGGGGCACCGTCGGGTCCGGGACGTTGGGGATGCCCTGCTCGACGGCGGCGAGCATCCGATCCGCCTCCTCCGTCTTCAGCTCGAGCGCGTGGATCTCGTCCTTCAGGGCCTTCATCTCGGCGAGGGCATCGGGGGACGGCTTCCCCTTGACCGCGGTCAGCTCGTTGCGCCGCCGCCGCCGCTCCTCGAGCTTCGTCACGGCGTCGCGGCGGTCGCGGTCGAGGCTCGCGTACTCCTCGAGTCCCGTGCCGCCGAAGCGCTCGGGCATCTCGGAGAGCAGGCGCTCCGCGTTCTCGCGCAGGAACTCGCGTGGTAGCATCGCAGCGCGATTTCATATCGCGCACGCCGATCGAGTCAACCGTTTGAGCGGGGTCCCGCACCTTCCGGACGTGGACGCCATCGTGGTCAACCGCGACGGCGGCGGCGCGCTCCTGCGCGCGCTCGCGTCGCTCGAGCGGCAGAACGGCGTGACGCTCTCGGTCCTCGTCGTGGACAACGGATCGGCCGCCGAGGAGCGGGCCCGCATCGCGCGCGAGGCGCCGGCGGCCCGGGTCGTGGCGTTCTCGCGCAACCTCGGCTTCGCCGGCGGGGCCAACGAGGGCATCGCGCGGACGCGCGCGCCCTACGTCCTGCTCCTCAACAACGACGCCGTGCTCGAGCCGGACTACACGGCGCGGCTGGCGGCCCGCCTCGAGTTCGACGGGCGCCTCGCCGCCGCGCAGGGCCTGGTCCTCTCCGAGGACGGCCGCCAGATCGACACCGCGGGCCTCGCTTGGAACGGGCGGGGCGAGGCGGTCCCGGTCCTTTCGGGGAAGGACGCGTCGGTCGCGCCGCGGGAGCCGTTCGAGGTGTCCGGGGCGTCGGCGACCGCGACGCTGTACCGCCGCGAAGCGCTCGACGCCGTTTCCCGGGGCGGCTCGGTCTTCGACGGCGCCTTCTTCGCCTACTACGAGGACGTGGACCTCTCGCTGCGGCTGTCCCGCGCGGGGTGGAGGTTCGTGTGCGATCCGCGGGCCGTCGCCCGCCACGAGGGCTCGCGGACGGGCCGTCGGACGCCGTTTCGCCGGGCGTTCTGGACCGCGCGCAACCGCTGGCGCACGCTCTTCCGCAACTTCGAGCCCGGCCTGATCGGGCGCAGCCTGCCGGCGCTCCTGCGCGCCGACCTCGCCCACGCGCGGGCGCTCGGCTGGACGGGGCTCGCCCTGCCGCTGCTCGTCTGGCCGGGGGTGCCGTGGATGGCGATGACGGCCGGGAAGGAGCCCAAGAGGCTCGACGCGTGGCCGGGCGCGCCTCCCGCCGCGCCATGATCCGCGAGATCACCGCCATCCTCGTGTCCTGGAACGACGCGGACGAGCTGCTGGAGTCGGTCGTCGCGCTCGCGCAGGCGCGGGCGCGGATCCCGGCCTCGGGCGTCGCGGTGTCGCTCGTCGTCGTGGACAACGGCGGAAGGCTCGCGGCCGGCGCGGTGCGCGGCGCCTGGCCGGACGCCGAGGTGATCGCCAACCCGGAGAACCGCGGGTTCGGGCCCGCGGCGAACCAGGCCGCCGCCCGGTCGCGCGCCGACGTGCTCCTCTTCCTCAACCCGGACACGCGCGTGGAGGGCGATCCGTTCTCGCCGATCGCGCGCGCGTTCGCGGAAGACCCGCGCGTCGCCGCGGTCGCGCCGCGCCTGGTCGAAATGGACGGCGCCGCGGCGCCCGCGGGCCCGCTCCGCCTGGCCCCTCCCGCCCGGGAGGACCAGGCGACCTTTCAGCTGCGGCGGCTGCCGTCGCTCGGCTCGGATGCGAGCGAGCTGCTCCTCGTGGACCACGCGTTCCCGAATCACCGGGGGCGGCGCCGGTTTCGCTACGCGGACGAGGACCGGGACCGCGGCTTCCCCGTGGAGCAGGCCGCCGCGGCGGCCCTCGCCGTGCGGCGCGACGCGTTCCTGCGCTGCGGCGGGTTCGACGAGCGGTACGTCCCCGCGTGGTGGGAGGACGTGGACCTGTGCGCGCGCCTGTCCGCCGAGGGGACGATCCTGTACCTCCCGGACGCCCGCGTCCGGCACCGGGGCGGCGACTCGGCCTCGCGCCTGGGCTATGCGCGTTTCCTGCCGGCCTTCTACCGAAACGCCCTGCGCTACCGCCGAGAGCACTACGGATCCGCCGCGCGCGCCGCGTACCGCGGTCTGCTGGCCGCGGGGATGATCCTGCGGCTCGCCCTGCTGCCGTTTCGCCGCGAGGTGCCGCGTCCGCGGCCGGAAGCCGGGCGCGCCTACGGGAAGGTGCTCCTCCTCGCCCTGGGGCTCGATCGTGCCTGACGTTTCGATCGTCGTCGTCTCGAAGGACAGCGCGGACGACCTGCCGGTCTCGCTCGCCTCCGCGGTCGCGCAGCGGGGCGTTTCGCTCGAGACCGTCCTCGTCGACAACGCCTCGACGGACGCGTCGCGCGAGGTGGCCGGGAGGTTCGGCGGCGCGGTCCGTCTCGTCGCCCTCTCCGAGAACGTGGGCTACGCCGCGGGCATGAACGCCGGGATCGACGCGACGAGCGGCCGCTACGTCCTTGCGCTCAATCCCGATTGCCGGCTCGAGCCCGACTTCGCCGCGATCCTCGCGGGCCGCCTCGACGCGCCCGACGCGGCCGACGTGGGCTCCGCGTCGGGGCGGCTGTACCGGGCCTCGGGGCCGGGCCTCGCGCGGACGGACGTCCTCGACTCGGCCGGGATCCGGTTCACCGCCTCCGGCCGCCACTTCGACCGCGGCGCGGGCGAGCCGGCCGCCGGCCGCTACGAGGCCGAGGAGCCCGTCGCCGGGGCGTCGGGCGCCGCCGGCTTCTACCGCCGCGCCGCGCTCGAGGAGGCGCGCATCTCGACGGGTTTCTTCGACGCCGACTTCTTTCTCTACCGCGAGGACGCCGACCTCGCCTGGCGGCTCTCGAAGCTCGGGTGGCGGTGCCTCTACGTCCCGTCGGCCGCCGCGGCCCACCGCCGCCGGAACACGCCCGAGCGGCGGCGGCAGATGTCGGCGCTGGCGAACCGGCACTCCGTCAAGAACCGCTTCCTGCTGCGGATCAACAACCAGACCGCGGGCCAGTGCGTCCGGACGGCGGTGCCGACCTTCGCGCGCGACCTCGTCGTCCTCGGGGCGTGCCTCACGGTCGAGCGCTCGTCGCTTCCGGCGTTCGGGTGGCTCTGGGAGAACCGGAGGCGGCTCTGGGCCAAGCGGAGGGAGATCCAGGAAAAGGTGGCGGCTAGGCGGAGTTCGCCACTGCGATAGCGTCCCCCCGTGCGCATCGGCATTCTCGGCACGCGCGGCATTCCGGCCCGCTACGGCGGCTTCGAGACGCTCGCGGAGGAGCTCTCGGCGCGCCTGGCCGCGCGCGGGCACGACGTCACCGTGTACACGCGCTCGCGGTACGCGGAGCCGGGGCTCGCGACGCACCGCGGCGCGAAGATCCGGGTGCTTCCGACGATCCCGACGAAGTACCTCGACACCGTCGTCCACGGCGCCCTGTCCGGCGTCGACGCCGCCTTCGAGCGGTTCGACGCCGTGCTCGTCTGCAACGCGATCAACGCCGCGTCCTGCTTCCTGCCGCGCCTCTCGGGCCGGACGCGGGTGGTCCTCAACGTGGACGGCCTCGAGCGCCACCGCCGGAAATGGAGCGCCGCGGGCAAGCTCGCGTACCGCGTCTCGGAGTGGCTCTCGACCGTCATCCCGGACGCGATCGTCTCGGACGCGCGCGTCATCCAGGAGTACTACCGGACGCGCTACGGCCTCGAGTCCGTGTTCATCCCCTACGGCGGGGACCTTCCGCAGCCCGCCGGGCGCGCGACGCTCGACCGCCTCGGCCTCGAGCCCGAGCGCTACGTCCTCTACGTGTCCCGCCTCGAGCCCGAGAACAACGCCCTGGAGGTCGTGACCGCCTACCGGGACGTCCCGGGCCGCGTGCCCCTCGTCGTGGTCGGGGACGCGCCGTACGCCGCCGGTTACATCGCGCGCCTGCGGGCCGCGGCCGACCCGCGCGTGCTCTTTCCCGGCGCGATCTACGGCGAGGGGTACCGGGAGCTGCTGTCCAGCGCCGCCGCCTACGTCCAGGCGACGGAAGTCGGTGGAACGCATCCCGCGCTCGTCGAGGCGATGGGCTACGGCCGCGTCGTGTGCTACAACGCGACCCCCGAGAACGAGGAGGTCGCCGGCGGCGCCGCCCTCCCCTTCGACGCCCGGGAGCCGGCGTCGCTGACCCGGCTCCTGCGGGGCATCCTGGATGATCCGGCCGGCCACTCCGTATGGAAAGAACGGGCCAGGGAGCGCACACGAGAGAAATATCGCTGGGACGACGTGGTCGACCGGTACGAGGCCGTTCTTGAAGCGGGGCGCGCCTTCCCATAACATCGGGCCGGTCGCTTGGAATCCCGCCCTCGGAAACGATTCATGCTGAAACAGAAGGCCCGCGCGATCGCACTCGGGGTGCTGCTGACGGACCTCGTCCTGACGGCGCTGTCCCTCCCGCTGGCGTGGGCGCTGCGGCAGGGGCTCCTGAAGTCCCTGTTTCCACGGATCTTCCCGCTACCGCTGCAGCCCCTCGACCAGTATCTGCTCCTGCTCTTCTTCATCCTGCCGATCTGGGGGCTCCTGCTCGCCGCGGCGGGCTTCTACCGCAGCCACCGGACCCTTCCGCTCGGCGAGGAGATCTGGGGCTCCGCCCGGGTCGCGTTCGGCGGGACGGCCATGCTCGTCCTGCTCATCTTCGGCCTGAGGCTCGACTTCGTCAGCCGCTGGTTCCTCGTTCTCTTCGGTTTCCTCGACTTCCTCCTGCTCGCCAGCGAGAAGGTCGCGCTGCGGATGCTCTCGCGCGGCATCCGCGCCCGCGGGTTCAACTTCCGGACGGCGCTCATCGTCGGCACGGGGCCCAAGGCCGCGCAGTTCGGCGACTTCCTCGAGGGCCATCCGCACTGGGGATTCCGCGTGATCGGGTACCTCGACGACGACAACGGGGGAGAGATCGGCTTCGGAGGACGGTGGCCCTGCCTCGGCCGGATCACCGACATGGAGGCGATCCTGGCGGCGGAGGTGATCGACGAGGTGATCTTCGTCATCGAGAAGGGCAAGCTCGGCGAGTACGAGCAGGCCCTGCTCGTCGCCGAGCGCTACGGCGTCCGGGCGCACGTCTCGCTCGACATCTTCCCGCACGTCCTCGCGCGCCCGGTCCTCGAGGAGCTCGACGGGATTCCGCTGCTGACGTTCACGACGACGCCCTCGAACCCGGCCGAGCTCGCGGCCAAGCGGGCGATCGACCTGACCTTCGCGCTCCTGCTCTTTCTCGTCACGCTGCCGATCCAGCTGCTCGCGGCCCTGGCCGTCCTGGTCACCTCCGGCAAGCCCGTGCTCTTCCGTCAGGTGCGCTGCGGCCTGAACGGCCGACACTTCACGCTCGTGAAGTTCCGCACCATGGAGCCGGGCGCGGAGGAGCGCCTGGCCGAGATCTCCCACCTGAACGAGATGACGGGGCCGGTCTTCAAGGCGACGCACGATCCGCGGCTGACGCCGGTCGGGCGGATCCTGCGGCGCCTGTCGATCGACGAGCTGCCGCAGCTCTGGAACGTCATCGTGGGCAACATGAGCCTGGTCGGCCCCCGGCCGCCTCTTCCGGAGGAGGTGGCGCGCTACGAGCCGTGGCAGCACCGGCGGCTGAGCATGAAGCCGGGGCTGACGTGCCTCTGGCAGGTCTCCGGGAGAAGCGAGGTCGACTTCGACCGGTGGATGGCGCTCGACCTCAAGTACATCGACACCTGGTCGCCGCTGCTCGACCTGAAGATCCTGCTGAAGACGGTCCCGGCGGTGTTGTCGGGACGGGGAGCGAGGTAGGTTTCGATCCGCGGCGCCGCCCCCGGGCGGGGACGCACGTGGGTTTCAGGTTTCTGGTTCAGGTTTCAAGGAGCCCGCCCCCTGAAACCTGAAGCTTTCGATCAGCGGTTCCCGCCGCCCTCGTCCGGCCCGGCGTCGGAGGCCTTGTACATGTACTTGATCGAGGCTTTCGGGACGAGCAGGTTCGGGCCGTCGTCGCGGTTCACCTTCAGGCACGCCTTGTCGTACCACTCGATCCAGCCGTTGAGCTTCTCGCCGTCGTTCAACACGACGACCATCGGCGTCTTGGCCGCCATCTGCTTGAGGTAGTAGTAGCTCTCGGCGTTGGTCTGCTCGGGGGGGACCTGTTTGCGCTGGGCGAACGAGCGTGTCGGGTAGCGGTCCGCGAGCTCGGCCAGGTTGGGTCGGATCAGCTTGCGGTTCGCGGCAGTCTCGTCGTCGCTACGGAAGGCACCGCCCGAAGAATTGCGATTGACCACGGCTGTCTCTCTTTGTCCCGGTAAAGGGTGGGACGTCTTGACAGCTCAAACAGGCACGTTCGCCGGAATATTCTGAGCTTTCTTCGGGCCCGCCGCGGCCCGGTCGCCGCCCTCGTCCTCGTAGGCCAGGCAGCACATCAGGCGGCCGCACATGCCCGAAATTTTGGACGGGTTGAGAGAGAGGTTCTGGTTCTTGGCCATTTTGATGGTTACAGGGTGGAAGGACTTGAGAAAAGTCGAGCAGCAAAGGGTCAGCCCGCAGGGCCCGATTCCGCCCCGCATCTTGGTCTCGTCCCGGGGCCCGACCTGGCGCATCTCGATGCGGACCGGGTGGGCCATCGCCAGGTCCGAAACCAGCTTCCGGTAGTCGATCCGCGTCTCGGAAGTGTAATAAACGGTGACCTTTCGGCCGTCGAAGCTCTCTTCGGCCCGCACGAGCTTCATGGCCAGCCGCTTCTCGTCGGCGAGGGTCCGCGTGTCGCTCAGAAAGCGGCTCTCCCTTGCGACCTTGGCCTTGTACGAGGCGAGATCCGCTTCGCTGGCCACCCGGACGAGCCGGCGCGAATCGCGCAACTGGCATTGTTTCAGGATCATAGGGCGAAGGTTGACCACCTCGGCGTACTCCATGCCGCCGTCCCCCTCGACGATGACCCGCTGCTTGCGGGCGACCTCGAGGCCCATGGTGTCGCAGAGGACGCTGCGGCCGTCCTCGTGCTCGTTCATCCGGATGCCGACGTACTGGCCGGGGTTGTATGCGTTGCCGACCCCGCAACCGCCCCCGCTACCGCAACCGCCCATGTGAGGACCCCCAAAACCGCGAAATTACCACGGTTCGGCAGGCCTTCCCGGGACCCGGACCCCGGGGCTCCGCCGGGAGGCTCGGGAAGGGATGTCCGAACGGCCAGAAAAATGACCTGTCCATCTTGACAGGCCGGCTCGAGGTCTATAACTTTCTTCTAAATTTCGATCTTGAAAGGCGGATCTCCATGAAGCGTCTCGTCGTGGTCCTCGCGTGCTTCGCCCTTGCGTCGCCGATGCTGGCCGAGAAGAGCCGCCGGATAGCGCGGCAGATTTCCAATCCGCTGGCACCGACCGTCGTGACGATCGTCGGGAGCCCGCTGACGATCGACGTCGGAAACGACACCTCGATGCAGGTGTACAACACCGCGGTGCCCGGTTCGGGCCAGTACTACCCGCCCGACTGCTCCGCGGGTGAAACCGCCGACTCCGGCGTCTTCGCGTCCATCGGCGGTGTCGTCTACGGGCCGGATTTCGACAACCATCCATGCGGCTCGGCCTCGAACAGCTACACGGCCTGGACTCCGGTCTCGATGTCTCCCGTGACGGGAACCGGCACGGCCGGCGACCCGTTCACGGTCGTCATCGTGGCCAACGCCGGCGCCACAGGCGTGGTCCTGACCGAGACGCTGACCTACGTCAACGGCGCCAGCGGCGCGACGATCTCCCTCTCCTTCGTGGCTCCGCCGCCGCCGGGACGGCCGGCGGCTCCGAACGCCACCGTCGACGCCTTCGTCGGGTGCGATCTCTATCTGGCGGACAGCGACTCTGGATTCTCCTTCGCCAACACGACCGCCGCGGGCGGTCACGGCGCCAGCTCGAACTGCACGCAGCTGCAGTACACGATCTCGTGGAAGGGCACGACGCCCGCGACCCAGTACGCGGCCGAGGGCTTTGGCACGATCTGGGACGAGATTTCGGCCGGAGCGCTGAGCAATACGGTCGATCCGACCTGCACGGACAACGGCGCCGCCCTCGAGTGGGCAGGCTTGAACGTGGGAGCGGTCCCGGTCGTCATCAGCACGGGCGTGTCGTTCACCGGTCAGGCGATCCCGGTCGCCGCGGCCGTTCCGGCCCTGTCGACCACCGGCCTCGCGGCCGTGGTTCTTCTGCTTGCCGTGGTGGGTTACGTCCTCGCGAGAAAGTCTTCTCTGGGGGCGTGAGGAGGAGGAGCGCGGGCCTGAAAACCCGCGCGCGTTTCGGGGCGGCCGATCGGCCGCCCTTTTCTTTTTGAGCGAGACGCCGTTGCGGGGACGCCGAGGCCCGCGCCACGAGCGGCCCGGCGGATCGGGAGGCTAGCCTTCGTTCTGGAGCAGCCGGGCGAGGGCGGCGACGGTCGCCTCGGGCTCGGCGTCGGCGAGAGGGACGGCGTGCGGGACCGGCCCGGCCGAGGCGGGCGCGTAGAACGGCGGCGCCCCCGGGTCTTCCTCGCGAAGGATTCTCGCCGCTTCGGCCGCAGCGGGGCCGCCGAGCAGGAGCACGGCGTCGATGCGCCGGTTGCGCGCGAGCTTCTCGAGGGCGTCCTCGGCGTCGGACGCGGCGAGCACCTCGACCGAGGGATCGCGGGAGAACGCGGGAGCGACGTCGTGGGCGGCGCCCCCCACGGCGAGGATCGTGATCACCGCGTCGGGTCCTTCTCGACCCAGAGCACGGCGAGCCCGCCCGGCTTCGTCTTCTCCCTGCCCTCCGACGTGTGGAAGAGGATCGTCCAGAGTCCCGCCTGGTTCGGCGTGAACCGGAACGAGAAGTCGCCGGACTGACCCGTGCGAATCCGGTCCTCGGTCGTGGCGCCCACGACCTGGTACGACTTGATCCCCTCCGGGACGTAGGCGAGGTGGGCCTCGGGATACGCGTAGCGGGTGCGCGCGTTGGCTTGGGCGGCCGTCAGCCGGTGCGGCGCGGGCTCGACCGCGAGCGTCACGAAGCGCAGCCTCTGTCCGGGAACCGTCCGCCCGCGCACCAGGACCGTGGGCGGGTCCTGCGCCGAGAGCTCGAGCGTGAGCTCGGCGAGCAGGCGCGTCTGGAACTCCTCGGCCATGCGGAACTGGCCGCCCCCCTGGGCCCAGCCCACGCCCACGTGCGTGGCGGCGGGATCGAGGATCGTCTTGCGGTGGCCGTCGTCGGGCGGTTTCTCGCCGATCATGGCGGCCTCGCCCTGCAGCGCCAGCCCGAGCGAGGGCTCGTGGAACGTCGATCCCGTCGTCGTCCAGGCGACGACGTTTTCCGCGCCCATCCCGAAGACGCCGGCGAGGCCCGTGCGCGCGTACGGCGGCACCCCGTCGAGGAGAAAGTGCCCGCGGGTGCCCTCGCGGACCTGTTCGGCCGTGAAGGCGTCGGCCACGCGCGACGCGGCCTCGTCCCACGCCACGGGCGCGAGCCCGGCCGCGGCGCGGTCGGCGTTGATGCGGGCGAAGACGCCCTTCTTGACGGGGTCCTCCGGCTGGGCGGGCGCGGGGTAGGACTCGGAGAGCGGGTGGGCCAGGTCGGGCGCGCGGACCCGGAAGTGCGCGATCTCGGGGGGCGCCTCGACGAGGACGCACCGCGCCGCGGCGACGAGGACGAGGCCCAACGCCGATGCCGCCGGTTTCACCGGCGAGACTCTACCGCAGGCCGCCGAATCCGGTTGATTTTCGCGGACGCTTCGGCAATTCTGGAATCGAGGGCCGCATGAGCTTTTCGATCGAAGCCATCCACGGGCGGGAGATCCTCGATTCGCGCGGGAACCCGACCATCGAGGTCGAGGTGCTGCTGTCCGGCGGGACCTCGGGCCGGGCGGGCGTGCCCTCCGGCGCCTCGACCGGGACCCGCGAGGCCCTGGAGCTGCGCGACGGGGACAAGAAGCGCTATGGCGGCAAGGGCGTGCTCAAGGCGGTCGCTCACGTCAACGGCGAGATCGCCGAGGAGCTCGCGGGCGCCGACGCGCGCGACCAGTCCCTGATCGACCGGATCCTGATCGAGCTCGACGGCACGCCGAACAAGGGCCGCCTCGGCGCCAACGCCATGCTCGGCGTCTCGCTCGCCGTGGCGCGCGCGGCGGCGGAGGCGACGGGGCTGCCGCTCTACCGCTACGTGGGCGGCGCCGGCGCGGCGACGCTGCCGGTTCCGCTCATGAACGTCATCAACGGCGGCGCCCACGCCGACAACCGGCTCGATCCCCAGGAGTTCATGGTCTGCCCGGTCGGCTTCCCATCGTTCGCCGAAGCCCTGCGGGCGGGCGCGGAGGTCTTCCACGCGCTCAAGGGGATCCTCAGGAAGAAGGGCCTCTCGACGGGCGTGGGCGACGAGGGCGGATTCGCACCGGACATCGCCTCCTCGAAGGAAGCAATCGAGCTCCTCCTCTCGGCGATCGAGGCGGCGGGCCACAAGCCCGGCCGCGACCTCGTCCTCGCGCTCGACCCGGCCGCGTCGGAGTTCTACGAGGGCGGCAAGTACCATCTGAAGGGCGAGAAGAAGACGCTGTCGAGCGACGGCATGATCCGCTACTGGGCCGACCTGGCCGGGGCGTACCCGATCCTCTCGATCGAGGACGGCCTCGCCGAGGGCGACTGGGAGGGCTGGAAGGCGATGACGCGGGAGCTCGGCGGCAGGATGCTCCTCGTGGGCGACGACGTCTTCGTGACGAATCCCGAGATCCTCGCGCGCGGGATCCGCGACGGCGTCGGCAACGCGCTCCTCGTGAAGCTGAACCAGATCGGAACCCTGACCGAGACGCTCGACGCGGTGCGCATGGCGCAGACCGCGGGCTATCGGACGATCGTGTCCCACCGCTCGGGGGAAACGCCGGACGACACGATCGCGGACCTCGCGGTCGCGGTCAACTCCGGCCTCATCAAGACCGGTTCGGCCTGCCGCGGCGAGCGGCTGGCCAAGTACAACCGGCTGCTCGCCATCGAGGAGGAGCTCGAGGCCGCCGGCGCGTACGCCGGGCGCGCCGCCTTCCCCCGATGAAGGACGACGCCGAGCCTCCCCGGGGCCCGAGGCCGATGACGGCCTTCTTCGTTTCGCTCGCGGTGTCGTCGGTGCTCATGGGCGTCCTGCTCCTCTCGGACCGCCGCGTCCTCGAGCTGCGCCGCGCCCGGAGGGAGGTGGGCTCGCTCGACCGGCAGATCGCCGAGCGGAGGCAGGAGAACGCGGAGCTCAAGGCCGCGATCGAGGCCGCCAACCGCCACGAGTTCCCGGCCGAGAAAGTCGCCCGCGAGGAGCTCCATCTCGTCCAGCCCGACGACGTCGTCCTCCTCTATCCCGCCGGCAGCCTCACGAAGCCGAGCGCCACGCCGATCGCCGGCGTCGTGGCGCCCGCGCCTTCCGCCCCCGCGCCTCCGGCCTCCGAGCCGCGCCCGCGTTGACGGCCGGCCGGACGCGCCGGCCCTCGCGGCCGGCATAGAATCTCCCGACCGATTCCTGAGGAGTTCGCAATGGCCGTGGGAACGAGCCGCAGGAGCTTCCTGAAGCACGCGCTCGCGGGCGCCGCGGTGGCGCCTCTGGCCGGCCGCCTCGCACGGGCCGCCGCGCCTTCCGGCGCGCCGGCGCGCGCCCCCGGCAGCGGCGTCGAGCCGTTCGAGTACCAGGGCGTGACGCTGCTCGACGGGCCCCTGCGGGCCCAGTGCTCCGCGATGCGCGACTACTACTTCGCGATCGCCGACGACGACATCCTCAAGGGCTTCCGGGCGCGGGCCGGCCAGCGGGCGCGCGGCGAGGACCTCGGCGGCTGGTACAGCGGCGATCCGAAGCACCGGACCTGGTGGTCGAACGGGGACACGTTCAACACCTTCGGCCAGTGGCTTTCCGGAATGGCGCGCCTCTCGCGGGCCACCGGCGACGACGCCATGCGCCGCAAGGCCGTGTTCCTGATGTCGGAGTGGGGCAACGCGATCGAGCCGGACGGCTGGTTCTTCTACTCGCGGCGTCCGTGGCAGCCGCACTACATCTATGACAAGACCGTCGGCGGGCTCGTGGACATGGCGCTCTACGCCGGCCGCCGGGACGCGCTGCCCCACCTCTCGAAGATCACCGACTGGGCCGCCGGGAACCTCGACCGGAGCCGGAAGGTGGACTCGGACACGGAGTGGTACACGCTCTCGGAGAACCTCTACCGGGCCTACGAGCTGACGGGCGACGCGAAGTACCGCGAGTTCGGCGACGTGTGGCGCTTCACCGACTACTGGAGGGCCTTCACGGGCGAATCCCCGATCTCGCGCCACGGCCACCACGCGTACAGCCACGTCAACACGCTCTCGAGCGCGGCCATGACGTATCGCGTCACGGGGGACCCCGAGTACCTGAAGGCGATCGTGAACGCGCACGACTGGCTGCAGCAGACCCAGTGCTACGCGACCGGCGGGTACGGTCCCGACGAGGACCTCGTCGCGCCCGACGGCGAGCTCGGAAGGCGCCTCGAGACGACGTTCGCGTCCTTCGAGACGCCGTGCGGCTGCTGGGCGGGCTTCAAGCTCTCGCGGTACCTGATCGGGTTCACGGGCGACGCGCGCTACGGCGACTGGATCGAGAGGCTCCTCTACAACGGCATTCTCGGGGCGCTGCCGATGGGGCCGAAGGGCGCGACCTTCTACTACTCGGACTACCGGATGGGCGGCGGGCGGAAGATCTACCACCTCGACGGGACCTGGCCGTGCTGCTCGGGGACGTACCCGCAGGTCATCGCCGACTACCACAACGTCCTCTATTTCCGGGACGCGTCGGGCCTCCTCGTCAACCTCTTCGTGCCGTCGCGCGTCGCGTGGAACCAGGCCGGCACCGAGGTCGTCGTGGAGCAGGAGACCGCGTTCCCCGACTCGGACACGACCGTCCTGACCGTGCGCCCGGGAAGGCCGGCGACGTTCGACGTCAAGTTTCGCGTTCCGGCCTGGACGCGCGACGCGTCCGTCGCGGTCAACGGCGCGCCCGTGTCCGTCGCGGCGGTCCCGGAAACCTGGGCGGCGATCCGCCGGCGCTGGTCCGCGGGAGACCGGATCTCGATCACGCTGCCGATGCGCCTCGCGCTCGTCCCGGTGGACCCGCAGCATCCGAAGCGCGTCGCGCTGACGTACGGGCCCGTCGTGCTGGTGCGCAACGCGGCGCCGCGGCTCGCGCCGCCGCCGGGCGGCGACCTTTCGCAGTGGATCACGCCGCGCGGCGGGGCGCTCGAGTTCACCGCGGCCGGACAGCCCCAGGGACCGTTTCTTCCGTTCTACAAGGTGGACGGCGAAACGCCTTACAACATGTACTTCGATCTGACGGCCTGAACGGCGGGGGAGAGCCATGAGCACACGGAAAGCGGGCGGCCGGGACGTCGTCCTCGTCGCGAGCGGCGATTCGCGGATCACGGCCAACCAGCGCTGCTGGCCGGCGCAGGAGGCCCTGGAGAAGGCGGTCACGGGAGCGTTCGCCGACCTCGGCGCGCGCGTGACGCGCGGCCACCCCTACGACCCGGTCAAGAAGCACGGCTTCATCGACGGGCAGGCGAAGGGCATCGCCCTCTTCCGCCACATCGACCAGGACGCGCCGCTGATCGTCGCCGAGGCCGTCTGGGAATACACGAGCCACATCCTCGCGGGCCTGACGAAGCACCGCGGGCCGATCCTCACGCTCGCCAACTGGAGCGGGGAATGGCCGGGGCTCGTCGGCATGCTCAACGTCAACGCCTCGATGACGAAGGCGGGAATCCCGTACAGCTCGATCTGGAGCGAGAACTTCCAGGACGGCTTCGCGCGGGGAGGCATCCGGCAGTGGCTCGAGAAGGGCGCGATCGAGCACGACCGCAGCCACGCCCGGGCCGTCGACGACCGCACGTTCGGGGCGCCGCTCGAGGCGGACCGGGTGCGGGGGTTCGAGCTCGGCGAGGCCCTGCGGCGCGACCAGGCGATCCTCGGCGTCTTCGACGAGGGCTGCATGGGGATGTACAACGCGATCGTTCCGGACGAGCTGCTCCACGCGCTCGGCCTCTTCAAGGAGCGGCTGTCCCAGTCCATGCTCTACGCCGCGATGCGCGACGTGTCCGACGCGACCGCGCACGAGCACTACGAGTGGCTCCGGCGGCGCGGCATGCGGTTCGCGCTCGGGCGCGACGAGGCGAGCGAGCTGACGGAGGGACAGGTCCTCGAAGGCCTGAAGATGTACGACGCCGCGGTGCGCATGGCCTCCGATTTCGGGTGCGCCGCGATCGGCATCCAGTACCAGCAGGGCCTGAAGGACACGTGCGTCGCCTCGGACCTCGCCGAGGGGCTCCTCAACAACCCCGACCGGCCGCCCGTGCGCGGAGCGGAGGGGGGCGTCCTGTTCGACGGCCTCGCGGTGCCGCACTTCAACGAGGTGGACGAGTGCGCCGGCGTGGACGCCCTGCTGACCAACCGCGTGTGGACGGACCTCGGGATCGACCCGTCGACGACGCTGCACGACGTGCGCTGGGGCGCCCCCGTCCGGGAGAACGGCGTGGACGCCTACGTGTGGGTCTTCGAGATCTCCGGGGCCGCGCCCGCGAGCCACTTCATCGGCGGCTACGGCGGGGCGCGCGGCGAGCGGCAGCCCCCGATGTACTTCCCGAAGGGCGGCTCGACGCTGAAGGGCGTCTCGAAGCCCGGAGAGATCGTCTTCTCCCGCATCTACGTCAAGGACCACGCGCTCCACATGGACATCGGGCGCGGCGGCGTCGTCAAGCTCTCGGACGCGGAAACGGAACGGCGCTGGCAGGCGACGACGCCGCAGTGGCCGATCATGCACGCGGTGCTCTACGGGATCACCCGCGACCAGATGATGGCCAAGCACATGGCCAACCACATCCAGGTCGCGTACGCCCCGGACGCCGCGACGGCGCGGCGGGCGCTCGTCCGCAAGGCCTCGATGGCGCGGGCCCTCGGGCTGCGCGTCAACCTGTGCGGCGACCTGGACGACTCGCTCGACGCGCACCAGGCCGCGAAATACCGCGCGTGAGGCAAGCCGCCGAAGAGCCCTGCGCGCTCGGCCTCGACTTCGGGACCGCGTCGGTGCGGGCCCTGGTCGTCGAGACGCGCACCGGACAGGAGCGCGGGTCCGCCGTCGCCGACTACCGGCACGGCGTGATCGACGCCGCGCTGCCCGGTTCGTCGGCGCGCCTTCCGGCCGACTGGGCGCTGCAGCATCCGGGCGACTACCTCGAGGCGATCGAGAGGGCCGTGCCGGCGGCGCTCGCCGCGGCCCGGGTCGGCCCGGCGGCGGTCGTCGGGATCGGCATCGATTTCACCTCCTGCACGATCCTGCCCGTCGGCGCGGACGGCGCGGCCCTCTGCCTCGATCCGAAGTGGGCCGCCCGGCCGCACGCCTGGGTCAAGCTGTGGAAGCACCACGCCGCGCAGCCCCAGGCCGACCGGATCAACGCCGTGGCCGCGGCGCGCCGCGAGGCGTTCCTCGCCGACTACGGCGGCAAGACCTCGTCGGAGTGGCTCTGCGCCAAGGCCCTCCAGGTCCTCGAGGAGGACGCCGAGGTCTTCGACGCCGCAGCCGCATTCGTCGAGGCGGGCGACTGGGTCGTCCGGGAGCTGACGGGCGTCCTCGTGCGCAACTCCTGCGGCGCGGGCTACAAGGGGTTCTGGAGCCGCGAGCGGGGCTTCCCGACGCGCGACTTCTTCGGCTCGCTCGACCCGCGCTTCGCCGCGCTCGCGGACAAGCTCGGCGGGGAGATCCTGCCGCCGGGCCGCGCCGTCGGGGGCCTGACTCCCGCGATGGCGCGCCGCCTCGGCCTGTCCGCGGGCACGGCCGTCGGCGCGGCGATCATCGACGCCCACAGCGCCGTTCCGGCCGCGACGGTCGTCGGGACCGGGCGCATGGTGATGGTGATCGGCACCTCGACCTGCCACATGCTCCTCGCCGACCGCCACGCGGCCGTCGAGGGCATCGGCGGCGTCGTGAAGGACGGGATCGTCGAGGGGTTCTACGGCTACGAGGCCGGCCAGCCCGCCGTCGGCGATCTCTTCGGCTGGTTCGCGAAGCTCGCGGGCTCGGGCGACTTCGGCGCGCTCGAGCGCGACGCGGCGGCGTGTCCGCCCGGCGGGCGGGGGCTCCTCGCGCTCGACTGGTGGAACGGGAACCGGTCCGTCCTGGTGGACGCGAACCTCTCCGGCCTGATCGTCGGGCTGACGCTCTCGACCACGGCCCCCGAGATCTACCGCGCGCTGATCGAGGCGACCGGCTACTCGACGCGGCGCATCCTCGAGGCCTTCGAGGCGCAGCGGATTCCCGTCACGGAGCTGATCGCGGTCGGCGGGCTCGCGGAGCGCAGTCCTCTCCTCCTCCAGGTCTACGCGGACATCACGCGCCGGCCCATCGCGCTCGCGGCGACCGCCAACGCCTCGGCGCTCGGGGCGGCGATGCTGGGGGCGGTCGCCGCCGGCGTCGAGCGCGGCGGCCACGCCTCGTTCGTCGGCGCGGCGCGCGCGATGGCTCACCTGAAGGCGGACACCGTCCGGCCGGATCCGGAGGCCGCGGCGGCCTACGATTCGCTCTACCGGGACTGGCTCGAGCTCCACGACCACTTCGGTCGCGGAGGCTCCGGCGTCATGGCGCGCCTGAGGCGGGGGAGAGGGTGAGCGGCGCCGGCGAGGACGCCCCCCTCGTCGAGGCCCGGGGCGTCTCGATGCAGTTTCCCGGCGTGCGCGCGCTCGACGGCGTGGACTTCGACGTGCGGCCGGGCGAGATCCACGCGCTCATCGGCGAGAACGGCGCCGGCAAGTCCACGCTCGTGAGGATCCTCGCGGGCGAGATCTCGGGCTACGGCGGCGAGGTCTTCCGCGACGGGCAGGCGCGCCGGCTCGCGGACCCCCGCGAGGCGATCGCGGGCGGCATCGCCGTCATTCCCCAGGAGCTTCAGCTCGTCTCGAGCCTGTCGGCGGCGGAGAACATCTTCCTCGGGCGCGAGCCGCGCACGCCCCTCGGCCTGGTGGACGGGCGCGCGCTGGCGGCCCGCTCGGCGGAGGAGCTCGCGGCCCTCGGCGAGACGCACGTGCCCCCGGGCGAGATCGTGGAGCACCTCGAGGCGGGCCAGCGCCAGCTCGTGGCCATCGCGCGCGCCCTGTCGCTCGAGGCGCGCCTGATCATCATGGACGAGCCGACGACTTCGCTCGGCAACGAAGAGGCCGCGCGCCTCGAGCGCCTCGTGCGGCGCCTGTCCGAGCGCGGCGTCGCGATCGTGTACATCTCGCACCGCCTCGACGAAGTGCGGCGGCTCGCCCACCGGGTGACCGTCCTGCGCGACGGGCGGCGGATCACGACCCGCGACGCCGCGGGCCTCGACGAGGCGGAGATGGTGCGCCTGATGGTCGGTCGCGAGATCCCGAACGTCGAGCTCGCCCCGCTGCCGGCCGGGTCGCCGGAAGTCCTGCACGTCCAGGGCCTCTCCGTCGCCGACCCGGAGCGCCCGGGCGGGTTCCGCGTCCGCGACGTGTCCCTCTCGGTCCGGCGCGGGGAGATCGTCGGGCTCGCGGGCCTGGTCGGCGCGGGACGCACGGACTTTCTCCTCGCGCTGACGGGGGCCCTCGAGGCCGAGGTGTCGGGGCGGGTGCGCGTCGGCGGGAGCGACTATCGGCCGACCGATCCGGCCGCCGCGCGCGAGGCGGGGCTGGTTCTCCTTCCGGAGGAGCGCAAGTCGCAGGCGATCTTCCCGGGCATGGGGGTCGGCGAGAACGTGACGGTGGGCGCCCTCGAGAAGGTCAGCCGGATGGGCTGGATCGACGCGCCGCGCGCCCGGGAGGCCGCGGCCCGCGGAATGCGGGACACGGGCGTGCGCGCCGCGTCGGCGTCCACGCCGATCGCGACGCTGTCGGGCGGCAACCAGCAGAAGGCCGTGCTCGCGCGCTGCCTCTTCGCGTCGCCCTCGGTGCTCCTGCTCGACGAGCCGACGCGCGGCATCGACCTGGCGGCCCGGGCCGAGATCTACGCGCTCCTGCGCCGCCTCTCCGCCGAGGGCTTCGGGATCGTCCTGTGCTCCTCCGAGATGTCGGAGATCCTGACGCAGTGCCACCGCGTCGTCGTGTTCCGCGAGGGACGCGTCACGGCGGAGCTCTCCCGCGAAGAGGCGACCGAGGAGCGCGTGCTCGCGGCGGCGTCGGGCGCCGCGTCGGGCGCCCGGGAGGAAGCGGCGCAGCGGCCCGGAGATGGCCCGCCCCCTTCGCCGCCGCGCGGCGCGCGCCTGGCCCGGTTCAAGAGCATCCTCGGTCTCGCGGCGGTGCTGCTGCTGTCCATCGTCTTCTCGCCCGTCCGGGGCGGCCGACCGGTGTTCCTCGGGATCGGCAACCTGACGGACATCCTCCGGCAGGTCGCGGAGAAGGGGATCCTCGCGGTCGGGATGACGGCCGTCGTCGTCTCGGGCGGCATCGACCTCTCGGTGGGCTCGGTGCTCGCGCTCGCGGCGACGCTGACGGCGTGGTTCCTCATGAAGGGTGGGCTGTCGCTGGCGGCCGCGGCGCTCGCCGTGCTCTTCATCGGCGCCCTGTGGGGGGCGGTCAACGGCTTCGTCGTCGCGCGCTGGCGGCTCCAGCCGTTCATCGCGACGCTCGCGACGATGAGCGCCGCCCGGGGCGTGGCGCGGTACGTCAGCGGCGGCGCCGCCATCCCGCTCGGCTTCGGGCCGGGGGGCGCGCCCGAATCCATGCACGCGATCGCGGGCGTCGTGCTGCCCTACGTGCCCGTGCCCGCCGTCCTCTTCGTCGCGTCGGTCGTCGCGATGCACCTCTATCTCGCGCGCACGCGGGCCGGCCGGTACCTCTACGCGATCGGCGACAACGAGACCGCGGCGCGCCTGTCGGGCATCCGGGTCGGCTGGCACAAGGCGTCGGTGTACGTGATCGCGGCGACCCTCGCGGCGCTGGCCGGGATCGTCCACTGCGCCCAGCTCGAACAGGGCAATCCCAGCGACGGCGTCGCGTACGAGCTCGACGCGATCGCCGCGGTCGTCATCGGCGGAACGAGCCTCTCGGGCGGAACCGGAACGGTCGGCGGCACGCTCGTCGGCGTGCTGATCATCGGAGTCCTCAACAACATCATGGGGTTGAACAATGTCGACGCGAACCTGCAGCTCATCCTCAAGGGCGTCATCATCCTCGGCGCGGTCTGGCTCCAGCGGCGCAAGCGCTGAGGGGATGCGCCGGCTCCTCGCCCTCGGTGCCGCCGCCGCGCTCGCCGCGGCCGCCCTCCTCCCGGCGGCGGGGTGCGGCAAGGCGAAGGCGGGAAAGCACCTGATCGGTTTCTCGCAGTGCAACCTCGGCGAGCCGTGGCGCGTGGCCATGAACGCCGAGGTCGCGGCGCGCGCGAAGGACTTCCCGGACCTCGAGGTCGCCTTCGCCGACGCGCAGCAGGACAACGCGCGCCAGGTGGCCGACGTCGAGAACTTCCTGCGCCAGAAGATCGACCTGCTCATGATCTCGCCCAACGAGGCCAGGCCCCTGACGCCCATCGTGCGCAAGGCGTTCGAGCAGGGGATCCCCGTCATCGTGCTCGACCGGGCGATCGAGGGCGACACGTACACGGTCTTCATCGGCGCCGACAACCGCGAGATCGGAAAGGCCGCCGGCAAGTACATCGCCGATCTCCTGCAGGGCAAGGGCCAGGTCGTCGAGATCAAGGGACTGCCGGGCTCTCCGCCGGCCCGCGACCGGAGCGAGGGCTTCCGCGAGGCGATCGCGCCCTTCCCGGGCATTCAGATCGTCCACGACCCGGTGGCCAACTGGCTGCGCGAGGAGGCGATGGCCCAGATGGAGTCGGCCCTCGCGGCGCACGACCACATCGACCTCGTCTACGCGCACAACGATCCCATGGCGATGGGCGCCTACCTCGCCGCCAAGGCCAAGGGGCGGGACGGCGAGATGAAGTTCATCGGCATCGACGGCCTGCCCGGCCTCGACGGAGGCCGCCAGATGGTCGCCGACGGCAAGCTCGCCGCGACGTTCGTCTACCCGACGGGCGGCCGCGAGGCCGTGGATGCCGCGGTCCGCATCTTCGCGGGGGAGAAGGTCCCGCACAAGATCGTGCTGCCGACGCTCATGATCACGAAGGAGAACGCCGGCCCGCCGGCGAAATGAGCCGGCCCCGGCGCCCCCCGGCGGCTCGGCTTGACGGGATTGGCCGTCTCCGATAAGGTGCGCCCTCTGCCGCGGGGTGGAGCAGCCTGGTAGCTCGTTGGGCTCATAACCCAAAGGTCGTAGGTTCAAATCCTACCCCCGCAACCAAGTCCTTGATCGCCGGGAGGCAACTCCCGGCGTTGTCATTTCTAGACCACCTCGGGGTAGGATTTGAACCTACGAACCCGCCGCACCAGCGGCGGGTAGGTTCGGGCGACGAGCGCGGCCGCAGGCCGCATCGGCGCCAACGCCGGGCGAAGCCCGGCGGTAAATCCTACCCCCGCAACCAAGATCCTTTAGCGCCGGGGGGCAACTCCCGGCGTTGTCATTTCTACGGGAAGGCCGCAGGGGCTCGGGCGAAAGGGGGCCGATTTCAGGATCGACGCACTGCGGGCCCAGCTCCAAAGCCATCCGAACCCAGCGTCAGCCGTACGTGAGATCGGTGCTCTGGCCGACCTCGATGATGTAGCCGTCCGGATCGCGTATGTAGCAGCGAATCTCGCCGTACTTGGGTATGGGCGCGGTGATGAACTCGGCTCCTCGACTTTTCCATAATTCGTAGCAGACGTGAATATCCGCCACGCGCATGTTCAGAAAGCTGTTGATCCTATTTGGGTCTGGGACGCTGAGCGTCACCGTCGGCTTGTCGGGAGTAGGACCGCCTCCGACGTTGAGAATCATCCAGATATTCGCAAGCTGAAGGTAGGCGGGTGCGTTGCCGTCACCCATGCTGAGAATGCGGGCGCCGAAGACTTTCTCGTACCAGTGAGCCGATCGGTTGATGTCGGCGACGGTGAGAAAATGCGCGATGCTGACGCCATCCTTGGGGGGCATCTCATAGGTCTTGTGTTCGACTTGTACGCCGTTCGTTCTTTCGCTGCCCGTCCTTACGCCGGTGACTCTTGCGTCGCTCATGGTCTCCTCCAGTTCCGATCCATAAGCAGTATTTCCAGCTCGACCGTTACCGGGCCCCGCATGACTCCATGAATCCCCGCGTCAACTCGGCAATCTTATCGGCCGCAGTGTCGAGTGCGAAGTGGCCGCCGTCGACGATATGGACTTCCGCGTTCGGAACGTCCCTGCGGTAGCTCTCCGGTTCGCTCGCGTCAAACGAGGATTCGTACTTTCCCCAGATCACCAGCAGCCGGGGTTGCTGTTCCTGCATCCAGGCCTGCCACTTCGGATAAGACTCGACATTGGTTCGGTAGTCGTAGAAAAGATCGCTCTGGATCTCAGCCTGGCCCGGCCGACTCAGAAAGTAGAACTCGTCAGTCCAGAGGTCGGGATCGTGGCGCTCTACATCGGGATCATCTCCGACGTGTCGCGCGCGCGTCGTCTCGAGCGAAAAGAGACTGGTGCGCAATGTACTCTCGTTGGCAGCGCGATCGGCCCAGAACGCACGTCGCGTCTTCCAGTTGGCCCCCAGACCTTCGTTGTGCGCGACGGCGTCCTGGACGATGAGGGCTTCGAGGCGTTCCGGATGCGCTTTGCAAAACGATCCTCTGCCGGTGAATGTTACGGAAGCCTCGCCCTCGCGTCGTCTCAGATCGCTCGCTCGGATCAACATGCTCGTCGGGCCTGGGAACGCGGCTCGAGCGGGACGTCGCCTTCAGGGTGCGGCCGGA
Source organism: Thermoanaerobaculia bacterium (assembly GCA_041912555.1). GTDB lineage: Bacteria > Acidobacteriota > Thermoanaerobaculia > UBA5066 > Gp7-AA6 > DAHUXD01. The sequence continues at coordinate 57,966 of JAYRMU010000019.1, forward strand.
AAATCAAATTACTGCGTCCGCCTGCCTCCGATGAGCAGCACTCCCTGCCCCTAGCTGTCGCCCCTCCCCGACGTTGTGTCCCCCAGATCCAGCATGGACACGACACGGACATTCGAGTGCAAAGCGAGCGGATGTCAGGCCTTGTCACTCGAGGTCGGTGTAACGCCGGCCGGGGGCTGACGGTCAACCCCTGCAATCACTTCCTCTCTCGCGCCGGGACCGAATCTCGGGCGCCCCGAAAAGCCTGTCAGGGGGGCAAAAGGAATCGTCCCCCCGTGGCCGGACTCTTGCAATGGGAGGAAACGGCCTCAGATTCGGCCCGAAAGGACACTCAAGAATGGAAGCCACGACCCTTCTCATCAAGGATCACGAGACCGTCAAGAAGCTCTTCGAGCAGTTCGACGCCGCGGGCGACACCGCGTTCAAGGCGAAGAAGGACCTCTTCGATGCGATCAAGACCGAGCTCCTGATCCACATGGACATCGAAGAGACCATCTTCTATCCGAGCGTCAAGGCGGAGCCCTCCGAGGAGCTCAAGGACGAGATCCGCGAGGCCGACGAGGAACATCACGTCGCGAAGCTGCTGATCGCGGAGATCTCGGGCATGAAGCCGGAGGACGAGGAGTACGACGCGAAGGTCACGGTGCTCAAGGAGAACATCGAGCACCACGTCCGGGAAGAAGAGGGTGAGCTCTTTCCGAAGACCAGGAAGCGCCTGGGCCGGGAGCGCCTGGAAGAGCTCGGCGAGGAAATGGAAGAGCGGAAAGAAGAGATCGAAGCGAAGGCATAGAAATTCACAGTCCGGGCCGCCGTGCCCGGACGAACACGAAAGGTGAAAAGAGCTCCATGATCGACAATGTCGTCGGGATTCCAACTGCGACGAGGGCCGAGCCCCTCGACGCGACCAGCAGCGGTCTTTCCTGGCCGGCCATCCTGGCCGGCGCCTCCGTAGCGGCCGCGATGTGGTTCAGCCTCATGGCTCTGGGAGCCGGAATGGGCCTTTCGTCGGTGTCGCCGTGGCCGCTCTCCGGCGCGTCGGCGCGCGAAGCGGCTCCGGGGGCGATCGTCTGGATCATGATCGTCCAGGCGCTTTCCTGTTCGCTCGGCGGGTACCTCGCGGGCAGGCTGCGGAGCCGGTGGGCGTCGCTGCACAGGCACGAAGTCCACTTCCGCGACACCGCCCACGGGTTCCTGGTGTGGGCCGTGGGACTGGTCCTGTCGGTCGTCTTCCTGTCGTCGATGGGCGCGACGATGGCGAAGGACGCGACGAGGGCCGCCGCGGAGAACGGCAACGACTACTTCGTGGATACCCTCTTCCGGGCCGAGCCGTCGGCCGCGGCGGGTATCGACTCCGCTCTCAAGAGTGAAGACCGGCAGGCCGTGAAGAAGGAAGCGGGCGCCATTCTCGCTCGCGCCCTGGGGCGGACCGAGATCGTTCCCCAGGACAAGGCCTATCTCGCCGACATGGTCGCGGCCAACACGGGCCTCGATCGCGCGCGCGCCGAAGCGCGGGTGGCCGACACGCTCGCGGCGTCCCGCGAGGCGCTGGATTCGGCCCGCAAGGCCGTCGCGCACTCGCTGTACTGGCTGTTCGCGGCCCTGCTTCTCGGAGCTTTCTGCGGGAGCCTGGCCGCGACGATCGGGGGCCGGCAGCGGGACAACGTGGCTTACGCCGGCGCGAAGCCGGCAGGGAGAATCTGATGCGATCCGTCATCCTGTACCTTCTCGGCGTTCCTCTGACTCTGGTCATTCTGATCGGCCTGGTCAGCCACTTCTGAGGATTTCCGGGCTTCCGGGACGCCCCCGGAGGGCGTGGATAATGTCGGGCACCGCCGGGTCGGAATTCCGAGCCCGGCTCCGACCCCCCGGGGAATGCGAAGGAGGCATCCTTGAGAGTGACTCGAATTCCGAGCGGCCGGATCCAATCGGTTCTTGCCGCAATCCTCGTCGGCGCGGTCGGGTCGGCGGTCGCGGCGGAAGAGCCCGCGGCCTCGCCGGCCTCGCAGATCGAACGCATGGAGCGCGCGTGGGCGCAGTGTTTCGTGACCGGCGAACCGGGAGCCGCCCGGGATTTCATCGCCGACGACTTCGTAGGCGTTTCGTCGAAGGGCGTCCGTTACGGAAAGGCGCAGGGGCTCCAGGACATCGTCGACAGCAAGGGCAAGTTCAAGTCGTTCGTCGTCCGCGAAATCACGGTGCGCGTCTACGGCGATGCCGCGGTGTCCCAGGGGTCGGACACGTGGGAGGCGGCCGACGGGAGCAGGGGCTCGGCCCTCTGGACCGACACGTGGATCCGCACCGGCGGGACGTGGCGCATCGTGGCGGCGCAGGACACCCGGCCGGGAAACCAGCCCTAACTCCCGTTCTCGCGCCCGGGCGCCCGGGCGATCAGTTCGGGAAGCTCAGTCCGAGGGCCTTCGCCAGGAAGACGGCGATCTGCCCGCGCGTCACCGGCGCGTCCGGGCAGTAGTTCCCATCCCCGCAGCCCGACGTGATGCGCGACGCGGCGAGCGCCTCGACGAACTGGAAGAACGGGTGGGACGCCGGCACGTCGTTGAAGGTGGCCGTCGCGGGCGCGGGGCTGACCTGGAGCTGGTAGCCGACGCGGATTGCGCCGAAGCGGACGTCCGTTCCCGGAGCGGCGGAGACTTCCACGACGTAGCTGTTGGCCTGGTTGTCCACGGTATGGTCCACCGCCACGGGAAACAGCGCGCACCCGGGCGTGTCGGCGATCCCCGTGCCCGCTCCGGGAAAGACGGGTACCGCGGCCTGCATCGGGACGGGATGCCGCGTCAGGGCGAAGGAGACTTTCGATGCCGGGTCCTCGTCGCACGCCTCGAGCTCGATCTGCGTGATGCGCGAGCCCGACGGCAGCGCCAGTCCGGCGAGCCAGATGCAGGGAGGGTTGCCCGCGCAGCTTCTCGCGGCTTCCGCGTCGAGGGAGTTCTCGGTTCCCTCCACGAGCTGGAAGGTGACGGCCGGCAGGGTCAGGATGGACGTGGAGGACGTCCCGAAGAGCGGATGGACGGCGGCGCGCCCGGTCGAGGCGCCCTCCCGCGGATCCAGACTCTGGGCGCGGGCGGCGGCGGCCATCGCCACCAGCGCGGCGATCGAGAGAACGAGAAGGCGACCCGTTCGCGCGGAACGCATTGGAATCCCCCTTGCGGGCGGCAGAGTATCGGCAAGCCGTCCGTTTGCCGCGCCCCTCACGAATCGCTAATAGTCGGGCGGGGCGCCACCGTGCCACCCGGGGCCGACGGGCCCACCCGGCGGGGATATGCTGCGAGGCGAGGCGAGGCGAGTCCCCGTCCGGGACCTTGGGCCCACCGCCGGCGTCCCGACCGTCCGTGCGCAATCGCTCCGGGGGCGACGACGAAGCACGCGTTCCGTCGCGAGGAGCGGCCGATACCGCTCGAAACGAGAGGAGAAGCCCATGAAGCCCGTTTCGACCCCAGACCTGAAGCTGGAGGCCGTGGTCATTCCCGTCGCGGACGTGGGGCGCGCGAAGGCGTTCTACGAGAAGCTCGGGTGGCGGCTGGACGCCGACTTCCCGTTCGACAACGGCTTCCGGGTCGTCCAGTTCACGCCTCCCGGCTCCGGTTGCTCGATCCAGTTCGGAACGAAGATCACGTCCGCCGAGCCGGGCTCGGCACAGGGTCTCTACCTCGTCGTCTCCGACATCGAGGCCGCGCGCGCGGAGCTCGCGGGACGGGGCGTCGACGTCAGCGAGGTGTTCCACGCCGGGGCGCCCGGCGCCCAGTTCCGGCCCGCCGGCGCGAGCGGACGCGTCCGCGGGCCCGCGGCCGATCGCGCCACCTACGGCTCTTTCGCCACCTTCAACGACGTGGACGGCAACGGCTGGCTCCTGCAGGAGGTCACGAAGCGGCTGCCCGGCCGGATCGACGCCGCGCAGACGTCCTTCGCCTCGGCGGCGGACCTCGCCGGCGCGTTCCGGCGCGCGGAGGCTGCCCACGGGGAGCACGAGAAGCGCACGGGGCAGCGCGACGCCAACTGGGCCGACTGGTACGCCGCGTACATGGTGGCGGAGCAGGCCGGCACGGAGTTGCCGTCGTGAGCGGGGAGCCGCGGTCCGGGCGACCGGGCGTCAGGAGCGGCGGACGCCGAGCCCCGGGAAACCGCGGACGTACTGGACCGGGATCGGAGCGCGATTCTCGCACCCCAGGTCGCGTGCCGCGTGGATCGGCCAGTACGGGTCGCGCAACTCGGCGCGCGCGAGCAGGACGAGGTCGGCCTGGCCGTTGCGCACGATCTGGTCGGCCTGCATCGGGTCGGTGATCATGCCGACGGCCGCCGTGGCGACGCCGGCGCCGCGCCGGACGGCCTCCGAGAACGGAACCTGGTAACCGGCGCCCGACGGGATCTTCGCGCCGGCCACGTTACCGCCCGAGCTGCAATCGACGAGATCGGCGCCCTCCTGGCGGAGCCGGCGCGCGAGGGACACGGTGTCCTCGACGGTCCAGCCGCCCTCCGTCCAGTCGGTGCACGACACGCGCACCGCGACCGGAAGCCGTTCCGGCCATTCGGAGCGCACGGCGCGGAGGGCTTCGAGGGTGAAGCGGACCCGGTTGTCGAACGACCCGCCGTACGCGTCGTCGCGGAAGTTCGAGAGCGGGGAATAGAAGTTGTGGCAGAGATAACCATGCGCGGCGTGCAGCTCGACCCAGGTGAACCCCGCCTCGCGCGCCCGGGCTGCGCCGGCGCGGAACGCGGCGAGCGCGGCCGCGATGTCCGCCTCCGTCATCGCCGCCGGAACTCGCCATCCGTCCCGGAACGCGACCGCGCTCGGGCCGATCACCGGCCAGCCGCCCTCCGCGTCCGCGAGCGGACGGTCGCCCTCCCAAGGCCGCGCGGTGCTCGCCTTGCGTCCGGCGTGGGCGAGCTGGATCCCCGCGGCGGCGCCCTGCGCCGCGACGAAACGGGCCACGCGCGCGAGCGGCTCGACGTGCGCGTCGGACCAGATGCCCATGTCCTGCGGGGAGATGCGCCCGCGGGCCTCGACGGCCGTCGCTTCCACGACCACCAGGCCCGCCCCGCCGACGGCGCGCGAGCCGAGGTGCACGAGATGCCAGTCGTTCGCGAGGCCGTCGTCGGAGCTGTACTGGCACATCGGGGAGACGCCGACGCGGTTGCGGAGGGTGACGTCGCGGAGCGCGAGCGGATCGAAGAGGGTGGGCACGCACGGAGCTTAACCCGCGGCGCTTTCGGCCGGATTCGCCCCTCCGGCGCGGGCCTGGGGTTCCGGAGGGCATCTTCCGCGACTCGTCGAGTCAAGGAGTTGGACACGAGAGGCTGGACCCCGCCTCCGGACGTCCGAGGGCGGGGCGGACTGGCGCCTCGGACGGAGGCTCGGGCTCGTGCGACGAAAGCGATCGTCGCGGGCTGTTAGTGTTAGGCCGTCGCGAGAGACGCATGACGCTCGAGGAACACCGTCGGCAGGGGATCTTCGGCCCCGGGGAAGTTCGACCCGAGGCGATCCGGTTCGTCAGCGAGCTCACGCATTCCACGGTCGCGCTCGTTCTCGCCGGGGGTCGCGGCACGCGGCTGCGGCAACTCACCTCCTGGCGCTGCAAGCCGGCGGTGCCCTTCGGCGGCAAGTTCCGGATCATCGACTTCACGCTCTCCAACTGCGTCAATTCCGGCATTCGCCGCATCGGGGTGGCCACGCAGTACAAGGCGAACAGCCTGATTCGCCACATCCAGAGAGGATGGAGCTTCCTCGACGGCCGCTTCGAGGAGTTCATCGAGCTGCTGCCCGCGCAGCAGCAGGTGACCGAAGCCTGGTACAGCGGCACCGCCGACGCCGTCTTCCAGAATCTCTCCGTGCTGCACCGGCATTCGGCCAAGCACGTGCTGGTCCTGGCCGGCGACCACGTCTACAAGATGGACTACGGCCGGATGCTCGCCTCCCACGTCGCGCGCGGCGCGGACCTCACGGTGGGGTGCGCGGAGGTGCCGCTCGCGGAGGCCGGCTCGTTCGGCGTGATGGGCGTCGACGGGGAGGGGCGGGTCACGAGCTTCGAGGAGAAGCCCGCGCGGGCGCAGCCGATCCCCGGCCAGCCCGAGCGGGCGCTCGCGAGCATGGGCATCTACGTGTTCAATGCCGCGTTCCTGAACGAGGAGCTGATCCGCGACGCCGCCGACCCCGCCTCCTCGCACGACTTCGGCAAGGACGTCATTCCGCACGTCATCGCCCGGCATCGCGTCTTCGCGCACAGCCTGGCGGACAGCTGCATCGGCGTGGCGCCGGGAGGCGCGCCGTACTGGCGCGACGTCGGCACCATCGACGCCTACTGGCAGGCCAACATCGAGCTCACGAGGGTGGTGCCGGAGCTCAACCTGTACGACAGCACCTGGCCGATCTGGACTTACCAGGAGCAGATGCCTCCCGCGAAGTTCGTGTTCGACGACGACGACCGGCGGGGAATGGCGGTCGACTCCCTGGTCTCGGGCGGATGCGTCATCAGCGGCGCGACGGTGCGCCGTTCGCTCCTCTTCACCGACGTGCGGATCGAGTCCCGCAGCCTGGTCGAGGACTCGGTGGTGCTGCCCAACGTCCGGCTCGGAAGGAACGTGGTGCTCCGGCGCGTCGTCGTGGACCGCGGCTGCGAGATCGAGGACGGCCTGGAGATCGGGGTCGACGCCGAGCTCGACCGGCGGCGCTTTCACGTGACCGAAAGCGGCATCACGCTGGTGACGCCGGAGATGCTCGGGCAGAGCGTCCACGCGGTGTGACGGGGCCGCGGCGCTCCGAACGCCGCCCGCGCCCGGCCCCGTTGCGGTCTTCTAGAAGGCGCTCGTGTCGGCGAACGACGTCAGGGCGCCCTGCGGGTTGTCGTACGTCCGATACCGGCCGTCGGACTTGTCGTTGACCGTGATCGTATATCGCACGTCCGAGAGCGCGCCGTAGAAGACCCAGAAGTGGCCGTTGATGCCGCGCCCGTCGAGGACCTTGACGACGAGCTCGACGTTGGCGGCGTCGAAGAACCAGAAGTAGCCGGTGTCGTCGCTCAGGACCACGGCCTGCCCCGACCCGGTGCGGCCGTCGCTGGTGGCCCAGGCGACGGAGACGCCGAACCGCGAGGACAGGAGGCAGAGCGAGGTCGTCGTGGAGCACGAGCCCGGAGGAGGCGCGGCGGTTCCCTGGAGAGAGAGCGTGTAGCCTCCGGTGATCTGGGGAAACAGGCTCGTCACGGCGATGACCCAGGTGCCCGTGGACGTCAGCGTGAACGCGATGTGGGAGTCGGTGCCGCTGCCGTAGTCGTCGTTCTGGGCGGCCACGGCGGCCGTCGAGTCCTGGAGACCCAGGTAGGTGTCGAAGTCGCCGGACCCGAGGTCGATGATCACGAGGTCGCCCGTGGCGCCCTGGAACTGCCAGTAGTCCACGTAGCTGCTGTCGCTCGGGAGGAGACAGTCGGTCGTCGTCAGCGCGCCCGTGACGGTCTGGCCGTAGGCGATCTGTCCGGCCGGGACGCACTGCGTGCCGGGCCGCATCGGCGCGGAGCGCTGACGGAGGAAGGCGATTTCCTTCGCCCCGGCCAGCGTCCGCTTGTCGGCCATGGGACGTCCGATCGCCGCCGCCGCCAGGAAGAACAGGGTCAGCGCCGCCGCTGCGCGTTTCATGTCCGGCCTCCTTCGGGCCCGGGGCGGAGTCCGCGGCCCGGGCGCGTCTCCAGTAGGCCAGCAACTCCCGCGCGCCGCAAGCACTTTTCGCGGCGCGCGGGAGCGGCGCCCGGGCGCTCAGGCGAAGGGATTCTCGTCCGCGCTCGGGCCGTAGATCGAGGGAACCGCGACGCCGAGCTCGCGCAGGTACGCGGTCAGCTGGCCGCGGTGGTGATACCAGTGGTTGAGCATGATCGACCGCAGAAACGCGGCGCGAGGAAGCGCGAGCAGCTCGCGATCCCCCTGCATCAGCCGCCACGTGGCCGTGAGCGCGGCGTCGTCCATTCCTCCGAGGACGCGCTTCGCCCTCGCGACGCTCTCCTCGAGGGCGGGGAGCAGCTCCGCGGCGCTCTTCGGGCTGGGATCGGGAAACTGCGGAACCTGGGCGGGGGAGGGCGACGCGGAAAGCTCGGCGACGGCGCCGGGCACGGTGGCCACGTGCAGGGCGAGCTGTCCGAGAGATCGCGCCTTCTCCTGCGGGCGCCAATCCAGCCGGTGGGCGGGCACGCGCTCGAGGACGCGGCGCGTCGTCTGCGTTTCCTGGTCGAGCTCCTGGAGCATTCCGTCGATCATGGCCATGGTTCTTTCTCCTCGAGGTCCCCGGGGACCTGGTTACGGTTTTTCGACGCGCCGGCGAAGCCGGGCGAACAGGAGCGTCCAGCCCTGCGACAGCGCGTCGCGATAGCCCTCCGGAAAGAGCCCGAGGGCCGTGTGGCGCAGCGTGATGAGCGTCCCGCCGTCGACCTCCTTGAGCCGGTACTGGACGTTGGACGCCACGGCGAACGACATCATGAGCGGCCCCGTGATCTCGAGCAGGGTGGGCCGCTTGATGGCCTGGACGTGGCCCCAGAGGTGCCCGTTCCGGGCGCCGAGGTCGCGGAACCAGCGGCCGCCGGGCCACGGCTCGAGGACCATCGGCATGGGCGCGCCCTTCTCGCCCTCGTTGGAGGGTCCCATTTCCTCGAGCAGCGCGGCGAAGGCCGTGTCGAGGGGCGCGCGGACGTGGATTTCTTCGGTGACGGTGAGCGACAGGTCGTCGATGGCGGGGGCGATCGCGGTCATGGCTGCCTCCTCGGTATCCTGGTTTCTTCGCTGCGTTTCGATTCCCGCTCCGCGCGCTCCTTCACGCGCAGGAGCTGATGGCGCCAGTAACGTTCGAACCGGGTCGTCCATTCGTGGAGCGGCCGGAGGGCATCCGCGTTGGTGCGGTAGAAGATCTGTCGCCCGTCCCGGCGCTGTTCCACGAGCCCGACGTCGCGCAGCACCTTGAGGTGCTTGGACACCGAAGGCTGCGCCAGGCGCAGCTCGACGACGATGTCGCCGACGGACCGCTCGCGGGGCGCGAGGTAATCGAGGATGTCGCGGCGGCGCGGCTGCGCGATCGCGGTGAAGGGGTCCGACGTGGCGGCGGCGGGCGGCATGGGGAGATAATATTCCTATATAGGAATATGTCAAGCCCGCCCGGGCGGCGCGCGGCGGTAGGATCGCCCGCGCGGCGGGAAATCTTTTGGGGCGCCGCGCGGTAAGAGGAGAGAGGGGGGCGACGCGGGCTCCGGCCGCGGGGCGCTCCGAATCGGAGGACACGATGCGCCTGACGCGCCCGGCCGCGGGGGTCCGACGGCCGCCGATCTTTCGCCTGGTCCTCGCGGCGTCCGCCATGCTCGCCGCGGGTCCGATGCTCGCCCGGCCCCAGGGAAAGGAGAGCCCCGTGGAACACCCGACGTTCTATCGCACGATCCAGGTCGACGGCCTCTCCCTCTTCTACCGCGAAGCCGGCCCCCGGGACGCGCCGACGATCCTCCTGCTGCATGGGCTGCCGTCCTCGTCGCGGATGTTCGAGCCCCTCTTCGCCCGGCTGTCGGACCGGTACCACCTCGTGGCGCCCGACTACCCGGGCTTCGGACACAGCGACTGGCCCGACCCCGGGAAGTTCCCGTACACGTTCGACCGGTACGCGGAGATCCTGAACCACTTCACCGAGGCGCTCGGGCTCTCGCGCTACACGCTCTACATGCAGGACTACGGCGGTCCGGTGGGGTTCCGGATGGCCCTCGCCCACCCGGACCGGATCGAGGCCCTCATCGTCCAGGACGCCGTGGCGCACGACGAGGGGCTCGGGGCGAACTGGAAGACGAGGCGGGCCTTCTGGGCCGACCGGGCCGCCAACGAGAGCGCCCTTCGCGCGAATCTCCTGTCCCTGCAGACGGCCCGGACGCGCCACGTCGGGAGCGATCCCGCCGTGGAGCGCTATGACCCGGATCTCTGGACCGATGAATTCGCTTTTCTCAGCCAGCCGGGCCAGGCCGACATTCAGAGCGACCTCTTCTACGACTACCGCACGAACGTCGAGGCCTACCCGAAGTGGCAGGCCTGGATGCGAAAGACCCAGCCTCGCCTTCTCGTCCTCTGGGGCAGGTACGACCTGTCGTTCGAGCTGACCGAGCCGGAAGCGTATCGACGCGACGTGCCGAAGGCGGAGGTCCACGTCCTCGACGCGGGCCACTTCGCGCTCGATACCGCGGCGGACGAGATCGCCCGGCTCGTCCGGGCCTTCCTGAAGTAGCGGCGGCCGGATCCCGGCTCCGCCGGGCTGGTACGCGGAGTGCATGGCGCAGGGGCAGGCCGGGCAACGGCGCGGCGGCGTTTCCGACGGAGGTAGAGTTCCGTGATGGCCAAGAAGCAGAGCCCCGGAAAGAGGAAGCCCGCGGGAGCGAAGAAGAGCGCGCCCCGGAAGAAGGCGACGCGCAGGAAGCCGGTGGCCAGGAAGAAGCCGGCGGCCAGGAAGCCGGCGGCCAGGAAGAGGGCGCCCAGGAAGGCGGCGCCCCGGAAGGTGGCGCGCAAGCCGGTCGCCCGCAGGAAGGCGCCGCGGGGGAGCGCGGCACGTCGGGGAGCGGCTCCGCGATCCGCCGGACGGATGGGCTCCGCGATTCCGACCCGCTCGACGACGCGCGGACTGGGCCCGGAGGCGGGCGGACAGTCCGGCGACATCGAGGGGCTCTCCCGGGCGGAGATGGCCGACTCGGAGAGCGTCGAGGAGCTGGTCGAGGAGGGTCAGGCGTTCGAGGCGGGAATCGTCGACGGAGTGGAGAACGCTCCCGACGCCGACGAGGGCGGAGTCCGCACGCGCCAGGTTCCCGAGGACGACGTTCCCCAGGAGTATCTGGACGAGGACTGAGCGGGCGGGGCCGATCGGGCGCGCCCTCGGGAGGCGCCGGTTCGCGCATCCCCCGCGCGCCGTGGAGGAGAACCGATGAGCGAAGCCGGGACGAAGCCGCGCCTGCCCCCGGGGCAGGTCCTCACGCAGAAGTGGCCGGTCCTGACGTACGGCGACACGCCGCGCGTCGACCTGGAAACGTGGACCTTTCGGTGCTCCGGCCTCGTCGCGGACGAGGTCTCCTGGACCTGGAAGGAGTTCCTCGCGCTGCCGCGGATCACGGTCACCTCCGACATCCACTGCGTGACGCGCTGGAGCCGGTACGACAACCGATGGGAGGGCATCGCCGTCTCGGAAATCCTCCGCCGCGTGAAGGTCCTCCCGCAGGCGGTCGCGGTGATGGCCCACACGCAGGAGGGCTACACGACCAACATCGCCCTCGCGGACCTCGCCGCCCCGGACGCCCTGCTCGCTCTCCGGCACGACGGCCGGGACCTGGCGCCCGAGCACGGGGGCCCCTGCCGCCTCGTGGTGCCGCAGCTCTATCTCTGGAAGAGCGCCAAGTGGATCCGCGGCTTCGAGTTTCTCGACGTCAACGCGCCGGGGTTCTGGGAAGTCAACGGCTACCACCTTCACGCGGATCCGTGGAAGGACGAGCGCTTCTCCGACCAGGAGACGGACGCCATGCAGCGGATGCGCTCGGAGGCGGCCCGGCGCCGCCGGCCCTGAGGAGATCGCCCCGAGCGCGCCGGGAGGCCCGCGCGAGGGAGGAGCCGGCGGTCAGCGGGAGCTCGCCGGGCCTCCGCGGAACACGGCGTGAAACAGCTCGTCCATGCGCTCCGGCGTGTGCGGCGCGGCCGCGTCCACCCACCAGCGAAGCATCGCGAACAACGCGCCCGAGAGGGCGCGCGCCTGCACGGCCACGGGCGCCGACGTCGGCAGGGATCCCCGGGCCGCCAGCCGCCGCTCGATCGCTCCGCTGAGGCTGTCGGCGCCCGCCCAGTAGAGGCGGTCCAGCATGTGCGCGCGGGACAGCGCCCGATGGAATTTCACGGACGCGCCGACGTGACGAAAGAGCTCCGCCACCGGCGCCACCCGGTCTCCGGGGCCATCGCCGAGCGAGCGATCCATCATGTCGAGCATGGCGGCGAAGCTCGTCAGGAGCAGGTCGTCCTTGCCGCGGTAATGCGCGTAGAAGGTGGAGCGGCCGACGTCGGCGCGGTCGAGCAGGTCCTGGACCGTGATCGACGCATAGCGTTTCGCGACCACGAGATCGACGAGAGCCTGGACGAGGGCCCGTTGCGTCCGGCGGACACGCCGGTCCGCCGTCCCCCGCCGTGCGGGAGCCTCTCGTTTTCGAACAGGGGGGGCGGTTTCGTTCCGTTGCGAACGGGGGCGCCCCCCTTGTCCGTTGATCCCGCCTCGCGTCATCGGCACACTGCGCCGATGATGTCGGCAATGGACGTTTCGCACAAGCCCGAGCCCCAATTCGCCGGGGGAGCCCTGCTCGTCGCGGGGTCGCTCTGCGGCGTCCTCGCGATGGCGCACCACCCGCGCGGCCGCGATCTTCTGGAGGCGGGGCGATTCCTCGCCATGGCGCGGGTCAATGCCGCCGTCCACGGCGCCGCGCTCCTCGGAGTCGGGGCGGTCTTCCTCGGCCTGCTCGCCCTGAGGAGGCGCCTCGCCGGGACGGATCTCGCCACGGCGGCGATGGTGGCGTACGGGTTCGCGGCGGCCGCCGTGATCTCCGCGGCGGTGGCCAGCGGGTTCGTCGCGACCGAGCTGATCGGACGGATCGCGGAGCAGGGGGACGCGGCCGCGGGCCTCGACCGCGCGCTCCTCGGCTACACGCACCTGCTCAACGAGGCGTACGCGAAGGTCTACGTCGCGGCCTCGTCCCTGTCGCTCGTTCTCTGGGCCGCCGCGATCCTGCGCACGCGCCGCCTGTCGCCCGCGGCCGGGGTCGCCGGAGCGGGGATCGGCGCCGTCGTGCTGTTCTCCCTCGTCGCGGGCCTGTTGCGCCTGGACGTGCACGGATTCGGCCTCGTGACGTTCGCGCAGTCGGCGTGGCTCGCCTGGGTGGGGGTCCTGCTGGCGGGGGCGCGCGAAGGCCGTCCGCCGCGTCCGGGGGCGTGACCGGGGCGGCGGACGATTCGCCGATCCCCGGAAAAAGAAAGCGGCGCACCGGGGATCCGGCGCGCCGCGCGTGAAACCGATCCGGGGGGTTCGGACTACGACTTGGGGGTCGGCTTCGGCGCCGGGGCCTTCTCGGTCGTGGTCTTGGTGCTCTTCGTGTGCTTCTTGGTGGACTTCTTCGTGCCCGCCTTGGTCGAGGACGTCTCGCTCTTGGTCTCGGTCGACTCCGTCTTCTTGGTCTCCATCGTCGGAGCCGTGGTGGGCTTCGGGGCCGGAGCCGCGGACTGCTGGGCGAACGCCGCCAGGGGAAGGGCCAGGGCCAACGCGCTGATCAGGGACTTTTTCATGTCGATCTCCTTTGCGCCGCGCATGCCTCATGCAGCGCGTCGACGGGAAGGAGACTACGCGGACCTTCGTGAACCGAAGGTGAACGGATTCGGGCCGGCGAGAGCCGACGGGCGGATATGATGCGCGTTCGGGTTCGCCCGCACCGACGAGGAGCAACTCCCATGCCGCACGACGTTGCCCTGTGGATCGATCACCGGCAGGCCGTCATGGCCGCCGTCACGAAGGACACGGAAAGCCTGACGCGCCTCGAATCCGGGCTCGAGAAGCACGTCCGGTTCTCCGCGGGCGAGGGCGGGGCGGAGGATTCCCGGGACAAGCGGTTCGAAGGGCACCTCCACCAGTACTACGACAAGGTCGTCGCGGCGGTGCGCGAGGCGCGGTCCATCCTGATCCTCGGCCCCGGCGAGGCGAAGCACGAGCTGGAAAAGCGGCTCCGCGATGCGGGGCTCGGAGGGGCCATTGCGGGCGTCGAAGCCGCCGACAAGATGACCGACCCCCAGGTCGCCGCGGCGGCCCGGCGGCGGTTCCGCGAGTAGGGGCGCAACCGACGATGCGCGCGATCCGCCGGCCCGCCGGCCACGAGGAGAGGCACCGCACCGGCCGCATCGGCTGGCTGCGGGCCGCGGTGCTCGGCGCCAACGACGGCATCGTGTCCACGGCCAGCCTGGTGCTCGGCGTCGCCGCCGCCCACGCCTCCCACGGCAACATCCTGGTCGCGGGCGTCGCCGGCCTCGTGGCCGGGGCGATGTCCATGGCGGCGGGCGAATACGTGTCGGTGCACTCGCAGGCCGACAGCGAGAAGGCCGCGCTCGACCTCGAGCGCGCGGAGCTCGCGGCGGACGACCAGGGGGAGCGCAACGAGCTGACGGCGATCTACGTCGGCCGCGGGCTCGATCCGGCGCTCGCGAAACAGGTGACCGACCAGCTCATGGCCCACGACGCGCTCGGCGCGCACGCGCGCGACGAGCTCGGCATCTCCGAGACGTTCCGCGCGCGCCCGATCCAGGCGGCGCTGGCCTCGGCGGCCAGTTTCGCCGTCGGAGCGGCCATGCCCCTCGTGGTCGCCGTGCTGTCGCCGGAGGCCGGGCTGATCCCGCTCGTGTCGGCGACGTCGCTCGTGTTCCTCGCGGCCCTCGGGGGCGTGGCGGCGCGCGTGGGCGGCGCCGGCGTCTGGAAGGGCGCGCTCCGCGTCACGTTCTGGGGGGCGCTCGCGATGGCGATCACAGCGGGCGTCGGCGCGCTCTTCGGAACCACGGCCTGAGCCGCCGCGGTGCCGGGCGGCGGCGAACCGCCGCACCGGCGGAAGGCGGAGCGAAGCCTGGCTCAGCCGACGCGGCGGCCCTGAACGAGCTGGATGATCAGGACGACGACCGCGATCACGAGAAGAACGTGGACGAAGCCCGACATCGTGTAGCCCGTGACCAGACCCAGCGCCCAGAGCACCAGGAGAATGAGGAAGATCGTCCAGAGCATGATTCCTCCTCGAGATCAGGCCGACCGATTTGGTCGGCCCGTTCTCACTAATGCGCGACGTGGTCGTGCTCGTCGGCGAGCGCGTCCGCTTTCAGGTGGTGGACCGTGCCGTCCTTGTGGTTCGGCGGAGCGTAGACGGTGAACAGCCTCAAATCCGTGGTTCCGGTGTTGATGAGGTTGTGACGTGCGCCCGCGGGAACGACGACGACGTCGTTTTCCTTCACCTCGACCGTGTCGCTGTTGACGACCGCCTTGCCCGTGCCCGCGACGATGAAGAGCATCTGGTCCGTATCCGGATGCACCTCGGATCCGATGTCGTCCTTCGGCTTGATGCTCATGGTGACGAGCTGGCTGTGGGGAGCCGTCGCCATGACGCGCCGGAAATCCGTGTTCGTTTTCGCCGCTTTGGTGATGTTGCCTTCGAAGAGCATGACGTCCTCCTTGCTATCTCCATCACTGACTCTTCTCCCGGGGCCGGCCGGGCGCCAGATCCAAACTGTTCAATGTGAGGGCGTCGCCGTGAAGTTCGTTCGAGAGCGCCGTGTTTCGTTTTGCGCCGGAGGGTGCGGGAGCACGGCTAATCGTTGCTTTCGCTCGACTTAGAGGTTCCGGATCTGGAGCGCCGGCTCCGCACGGAAGCCGCGGCGTTCGATCGTCTCGTCGCGTCGAATCGATCGTAACCAACGATTGGACGGTGCCGCCCTCCCTCGGAGATGCTGGCAAACATCGTGCAACGGGAAGAACGGCGTGAGGCAGGAGGAAGCGCCGTGACCGTCAACGTCTACGTCTCGTCCGGCTTTCGGGGCTCGCGCCGTCTCGGCCTGCTCGCTCCGAACACGCCGGTCTCCCTTCTCCCGCGCGCGGAATCCTGGAAGTACGTCCGGTCGGCCGACGTCTTCGAGCTGGGTTTGTCGGAGACGGACGTCAGCGAGCTCCAGCGCGCGGGTTTCTGGGAGCGGGAGCTGGGAAGCGGCCCGCCGACGCGCTGAGAGCCCCGTCGTTCCGACGTCCGGCCTTCGAGCCGCGCGCGGCCGCCTCGCGTGCGCATCTGACCTTCCGGGCGTCGTTCTTGCACTCCCGGCCCGTCATGCGGCTCGGCGTTCGTCCGGCATGGTAAGAGGTACGACATGACCCCCCCCGGCCCCATCCGGGCCGAGTTCTTTTCGGCGGAGCGCCTCGAGCAGTTCGCCGGAGAGCTCGCGGCCGAGCAGAGCGTCCATCCCGGCAAGCGCCGCGGACGGCGGCTGCTGCCGCGCCTGCGCGAGAACGCGAAGGTCCTCCAGCGTTCGCACCGGGAGCTGGCCGAGGCGAGCCGGCAGACGCGGACGGTGTCCCCAGCCGCCGAATGGCTCCTGAACAACTTCCACATCGTCGAAGAGCAGGTGCGCGAGATCCAGGAGGACCTCCCGGCCGGGTACTACCGGGAGCTGCCCAAGCTCGCGTCGGGGCCCCTCGAGGGCTTTCCCCGCGTGTACGGCCTGGCGTGGTGGTTCGTCGCGCACACCGACAGCCGGATCGAGATGGACGCCTTTCGCGGGTTCGTCCGCGCCTACCAGCGGGTGCAGCCCCTGACGATCGGAGAGCTCTGGGCGCTGGCGATCTCGCTGCGGGTGATCCTCGTGGAGAACCTGCGCCGGCTCTCCGAGCGCGTCGCCGCCCGGGGCGTCGCCCGGGAGGAAGCCGACGCGATCGCCGACGCGCTGCTCGGGGCCCGCGGCGTGGCGCGGCCGGCGCCGGACGCGGTGATCCCGATGCTCGAGCAGGCCCGGTTCTCCCAGGCGTTCGCGGTCGAGCTCGTCCAGAGGCTGCGCGAGCAGGACCCGGCGGTGACGCCCGCGCTCGAATGGCTCGACCGCCGGTTCGCGCTCGAGGGAACCTCCGCGGAGGAGATCGTGCGGGTCGAGCACCTGGAGCAGGTCGCCAACCACGCGACGGTGCGCAACGTCATCACGAGCATGCGTCTGCTCTCGTCGGCCGACTGGGCCGACTTCTTCGAGGGCGTGAGCCTGGTCCACGAGGCGCTGTGCGACGGGACGCGCGTGGCGGAGATGGACTTCGCCACCCGCGACCGCTACCGCCACGCGGTCGAGGAGCTCTCGAAGAGAAGCCCGCACGACGAGCTCGAGGTGGCGCGCCGCGCCGTGCGCCTGGCGGCGGGCGCCCCGTCCGACGGGGACCCCCGTTACCGCGACCCCGGCTACTACCTCATCGCGAAGGGCCGCGCGCGGCTCGAGGACGAGCTCGGCTTCCGCGTTCCCGGCCGGCAGTGGCTGCGCCGGGCCTGGGTCCGGGCGGCCACGCCGCTATACCTGGCCGCGATCGCTCTGGCGACGCTCGCGATCCTCGCCGCGCCGGTCTTCCTGAGCGCGCGCGCCGGGGTTCGTCCGCCATGGATCGCCGCCCTGGCGCTCCTCGGCCTCGTGCCCGCCTCGGATCTCGCCGTGGCCCTCCTCAACCGGTTCGTCGCGCGCGCCATCGGCCCGCGGCGGCTGCCGAAGCTCGAGCTGACGGGCGGCGTGCCCGCCGCGCTGCGCACGCTGGTGGCGATCCCGGTTCTCCTGACCGACGAGGCGGAGATCGACGAGGTCGTCCAGAGGCTGGAGGTGCATTTCCTCGCCAACCCCGATCCGGAGCTCCGGTTCGCGCTCGTGTCGGACTGGCCGGACGCGGACGCCGAGCGTCTCGAAGAGGACGGGCCTCTCCTCGAGGCCGCGCGCGCGGCCATCCGGCGGCTCAACGAGAGGCACGGGCCCGCGGCCGGCGGCGGAGAGCGCTTCTGGCTCCTCCACCGGCAGCGGCGCTGGAACGAGCGGGAGCGGACCTGGATGGGGTGGGAGCGAAAGCGCGGCAAGCTGCGCGAGCTCAACCGCCTCCTGCGCGGGGCGACCGACACGTCGTTCCTGCCCCCGGAGCCGGGCGCCGCCCGGGCCCCCGACGGGGTGCGCTACGTGATCACGCTCGACGCCGACTCCCGACTGCCGCGCGAGGCGGCGCGGCGCCTCGTCGGCGCGATCGCCCACCCGCTCAACCTGCCCGCGTTCGACGACGCCGCGGCGCGGGTCGTGGAGGGGCACGCCATCCTGCAGCCCCGCGTGACGCCCACGCTGCCCGAGGTCGGGTGGGGGACCCTCTTCCAGCTCGTCTTTTCCGGGCCCCGCGGCATCGACCCGTATGCGTTCGCGGTGTCGGACGTCTACCAGGACCTCTTCGGAGAGGGCATCTACACCGGCAAGGGCATCTACGACGTGGACGCCTTCGAGCGCGCCCTCGACGACCGGGTGCCGGAGAACACGCAGCTCTCGCACGACCTGTTCGAGGGGCTCTTCGCCCGGGCCGGGTTCGCCTCGGACATCGAGCTCTTCGAGGGATTCCCGGGCCACTACGGCGTCGCGGCGTCCCGGCAGGAGCGCTGGGTCCGCGGCGACTGGCAGCTCCTGCCCTGGATCCTCGGGCGGGGCCCGACCCCGGCAGGCACTCGCGGCGCGGTCGCGATCCCCGCCATCGGGCGCTGGAAGATGATCGACAATCTCCGCCGCAGCCTCTCGGCGCCGGCGATGCTCTCGACGCTCGTCGCTTCGTGGTGCGCGCCGGGGCGCGCCGCCGGGGTGTGGACGGGCTTCGTCCTCGGCGTGCTCTTTCTCCCGGCGCTCCTCTCCTTCGTGTCGGGCCTGCTGCCGAAACGGCGGGGGATCGCGAAGCGGAGCTTCTTCCGCGGCCTGGCCTCGGACTTCGCGATCGGCCTTTCGGAGACCGCCCTGCGCGTCGTCTTCCTGGCGCACGCCGCGTGGCTGCGGGCGCACGCGATCGCCGTCACGCTGTGGCGGCTCGCGATCACGCGGCGCCACCTGCTCGAGTGGGTGCCGGCCGCGCAGGCGCACCGCGCGCTCGACCTGGAGGTCGGCGGGTTCTACCGGCGGATGAGCGGCGCGCCCCTGCTCGCGGCCGCCGCGGGGGTGCTCGTCGCCGCCTCGGGCTCGGGCGCGTGGCCCTGGGCCGCCGGCTTCCTCGCCGCCTGGTTCCTGTCGCCGCTGGCGGCGCGGTGGGTGAGCCTGCCGCCGGGCGAGGACGCGTCGGCGCGCCTTTCGGCCGGGCAGGCCAGGCAGCTGCGCGGCATCGCGCGGCGGACGTGGCGCTACTTCGAGCGCTTCGCCGGCCCGGAGTTCCAGAACCTGCCCGCCGACAACTTCCAGGAGGTCCCGCAGCCGGTTTCGGCCCGGAGGACTTCCCCGACGAACATCGGCCTCGGCCTGCTCGCCACGGTCGCGGCGAACGACTTCGGCTGGATCGGGACCGTCGAGATGGCGGAGCGCCTCGAGGCGGCCCTCGCCGCGATGGCGCGGCTCGAGCTCTACCGCGGGCACCTCTACAACTGGTACGACACCAACGGCCTCTCGGCGCTGGAACCCCGATACGTGTCCACGGTGGACAGCGGCAACCTCGCGGCCCACCTGATCACGCTCAAGCAGGCCTGCCTGCAGCGCCTGGACGAATCCGTGCTCGGCCCGCGCGTTCTCGAGGGGCTCGCCGACACCCTCGAGCTCCTGCGCGGCGCCGCGACCGCTCTGGCCGGAGCCGGGCACGGCCGGGTCGTGACGTCCCGGCAGCTCGACGAGGCGCTGCGCGCGGCGGGAGCGCTGCTCGAGCCCGCGCCGCGGACCCTCTCCGAGTGGACGGCCCGGCTGGCGGCCCTGGCCGACAGGGCCGAGACCCTGCTCGACATCGTGCGCGCGCTCGGCCACGAGGGAGACCCGTCGGGGTCCGGCCCGGCGCTCGAGTGGGCCCTGGCGCTGCGGGCGAGCATCGGGAGCCACGCGCGCGACTGCCGCGCGGCCGTGGAATCGCTCGATCCCGGGGAGGCGCTCGCGGCCCGCCTCGAGGCGATCGCGCGCGGGGCCGCCGGGCTCTCCGCGGCCATGGACTTCACCTTCCTCTACGACCGCCCGCGCGACCTCTTCGCGATCGGGTACCGGCCGCAGGAAGGAACCCTCGATACGGGCCACTACGACCTGCTCGCCTCGGAGGCGCGCCTGGCGAGCTTCGTCGCGATCGCGCGGGGCGACGCCCCGGTCGAGCACTGGTTTCACCTCGGCCGCCCCCTGACCCCGGTCGGGCGGGGATCCGCGCTCCTGTCGTGGTCCGGGTCCATGTTCGAGTACCTGATGCCGGACCTGGTTCTCGACGCGCCCTCCGGCAGCCTGCTCGAGCAGTCCGACCGCCTCGCCGTGAGGCGCCAGATCGAGTACGGGCACGAACGCGGCGTCCCGTGGGGGATTTCCGAAGCCGCCTACAACGCGCGGGACGTCCACTTCACCTACCAGTACTCGAACTTCGGAGTCGCGGGGCTGGGCTTGAAGCGGGGGCTCTCGGAGGACCTCGTCGTCGCCCCGTACGCGACGGCCCTGGCCGCGATGGTGGAACCGGCCGCCGCCAGCCTGAACTTCCAGCGGCTCGCGGCCGCCGGCGCCCTGGGGCGGTACGGCTTCTACGAGTCGATCGACTACACCGCGTCGCGGCTGCCCGAGGGGGAGAAATCCGAGGTCGTGAAGGCCTACATGGCGCACCACCAGGGGATGACGATCGTCTCCCTCGCGAACGTGCTGCTCGAGGGAACGATGCGCCGCCGCTTCGGCGCGGAGCCCGCCGTGCAGGCGACCGAGCTTCTGCTGCAGGAGCGGACGCCGCGCAACGTGACGGTGGCCCGACCCGGCGCCGAGGACACGCGGACCGACCTCCACGTGCTCGACGAGGTCCCGCCCGTCCTGCGGCGCTTCCGGTCGCCGCACGACCCGACGCCGCGCACGCACCTGCTCTCCAACGGCCGCTACTCGGTGATGATGACCGCCGCGGGATCGGGCTACAGCCGGTGGCGGGGCCTCGACGTGACGCGGTGGCGCGAAGACACGACGCTCGACCGCTGGGGCACCTACGTCTTCCTCGCGGACGGCCTGTCGGGGAAGGTGTGGTCGGCCGGATACCAGCCGGCCGGCGCCGAGCCCGATGCGTACGAGGCGGTCTACTCGGAGGACCGCGTCGAGATCCACCGCAGCGACGACCTCGTCGCGACGAGCCTGCGGATCGCCGTGTCCACCGAGGACGACGCCGAGATGCGCCAGATCTCGCTGACGAACCGCGGGCCGCGTCCGCGGGAGATCGAGCTGACGTCCTACGCCGAAGTCGTCCTCGCGCCCGCGGCCGCCGACGCCGCGCACCCCGCCTTCTCGAACCTCTTCGTCCAGACCGAGTTCGTCCCCGGGGTCGAGGCGCTGGTGGCCTCCCGGAGGCCGCGGGAGCGCGAGGCGCCGATCTTCTCCGCGCAGGTGATGACGGTTCAGGGCGACGAGGTCGGCACGCTGCAGTACGAGACGGACCGGGCGCGCTTTCTCGGGCGGGCGCGGACCATCCGCGACCCGATTTCGATCGCCGAGCGCCGGCCTCTCTCGAACACGGTCGGGACGGTGCTCGACCCGGTCTTCAGCCTGCGCCGCCGTCTGCGGCTGGCGCCCGGCGAAACGGCCCGGGTTCACCTCTCGACCGTCGTGGCCGAATCGCGCGAAGGCGTCCTCGCGCTCGCCGCCAAGTACCGGGACGCCGTCACCTTCGACCGCGTGTCGAACCTGGCGTGGACGCAGGCGCAGGTCCAGCTGCGCCACCTCGGGATCACCACCGACGAGGCCCACCTCTTCCAGCGCCTCGCGACGCGCATCCTGTATTCCGATCCGACCCTGAGGGCCCCGGTCGAGACGCTCCTGCGCAACCGGCGCGGGGCCTCGGCCTTCTGGGGCCGCGGCATCTCCGGAGACCTTCCGATCGTGCTCGTGCGGATCGACCAGGTCGAGGACCAGGGGATCGTGCGCCAGCTGCTGCGCGCCCACGAGTACTGGCGGATGAAGGGCCTCGCGGTCGATCTCGTCATCGTGAACGAGGAGCCCACCTCGTATTCTCCGGAGCTCGGCGCGGCGCTCGAGTCCCTCGTCCGCGCGGCGGCCCGCGCGCCGGGAATCGAATCCGACGGTCCGGCCGGGCGCGTCTTCGTGCTGCGCGGGGAATCGCTGTCGGCCGAGGAGCGCGACGCGCTCGCGGCGGCGGCCCGCGTCGTGCTGCTGTCGCGGCACGGCACCCTGGCGCAGCAGGTGATCCGGCTCCTGCGCCGGGCTCCCGCCCCGAGGGCCGCGCAGCCGGTCGCGGCGCGGGCGCCGGCGGCCGACCTGGCGCCGCCCGCGATGCCGCTCGAGTTCTTCAACGGCATGGGGGGCTTCTCGGAGGAGCAGGGGGAGTACGTCACGCTCCTCGGCGAGCGGCAGTCCACGCCGGCGCCCTGGATCAACGTGCTCGCCAACGCGTCGTTCGGCAGCCTCATCTCGGAGTCGGGGGCCGGCTACACGTGGGCGGCCAACAGCCGCGAGAACCAGCTGACGCCCTGGTCGAACGACGCCGTGAGCGACCCGCCGGGGGAGGCCCTGTACCTGCGCGACGAGGAGACGGGAGAGATCTGGGGGCCGACCGCGCTGCCGATCCGCGGCGACGGGTCGTACGTCGCGCGGCACGGCCAGGGATACAGCCGCTTCGAGCACGAGCACCGGGGGATCGCGACGGACCTCACCGTGTTCGTTCCGCGCGAGGACCCGGTCCGCATCTCGCGCCTCTCGATCGAGAACCGGTCCGCGTCCGCGCGCACCCTCACCGTCACGGCCTACGTGGAGTGGGTGCTCGGACCGCAGCGGGCTTCCGCCGCCCCGTTCGTCGTCACCGAGCGGGACGCCGAGACGGGCGCGCTCTTCGCGCGCAACGCCTGGAACGAGGAGTACGCCGGCCGCGTCGCGTTCGCCGACCTCGGCGGCGCCCAGACCGCGTGGACAGCCGACCGGACGGAGTTCCTGGGCCGCAACGGCGGCCTCGACGCGCCCGCGGGCCTTGCGCGCGGCGCGACGCTCGCGCAGCGCGCCGGCGCCGGCCTCGACCCGTGCGCCGTCCTGCAGGCGCGCGTCCGCCTCGCCCCGGGACAGCGAACGCAGGTCGACTTCCTGCTCGGCCAGGGCCGGGACGCGGACGAGGCCCGCCGGCTCGTCGCGCGGCACCGCTCGGCGAACCTGGGGTCCGCGCTCTCCGAGGTCCGGCGCGAGTGGGAGGACACGCTGACCGCGCTCCAGGTGCGCACGCCCGACCGCTCGATGGACCTGCTGCTCAACCGGTGGCTGCTCTACCAGACGCTCGCCTGCCGCGTGCGCGCTCGCTCGGCTTTCTACCAGGCCGGCGGCGCCTGGGGCTTCCGCGACCAGCTGCAGGACGTGATGTCCCTGGCGGTCGCGCGGCGGGAGCTCGCGCGGGGCCAGCTGCTGCGGGCGGCTTCCCGGCAGTTCGAGGAGGGCGACGTCCAGCACTGGTGGCACGATCCGAGCGGCAAGGGGGTGCGCACCCGGATCTCCGACGACCTGCTCTGGCTGCCGTACGCCGCGCACCACTACATCGAGGTCACCGGCGACCGCGGCGTCCTCGACGAGCGGGTTTCGTTCCTGACCGCCGCGCCCCTCGCGCCGGGGGAGACCGATCGCTATTTCGAGCCCGCCGTCTCGTCCGAGTCGGCCTCGCTCTTCGAGCACTGCGCCCGGGCCCTCGACCGGAGCCTCGCGGTCGGGCGCCACGGGCTGCCGCTCATGGGAACCGGGGACTGGAACGACGGGATGAACCGGGTGGGAGCCGGGGGCCAGGGCGAGAGCGTCTGGCTCGGCTGGTTCCTCCAGACGAACCTGTACCAGTTCGCCGGCTTCGCCGAGCGGCGCGGGGAGGACCGGCGCGCGGCCGCGTGGCGCGCGGGCGCGGACGCCCTGAAATTCGCCCTCGAGCGCGACGGCTGGGACGGCGACTGGTACCGGCGCGCGTACTTCGACGACGGCACGCCGCTCGGGTCCGCGACGAACGACGAGTGCCGGATCGACTCGATCGCGCAGTCCTGGGGGGTGATCTCCGGCGCCGCCGATCCGGATCGAGGCCGGCGGGCCATGGCGGCGGTCGACGAGCACCTGATCCGCCGGGGAGACGGGCTCGTCCTGCTCTTCACGCCCCCCTTCGACCGCACGGCCCTCGAGCCCGGCTACATCAAGGGGTACGTCCCCGGCGTGCGCGAGAACGGGGGACAGTACACCCACGCCGCGGTGTGGGCGATGATCGCTTTCGCGGCGCTCGGGGACGGCGACAAGGCCGGCGAGCTCTTCGCGATCCTGAACCCCATCAACCACGCCAGCACGCGCTCCGGCCTCTACCGCTACAAGGTCGAGCCGTACGTGATGGCGGGCGACGTCTACTCGCAGCCTCCGCACGCGGGGCGCGGCGGCTGGACCTGGTACACCGGCGCCGCCGGCTGGATGTACCGCGCGGGTGTCGAGTGGATCCTGGGCTTCCGGCTGCGCGGGACCGTCCTGCACGTGGACCCGTGCATCCCGCGCGCGTGGCCGCGGTACGAGATCGACTTTCGCTACCACTCCTCGCGCTACCGGCTCTCCGTCGAGAATCCCCGCGGGGCGATGCGCGGCGTGACGAGCATCTCGCTCGACGGCGGGCCCGTCGCGGGCCGCGAGATCCCGCTCACCGACGACGGGCGGGAGCACCGGATCGAGGTCGTGCTGGGCTGAGGACGGGGCGGACCGGGACGCCGACCGCCGCCTCTGCAGGCCGTCTCAGGGCCGGACGATCAGGACCCAGCCGAGGCAGGCGGCGCCCAGGACCCCGAGGCCGAGGGCGGCGGCAGCCGCGAAGCGGGCGGCGCCCGAGGCCCGCCGCCACCAGGACATCGCTTTCCGCGCGAGGCGGCGTGCCGAGAGCTCGAGGCGGTCGAGGGCCTTCGCGAGCCACAGCGACTGCCGGGCGATCAACCCCGCTCCGAATGCGATGAGGAGCAGGCCGGGCCCGGGAATGAAGAGAAGGACGATTCCGCCCGCGAGCAGAAGGACGCCCAGGCCCGTGAAGAGGACCGTTTGCGACGAGCCGCGGTGCGACGCGTGCTGCTTCTCGAAACGCCGCCCGGGGGCCGCGTTCTTGAAGTCGCTCCACTGTTTCTCGAGGTTTCCGAGCATGGAGAAGACCCACTGCGAGAATCGGGCCAGCTCCGCGCGCTCCCGACGGAGGGGGCCGCGGTATTCTCCGCGGTCGTGAGCCCGCTCGCGCTGCTGGCCCTCCTCCCGATTCTCGCCGGAGCACTGCCGGCGTCGCCCGACCCGATGCGCGCGGCCCTCCGAGGGCAGGTCGCGAGCCGCGAGTCGGCGATTCTGGCCGAGTTCCGCGAGCTGCTCGCGATGCCGAACGTCGCCTCGGATGGACCGAACATCGGGCGCAACGCCGAGGCGGTCGCGAAGCTGCTGGAACGCCGGGGCGTGCGCACGAGGCTCCTCGAGCATCCGGGCGCGCCGCCGGTCGTGCTGGGCGAGCTGCCGTCGCCCGGAGCGGCGAGGACGGTCGTCTTCTATGCGCACTACGACGGCCAGCCCGTGGACGCCGCCGCCTGGAAGAGCGCGCCGTGGGATCCCGTTCTTCGCGACGGGCCCGTCGAAGGGGCCGGGCGCGACATCCCGTGGAACCCGCTGCCCGCGCCCCTTCCGCCCGAAGCGCGCCTCTACGGGCGCTCGGCGGGAGACGACAAGGCGGCGATCATCGGGTTCGTGGCGGCCCTCGACGCCCTGAAGGCGATCGGCCGGCGCCCGTCCGTCAACCTGAAGTTCTTTCTCGAGGGCGAGGAGGAGGCCGGATCGCCGCATCTGGCCGAGGTCCTGCGCGAGAACGCGCCGGCGCTCGCGGCCGACGCGTGGATCTTCTGCGACGGCCCCGTGCACCAGAGCCGGCGCATGATGGTGTTCTTCGGGGCGCGCGGGATCCTCGACCTCGAGATGACCGTCTACGGGCCCACGAAGTCCCTCCACTCGGGGCACTACGGCAACTGGGCGCCGAACCCGATCGCCCTGCTGGCGGACCTGCTCGCCTCCCTGCGCGATCCCGAAGGCCGCATCACGATCCCGGGCTTTTCGGACGACGTCCGGCCCCTGAGCGCCG
The DNA here is from genome assembly GCA_041912555.1 of Thermoanaerobaculia bacterium. GTDB lineage: Bacteria > Acidobacteriota > Thermoanaerobaculia > UBA5066 > Gp7-AA6 > DAHUXD01. The sequence goes on from JAYRMU010000019.1 coordinate 83,794, forward strand.
CGGAGCGGCGCGCGGTCGCCGAAATGCCCGAAGTCGAGAGCGAGCTCAAGCGCGAGCTCGGTCTCGGACGGGCGGAGACGTCCGCGCCGCTGGCGGAAGCGATCCTCGCGCCCGCCCTCAACCTGCGCGGCATCGAGGGAGGCCAGGTCGGCGACAAGGCCGCCAACGCGATCCCGACGCGGGCCCGCGCGTCGATCGATTTTCGCCTCGTCCCCGACCAGACGCCGGAAGGCGTCCGCCGGCGGGTCGAGGACTTCGTCGCGAAGAAGGGCTTCACGATCGTGCGCGACGAGCCCGACCTCGCGAGCCGGCTCGCCCACGCGAAACTGGTCCGGATGAGCTGGGGGACCGGGTATCCGGCCCTGCGCACGCCCATGGACGCGCCGTTTTCCCGGGCGGTCGTGAAGATCGTGGAGCAGGCCTCGGGCGGTCCCGTCGTCCGTCCGCCGAGTCTCGGGGCCAGCCTGCCGATGTACGTCTTCGGCGAGGTCCTCCGGGTTCCCGTGATCGGGGTCCCGATCGCCAACCACGACGACAACCAGCACGCCGCCGACGAGAACCTCCGGCTCCGGAACCTCTGGGACGGAATCGTCGTCTACGCGGAGCTCTTCGCCTTCCTCGGGGAGGATTGGAAGTGACGATCCGCGCGCGTGAGGTCGCCGCGGCTCCCGCTTCCTTCCGCGCTCCGGCCTTCCTGGCGCCGCCCGCGGCTCAGCGCTCGAGATCGGCGCGCGGCCAGCCCGCGAGGTCGGCCGCGGCGCCGTAGGTGCTCTCGAGGAAGGCCGTCAGCTCCTCTTCCGGGGCCGCGGCCGTCCGGACGCGCTCGTAGGGAAGGAGGAACTCGCCGAGCTCCTTGCCGTAGAACGCGGAGGACGGCCGAACGGCGGCGGTCTTGAGCCCCGGGGGCTCGGGCGCCGCGTACGCGTAGAACGCGGGCTCGCGCACGGGTCCCCCGACGCTGCCGGGCCAGAACCCGTGGCTGATGACCTCGTGCGAATAGGCCTCGCGCGTGATCGCGTCGGCGCCGGGCCGCTCGGGCGCGCACCGGCCCGAGAAGCGCGTCACGGCGAGGTCGAAGCTTCCCCAGAAGAAATGGACGGGGCTGCACTTCCCGACGAAGCCGCACCGGAACCGCTCGAGCACGGGCTTCATGGCGACGAGCGCGCGCCAGAAGGCGTTCGCCGCAGCCGGATCGTACGAGCGGTGGACCGTGTCCGACTCGAAGCGGACGGGATCCGGCACCTCGACCGGCATCGTCCAGATGCGGACGTCGATTCCGAGCCGGCGCAGCGACGCCATCACCGCGCGGTGGAAGTCGGCGACCGTCCGCGGCTCGAGAGGGAGCCGCTCCATGGCGCCATCCGAGCACTGCAGGACGAGCTCGTGGGCGATGAAGTCGAACGTGATCGCCAGGGCGCGGCCGCCGAAGGTCAGCGAGGGGGTCGCGAGGCCCCGCGGCGTCACCTGGAACGCGACGTTCCAGAAGTGGTTGGAGAGGGGAGACAGCGCCAGGCAGACCTTCCCCACGACCTGGGTCCACATGTGGAGCGTGGCGTACGTGTCCTGCCACGGCTCCAGGGGCAGAGCCGGCCACGCGTCGCGCGCCGGGACGGTCACTCCTGCTCTCTCGGTCGCATGCGGCGGACGCGCTCCTCCCTGACTCGGGAGACTACTCCAGGCGGTCGTCGGACGCGCTCGCCGGCCCCGGCGCGATGGCCGTCAGCGAGCCGCCGCCAGCCGCAACCCGCAGGTGCCCGCGAGGATGAGGAGGGCGCATCCCACGCGAAACGCGTCCCACGGCTCCTGGAAGAGGGCGACGTCGACCGCCAGCGCGCCCACCACCGAGATGCCCATCCACACCGCGTAGGCCGTTCCCATGGGGATGACCCTCATGGCCATCGAGAGGAGGACCGCGGCGCCGAGGCCCGAGGCGGCGTAGACGAGCAGGGGAATCAGCCGCGCAAAACCGTCGGTCAGCTTCAGGCTGACGATCCAGACCACCTCGAAGAGGGCCGAACCCCCGAGGAAGAGCCATGGCCGCAGTTCGGCGCCGCGCATCCGTGTCGAATCCGTTGTACGCCCGGCCGTTGAAGCGGGGCTGAAGGGCGCCTGCAGCCGGAGGGAACTTCGTCCCGGGAGGCCTCCCGCCGGAGGGCAAAGCCGGTAGAGTTGCGCCGACAACGGGAGGTCCTCGATGCCAGCACCCCTCGAGTTCCGGCACGGTCTGCTCGACGCCTATCCCGACGTCTACACCCCGGCCGCGCGCTCGGCGCTCGAGGCCCTGGCGCCGCTCAACCGCGACCGGCGCCGGATCATGAACGAGCGCATCGCGCGGCGCCGGGAGCGAGCCCTCCACGGCCGCCGCCTCGCCTTTCTCGACCCCGAGGCGCTCATCCCCCGCACGAACGTGCGCGTGCGCGACGCGCGCGAGGGCCGCTTCGAGGGAAGCGAGATCCCCGCCGACCTCCGGCGCCAGTGGATCCAGGGCACGGGCCCCGCGACGCGGCCGCGCGCCACGACCGACGAAGGTCTGCGCAACGTCGCGTACGCGCTGCTCTCGGGCGCCGACGGCTGGATGTTCGACGGCGAGGACGCCCTGGGCCAGGTCGAGGCGATGTCGCTCGACAACCAGCGCAACCTGAAGCTCGCGTTCGCCGGGGACCCGGCGTTCCTCCGGGTCGCCGAGGAAGTCGCCGCCGAGATGAACGCCTGGGCCCGGGGGTTCCTGGGCCGGCCCCTGATCGACGACTGGCGCGCGCAGCTCGCGTTCACCACCCGCATCTTCCGGCCCCGGGGGCTCCATCTCGACGACCGCCACGTCCGGGAGGCCGATGGCACCGGGTTCTCCGCGTCGATCGCCGACCTCGCGCTCTATGTCGTGAACAACCACGCGCGCCTCCGGGCGGAGGGGCGTTCGCTCGTGCTCTACCTGCCGAAGATCCAGACCGCTGAGGAGGCGGCCCTCTGGAACGACCTGCTCGCGGCCCTCGAGGGGCACCTCGGCCTGCCGCCGGGCGCGATCAAGACGTACGTGCTCGTCGAACAGATCGAGGCCTGCTTCCAGCTGATGGAGATCCGCGCCGCTCTCGGCGCGCGCTTCGTCGGGTTCAACACCGGCCGCTGGGATTACATCAACAGCGTCGCCGACGCCCTCGCGTGGGACGCGGCGTTCGTCAACCCCAACATCGACGCGATCGGCATGACCTACGGGTACATGCGCCGCTACGAGGACCGCGTGCGCCGCGCGGTGAACACCCCCGACCGCAACGGCCGCTGCGCGCTCTGGCAGGGCGGGATGGAGGCCAACATCCCCGTGGGCTCGGAGGCGGGCGTCGCGGCCGGCATGAAGCGCGCCGTGGCCGGCGGGGAGCGCGAGCAGCGCGAGGGCGCCAGCGGCAAGTGGGTCGCGCACTGGAAGATGGTGCCGCTCCTGCGGCCCGTGTGGGAGCGGGCCGGCGCCGACAACCAGCTCGGCCGCGCCTTCCCGCCGCTGACCCACGCGCCCGAGGACGCCGGGGGCCTGACCCTGCTCGAGCCCGCGCCGCGGACCGTGCGCGGCGCGCGCGATCTCCTGAGCGTCGCCCTCCAGTACGGCAATGCGTTCGGCCGGGGCTTCCAGGCGGCCGCGCTGAAGCCGGCCGACTTCTTCGGCAACGACGACGTGCTCTACCTCATGGAGGACATGGCGACCGGCGAGATCCGGATGAGCATCCTCTGGGAGTGGCTGCACAAGAGCGCCCGGTTCACGGAGGACGATCCGGCCACCGGCGTGCGGTCCGGGGACGCGTTCGACGCCGCGCTCTTCGCGCGCCTCCTCGACGAGGAGTACGCCAAGCTGCTCGCGGCCGCCAACCGCGACGTCCACGACGACTCGAAGCCGACGACGCTGCCGATCGCCCGCGCGATCGTCGAGGCGTACATCCACGAGCCGGGCAAGCCCCCGTGGTACATCGACCTGCTCAACCTCAACCTCGACAACCACGACCTCGCGGCGGCGAAGCGGCGGGTCGCGGCCTTTCTGGACGCCTTCCGCCGGGACGGCGTCCGCCTGACGGAAAACCCGGAATTTGCGGCATAGTGTCCCCGACAGCAACAGGAGCGCCGACATGAGTTCCTTCGAGCAGGACGTCGCCGAGACCCGGACGTGGTTCGAGAGCCCGCGGTTCGCGGGCATCACGCGCCTCTACTCGGCGCGCCAGGTCGTCGAGCAGCGCGGCACCATCGCCCACGACTACACCGTGGCGCGCGAGGCCGCGGCCGCGTTCCACGACCGGCTGCGGCAGCTCTTCGCCGAGAGGAAGAGCATCACGACGTTCGGCCCGTACTCGCCCGGTCAGGCGGTGGTGATCAAGCGCCTCGGGATCGAGGGGATCTACCTCGGCGGCTGGGCGACCTCGGCGCGCGGCTCGACGTCCGAGGATCCGGGCCCGGATCTCGCGAGCTATCCCCTGAGCCAGGTCCCCGACGAGGCCGCCGTCCTGGTCCGCGCGCTGCTCACCGCCGACCGGAACCAGCAGTACCTGCGCGCGCGCATGAACGAGAAGCAGCGCGCCGCGACGCCGGCCGTGGACTATCGCCCGTTCATCATCGCCGACGCCGACACGGGCCACGGCGGCGACCCGCACGTCCGCAACCTCGTGCGGCGCTTCGTCGAGGCCGGGGTTCCCGGGTACCACATCGAGGACCAGCGGCCGGGCACCAAGAAGTGCGGGCATCAGGGCGGGAAGGTCCTCGTTCCCTCCGACGAGCAGATCAAGCGCCTGAACGCGGCGCGCTTCCAGCTCGACGTCATGCGGGTTCCCGGCCTCATCGTGGCGCGCACCGACGCCGAGGCCGCGAACCTGCTCGACGGCCGGGGCGACGAGCGCGACCAGGCGTTCATCCTGGGCGCCACGAACGTGACCCTGCCGTCCTACAAGGCCGCCTACCTGGCCCTGATGAAGCGCTTCCACGGCCTCGGGATCGGCGAGCTCAACGGACACCTGCTCTACGCGCTCTGCGAGGACGAGTACCGCGCCGCCGACGTCTGGCTCGAGCGCAAGGGGCTGGCCGCCCTGGCCGCCGAGGGCGCCGAGGCGCTGAAGCAGGGCAGGCACGCCACGGTCGACGCGGCCTTCGACGGCGTCGCGGCGCGGCTGCTCGAGGCCTGGGAAGAAGAGGCGGGCCTCGAGACGTACGCGGAGGCGGTGGCCGAGGTCCTCGAGTTCCGGGCGAGCGAGGGCGAGCCCCTCGAGATGAGCGTGGCGCAGTGGCGCCGCTTCTCGGAGCGCGCCTCCCTCTGGGCGGCCAAGGAGAAGGCGAGGTCGCTCGGCATCCAGATCATCTGGGACTGCGAGCACGCCAAGACGCCCGAGGGCTACTACCAGATCCGCGGCGGCATTCCGTACGCGATCGCCAAGTCGCTGGCCGCGGCGCCCTTCGCCGACCTGCTCTGGATGGAGACGAAGACCGCCGACCTCAAGGACGCGCGCGAGTTCGCCGAGGCGATCCACGCCGTGTTCCCCGAGAAGATGCTGGCCTACAACCTGTCGCCCTCCTTCAACTGGGACTCGACGGGCATGAGCGACGACGACATGCGGCGGTTCCCCGAGGAGCTCGGGAAGATGGGCTTCGTCTTCAACTTCATCACGTACGGCGGCCACCAGATCGACGGCGTCGCCGCCGAGGAGTTCGCCACCTCGCTCAAGCAGGAGGGCATGCTCGCGCTCGCCCGCCTGCAGCGCAAGATCCGCCTCGTGGAGTCTCCCTACAAGACGCCGCAGACGCTGGTCGGCGGCCCGCGCGTGGACGCCGCGCTGCTCGCCTCGTCGGGGCGGACCGCGACCACGCAGGCGATGGGCAAGGGCTCGACCCAGCACCAGCACCTCATCCAGACGGAGGTGCCCAAGAAGCTGCTCGAGGAGTGGCTGGCGATGTGGAGCGAGCACTACCAGCTCAAGCACAAGCTGGCGGTCAAGCTGCTCCCCCAGCACGCCGGGTCCGAGCTGCTCGAGCTGCGGATCGGGGACGGCGGCAACGACCGGTTCGCCAACGTCATCTTCGCGCCCATCCTGGACCGGCGCGGCCGCAGCATCCTCTCGGTGCGCGACCAGAACACCTTCGAGGAGTCGCTGCGCAAGAAGCGCCTCATGACGCTGGTCCACCTCTGGCTGGTCCACCGCTACAAGAGCGAGTCGGTGCACTACGTCAGCCCGACCGAGGACAACCAGTACCAGGCGGCGAAGATGAAGTCGCACGGCCTCTTCTCGGACGTGCAGACCGAGGTCGGCCAGATCATCGTGGCCCACGTGAACCACGCCCGCATCGAGGAGCTCCTCGCGCCGGATCGGACGGCGCTCTGGAAGCTGATCCGCAAGGAGGGCTAGCCCGGCCCCGGGCGGGCGGCCCTCCGGGCGGCGGTCACTTCGAGCGGGAGCGGTCCTCCCGGGACTCGTCCTTGCCGATCGTCTCGAGCATGGTCTTCATGTCCTCGGCGTGCTCCTCCTCCATCGCCAGGATGCCCTCGAGCATGCGGCGCGTGGTGGGGTCGTCGGTGCCGAGGAACCGGATCATCTCCGTGTAGGACTCGATCGCGATGCGCTCGGCGACGAGGTCCTCGCGGATCATGTCCAGGAGCGTGTCGCCCTCGACGTACTCGGAGTGGCTCCGCGTCAGCAGGCCCTCCGGGTTCAGGTTGGGCTCGCCGTCGAGCTGCGTGATCCGGTGGGCGATCTGGTCGGCGTGTCCCTGCTCCTCGTTCGCGTGCTGGAGGAACTCGTCGGCGACCGCCTTGGCATGGATGCCCGACGCCATGAAGTAGTGGCGCCGGTAACGCAGCACGCAGACGATCTCGGTCGCGAGGGCTTCGTTCAGGATCCGCACGACGGTGTCGCGGTCCGGACGGTATCCCTCGGTGACGGCCCCCTTCTCGATGTGCTGGCGCGCCCGCCGGCGCAGCTCCTTGACGTCCGTGAGAAACGGCTTCTGTCCGCTCGTCTTCGACTTCATGGATCCGCCTTTCTGGGACGATTGTCGGTCCCGATGCGGGGCCGATCATAAGCCGGGGCGGTCGGGATCCGGCGAACCGGGCGGCTGCCGGCCGGGGCAGCGGCAGTCCCGCGCCGCCCGGGAGCCGCGCTCCGGGGTAGACTCTTGCCACCGAAACGGAGCCGCGATCCATGTCACTCCTGGTCAAGTTCAACCTCATCCTGATTCTCTGCTTCGGAATCGCGCTGGTGCCGGCGAACCTGATCACCCGCGACCTGCTCCAGAAGAACGCGCGGACCCAGGTCGTCCAGCACGCCCGCCTGATGATGCAGACGGCCCTGGCGACCCGGGGATACACCAACAAGCAGATCAAGCCGCTGCTGGCCGCGCGCCTCGACGAGGAATTCCTGCCCCAGACCGTGCCGGCCTATTCCGCGACCGAGATCTTCAACACGCTGCGCGAGACGTACCCCGAGTACACGTACAAGGAAGCCACGCTCAACCCGACCAACCCCCGCGACCGCACCGTCGACTGGGAGGCGGACGTCGTCAACGCCTTCCGCTCGGATGCGAAGCTGCCGGAGATCATCGGCGAGCGGGACGCGCCCCTCGGGCGCGCGCTCTACCTGGCCCGGCCGATCGCGATCAACGACGCCGGGTGCCTCTCCTGCCACACGTCGCCCGAATCGACGCCGGCCTCCGTGGTCAAGCGGTACGGCATCTCGGGGGGCTACGGCTGGAAGCTGCACGAGATCATCGGCGCGCAGATCGTGTCGGTGCCGATGGCGGTGCCGCTGGCGCTGGCGCGCCAGGCGCACCAGGCGATGCTCGCGTCGCTGCTCGGCGTCTTCGCCTTCCTCCTCGTCCTCCTGAACGCGCTCCTGTGGTTCACGATCATCCGGCCGATCCGCCGCCTCTCGCGGATGGCCGACGACGTCTCGACCGGCAACCTCGACGTGCCCGAGGTCCGGCTGGGCAGCCGCGACGAGGTCGCCGGGCTCGCGGAGTCCTTCAACCGCATGCGGATCAGCCTCGTCAAGGCGCTCAAGATGCTCGACGAGGAGTAGGCCGCGTGCCGGGAGTCGCGGGAGCGTGACGGAACAGGGTCTGGCCGGCCGGCGATTCGGCGCCTACGAGGTGCTCGAGGAGCTCGGCGCGGGCGGCATGGGAAGGGTCTATCGCGCGAAGAACGTGACCCTCGAGCGCATCGTCGCCCTCAAGACCCTGTCGGAGCAGTTCTCGAAGGACGAGGGCTTCGTGCAGCGGTTCCTCAAGGAGGCCCGAGCGGCCGCGCGCCTCAACCACCCCAACATCGTCCAGATCTACGACTTCGGGTGCGTCGACGGCGTCTATTACCTGGCGATGGAATACGTGGACGGCCAGTCGCTGCGCGCACTCCTGAAGCACGCCCGCTTCAACGAGCGCGATGCCGTCCTGCTGATGCGCCACGCCGTCGCCGCGCTGACGGTCGCCCACGCCGAGGGGATCGTGCACCGCGACATCAAGCCCGACAACCTCATGCTCACGGCCCGGCGCGACAAGCTCAAGCTCGTGGACCTCGGGATCGCCAAGCGGATCGGGGAGCAGGAGGGGCTGACCCAGACCGGACAGGCGGTCGGCACGCCGCAGTACATCTCTCCCGAGCAGATCCGCGGGGTGCGGGACATCGACGCCCGCGCCGACATCTACTCGCTCGGCGCGACGTTTTTCCAGCTCGTGACCGGGCACCCTCCCTACGAGGGGACCTCGGGCGCGCTGGTCATGTCGATGCACCTGACCGAGCCGCTGCCCGATCCGCGCACCTACGCCCCGGGCCTGTCCGAGGACGTCTGCCGCGTGCTGCGGAGGATGATGGCCAAGGAGCGCGAGGACCGCTACCCGGACGTGCTCGCGCTCGACCGCGACCTCTACAAGCTCCAGATCGGGGAGAGCCTCGGGCCGGCCACCGGGCCCGCGCTGAGCGGCGTCACGACGTTCATCGGCACGGACGCGGGCCGGGTGCCGCCGCACACGCCGTCCCACACGCCCGCGTCGCCCCCGGCGACGCCCGCGGCCACCCCCCGCCCCCTCACGTCCAGCCCGGCGGCGCCCGCGCCCACGCCCGCTCCGGGTCCGACGTTCCGCGAGGAGGACCTGCACTTCGTCGAGGTCGAGCTCGCCAAACGCATCGGACCGGTCGCGCGCGTCCTCGTGAAGAAGGCGGCCAAGTCGGCCCCGAACCTGGTCGCGCTCGGCGCCGCGCTCGCCGACAACATTCCGGACGAAGAGGGACGCCGCGCATTCCGGGCCGCGGTCCGCGCGCGGGCCAACTGAGCAACCGGCTCTCCGCTCGCTCTTAACCCGGATCCGCCCCGTTTCCTTACGCGGCTTTCACGACGGCGCCGCTTCGCGCCACTACCGTGACGCCTCTCCGCAATGGAGCGGGGACAAAACAGGGGGGGTCTTTCCATGGCGAAGAGAGGCGGAGGGAAGAGGGCGTCACGAATCGCGGCCGCGGTCCTGCTCGGGGCCGTCACGCTGACGGCCGCTCCGGCGCCCGCGAAGAAGAAGCCGTTGCCGGCCGAGCCGAGCGCGGTTCCGAAGGTCGCGGGCCAGGCGGCGCCGAACGCGCTGCTCGAGGGCCTCGCCGAGAGCCCCGTCGTCCAGGGCTCGACGCCGCTCGAGAACGACACCGACCTCGTCCGGTTCTACGGCTACGACGGCGACGGGCCGATGGTCCCTGCGCCCGGCGACGTCCAGGCCCCGGGGCACAACGTCGAGGCGTCCAAGACTGAGCCCGACAAGAACACGTATCTCGTCCTCGAAGGCCAGGCCGGCCCGGACCCTGACTACGACTACGGGCACCGCTTCCTCTTCCAGGGGCACGAGACCGGGGTCACCGGCTACGTCACGAGAGTCAATCTCGACGCCGACGACGCCCACCGCGTCACGCTCTTCGCCTCGCAGGACCGGAACGGAGCCCCTCTCCCGCTCATCGACGGTTCGACGTGGGACCCGTGGGCCCAGCGCCTGCTCTTCACGTCTGAGAACGGCGCCAACGGCGGCGTCTGGCAGGCGACGCTCGACTTTCCACCGCTCGTCGAAGATATTTCCGGCGTCCTCGGGCGCGCCGGCTACGAGGGCATCCAGAACGACTCCGATGGAAACCTCTGGATCCTCGAGGACGTTTCGGGCGCGAAGGGCGCCGTGAACACGCACGCCCGGCAGCCGAACAGCTTCGTCTTCCGCTTCCTGCCGAAGAACCCCCGCGACCTGACGGCCGGCGGGAAACTGCAGGCCCTGCAGGTCACTTCTCTCGCCCATCCCGGACAGCCCATCGTGTTCCATGCCGGCCAGGCGGACGCGGACATCCTGTCCCAGGACGTCAAGGACCTGCACACGTACGGCAAGCAGTTCGCCACGTCGTGGGTCCTCCTCCACGACACGGACGTGGACGGCACGCAGCCGTTCGACGCCAACGCCCTCGCCAAGGCGAAGCTGGCGACCCCGTTCAAGCGCCCCGAGAACGGCCAGTTCCGGCCCGGGAGCCGGTTTCGCGAGTTCTATTTCGACGCCACCGGCGACACCAACAGCCTGACCGAGGCCGGAGAGGCCTACGGCGGCTTCGGCGCGATCTTCCGTCTCTCCCAGGCGGGTCCCTCGTCCGGCCACGGGGTCCTGACGCTCTTCTACCGCGGCAACCTCGAGCACACCGGGCTCGATAACGTCGCGTTCTGGGATCGCACCCACGTCGTCTTCGTGGAGGACGCCGGAGACGGCCTCCATTCCCAGCGCAACGCTTTCGATTCCGCCTACCTCTTCGACACCCAGGCCGATTACGCGGACTCGAACAACCAGCCGGTGCGCCTGATCGCGCTCGGTCGCGACGCCTCCGCCACGCTCGACTCCGCGTACTCGGCGGCCGGCAACGGCTTCCAGAACGAGGGGGACAACGAGATCACGGGCATTCACATCTCGGACGGCGATCCGGGCACCGGCGGCATCCTCGGGGCGCGCACGCCGCGGCCCTTCCGCGGCGGCTGGCGCGTCTTCTACACGCAGCAGCACGGGGACAACGTGACGTGGGAGATCCTCTCGACGGGGGATGGTTCGGGGTTGCTCCCGGTCGAGTCGGACTAGCCGAGCAGGCGTCTTCTGGTGGGGCCCGGGGACCCCGGGCCCCTCATCGTTGCGTCCTGGCGCGAGCCCGGCTTCGTGTCCGCGAGGCTCCCGGCGCCCCACGCCACCTCGCGCAGTCCCGTGCCGATCTCGAACGGCCACCGGCCGTCCGCTTCCGGGGGGCGTGAGGACCTCGACCGTGTCGCCGTCGACGTCGAAGATTCTTTCGAGAACGCTCCCGCGTGGACGCGGTCGCCGGGTTGACCGCCGCCGCGACCCGGGGTCGCAGCGAAAGGATGCATCGAGACCTCCGCGGGAGTCGGGTGCGGGGATTGCACGCGGTGCGGCGCCGCACGCGCAGCGAGGCTTTACACGCCGCGCGCGCCAACTTCGCCCGGACCTCGCGCGCGGTTGGTCTCGTGCGGCCTGGAGGTCCGACATGAACTCGACGCCGGAAATGAGCTGGACGTGCCCGGACTGCCAGTGCCGCAACGCGACGCGCCTCGCCGCCGATACCGAGGCCGGCGGGATCGTCGACGTCGACTGCGCCGAGTGCGGAACGCCGCACCAGGCCTCCGTCTTCTTCGCGCTGACGCAGGCCGGCGCGCCGATGACGGTCGGCGTCGTCTGGGTCTAGAGGGTTCGCGCGGCGCGGCCGGCGGGCGGCCGCGGGTCAGTCGTCCTCGTCCCGCCCCGAGTGGAGGGTCAGCTCGTCGGACGCCGCGTCGTAGTGCCAGAGCTGGCCGTAGCGGCCCCAGTTGACGATCGTGCGGAAGAGGTCGGGCACCGAGTGGCCCGGGAGGCGCTCGGCGAGGAACGTGCGGACTTCCTCGCCCGAGTGCGACGAGTCGGGGTCGACCGCCATGTGGCGCAGGAGCGCCGCGAACGTGCCGAGCGTCAGGAGGCGCTTGCGGAACAGCAGCTTCTTCTCGGACGTCGGCGCGGCCACCATCTCGCGGCCGAGGTCCGTCAGGCGCACGAGGTCGCCCGGCGTCTCGGCGAAGGCCAGCATCTCGGCGGCCTTGACGACCGCGATCGTGTGGCCGAAGTCGTAGTCGGTGATCGCGTCGAGCTCGAAGAGGTCCTGCTCGCCGGCGTGGTCGCTCAGGATCTCGAGGAGGCCCAGGACCTCGCTCGGCCGCGCCTCCGGGATCGGGCGGATCGGGCCGACCGCCGGCCGGCCTCCCGCCGTCGGGGCGGGCGCCTTCTCTTCGGGCAGATGGATCCCCGTCACGATGTCGTGGATCTGCTCCACCATGCGGAGGAACTCGGGGTGGCGGTACTCGCGGGGGTGGGGCAGCGTGTTGACGATCTCCTGCCTGATGGTGCCCGGGTTAGCGCCGAGGATGACGATCCGGTCGCCCAGGTAGACCGCCTCGTCGATCAGGTGCGTGATGATCAGGATGGAGGAGAGGCTGCTCGTGCGGTCCGACCAGAGGCGGTAGACCTCGGCGCGGAGCAGCTCCGCCGTCAGCACGTCCAGGGCGGAGAACGGCTCGTCCATGCAGAGCAGCTCCGGCCCTCCGACGAGCGCGCGGGCGATGCCGACGCGCTGCTTCATGCCTCCCGAGAGCTCCTTGGGGTACGCCCTCTCGACGCCCGACAGGCCGACCTTGTCGATGGCCTGGGCGACCCGCGAGGCGGTCTCCTCTTCCGGGAGCGGCGCGCCGTTCAAGCCCACGCGCACGTTCTGCTCGACCGTCAGCCACGGGTAGAGCGCGAAGTTCTGGAACACCACCGCGGCCCCGGGGTGGATCCCGAGGAGCGGCTTTCCGTGCTCGCGGACCTCGCCGGAGGTCGGAGGGATCAGGCCGATCAGGATGCGCAGCAGGGTGGACTTGCCGCAGCCCGACGGCCCGAGGATCGCGACCGTCTCGCCCTTGCGGACCGCGAAATCCACGTCCTTGAGGACCACGCGGTCGCGGCCCTCGTCGTCGCGGTACGACTTGGTGACGGCGACGGCCTCCGCGATCGCGGGCGCCGCGCCGGGAAAGGGGGCGTTCGCCACGCTCATCGGTTCAAAGCGTACCGCGACTCGGCGAGCCGGTAGAGCGGCCGCCAGACCGCGCGGTTCAGGAGGATCAGGGCCGCGGACATCGTCAGCACGCCGGCGGCGAGCAGGGGGAAGTTCGCGGCCTGCGTGGCGCGGGTGATCGTGGAGCCGAGGCCGAACGTCTCGAGGGTGCGGCCGCGGTACTCCAGCGTCTCGGCCACGATCGAGGCGTTCCAGGCGCCGCCCGCCGCCGTGATGAGGCCGGTCACGAGGTACGGGAACACGGCGGGCAGGAAGAGCTTCTTCCAGCGCTGGACGCCGTTCACGTGGTACGTCTCGGCGGCCTCTTCGAGGTCGTGGGGGACCGCGCTCGCGCCCGCGAGGACGTTGAAGAGGACGTACCACTGGGCCCCGAGGAGCATGAGCGCCGAGGCGATCACGGCGAACGGAACGTGGAGGGCGAGCATCGCCGCGGTGACGAGCGGAAAGATCATCGGCGCGGGAAACGAAGCGATCAGCTGGACGACGGGCTGGAGGCGCCGCGACCACGCCGGCGACCGGCCGATCAGGATCCCGGCCGGCACGGTCCAGAGGGTGGCCACGGCCAGCGCGCCCGCCGTGCGGAGAAACGTCGCGCCGAGAGCGGCGGCGAGCGTCAGCCACTCGTGGCGCGGCACGGCGAGGAGGAGGTGGACGAGCCGGTACGAGCCCCACGCCGCGGCGGCGACCGCGGCGGCCCCCGGGACGGCGAGGAGCGCCTTCCGGGGCGCGGCGCTCGCGCGGCCGTCCCCGGCGCGGCGCGGGACCGGAAGGGGGGCCGGCGGCGCGGCGGACCGGCTCCGCCCGACCGCGCGGCCCGCGCGCCGCAGCCGGCGCATCAGGGGCGAACGCCGCAGGAGGTCGAGCACCCAGGACTTCGGCTTCTCCGCCGAGGAAAGCTCCTCGAGGCGGAAACGCTCCGACCAGGCGACGAGGGGCTTCCACAGAAGCTGGTCGACCGCGAGGATCATCACCGACATCGCGACGATCGCCCACAGCATCGCCCGCCCGTCCCCCTTCGCGATCGCCACGGCCATGTAGGACCCGACGCCGGGGAGCCGGAAGTCGCGGTTGCCCAGCGTGAAGGCCTCGTTGACCGTCAGGAAGAACCACCCTCCCGCCATCGACATCATCGAGTTCCAGACGAGGCCGATCGCCGCCGACGAGACCTCCACGGTGCGGAAGGTCTTGAACCAGCCGAAGCGGTGGATGCGGGCGACCTCCTTGAGCTCGCCCGGGACCGAGCGCAGGGACCCGTAGAAGGAGAACACCATGTTCCAGACCTGACCGGTGAAGATCATCAGCACGCAGGCGAGCTCGAGCCCCACGTTCGAGTGCGGGAAGAGCGCGACCATCCCGAGCACCAGGCCGGGCAGGAACCCGAGTACGGGGATTCCCTGGCCGATGTCGAGCAGGGGGATCATGACCTTTTCCGCCCGCTTCGAGTGGGCGGCGATCGTGCCGTACACGAGCGTGAAGACGAGCGAGAGCAGGTACGCGGCGAAGCCGCGGGACAGCGACAGGAGGGTGTAGCCCGGCAGCGCCCGCGGGTCGAGGTCGATCGGGGTCGCCGTCCGGATCGGCGCGTTCCACCGCTGCGCCAGGACGACGACGCCGCCGACGAGCGCCGCGAGCGTCGCGACGAGGAAGAGGTCCACCGCGACTCCCGCCGCGCCCTGGAGCGGCGTCTCCTCGGCGGCGGTTTCGTCCGCGGTGCGGCCGGGCAGCAGGATCGGCACGGGCGGAATTATCACGGCGCCCCCCGCCCGGGCGAAGGGGAAAGCGGTGGCGGGCGATTTCTTTTCGGCGGCTTTACACCCGCCGGGGAGACGGCGGGCGGCCGCCGGCCCCTTTCCGCTGTCCTTCGCCGCCGGGCGGTGGTGTGATTTCCCGACCCCCGGCGCGAATCATGGGGTGTGGCACGGATGAGGAGCGCCGCGATCGACGGAAGGGAGCCGATGCCTTCGCCACCCGCCCCGGGCCGACAGGAGCGCTTCGTCGCTCTGCTCGACGAGCACCGCAAGATCCTCTACAAGGTGGCCGGCGCCTACTGCCGGAACGCCGAGGACCGCCGCGATCTCGTCCAGGAGATGGCGGTCCAGCTCTGGCGGTCCTTCGACCGGTACGACGAGCGATACCGGTTTTCGACCTGGATGTACCGCATCGCCCTGAACGTCGCCATCTCCTTTCTCCGCCGGGAGACGGTCCGAACGCGCCACACCGTGCCGGCCGAGGACGCGATCCTCGAGACGGCCTCGGGCCGGCCCGAAGGCGCGCCGGAAGAGGACGAGCTGCGGGAGCTCCACCGCCTGATCGCGGGCCTCGACGCGCTCGACCGCGCCCTCGTCGTGCTCTACCTCGACGGAAACCCCTACGACACCATCGCGGAGGTGCTGGGCATCTCGGAATCGAACGTCGGCACGAAGCTCGGCCGGATCCGCGAGCGGCTGCGCCGCGAGGCCGGCCGGGCGCATTGACGAAGGAGGGACCCGTGGAACTCGACGAACTCAAGCGGCTCTGGCAGGAGCAGGATCGGAAGCTCGACGCGAGCCTCCGGCTGAACCGGCGGCTGCTCGAACAGTCCGTCCTGGCGAAGGCCGCGGCGTCGCTGCGCCGGCTCGACCGGCTCCTCTGGCTCGAGCTCGTCCTCGACCTCGTGCCGGTCGTGTGGCTCGGATCCTTCCTGGCCGACCACATCGGCCAGCCGCGCTTCTGGATCCCCGCGGCGGCCCTCGACGCGTTCGCGATCGGGACCGTCGTCGCGCTCGCGCGGGAGGCCTTCGGAATCCGGAGCGTGGACTATGCGGCGCCGATCGTGGAGATCCAGCGGCAGATCGAGGGCGTGCGCATCCGGAGGATCCGGGCGACGCAGTGGACGCTCGCTCTCTCGCCCCTCCTCTGGACCCCTCTGCTCGTCGTGGCGCTGAAGGGGTTCCTCGGGGTGGACGCGTATGCGGCGCTCGGCGGCGCCTTCCTGGCGGCCAACGTGCTCTTCGGCCTCGGCGTGCTCGGTCTCGCCGTCTGGATCTCGCGGCGCCGGGCGGAGCGCTGGACCGGCTCTCCCATGGCCCGGCGGCTCGGGCGGGCCCTCGCGGGACAGAGCCTCGCCGACGCGGAGGCCTTCCTCGGCTCGCTCGGCCGGTTCGCGGCGGACGAGCCGCGCGGCTGATGGCGCCGCGGGCCGGTCGGCCTGCTAATCTCCGTCCTGCACGACCGCGGTGCGCCGGGAAGGATCCGGCGCCGCGGACGAAAGGAGACACATGAAGGCCTTCCGCCACATCCTCCTCGCGACCGATTTCTCGGGGGCGTCGGCTCCCGCCTGGAAGCGCGGGCTCGCCCTGGCCCGGGCGACCGGCGCGCGCCTGCTCGTCGTCCACGTCGTCCCGTCGCTCGCGCAGGCGCAGGCGGTGCGATGGGCCTACCAGGAGATGGAGGCCGAGATCCGCGCCGACGCCCAGAAGCGGCTGACGGCGCTCGTCGCGCGCGCCCGCAAGGCGGGAGTGCGCGCCCGGGGCCTCCTGTTGTCCGGCACGCCCGCCCACGAGGCGATCGGACGCGCGGCCCGCGGACAGAAGGCGGACCTCATCGTCGTCGGGACGCACGGCCGCACGGGGATGGCCGGAGCGCTGATCGGAAGCGTCGCGGCGCGGATCGTGGCGACGGCGCCCTGCCCCGTCCTGACGGTCCGCAGCCGCAAGGGGTAGCCCGGGCCGCCGGGCTGCCGTGGCCCTCGGATTCCGCCTGCGCGACGCGTTCGGCCTCGGCCCGGCGCCGAGGCTCGACGCGGCCGGCAGGTCCTCGTTGCCCGGGCGCTGCAACGTGTGCGGCCGGAGCACCCGTTTTCTCTACGACGACCCGGCGCTCTTTCGAGAGTCCCTGATCTGCGTGCACTGCCTCACGACGAGCCGCTACCGATCGATGGCGCGCGGCCTGCTCGAAGCGTGCCGCCGGCTGGCGGGAGTGCGGGCGGACAGCCTGGCGGAGCTGCCCCGCGGGGCGCGCGGGCGGCGGATCGCCGTTTACGACACGCAGCCGGCGTTCGACGCCGGCGGTTCGGCCTACCCGATCCCGTCGCTGCTCGCCCGGTGCGCGTGGATCGACCTCGCGGTGTCGACGTGGAAGCCCGCCCGGCCCGCCGGCGAGAGTCTGGGCCCCGGGATCACCAACCAGAACCTCGAGGCGCTGGCCTTCGACGATTCGTCCTTCGACGTCGTCCTGACGAGCGACGTGATGGAGCACGTCCGGCTCGAGCAGAGGGCGCACCGCGAGATCCGGCGCGTCCTCAAGCCCGGAGGCGTTTACCTCTTCACCGTGCCGCACTTCCGGGACCGCCCGACGCTCGAGCGCGTGCGGATCGGGGACCCCTCCGATCCCGCGCGGGACGTGGACGTCCTACCGCGCGAGTATCACGGGGACGCGAATTCCGAGGACGGCCGCGCGCTCGCTTACCGGTCCTACGGCACGGACCTCGACGACACGCTGCGGCGGCTCGGCTTCGAGGTCGAGTACACGAAGCGCGACGTCCCCGCCCTCGGGATCCGGAACACGGAGCTCTTCTTCTGCCCGGTCGTCGGGCCGCCCTCTACCTGAGCCCGCCGGGCCACCAGTTCCAGCGGCCCGCGAGCCGCAGCAGGGCGGGCCCGATCACCATGCGCACGGCGACCGCGTCGACGAGGACCGCCACCGAGAGGGCGAAGCCGAGCATCTTGATCGGCAGGAAGTTCCCCAGCGTGAATCCCGCGAAGACGACGATCATGATCGCGGCCGCGCTCGTGATGACCGTCGCCGTGCGGGCGAGGCCCTCCGCGATCGCGTCGGACTCGCCGAGGCCGCTGCGCCGGGCCTCGGCGACGCGGGCGACGAGGATCACCTCGTAGTCCATGGACAGGCCGAAGACGATGCAGAACACGAGAACCGGGATGATGGGGAAGACGCTGCCGGTCGGGCCGGCGAGGCCGAGCCAGCGCGCGCCGTGGCCTTCCTGGAAGACCAGCACGAGGGCGCCGAACGCCGCGCCGACCGACAGCAGGTTCAGGATCACCGCCTTGAGCGCGACGAGCAGCGACCGAAAGCCCGCGAAGAGGGCCAGGAAGGTGCAGAGCACGACCAGGACGACGACGCGGCGGAAGTGCCGCGCGACGACGTCCTCGTAGTCGGCGTCGAAGGCGGGGCGCCCGCCCACGCTCATCCGCGCGCCCGGCAGGCCCGTGATCTCGGCCGCGTTCCACGTCCGCAGCTCGCGGGCGAGGTTGACCTGGTCGCGCGGCGTGAGGCGCGCCGCGGGCACCGATTCGAAGAGCGTGGCGCTTCCGTCGCTCGCCTCGAGAGTGCGCCGGACCGCGGGCGACAGGAGCGGCAGGAACCGCAGCCCGTCGGGCCGGTCGAAGATCGCCGGAAGGCACTGCACGCGCTCGAAACGGCCGTCCCTGCGGAGCCGGTCGAAGAGGCGCGCGGCCGCCGCCCAGCCCTCCTCGCTGTCGAGCTTCACGCCCGGCGGCAGGTCGAGCACGACGCGCAGCGAGTGGATGAGGTTGGAGCGGCCCATCGCGTCGAGCTGGTGGTAGGCGCGCACGGACTCCGAGCCCTTCGGGAGCCAGTCTCCGAGCGGCGTCGCGGTGTCGAGCCTCCGCCACTGCGCCGCCAGCAGGAGCAGGGGCGCGCTGGCCAGAACGAGGGACAGCACGGGCCGCGCGATGACGCCCTTGCCCCACCGGCGCCACGCCTCGGATCCCGACGCGGCGTGGCCCGGAAGGGGCCTCCGGATGCGCAGCGCGTCGATGCGCCGCCCGATGAGGGACAGGAGGGCGGGCAGGAGCGTGACCGAGAGCAGCACGCCGAAGAGGGTCACGAGCAGGCCGGCCAGGCCGACCGAGCGCTGCTCCGAGAGAGGGATCGTGAGCAGCGCGGCGAAGCCGATCGTCACGGGAAAGGCCGACAGGAGGATCGTCCATCCGGCGCGCCGCGCCGTTTCCTCGGCCGCCGGGCCGCTGGCGCACCCCGTCGAGAGCGCCTCGCGGAAGCGGCTGACGGTCAGCAGGGCGTAGTCGATCCCGAGGCCGAGGCCGATCATCGAGGCGATCGTCTGGATCAGGATCGAGATCGGGAAGGACCGGGCCAGCAGCGCCGCCACGCCCAGGGAGAGCACGATCGAGAGCACCCCGACGCCGAGGGGCAGGACGGCGGCGAGCGCGCCTCCGAAGGCGAGCAGCAGCAGCAGCAGCGTCACGGGCAGGACCCGGAGCTCGGCCGCGCGCGCGTCGGCGGCGCTGGCGATGCGCAGGTCGAAGTTCAGCGGCACTTCTCCGGTCCAGCCGAGCCACGCCTTCGGGTACGCCTTGTGGAGGTCGGCGCTCAGGGCCTCCGTCGCCCGCCGGAGGTCCGGGAGCAGGTCCTCGACGGGACGCCCTCCCGAGTCGAGGCCGACGATGACGAGAAACCCGCCGTCCTTGCCCGAGAAGATGGCGTCGCGCGTGTCGAGGTTGGACAGCGTGCCGACGACCCCGGGGACCTTGCGGAGCTTCCGCACGATCGTCTCGAGGGCCTCGCGGCCCTCGGGCGTGCTCGGCACCGGGACCCCCTCCACCACGAGAAGGACACGGTCGGTGAACGGGGAGCGGAAGCGCTTCTGGAGGTCGTCGTGGACCGCCTGGGCCTGCTCCGACGGCATGCGCGCCGCGACCTCGAGCCGCTTCTCGATGTTGCGCGCTCCCGGGACGAGGAGGACGGCGACCGCCGCCCAGACGAGCACGACGAGCCACGGGTGGCGCACGACCAGCTCCGGCCAGCGGGCCAGCCACGCCCTCACAGGGCCGCGGCTCGCCGGATCAGCGGCCATGGCGAGTCCCGGTCCGATCGGCGGGCGGAGGCTCGATCCTCGACCCGGACCGGGGCGCGCGTCGCTCGCTCATTCGGAACGGGATCATGGCACGGCGCCCCGGAATCGGCGCCCGGAATTTTCCCCCCGGTCAGGCCCGCGCGGGCCGGGGCGGGCAGCGGGGGGCCGCCCCGCGTCACCAGTGCTGCGGGATGCGCTGCAGCTTCTCGGTGTCGTAGCCCCACTTGCCGATCTGCTCGACGAGGCGATCGTAGTCGGTCTCGGAGATCTCCGGCGTCCGGGCCATGATCCAGACGAAGTCGCGGTTGCTGCGCGCGACGACGGTCTGGGTGTAGTCGGGGTTCACGTACGCGATGAGGTACTCGGCGCGGATGGGGCCGAACTGCATGCCCCAGGCGGCGTTGGACCCGTCGTCCCGGACGTAGGCCTTGGGCTTGAAGGTCTTCTTCCTGCCCTCGAAGCCCCCCTCGTTGTACGTGAAGGTCGCCGTCACGGAGCCGTCCTCGTTGAGGGCGTAGCTCTCGATGGCGTTGAAGACGTTCTTCTCGAACGGGGTGGGGATGTTCGCGATGACGTACCAGTCGCCCATGTAGCGGGCGAGGTCGAGCTGCGGCAGGGGGAGGGGCTGGAGGGACGCCGAGCGGCAGCCGCTCCAGAGGGCCGCGGCCAGGACGGCGGCCAGGGCCGCCCACCCCCTCGTGCGTCTCATTGCCCCGCAAGTGTAAACGGGTTGGGCTGCCGGAACCCGGCCTTGTCGTTATAGAGTTCCAAGAATTCGGACCGGCCGCTGAGGGCCGGCCGACGCGAAAAGGAGCATCCGTGCGCAAACGTCTGACGGTGGTTCCCCTGGTTCTCGGCTTTCTGATCGCCCTCGTGGCTCCCGCGGCCGAGGGGCCGAAGCCGATCGTGGTCTACACGGCCTGGGCCATCAACATGCTCGGAGGCGCGGGAGCGCGGACGACCGTGACGATCGGCATCTACCGCTGGTCCTCGGACGCCGAGAAGATCGCGCTGACCGACGTGCTCAAGGAAAACGGCAACGCCCAGATGGTCGCGGACATGAGCCAGCTTCCCCAGGTCGGGTACATCTACACCGAAGGCACGCTGGCCTACGCCCTCTACTATGCCCGTGAGAACACCCTGCCGGACGGCACGAAACAGGTCGTGCTCGCGACCAACCGTCCGCTGTCCTTCGGGGCCGCCGTCACGGGCGGCGCGAAGAACAACTACGACCTCGGCGTCATCGAGATGCACTTCACCAAGGACGGCAAGGGCGAGGGCAAGGTCATCGGGTTCGGCATGGCCGAGATCGACAAGAAGACGGGCAAGATCCAGGTCAAGAACTACGGCGGACAGCCGACCCGGCTTCTGGACATCAAGGAAGAGAAGTAAGCCCGTCGGGGTCCGCGTTTTTCGAGCCGGCGGGAGTGATCCCGCCGGCTTTTGCGTTCAAGGAGCCCATGAGACAGGAAATTCGTGACCTTTCGGCGCGTCTCGCGCTCGCGGCCGCCCTGCTGGCCGCCGCCGCCCCCTCCTTCGCGGCTTCCGTCCCGTCCCCGCCGGGGGCGGGAGGCGGCGCGGCGAAGGATTTCGAGATCGTCGCCAAGAAGTGGACCGGAGACCTGGACGGCATGGCGAAACGCCGCCTGGTCCGCGCCCTCGTCGTCTCGAGCAAGACGTTCTACTTCGTGGACCGCGGCACGCAGCGGGGGGCCACCTACGAGGCGCTCCAGCTCTTCGAGAAGTTCCTCAACCAGAAGCTGAAGACCGGCAAGCTCCCGATCCACGTCGTCTGCATTCCGGTCCGCCGCGATCAGCTCATCCCGGCGCTTCGGGAGGGCCGCGGCGACCTGGCGGCCGCGAACCTGACGATCACCCCGGCGAGGCTCGAGATGGCGGATTTCTCGAGGCCGATTCTGACGGACGTCGCCGAGATCGTCGTGACGGGCCCGGCCTCCCAGCCGATCGGTTCGGTCGAAGACCTGTCCGGCCGCGACGTGTACGTCCGGAAGTCGTCCAGCTACTACGAGAGCCTGCAGGAATTGAACGCGGGATTCGCGAAGGCGGGCAGGAAGCCGGTCCGCCTGCGCCTGGCGCCCGAGAACCTCCAGGACGAGGATCTCCTCGAGATGCTCAACGCCGGCCTGGTCACGGCGGTCGTCTGCGACGAGCAGATCGCGGCGTTCTGGGCCCAGGTGTTCCCGAAGATCGAGGCGCACCGGGACGTGGCCGTCCATCGGGGCGGCGAGACCGCCTGGATGTTCCGGAAGGACAGTCCCCGGCTCAAGGCCGCGATCGACGAGTTTCTCTCGAAGTATCCGCAGGGCTCCCTCGAGCGCAACGTGATCCTCAAGAAGTACCTGCAGAGCACGAAGTGGGTGAAGAACGCCGCCTCCGAGGAGGAGCTCAGGAAGTTCCGGGAGACGGTCACCCTCTTCCGCAAGTACGCGGACAAGTACGATCTCGACTACCTGCTCATGGTGGCCCAGGGCTACCAGGAATCGCAGCTGAACCAGAAGGCCCAGAGCCACGTCGGCGCGGTCGGCGTCATGCAGCTGATGCCCGCGACGGGCAAGGAGATGAACGTCGGCGACATCGGGCAGATGGAGCCCAACATCCACGCCGGCGTGAAGTACATCCGCTCCATGGCGGACCGCTACTACGCGAAGGAGCCGATGGACCCGCTCAACAAGACGCTGTTCGCCTTCGCGTCGTACAACGCGGGGCCGGGCCGCATCGCCCAGCTCCGGAAGACCGCGGCCGCGCGCGGCCTCGATCCCAACGTCTGGTTCAACAACGTCGAGCTCGTCGCGTCCGAGAAAATCGGGCGGGAGACCGTGACGTACGTCAGCAACATCTACAAGTACTACATCGCGTACAAGCTGATCGTCGAGAACGAGGAGGAGCGCCGCAAGGCGCTCGACGAGGCCGAGAAGAAGGCCTCGTGATCCGGCCGCCGGGTCGCCGGACGGCGGTGCTTCTGTTCGCCATCGCCGCCACGGCCGGCTGCGACCAGGCCGCGAAGCAGATCGCCGCGCGGCGGCTGTCGGAAGGCGGCGCCGTCGAGGTCCTCTTCGGCGCGGCCCGGTTCCAGCTCGCCGAAAACCGGGGCGGGTTCCTCGGGCTCGGCGGCCGGCTGCCCGAGGACGCGCGCCGGGGCCTCTTCGTCGGCCTGACGGGCGCGGGGCTTCTCGGGGGGGCGGCCCTTCTCGTGAGAAGGCGCCGGATCGCGCTCGCGCCGGCCCTCGGTCTCGCGCTCGTGCTCGGCGGCGGGTTCGGCAACCTCGTGGACCGGGCCCTTCGCGGCACGGTCACGGACTTCCTCGTCCTGCGCCTCGGGCCCCTTCACACCGGGGTCTTCAACGTCGCCGACGCGGCGATCCTGGCCGGGACGGCCCTCGCTTTCCTCGCCTGGCCCCGGGCTGGAGTACATTGATCGGCGGGGATGCTTCTTTTTCAAAACGGAGGCGATGCATGACGGGAAGATCCGGCAACAGGCTCACGGCGGTCTTCGCGGCTGCGGTTCTGGCGGTCGGCGGCTTGTCCGGCGCGGCGCGCGCCCAGGAGCGGGCGGGGGACAAGGGCGAGACGGCGGAGGCGAAGCGGCTGCGCGGCCGCGCGACGGCTCCGAAGGCGGCCGACATGGATGCGTCGGTCACGCTCGAGGCGCTGCTCGCGAAGAAGGACAAGGCGGCGTTCTCCGAGGCGAAGGGCGCGGCGATCGAAGGCTGGGTCGTCCAGTCCGAGCGCGAGGAGGACGGCGACTTCCACATCGCGCTCGCGTCGGCGAAGGGCGAGTCGGACACCCGCAAGTGGATGATCGTCGAGGTCACGCCGGCCTGGCAGAAGAAGAGCGCGTCGCTCGCCCCCGCGGCCCTGCGCAAGCTCGTGGGGACGAAGGTCCGCGTGACCGGCTGGCTGTATTACGAGCCCGACGAGGAGCAGCCGGATCCCCGCGGGACGCCGTGGGAGATCCATCCGGTGACCGCGATCGCGCCGGCGAAGTAGGGAGCCGGACGGGAGAGAGAGGGGCCGCGCCCTCCGCGAGCGCGGCCCCGCCGGGTCCTTACTGCTTCGGGGCGGCTTCCTTGGAGGCGCGGTAGCCCGCCTTGATCGCGTCCTGCTCGGTCATGTACTTGCCTTCCTTGGTCTTGCCGTACCACTGGTCGCCCTCGTAGTGGTAGACCTTGGTGGCGGTATTGACCCAGACCATTCCCTTCGCGGGCGCGGGGCGCGCGGCCGTCGTGCCGGTGGCCGCGTCCGGGGCCTTCGGCTGCACCTTCTGAGCGGAAGCGGGTCCGGGAGCCGGGGCCGAAGCGGCGGCCGCGGGGGCGGGAGCCGGCGCGGAGGCGGCGGCCGGCCTGGAAGCGGCCGCGGCGCCGACGACGACCAGGGGCGAGATCGTCGAGATCGTCTTCGCGGGCACGCCGGCCTTCGAGAGGTCCGAGACCGAGGAATAGGGCCGTCCCGCGACGATCTTCTTCGCGGTGGCCGGGCCGACGCCGGGCAGGGCCTCGAGGTCCTTCTCGGAGGCCGTGTTGAGGTCGACCGGGGCCGACGCGGCAGCGGGCTTGTCGGCCTTCGCGGCCTTGTCCGCCTTCGCCGGCTTCTCGGCGGGCGCCGCCTTGTCCGCGGACGCCGTCGCCTTGTCGGCTTTCGCCGGCTTGTCGGCGGCCGCCGCCTTGTCGGCCGGCGCGGCCTTGTCGGCCTTCTTCGGCTTCGAGACGGTCACGAGCGGCGTGATCTTGTCGATCGTGCCGGCGGGAACCCCCGCCCTGGACAGGTCCGAGACCGACGCGTACGGGCGGCCGGCGACGATCTTCTTCGCCGTCGCCTCGCCGACGCCCGGCAGGGCCTCGAGCTCCTGCTGGGTGGCGGTGTTCAGGTCCACCTTGGGGGTCTTGCTCTTGGCGGCGAAGGCGAGCGACGCGGGCAGGAGGATCGCCATCGCGAGGAGGGCGACGAGACGGTGCGTTCTCTGCATGGAGAGCGGCATGGGCTGGCTTCCCCTTTCTGGGGGGAGAGCCTGCGGCTTTCGGGATGAACGCAGGATGAACGCTTCGGCCTCGCCGAGCGCGGGGGGCAGCGTCCCCTCGGCGGCGTCAGGCCGGCAGGACGGCGGCGGAGGATCCCTTGAGCTTGTGGATGATCCGGCCGAGCCGGACGTTGAGCGCGTGCCGCCGGTCGAGGAACGGGAGCGGGGGAGGCTGGCGAACGCCCAGGCGGCGGCGCATCCGGAGCAGGAGGAAGTTGTCCGGGGCCGCGCGCAGGCCGCGCTCGACCGTCTCGATCGCGTCCTTGCGGGCCTTCCCGATCAGGTGGATCTGGGCCATGCACCAGTAGATGTGGGCGTTGCGCGGGTCCGCGTGCTGGGCCTTCTTGCACAGGTCCAGGCCGCGCCTCTGCTCCTTGAGGTGGGCGATGCAGAGCGCGTAGCTGGCGAGGCCCGAGGCCGGCACCATCTCGCCGCGGGCGCCGTGGCGGTCGACGTAGGACTGCAGAAACTCCTTGGCGCGCGGCCACTGCTCGCGCTTGACGGCCTCGCGGCCGGCTTCGAGCAGTTCTTCGTCCGAATACTCCTGGAGCTCCATGGTGCCTCCCGCGCCGGATGGCGCCGACGCGTCATTTTAGAACAGTCGGGGGCCGCCCGGCGCGTCAGACTCGGGCCGGACGGCGGCCGGCCAGGAACCGCCGCAAGGCCCGCCAGAGCCAGGTCCCGAGCATCGCCGCGAGGAGCACGACGGCGCCCGCCGCCAGCGCGGCGGCGAGAGGATGCCGGACGGCCAGGAAGAGCAGCACGGCCGTCAGCCCGTCCTCGGCGAGGGAGGCGATCCAGTTCGTCACCGGCTCCGGGCTCGTGTTGATCGCGGCCCTCGCTCCCGCCTTCAGGCCGTGGGCCGAAAACGCCACGCCGCCGCACACGAGGGCGGCGACGATCCGCCACGCCTCGGGGACGTCGGCCAGGGCCGCCCACCCGAGCAGCGCCGCGGCCGGAACGCGGAGAAAAGTGTGGACGACGTCCCACGCCGAGTCCACGAGCGGGATCTTGTCGGCGAGGAACTCGACGAGGTAGAGGGCCGACGCGACGACAACGACCCACTCGTGCGAGAGGACGGCGAGGCCTCCGGGCAGCGCGACCACGCCGGCCCTTCCGAGAAAGCCGAGCACGGCGATGGTCGCGTAAAGCCGCAGCCCCGACGCGGCGGAGGCGCCGAGGAGGAGGCCGACGAGCGCGAGGGAGACGCCGTCTACGGCAGCTTCTCCTGGAGGATCTTCGCGGCCTGCTCGGCTCGGAAGTCGGCCAGCTTGCGGCCGAGCTCGGGGCGCTTGCCCGCGAGGACGGCGACCGCGAAGAGCGCCGCGTTGACGGCCCCGGGCTTTCCGATCGCGAACGTGGCGACCGGGATGCCTCCCGGCATCTGGACGGTCGACAGCAGCGAGTCGAGGCCCTTGAGCGAGGCGCTTTCCATCGGCACGCCCAGCACGGGCAGCGTCGTGTGCGCGGCCGTCACGCCCGCCAGGTGCGCGGCGCCGCCGGCGCCGGCCACGAGGACCGCGAGGCCGCGGCCCGCGGCCGAGGAGACGTACTCGGTGGCCTCCTTGGGCGTGCGGTGCGCCGAGAGGACGCGGCTCTCGCTCGGGACGCCGAACTTGTCGAGCGTCTCCGAGACGTGGCGCATCGTTTCCCAATCCGACTTCGATCCCATCAGGATTCCGACGAGGGGCTTCCCGGTTTCCGGAGCGGCCATGCGTTTTACTCCCCCTGGCCGAGCGAGAATCCCCGCTCGCCGTCGAACTCGGTCAACGTTTCGGTCATCACGAACTCGAGGCCCGCCCCCGCGATCCGCGAGAGCAGCGAGACGATGTCGGTGTGGGTGACGCGCCGGCCGCCGGCGCCGAGGAAGCGGGCGCGGCACTCGTCGGCCCGCAGCGTCTCGGCATGGCCGCCCGGCCAGATCTTGATGCCGCGGGAGGTCATCATCTGCAGCTCGAACTGCGGGCCGGCGAGGGGCTGCAGCTTCGCCGCGAGCGCGTCGCTGTCGGGGCTGCGCCAGCCGATGTAGGCGTCGAGGCCCACGGTCTCCTGCTTCGGCAGGGCGCGGGGCGGGGGGGCTGACGCGACCGCGGGCTTGCGCGGCGCGCCGTAGCCGACGGCCTTGAGCTTCTGGGGCAGCTTCCCGAGCCGCGCGACGACGGCGTCGGCGAACTCCTTCGTGCCGACTTTCTGCGAGCTGACGTCGGCCTTGTAGACGTCGTAGGTGTGCACACCGTCCTCGATCGTCGCGAGCCACGCGTTGTGGACGCGCTGGGCGACGTCGGGCTGCTCGATGTGGACGAGCATCATGACGGCGCCGAGGAGGAGCCCCGACGGGTTGGCGAGGTTCTGTCCGGCGCGGCGGGGCGCCGACCCGTGGATCGCCTCGAACATCGCGCAGCTCTGCCCGATGTTGGCCGAGCCCGCCAGGCCGACCGAGCCCGCGATCTGCGCCGCGACGTCGGAGAGGATGTCGCCGTAGAGGTTCGGCATCACGATGACGTCGAAGGCCTCGGGCGTGTCGGCGAGCTTGGCGGCCCCGATGTCGACGATCCAGTGCTCCTTCTCGATGTCCGGGTACTCCGCCGCGATCTCGTCGAAGACCTTGTGGAACAGCCCGTCGGTCATCTTCATGATGTTGTCTTTGCTGAAGCAGGTGACCTTCTTGCGGCTGTTGCGGCGGGCGTACTCGAAGGCGTACCGGACGATCTTCTCGGAACCGGGCCGGGTGATCAGCTTGAGGCACTGGTACACGTCCGGGGTCAGCCGGTACTCGATGCCGGCATAGAGGTCTTCCTCGTTCTCGCGGACGATGACCACGTCCATGACCGGGTGCTTGGTCGCGACGAACGGGTAGTAGGAGACGCACGGGCGGACGTTGGCGTAGAGGCCGAGCGTCTTGCGGGCCGTGACGTTGAGGCTCTTGAATCCGCCTCCCTGGGGCGTCGTGATGGGCGCCTTGAGGAACACCCGGGTGCGGCGCAGCGAGTCCCACGCCGAGGGCTCGATGCCCGCGCTGTTGCCGGAGAGGTAGACCTTCTCGCCGATGTCGATCTCCTCGATCGCCAGGCGCGCGCCGGCTTCCTTGAGGATGTGCAGGGTGGCGGCCATGATTTCCGGGCCGATGCCGTCGCCGCGGGCCACGGTGATGGGGACTGCGTTGGACATGGTGTGTTCGTCTCCGCTTCTTCGGGGCGGTCGAGCCGCTCCGCGAGGCGAAAACCTTATCATCCGGGTCATGGGGTCGGATGATGCGTTCACATCGGTCGTCGGGCGGCTGCGCGGCGCCCGGCGGCTGACCGTCGTCACCGGCGCGGGGATCTCCGCCGCGAGCGGGATCCCGACGTTTCGCGGGCCCGGCGGCCTCTGGCGTTCGTTCCGCCCGGAGGAGCTCGCGACGCCCGAGGCCTTCGCGCGCGACCCGGGGCTCGTCTGGGAGTGGTACGCGTGGCGCCGCGCGCAGGTGGCCGGCGCTCGCCCCAATCGCGCGCACGAGGTGCTCGCGGCCTGGAGCCGGCGGTTCCCGGTCTTCCGGCTCGTCACGCAGAACGTGGACGGGCTCCACGAGCGCGCGGGAACCGGGAACGTGATCCGCTTTCACGGCTCGCTCGGCGAGGTCTTCTGCTGGCGGCGCTGCGCGGCTTCGCCGGGGCGGTGGACGGACGAGACGGCCGAGTTCCCGGAGCTGCCGCCGCGCTGCCCCTATTGCGGCGGCCTCCTGCGCCCCGGGGTGGTCTGGTTCGGCGAGGCGATCGAGCCCGGCGTGCTCGCCGCCGCCCGCGCCGCCCTCGATTGCGACGTGTGCCTCGCGATCGGGACCTCCGCCCTCGTGCATCCCGCGGCCGCGCTCGTGTCGGAGGCCCGCTCCCGCGGGGCGTTCACCGCCGAGATCAACCCGGAGGCGACGCCGGCCTCGGCGACCGTCGACGTGGCGATCCCGGGGAGGGCGGAGGAGGTCCTCGACGCCCTGGAGGCGAGCCTCACGGCCGCGTGACGCGCCGGGCGCCGGCCGGCCCGGAGCGAATCCGCCCCGCCCGGGCCCGAATTCGGGTTTAATCTTGGGGATGGTGAAACGGGTTCTCTGGATCATTT
This sequence comes from Thermoanaerobaculia bacterium, assembly GCA_041912555.1. GTDB lineage: Bacteria > Acidobacteriota > Thermoanaerobaculia > UBA5066 > Gp7-AA6 > DAHUXD01. The sequence goes on from JAYRMU010000019.1 coordinate 112,852, forward strand.
TCGCGGTCGGCATCGCCGCGGCCGGGGCGTGGGGCTATGGCGAGCTGGTGCGCCGCGAGAACGACACCGGCCAGCCCCTGCGCCTGCTCGCGGTCGCCGAGGAGCAGAGCCTCGCGCTGTCCTTCTCGCGGCGCGGGCGGCTGACGACGCGCGTGCCCGAGGAGGGCGAGACGATCGCCGTCGGGTCCGAGGTCGCGCGGATCGAGGAGCCCGGCCTCTCCGAGGACGCCTCGGACATCGAGCGGCAGATGGCCCAGGTCCGGGCGCGCGACGCGACGCGCCTCGAGGAGATCGAGAAGCTGCGCGCCCAGTTCGCCGCGGTCGCCTCCGACGAGCGGCGGATCGCGCGCCTCGTCAAGGAGGGCGTCTCGCCGACGGCGAGCCTCGAGACGCTGCAGCACCAGCGCGACGCGATCGCGGCCGACATCCGCGCGCGCGAGGCCGAGAAGGGACAGCTCGACGCCGAGGAGCAGGCGCTGAAGGTCCGCCTCGAGAAGATCCGCCACTTCGAGAAGGAGGGCGTGCTCAATTCGCCCTCCGGCGGCACGGTCCTCACGCGCCACCACCGCCTCGGCGAGTGGGTCGAGCCGGGCCAGCCGATCGTCACCCTTCAGATCGAGGCGCCGTACCTGCGCGTCGAGGTCCCCGAGGAGCGGCTCTCGTCCTTCGTCGTCGGCAGGAGCGTCACGGTCTGGCCCCAGGCCCGTCCCGACGCGCGCTTCCAGGCGAAGATCGTTTCGATCAAGCCGCGCTCGGAGTTCGCGACCCGCAAGAACTGGGGCCTGCAGAGCCGGGACCTGCAGACCTTCTCGGTCCGCCTCCAGCCCCTGAACGGGGTGGTCGTGTCCGGACAGACCTTCGTCGTCGAAGCGGGCAGCGGGCCTCCGAAAGCGTGAGCTCGCCCCGGCCCATCGAGGTCGAGCGGCTGACCCGGCGCTTCGGCGGCTTCGTCGCGGACGACGCGGTCTCCTTCTCCGTCGGCGCGGGCGAGATCTACGGGCTGCTCGGGCCCAACGGGGCGGGCAAGACGACGCTCATCCGCATGCTGACGACGCTGCTGCCGCCGACCGCGGGAACGGCGCGCATCGAGGGGCACGACATCGTCCGCGAGAGGCCGGCGGTCCGCCGGGCGATCGGGACGGTGTCCCAGGCGCAAACCACCGACGAGAACCTCACGGTGCAGGAGAACCTCTCGGTGCAGGGCAAGATGTACGGCCTCTCCGGGAGGGTCCTGCGGGAGCGGATCGAGCACCGCCTCCGGCAGGTCGGCCTCTGGGAGCGGCGCCACCAGATCGCGCGGCACCTCTCGGGCGGCATGCGGCGCCGGCTCGAGATCGCGCGCGGCGTCCTCCACCGGCCCCGCGTGCTCTTCCTCGACGAGCCGACCACGGGCCTCGACCCCCAGAGCCGGCGGGCGATCTGGGACATGTTCGGGGAGCTCAAGGCCCACGAGCCGGAGCTCGCGATCATCCTGACGACGCACGCGATGGAGGAGGCCGACCACCTCTGCGACCGCGTGGCGATCCTCGATCGCGGCCGCGTTCTCTGCGAGGACTCGCCGGAGGCGCTGAAGCGGGGCCTCCCGACCGGCGAGCGCGTCGAGCTCGAGACCGACCGCGCGATCACCGAGGAGGACCGGAAGGGGATCGCCGAGGAAGGCGCGACCGATCTTCGCTTCGCGTCTCCGACGCGCGTGTCCTTCGCGGCGAGGCCCGGCGAGGCGACCGGGCGGCGGGTGGCGCGCCTGCTGGAGATCGAGGGGTACCACATCGTCCACCTGACGATCGCGCTCGCGACGCTCGAGGACGTGTTCTTCTCCTACACGGGCCGGGCGCTGCGGGAGGCGCCGCCCGCGCCATGAGCCGCGAGAAGCCGCCGGCGCGCGGCGTCGGGCTCGCGGTCCTCGGCGTCCTGGCGATCGGCCAGCGCGCGTTCCTCACGCTCTGGCGCCAGCCGGTGCTGGTCGTCTCGACGATGGTGTTTCCCATCGTGTACCTGCTCATCCTCGGCAACGCGATGAACCGCCAGCTCGAGCTCGTCCCTCTGGCCGTGGTGGACGAGGCCGGCAACGCCTACTCCGCCGAGTGCCGCCGCGGCGTGCTCGCCCTCGAAACCGGGCGCCACCTCGTCGCGGCGACGTTCGTCGCCGACCGCGGCGCCGCCCTCGACGGGCTGCGGCGCGGCAAGTACCGCGGCGTCTGGGTGCTGCCGTTCGGCCTCGCGCCCTCGGGTCCGCCGCCCTCGTTCATCGGCGACAACACCGACCGCTTCTCCTTCGAGGCGCTCGAGTCGGCGCTGCGGCAGGTCTGGCAGGAGGTCGCGGCCCCGCCGGACGTCGCTCCCGCCGCCCCGTCGGTGCGCCTCGAGGCCTACCCGTACCTCGATTACCTCACCTACCTCGGGCCGGCCGTCGTGTGCCTCGCCATCTTCATGGGCTCGATGGTCTCGGGCGGCCTGCAGGTCCTCGAGGACCGCATGTACGGCTACCACGAGGGCTATCTCGTCACGCCGATCACGACGGGGACCCTGGTGGCGGGCCACGTGCTCGCCGGGGCGGTGGTGGCGTCGCTCGCGGGCGGTCTCGTGCTCGCGGCGATCCTGCTCATCACGCCGCTGCCGATGGCCGGGGGCGCCAGCGTCGCGGCCGCGGCGGTGACGGTCTTCCTGACGTCCACCTCGATCGCGGCGCTCTGGTTCCTGCTCTTCGCCCGCGCGCGCAGCGCGAGCCTGCTGCGCGGCATGTTCGGCATCATCAACGTCCTGCTCTTCTTCCCGTCCGGGGCGCTCTACCCGGTGGAGTCGTACCCGCCGTGGCTCGCGAAGCTCTCGGCGGCCGATCCGCTGACCTACGGCCTGCGGGCGCTGCGGAGCCTCCTGCTGCGCGGCGCGGCGCCGCCGGCCGTCTACTCGGACTGGGTGTTTCTCGCGACGTTCACGCTGGTCGCGGGGGTCCTGACGAAGGTGCTGTTCCGGAGGGAAGTCTGAACGTCGCCTCCGCTGCGTTGCGGGATCTGCGCCCTGCGGGCGCACCGCCGGGCGGCTCGCCCGGATGCGGGCTCGACCGGCCGGCTGATCCCTCCACTTCGCTCCGGCTTCCGCGGCGTGAGCCTCCACCCTCGCTTCGCTCGGGTGACTTCTCACGCCGCGGGCGATTGGACGAGATGGGCGCGACGAGCCACGCTCTCGCGGCGCGGTGGGTTCGCCGCCGTCTTACCCCCTCTCCCTCCGGGAGAGGGCCGGGGTGAGGGGACGTGCCTGAGCCACGTCGTCGCTAAGCGCCGCGGAAGTAGTTCTCGAACTCCTCCGGATGCGCCGCGCGGGCCCGCGCCTCCTCGAGGTCCACGACGCCCTCGCGCGCGAGCCTGGCCAGGGACTCCTCGAGCGTGACCGAGCCCTGCTTGCGCGTGATGGCGATCTCCTGGTGGAGGTGCTGGAGCGCGTTCTTGCGGATGTGCTGGCGCGCGCCGTAGCTGACGAAGAGCAGCTCCGCCGCGGCGGCCCGGCCGCCGGCCTTGCGGGGCAGCAGGGTCTGCGTCAGCACCGCGGCGAGCGACATCGACAGCTCCTGGCGGATCGTGTTCTGCCGCTCCGCCGGGAAGGAGTCGGCGATGCGCGACACCGTCGAGGCGACGTCGGTCGTGTGGACGGTCGAGAAGACGAGGTGCCCGGTCTCCGCCGCCGCGAGCGCGATGCGCATCGTCTCCGGATCGCGCATCTCTCCGACGACGAGGACGTCGGGAGCCTGGCGCAGGGCGGCGCGCAGCGCGGTCGGAAAGTCGGGCGCGTCCACGCCGATCTCGACCTGCTCGACGAGGCTCGAGCGGTGCGGGTGCTCGTATTCGACCGGATCCTCGATCGTGACGACGTGGCGCGCGTCGCGGCGGTTGATCTCCTCGACGAGCGCCGCGAGGGTCGTCGTCTTGCCGGACCCCGTCGGGCCGCCGACGAGGACGAGGCCGCGGGTCAGGCGGGTCAGGCCCTCGGCGCCGGCGGGCAGGCCCAGGCTCGCCAGGCGCGGCGGCTGGCCCGGAAGCGCGCGCACGGCGGCGGCGGCGCGGCCCCGCTCCCGGTGCAGGTTGACGCGGAACCGTCCGACCCCCCGCGCGCGGTGGGACCCGTCCGCGATGCCGTGCTCGCGGTACTGGGCGCGGGCGTGCGCGCCCAGGGCGGGGAGAACGGCCTCCTCGATCTCGTCGCCGGACAGCGGGGGCGCGGACAGCGGCGTCACGCGTCCGTCGATCCGGAGCGAAGGCGCCGCGCCGGCCACCAGGAGGAGATCGCTGCCCGAACGGCGGACGAGCTCGCCGAGCCACGCGTCCAGCCTCACGGCGTCGGCCGGCTCGCGGGAGGCCGGACCCTCCCGGACGGGGCGGTCTTCGTTCAGCTCGCGAATGAGCCGGTTGATGTCCTCGGTTTCGTCCATCGGGTCGTCCGCGCAGGGAAATACGGACCAGGGCCGCCGGGCGTCCAGCCTACCCGGCCAGGTGCCAGTCGGTGTGCGGCGCCTTGTTCTCCAGGATCCAGCCCCGGAGGAGGCGGCCGTACGTGGTCGGCTTCCAGCCGATCTCGTCGAAGAACGGCCGGAGCGCGAAATGGAGCCGCCTCAGCTTGTAGAACGGAACGCCCGGGAAGTAGTGGTGCTCCAGGTGGTAATTGGACGAGAGGTACCAGAACTCCCAGAAGCGGGAGGGCTTCAGGATCGAGCCCCACTTGGCCGGGTCGGTCGGGTCGATCGCGTAGTGCTGGCCGAGGCGGTTGAGCGCGAACGCGACCGGGAAGACGCAGAAGACCGGGACGAGATAGACCCGCGCGAGCACGCCGGGCCCGCCGGCGGCCCAGAGCGCGGCCATGACCCCGACGTGGAAGAGGATCGTGACCGCGCGCTCCCGCGCGATGCGGCGCCGCAGCGGCGCGGGGTAGGTCGCCGTTTCCCTCGCCGCGGCGCGGAAGTAGATCGGGAAGAGCGCGGGCGTGAAGTAGAGGAGCTTGTACCAGGGCCGGTTGATCTTCGGCGACAGGTAATGGCGCTTGGGGTCGGCCTCGGCGTCGCCGAGCTCGGCATGGTGCGTCAGGTGCCACCGCGTGAACTGCGAGGCGGAGATCCCCGACGGGATGGCGTACAGCAGCGAAAGGAAGCGGTCTCCCCGGGGGCTGGGCCCGTTGAAGACGGCGTGGTGGAGCGCCTCGTGGAGCAGGACGGTGAAATTGAAGACCGTCCAGCCCGAGACGACGGCCGCGGGGATCCAGATCCAGGGCCGCTCGAACCGCCACGCGACCGCGGACGCCGCCAGCAGAAGCAGGAACTGCCGCGCGGCGATCAGGCCGTGGCGCGCGGGGCTCTTCCTGTGGAGGTCCTTCAGGACGTCGTGCGGGATCGCCTTGTTGAGGCGGTGGCGCAGGTCCTTCGAGGCCTTCGACCAGTAGTGCTCGCCCGGCGCGAGCTCGTCGGGGCGGGGCAGCGGGGGGGCGGTCGGGTTGGCGCTCATGACGAAAAGCCGTCGCCTGGGGAAACACCCCGGGCGACGGCCCCATTCTCACACAGCCGGCGCGGGGCGCCGGCCCGTCCGTCCAGCTCCTACTTCGCGGCGGCCGCCATGGATGCGACCTCGATCTTCTTGTCGGCCAGCGTGCCCTTCACGGTGACTTCCTTGCCGGCCATCGCCTCGGCGTCCCTGGCATTGACGAGCTCGTAGAGCTGCTTGGACTTCGGGTCCCAGAGGGCCCAGTGCGCCCCGTGCTCCTTGACGCACTTGGTCGAGCACTTCGCGCCGTCGGCCTTGGCGTCCTTTTCCCCGCAGTTCGTGTCCGTGACGACTCCCGTCCAGCTTCCCGTCTGCGCGGCCGCGATCGCGGCGAAACCCGCCAGCACGACGACCGCAAGCATCTTCTTCATGGTGGTGCCCCCTTTGAGGCGTCTATTCTAGTCTCGGAACCGTGAAGGACGCGCGCCAACTTCTCGCCGGCCTCTACCGGGCAGCGCTCCGCGGGACCGACCCGGAGGCCGCCGTGCGCCGGGCGCTCGCGAGTCCGGACGTGGCCCGGGCCCTGCGCAGCGCGAGGTCGATCGGAATCTTCGCGGCGGGGAAGGCGGCCGCCTCGATGGTCCGGGGAGCCCGCGGCGTCGGCGCGGCGAGGACCCTGGTCGTCCTCCCGAAGGGACACCCGGCCCCGGGCCTGGCGCGAAGCGACCTCGCCTACGGTTCCCATCCGGAGCCCGACGCCTCGAGCGTGCGCGCCGCCCGGCGCGCGCTGGGCTTCTTCCGGAGCTTCGGGCCGCGCGACGTCGTCCTGTGCCTGGTGTCGGGAGGAACGTCCTCGCTCCTCGCGCTGCCCGGGCGGGGCCTCACGCTCCGCGAGAAGAAGCGAAGGGTGGGAGAGCTCGCCCGGTCCGGGGCGTCGATCCTCGCGATCAACCGCCTGCGGACCTCCCTGTCCGCGGTCAAGGGCGGCAGGCTCGGCCGGGCGACTCGCGCGCAGCTGGTCACTCTCGTTCTCTCGGACGTGCCCGGCGACCGCGCCGCGTCGGTCGGGTCGGGACCGACCGTGCGGGGGCGGCGCGGCGACGTGGTGCGGGTCGTCGCCTCGAACCGCGCCGGGCTCGACGCGGCCGCGCGCGAGGCGGAACGGCAGGGCTGGGCGGTGTCGCGGGCCGCGCGGCGCCTTTCCGGCGACGCCGCCGCGGCCGGACGCCGGGTCGCGCGCGTGGCGGGGGCCCTGTCTCCGGGAACCGTGCTGCTCGCGGGCGGGGAGACCGTCGTGACGCTCGGCGCGCGCTCCGGGCGGGGAGGGCGCTGCCTCGAGCTCGCCCTCGGGGCCGCCGCCGTCCTCGCCGGCCGAAGCGATCTGACACTGCTCGCGGCGGGCTCGGACGGCCTGGACGGGAGCTCCGGCGCGGCGGGCGCGCGAGTGGACGGGCGGACGCTCGCCCGCGCCGGCCGCCTCGGCCTCGATCCCCTCGAGGCCCTCCGCCGTCACGACACGCGCGCGCTTTTCGAGGCGGCGGGCGGCCTGTTCGTGACCGGGCCGACCGGAAACAACGTCGGGGACTGGGTCTTCCTCGCCCGGTCCGGAAACCGGAGGGCGGACCGGCCCGTATAATCGACCGTTCCGCCATGCCCGCCACGCCGAAGAACAGAGAGCGCGCCGCCCTCGAGCGGTTCACCGAGGAGCCGAACCGGTTCGGCGCCTACCGGCTCGCGCTCGGCTTCCCGAACTCCTACGAGGTCGGGATGTCGAACCTCGGCTTCCAGTGGGTGTACCGGCTCTTCAACCGCGTCCCCGACGTCTCCTGCGAGCGCTTCTTCTTCGAGGAGGGAGAGCCCGCGGTGACCTTCGAGAGCGGCGCGCCGCTGGCGGACTTCGGCCTGCTCGCCTGGTCGCTCTCGTGGGAGATGGACATCGTCAACATCCTGCGCACGCTCACGGCGGCCGGGATCCCCCGGCGGCGGGCCGAGCGCGACGAGCGGCACCCGCTGCTGCTCGTCGGCGGCGACATCGCGCGGATGAACCCGGCGGCTCTGTCGCCGTTCGTGGACGTCTTCGCGCTCGGCGACGGCGAGCGCCTCGTCCCGCGCATCGCCGAGCTCGCGATGGGCGGCCTCGACCGCGACGCCTTCCTGGCGGCGGCCGCGGCGCTGCCCGGCTTCTTCGTGCCGGCCATCCACGGCCCGCGCGCGGAGGCGGCGGAGAACGCGCGGGTCGTCATCCAGCAGCCCATGTCGCGCAAGGAGATCGCTCCGGACTTCGAGGTGCCGCACACCACGATCCTCACGCCCCGCACGGAGCTCGCCGACAAGCTCCTCATCGAGATCTCGCGGGGCTGCACCGAGATGTGCCGCTTCTGCTGGGCGGCCTACGCGATGGCGCCGGTCAAGCAGTACCCCGCGTCCTCGATCCTGAAGATCGCGCGCGAAGCCCGGCCGCTGACCGAGCGGGCGGGACTCATCGCCACCGCCGTCTGCGATCACCCCGAGATCGGGACGATCCTCGAAGGGCTCGCCGGACTCGGGTACCACATCGCGCTCTCGTCCATCAAGATCGACGCCATCGAGGACCGCATCCTCGAGGTCCTCGCGCGGCAGGGCGAGCGCGCCCTCTCGATCGCCCCGGAAGCCGGCAACGAGCGGCTGCGGCGGTTCATCAACAAGAAGGTGTCCGACGCGATGCTCTTCGAGAAGGCGCGCCTGGTCTTCGCGCGCGGCTTCACGCGCCTGAAGCTCTACCTGCAGGTCGGTCTGCCGTCGGAGACGGACGAGGACGTCGGCGACATCGTGCGGCTCGTCGAACGCCTCCACGAGATCGCCGTCGAAGAAGGCCGGGGCCTCGGCCGCGTCGCCGACATCGTCCCCTCCCTGAACGCCTTCATCCCGAAGCCCCACACGCCGTACGAGGACGAGGGCCTGCGGGACGAGGAGTACCTCAAGGAGAAGCTGGCCTTCCTGCAGCGCGAGCTCACCCGCATCCCCAACGTGACGTTTCGCGGGATGCCGGTGGGGGAGGCCGTCTGGGAGGCGTTCCTCGCGAAGGTGGACGAGTCCGGCGCCGACATCCTCGAGGAGGCGGCCGCGGGGGCGCCCGTGCGCCGTCTCCTGAAGACCCACCGGGAGCGCATCGCCGCCGTCATCCGCCCGGGCAGCGTCCGGCCCCCCGCCGCCGCCGCCCCGTGGTCGTTCATTTCCAAGCGCTAGCCGTTCGATCGGCGAGTCAGAAAGAGGAGGCTTCGTGTCGCGACTTCCGAAATCCGAAAACCGAATTCCGAAATGGCTGCTCGCGGCGGCCCTCGTGCTGTGCGCCGGCCCCCTGCGCGCGGTCGACTTTCCGCCCCTGACGCCCGACCCGGCGGCCTTCAAGGCCCGGCGCGAGCGGTTCATGGCGCAGCTGCCGCCGAAATCCGTCGCGATCCTGCGGTCGGCGCCGATGCGCACGATGACCAACGACGTCGAGTACCTGTACCGCCAGGACAACGACTTCTATTACCTGACGGGGATCCTCGAGGACGACGTCACGGCCGTGCTTCGGCCGGACGCCCCCGACGGCAAGCGCTACGTGCTCTTCCTGCGTCCGCGCGACCTGCGGCGCGAGGCGTGGGCCGGAGTCCGGGTCGGGCCGGACGAGGCGCCCGCGGCGTACGGCGCCGACGCGGCGTTCCCGCTCAAGGACTTCGAGACGAAGCTCGCGGACTTCGACACGGCGACCTACAAGACGAGCGGCTATCTCGTCGGCGCCGAGAAGCTCTACATCTCCAACGGGCACGACGAGGCCTGGGCGGACAAGTTCGAGAAGGGCTACGAGGCCATGCGCGCCCACGACCAGGGCCCCTCGGAGATCGTCGACGCGCGCGGCCTGATCCACGAGATGCGGCTCGTCAAGGACGCGGAGGAGCTGCGGTTCCTGCGGCGGGTCGCCGAGATGTCGGCGCAGGGCCACGTGCGCGCGATGCAGGCGGCGGCGCCGGGCAAGTGGGAGTTCGAGGTCCAGGCCGCGCTCGACGGCTACTGCTATGCCAACGGCGCGCGGCGGATGGCCTACCCGTCGATCGCGGGCTCGGGGCCGAACTCGTGCGTCCTGCACTACGACGAGAGCAGCCGGCAGATGAAGGACGGCGAGCTCCTCCTGAACGACTCGGGCGCCGAGTACGGCATGTACGCGACCGACATCACGCGGACCTACCCGGTCAATGGCCGCTTCTCGCCGGAGCAGCGCGCGATCTACGACGTCGTGCTCGACGCGCAGAAGCAGGCCATGGCGCTCGTCAAGCCCGGCGTCGCGCACGACGAGATCGAGAACAAGGCCGCCCTCGTCCAGACCGAGGGGCTCGTCAAGCTCGGGCTGCTCTCGGGCGATCCGGCCACCATCGTGAAGGGACGCGGCCACCGCCGCTTCACCCTCCACGGCGTGTCGCACTGGGTCGGCCTCGACGTCCACGACGCCGGCGCCTACGGCGCGCCCGGAGGAAAGTCGCGCGTCCTCGAGCCGGGGATGATCTTCACGATCGAGCCCGGCATCTACATCCCGCCGAACATGCAGGGCGTGGACCCGAAGTGGTGGAACATCGGCGTCCGCATCGAGGACACGGTCCTCGTCACGAAGGACGGCTACGACTGCCTGTCGTGCGCGGCGCCGCGCGAGGCCGCGGACGTGGAGAAGGCGGTCCAGAGCGGCCGGAAGTAGCCGCGCCGGGGCCTAGCCGCGCTTCGGGACGAGGACGTGGACCGTCTCCGTCCCGACGCGGCAGGCGATCGGCGTCTCGAGCACGCAGTCGCCGTCCACCTGCACCTCGACCGGGCCGTCGAGCGAGCGGATCGCGACGGTGCGGCCGCGGACGATCTTCGCGAGGCCGTCCTTGAGGTGGCCGCCCTTGCCGGCCGCCATGAGGCCGAAGAGCTTGCCGAGCTGTCGGCGGCTGCGGTGCGGAAAGAGGAGCACGTCGAACCGGTCGGCGTCCAGCCGCGCGTCGGGGGCGATGACCCATCGCCCGGCGTAGTGCCGCGCGCGGCACACGACCGCGAAGGTGGCCGTGTGCACTTCGCCGTCGATCTCGACCTCGAGACCCGGAAAGTCGTAGCGCAGGAACTGGGCCAGGGCCGTCGGCAGGATGCCCACGCGGCCGAGCAGGCGCTTCCACGGCAGGCTCATGTTGCCCATGACGCGCGCGTCGAGGCCCGCCCCCGCCCACATCAGGAAGGGGCGCCCGTCGGCGTGGGCCAGCCGCACCGTGTGGAGCGCGCTCTCGTGGAGCAGCTTTTCCGCGTGCTCGAGGTCGGTCGGGATGCCGAGCTCGATCGCGAGGACGTTCGAGGTGCCGCCCGGCAGGATGGCGAGCGGGACCGAGGAGCCCGCCAGCCCGGACACGGCCTCCGAGATCGTTCCGTCCCCGCCGCACACGGCGACCACGTCGATGCCCCGGGAGAGGAAGCTCTTCACGATCGAGGTCGCGTCGCCCGGCCCTCCCGTCGGGGCGTTGACGAGCTCCAGGCCGCGCCGGCGCTGGCGGTCGATCAGGGCGCTCATGTCGCCCCGCAGATCGCGCTGCCCGGCCGTCGGGTTGTAGACGAGGATGCCCCGCTTCAAGATGTCGGCACCGTCCTAGAAGAGTTCCCCGTCCCGCCGCGGCGGCACGATGCCGAGGTGGCGGTAGGCGGCCGGGGAGGCCACGCGCCCACGCGGGGTCCTCTGCAAGAACCCGGCCTGAAGCAGGTACGGCTCGTACAGGTCCTCGAGCGTGCCGCGGTCCTCGCCGAGCGAAGCGGCGATGGCGCCCACCCCGACGGGGCCCCCGCCGAACTTCTCGATGATCGTCGCGAGGATGCGGCGGTCGAGCTCGTCGAACCCGTGCTCGTCCACCTCGAGGCGGGCGAGGGCCTGCTTCGCCGTGTCGAGGCCGATCTCGTCCTTTCCGGCGACCTCGGCGAAGTCGCGCAGGCGGCGCAGGAGGCGGTTGGCGATGCGAGGCGTGCCGCGGGCGCGCCCGCCGATCTCGCGGGCGGCCTCGGGCGTGATCCGGATCGAGAGGATGCCGGCCGACCGCGCGACGATCTCGGCCAGGGCGCCCACGTCGTAGAAGTCGAGACGCAGCGTGATGCCGAACCGGCCGTGGAGCGGCTGCGAGAGCAGCCCGGGCCGCGTCGTCGCGCCGATGAGCGTGAAGGGGGGAAGGTCGACCTTCATCGTGCGCGCCATCGGGCCCTCGCCGATGAGGACGTCGAGGCGGAAGTCCTCCATGGCCGGGTAGAGGATCTCCTCGACCGTCGGGGAGAGCCGGTGGATCTCGTCGACGAAGAGAACGTCGCGGGGCTGGAGGTTCGTCAGGATGCCGGCGAGGTCCCCCGCGCGGGCGATCATCGGGCCGGCCGTCAGCCTCAGCCCGGCGCCCATCTCCCGCGCGACGATGTGCGCGAGCGTCGTCTTGCCGAGTCCCGGGGGACCCGTCAGCAGGACGTGGTCGAGCGGCTCGCCGCGGCCGCGCGCGGCCGCCAGGAACACCGACAGGTTCTCGCGGACCTTGGTCTGTCCGATGTACTCCCCGAGGTTCTGGGGGCGCAGCTTCGGCTCGACGGCCGTGTCGTCGTCGAGGGCCGCTCCGGTGAGGATTTCGCGCGACTCGGTCAAAGCCGCAACAGTCTATCGGAGCGCGTCGGCAGGCAGGAGGCAGGAGACGGGGCGACGGCTAACCGGCCGTCAGGCGTCTCAGGGCTTCCTTCAGGAACTCCCCGAACTCCTTCGACCCGCCGGCGCGCGCCGTCGCGTCCACGGCGCGCTCGGCCTCGGCCTTGCGGTAGCCCAGGTTCACGAGCGCCGAGATGACGTCGTCGGCCGCGACCGCCGCCGGGGCCTTCGCGGGCGCTTCCCCGGGCAGGCTCGCGACCTTCTCGGCGAGCTCCAGGACCATGCGCTCCGCCGTCTTCTTGCCGACGCCGGGCACGGCGACCAGCCTCCGGACGTCCTGGGTGCGCAGGGCGTCGACGAGCTCGGACGGCGGGATGCCGGAGAGCACCGTGAGGGCCACGCGTGGCCCGATGCCGGTCACGCCGAGCAGCAGCAGGAAGAGCGTGCGCTCGCGTTCCGTCAGGAAGCCGTAGAGCGCGAGGGCGTCCTCGCGCACGTGGGTGTGGATCCAGAGGGAGGCCGGGGTCTCGGCCTCGGGGAGCTCGTAGAAGGTCGACAGGGGGATGTGGACCAGGTAGCCCACGCCGCCCACGTCGAGGAGGACCTGGTCCGGCGCCTTCGCCGCGAGGCGGCCGGTCAGTCGGCCGATCATCGGCTTCAGCTGCGCCGGTTGTTGGCGCCGGAATCCCGGAGGAACGTCGCGAGGAGCGGCTCGTTGACCTCGACGCTGCGCGCCGCCCGCAACTGCTGGAGGTAGGCGCGGGTCAGCCGGTCGGCCTCGCGCGTGCGGATGGACTCGCGCAACTGGTCCTTCTGCGCCTCGAACGTTCCGCGATTGCCCTCCGTGCGGGTCAGGACGCGGAAGAGCACGAATCCTCCCGGAACGGACACGGGCGGGCCGGCCTGGCCCTGCGGCGTCCGGAAGACGGCCGACGCGAGCTCGGGGGCGGCGCCGAGGTCGGGGACCGGGCCTCCGGGCCCGAACTCGGTCGTGGTCTTGACCTCCGCGCCGTAGCGGCCGGCCATCGCGGCGAGCGTCGTGCCCGAGGCGAGCTCCTTGGACGCCGGCTCGAGCTGGGCCAGGGCGTCCTTCTCGCGGCGCTCCGCCTTCCAGTCGGATTCGAGCCTCGGCTTGAGCTCCGCGAACGGCGGGATCCCGGCGGCGCGCTCCTCGGCGGGCCGCACGAAGACGACGCCGCGGGCGGTCGGGATGGCCGTGGCCGAGATCTTCCCGAGGGGCGTCGTCCAGGCTTCGTCGGCGAACTTCTGGTTCGCGCCGATGCCCGGGACCGCGTCGCCGCGGGCGCCCCACTCGGTCGTGTTGTACGTGACAGAGTCGCCCTGGAGCTTGCGCAGATCGTCGTCGGAGGCCGAGGCCATGCCCTTGAGCTTTTCCGAGAGCTCCCGGGAAAGGCGGTCCACCTCGGCGGTGGCCTGCTTCTCGGCGAGGTCGGCGACGATCGCGGCGCGCACTTCCTCGAACGGCCGCGTGCGGGCCGGCGTCTTCGAATCGACCTTGATGACGTGGTACCCGAACTGCGTCTTCACGGGCCCGCGGACTTCGCCCGGGGCCATGCTGAAGGCGGCCTGCTCGAACTCGGCGACCATCTGCCCGTGCGAGAAGGGGGGGAGCTTCCCGCCCGAGGTCTTCCCGCTCGGATCGTCGGTGTTCTCGCTGGCGAGCTTCGCGAAGTCCGCCCCGGGGACCTTCGCGCGCGCGGCCAGCGTCTCGGCGCGGGCGCGCGCCACGGCGTCGGCGTTGGCGCCTCCGTCGGCCTTGACGGAAATCAGGATGTGCGAGGCGTTGACCTGCTCGGGGACGTTGAAGCTGTCCTTGCGCTGGTCGTAGGCCGCCCGGACCTCGGCCTCGGACGGCGTGATCTTCGACCGGACGCGCGCGCGGTCGATCAGGAGGTACTTGACCTTGCGCTGCAGCGGCGCGCGGTAGCGGTCCTTGTGCTTGTCGAGCCAGGCCTGGAGGTCGGCCTCGGTCGGCTGCGCGTTGGACTCGAGGCGGGCGGCCGGGACGAGGATGTACTCGATGGTGGCCTTGTCGTTGCGCGCGGCGAACTCGCGGGCGAGCTCGGCCTCCGGGACCACCACCGAGGCCTTCACGAGGCCGGAGTACTTCTCGAGCAGGAGGTCTTCGCGCAGCTCCTCCTCGAAATGGTCGGGCAGGACGCCGTTGGAGCGGAGCATCTTCTCGTACTTCTCGCGCCCGATGAACTGGCCGTTCTCCTGGAAGAAGGGCAGCGTCACGATCTTCTGCGCGAGCTCCTCGTCGGAAACCCGCAGGTCCAGCCGCTTGGCCGCCTCGACCCGCAGCATGCGCTCGATCATGGCGTCGAGGACGTTGCGCGGCAGGTCGAGAGCCCGCTCGAGCTCCGGCGAGAAGTTGCCCTGGTACATCTGGCGGTAGCGCTCCACCTGGGCGCGGTACTGGCGGTCGAACTCGACGGCCGTGATGCGCTCGTTGCCGACGCGGGCGACGATCTGCCCGGCCTTGTTCTGGTCGGTGCTCGAGCCCGACCAGAAGACGAATCCCAGGATGAAGACCGCGATCACGAGGAACAGCGTCCACTTCAGGTGGTGGAAGCTGTTGCGCATCGTCTTGAGCATCGAAAAACTCCTCCAGGACAACGTTCGAGAACGCGCGACTATAGCAGGGGCGCGGACGCCGGCGCCCGCCCGGAAGGTGTCGGCCGCGGGCCGCGGAGGGACGGCCGGCACCTGCGATTGCGGCCCAAGTGTGCTATAAGCGACAGGGGTAAGTCCCGCAGTTTCGGGAGTTTATGCGCAAGCGGAAGTCCGGCCAGCCGGCGGGGACGGATCTCGACTGGTTCGTCATTCCGATCCAGAAGATCCGCCAGTGGGCCATCGTCATTGTCCTCCTTCTGATCGCCGGCGGCGTCGGGTACTTCGTCTACTTCCGCGGGCGCCGGTCCCCCCAGGAGAGGGCGCGCGCCGAGATCGCCCAGGCCGAATCGCTCCTGGCGCGCGCGACGCGCTCGACCGGCGCGGCGCGGCCCGGCTCGAACACGGCGCAGGCGCGCGACTTCCTCCGCGACGCCCGCGAGTCCTACGGGTCCTCGCGCTTCGAGGAGGCCTTCCGGCTCGCGGTCGAGTCCCAGTCCTACTCGCGCCGCGCTCTCGGCGCGTCGGGGTCGGGCGAGCAGGGCGACGCGACGTTCGTCTTCGTCGAAGGGGACGTCGCGCTCCAGCGCGCGGGCCGATCCACCTTCGAGCCGGCCCGGCAGCGCGAGCCGCTCTTCGAAGGCGACTTCGTGAAGGCGGGCCGCACCGGCTCGGCGGAGATCATGTTCTACGACGGGACCCTCTACACGATCCGGCCGGGCTCGCTCTTCGAGTGCCGGCGGCCCGTGGCGTCCGAGGTCAGCGGAAGCCAGATCAAGATGATCTCGGGGGCCGTCAACGTGTACACGTCCGCGTCGACTTCGACGGTGTCCACCGACATCGCGACCGCCGCGATCAGCAGCGATTCCCGCGTCTCGGTCGACGTGGCGCCGGGCGACCGGACGGAGGTGACGAGCTACCGCGGCCGGGCCACGGTCTCGACCGCGAAGGAGAGCGTGACCCTCGAGGGGCGGGAACGGGTCGCCGCGGCCGCCCAGACGGGGACGTTCTCGCCGAAACAGAACCTTCCCGACACTCCCCAGCCGGCCCTTCCGGCGGACAACCGGATCTACGACCTGAAGACGGGCGACCAGGTCGAGCTGAAGTGGTCGAAGGTCCCGGACGCCGCCCGCTACCGCCTCCAGATCTCCCGTTCCCGCCTGTTCGTGCCGGACTCGACCGAGGTGGACCTCGACGACCGCGTCCAGACGAGCGCCCGGGTCAAGGTCTCGCGGGAGGGCTCCTACTTCTGGCGGGTCGCGGCGATCGAGGCGAACGGCCTGACCTCCGACTGGAGCCCGGTCCGGCGGTTCAAGATGGTCACCGAGCCCCTCAAGGCGGGAACGGGCGACACGACGCCCCCCGAGTTGACGGTCTCTCCCCCCCAGCAGATGGGAAACCTCTTCCTCGTCTACGGGAAGACCGAGCCCGGGGCGGTGGTCACGGTCAACGCGGAACCGGCGGACGTCGAGGCCGACGGTTCCTTCAAGAAGACCATCACGATCGAGCGCGATGGTGCTACGGTCCTCGTCGTCAAGTCGGTGGACGCGTCGGGCAACGAAACGGTCCGGCGCGTGAGAGTGTTCGTCGAGTCCCTATGAGGGTTCTGGCATCGGGAGACGAAAGACGGAAGATGGTCGGCGGCGGCGCCGGCCGTTTCCCGTCTGTCGTTGACCGGCGGTAGGAGGTTTTTCTTGGCCTGGAAATCCGTTTTCTCCATCTTTTCGAACGACCTGGCGATCGACCTGGGAACGGCCAACACGCTCGTCTTCGCCCGGGGCAAGGGGATCATCGTGCGCGAGCCGTCCATCGTGGCGGTCAACACCGTGACCAACCGGGTGGAAGCGGTCGGGACCGACGCCAAGGAGATGCTGGGCCGCACCCCCGGCAACATCGTGGCGATCCGGCCGATGAAGGACGGCGTCATCGCCGACTTCGAGGTGACCGAGAAGATGCTCGATCACTTCATCAAGAAGGCGCACGGCCGCTCTCTCTTCGTGCGTCCGCGCATCGTGATCTCGGTGCCCTCGGGCATCACGCAGGTCGAGAAGCGCGCCGTGCAGGACTCGGCCCTGCGCGCGGGCGCGTCCGAGGTCTTCATCATCGAGCAGGCGATGGCGGCGGCGATCGGGTCGGGCCTGCCGATCACCGAGCCGACCGGGAACATGATCGTGGACATCGGCGGCGGCACCACCGACGTGGCGGTGATCTCGCTCGCCGGAATCGTGTACAGCCGCTCGGTGCGCACGGCCTCGAACGAGATGGACGAGGCGCTCATCCAGTACCTGAAGCGCAAGTACAACCTGCTCATCGGCGAGCGGACGGCCGAGCAGATCAAGATCGAGATCGGCTCCGCGCACCCGCTCGACGAGCCGCTGACGATGGAGGTCAAGGGCCGCGACCTCGTGGAGGGCGTGCCCAAGACGCTGGCGCTCTCGGACGAGGAGGTCCGCGAGGCGCTGTCCGAGGTCGTGGCGGCGATCGTCGAGACCGTGCGCGTGGCCCTCGAGCGCACGCCGCCGGAGCTCTCGGCCGACATCATGGACAAGGGCATCATCATCACGGGCGGCGGCTCGCTCCTGCGCAACCTCGACCGGCGCCTCTCGGAGGAGACGGGCCTGCCCATCTCGTACGCCGAGGACCCCCTCGCCTCGGTGGCGCTCGGGACCGGGGCGATGCTGACGGACATGGACCTCCTGAGGAAGATCAGCATCACGTGATCCCCGGCCCCCAACCATGAGATCCCACAACGCCCGCGTCGAGATCGCCGCCGTGAACCCCCGGCGGGGCGGCGCCGTGCTCGTCACGGTGCTCGTCGCCTGCGTCCTCGCCCTGTCGGCCCAGGCGCCGGCCCGCGGCGGGCGCAGCAGCGTGCTCCAGTCCTGGATCCTGACGCTTTCGGCCCCCGTCGCCGGCGCCGTCGGCACGGTCTCGCAGGGCGCGTCGGACGCGATCGGCTCGACGCTGGCGGTCTTCCACGCGCGGGAGGAGAACGCGCAACTGCGCCGCGACCTCGATGCCCGCGAGCGGGAGCTCTTCCGGCTCCGCGCCGAGGCGTCCCAGATCGCCGACGACCGGCGCCTGCTCGGCGCGGGCTCGGCGCTGCCGGGCGTCATCGGCAGCGTGCCGATCCTCCTTCTCGAGCACCGGGCCGGCGCCCACAGCGTGCTGATCGGCGCGGGCTCGGCGGACGGCGTGGCGCCGGGCTCTCCGCTCGCCGTTCCGGCCGGGCTCGTGGGCCGGGTCGTCACCGTCGGCCGGGGCGCCTCGCGGGCCCAGCTGCTGCTCGACGCCTCCGCCGCGGCCGGCGCCCGAATCGTCCGGACGGGGGAGCTCGGGATCGTGCGGGGCGACGGGTACGGCGCTCTCGTCCTGAACAACATCGCGACGACGTCGTCCGTGGTGCACGGCGACCTCATCGAGTCGGCCGGCATCGACGGCATCTATCCGCGCGGCGTGCCCATCGGCCGCGTGGAGTCGGTGTCCCGGGGCAGCAAGCTCTTTCTCGAGGTCCGGGTGACGCCCTCGGCGGACTTCTCGCGCCTGACGGACGTGCTCTTGCTCGCGCCTTCGCCCGCGACGAAGGAAGGCGCGGAGGCGGGACGGAGTGCGGCGCGGTGAAGGCCGGCCGGGTGGCGCTGCTGCTCGCGGCCGCGGCCGTGCTGGAGCTCTTCGTGGGCCGCTCGCCGTACCGGGCCTTCCTCCCGGTCGACTGGTTTCTGCTCGCGACGGCGGCGGTGGCGCGCAGCGGCGACTTCGTGCGCGCGGTCGTGACGGGAGCGATCGCGGGAACGCTCGAGGACGGGCTTCTCGCGCAGCCGCTGATCGGCATGAACGCCTTCGCCAAGGCGCTGCTGGGATACGCGCTGACGCTGGTGTCGGTGCGCGTGGTCTTCGGGGGAGCCCTCGCCGTGGGCGCCGCCCTGTTCGCGGCGTCCCTCGCCAACGAGGCGATCGTCGCCCTGCTGTCGGCGCTCCTGGCGCAGGCGCCCCTGGTCGTCGTGACGCGGGACGCCGTCTGGCGCGCGGTCGCGACGGGCATCGCGGGCGGGGCGCTCGAGTCGGCCTGGAACTTCCCGTGGCGGGACTGGTGGCAGCGGCGCCGCCTGCGGAGGCTGCGGTGAAATCGGGGCGGCGCCCGCCGGCCTCCTGCCTCCCGCCTCCCGCGCCGGAGGCGCGATGCTGAGGATCCGCGAAGACCGGCAGGCGGTCGCGCGCCGGATCGAGATCGCGCGCGTGGCGGCGGGGGCCATCCTGTCGCTGCTCGCCGTGGCGTACTGGACGATCCAGATCGTGCGGGGCGAATACTACTTCTCGCTGTCGGAGAACAACCGCATCCGGGCCGTCAAGATCACGGCCCCGCGGGGCTACGTGCTCGACCGCAACGGGGCGACGCTCGTCGAGAACGAGCCGGCCTACACGCTCCACCTCTACCGGCGCGAGGCGAAGGACCTGAACGCCTCGGTCGAGTTCATCGTGGACCTGCTCGGGTTGAACCCCGACCAGATCCGATCTCGGGTCGAGCGCGGCCGCCGGGAGCCGGAGTTCGTTCCGATCCCGATCGCCGAGAACCTCGGGATCGAGGAGGTGGCGGCGGTCGAGGCCCGGGCGGTCGAACACCCGGAATTCGCGATCACCGTTTCGCAGCGGCGGCTCTACAAGCACGCCGGCGCCGCGGCCCACGCCCTCGGCTACCTCTCCGAGGCGACGCCCGAGCAGATCAAGAACGCCGGCAACGCCTACGGCGTCGGCGACTGGATCGGCCAGAAGGGCGTCGAGAGCGCCTACGAGCGGCTGCTCGCCGGCGCGAGCGGGGAGCGGCGCGTCATCGTGGACTCCCACGGGCGCGAGGTCGCGGAAGAGGCGCGGCTCGAGGCGAGCCCCGGCCAGAACCTCTTCCTGACGCTCGACTCGAAGCTGCAGGACATCGCCGAGGAGTACTTCCGCGACCGGGTGGGGTCGGCGGTCGCCCTCGACCCGAAGACGGGCGAGATCTTCGCGCTCGTGTCGTCGCCGTCGTACGACCCGAACTGGTTCACGCGCCGGGTGACGACCGCCGAGTGGAACGGCCTGCTCGAGAACCCCGACCGGCCGCTCCAGAACCGCGCGATCCAGAACATGTACTCGCCCGGCTCGGTCATCAAGCCGTTCCTCGCCTACGGCGCGCTCGCCCGCGGCCTCGTGGACCCGGACTGGAAGGTCTTCTGCCCGGGGCACGCCACGTTCTACGGCCGCGAATTCCACTGCCACAAGAAGGGCGGCCACGGGCTCGTGAACCTGCGAGACGCGATCAAGGAGTCGTGCGACGTGTACTTCTACACGCTCGGGCAGAAGCTCGGCGTGGACCGGATCAACGAGATCCTCACCGGGTTCGGCTTCGGATCGCCGACGGGCCTCGACCTCTCGTTCGAGAAGTCGGGGCTCGTGCCCTCGGAGGAGTGGGCCCGGACGCGCCGCGGGGCGCGCTGGTATCCGAGCGAGACGATCTCGGTGTCCATCGGGCAGGGGCCGCTGCTCGTGACCACGATGCAGGTGGCCCGCGGCCTCGCCGCGCTCGTCGAGGGCGGCCGACTTCCCACCCCGCACCTCTTCTACTCCTCGCAGGACCCGAAGACCGGCGCGCAGCTGCGGTACAAGGCCGAGTTCCGGCAGGGCCCGACCCTCGCCCCGGAGAAGCTCGAGATCGTCAAGAACGGCATGTGGGCCGTCGTCAACGAGCCCGGCGGGACCGCGTACGGGTCGCGCGTGCAGGGTTTCGAGATGGGCGGCAAGACCGGGACCGCCCAGGTCGTCGGCCACGATTCGACCGTGCGCGCGGGGGCGGACAAGTCGAAGCTCGAGACCCACGCGTGGTTCATGGGCTTCGGACCCGTGAACGACCCCGGCATGGTGGTGGTCGTCTTCGTCGAGAACGGCGGCCACGGAAACCTCGCGGCCGCCCCGCTCGCCAAGGCCCTCTTCGAGGCGCGGTACGGCCTGCCGGCCGCGGCGCCCCCGGCGCCGGCGATCCAGGCCGCGGCGCCGCGCGCGTCGGGCGGGATCGAGCGCGTCTCCCGGTGGGAGGCCCCATGATCGCCGGCACGCTTCCCGGAGGCCGCCGCCTCGACCTCGTCGTCCTCGGCTGCGCGCTCGGCCTCGCGGCGCTCGGCGTTCTCTTCGTCGCCTCCGCCACGACGGGGACCCGTTTCGACGGGCTGGCGGCGCGGCAGGCGGTCTGGATCGCCGTCGGCCTCGCGGCGATGATCGCGGCGATCCTGTTCGACTACCGGATGCTCCTGAAGTTTTCCTTCGCGATCTACTGCGCGAGCCTCCTGCCGCTCGTCTACCTGCTCGCCTTCGGCCAGCGGATCGCCAACGTCCGCTCCTGGATCCGGTTCGGCCACTTCCAGTTCCAGCCCGCCGAGCTCGCGAAGATCGCGACCGCCCTGCTCGTCGCGTACCTCTTCGAGAACGAGGACGACGCGCGCCTGCACGCCTCGACGGTGTTCAAGCTGGGGGCGATCGTGGGACTGCCGGTGATGCTGGTGTTCCTGCAGCCGGACATGGGGCTGGCCCTGACCTTCCTCCCGCTGATCTTCGTGGGCCTCTATTTCGGCGGCCTGCCGGCGCGGGGCTGGGTCGCGATCGTCGTCGTCGTGGCGCTGCTGGCCGGCGGAGGCTGGTTCCTCCTCAAGGACTACCAGAAGGCGCGCATCGGCACGTTCCTGAACCCGGACAGCGACGTGCTCGGCTCGGGGTACCAGGTCCGGCAGTCGAAGATCGCGGTCGGGTCGGGAGGCTTCTCCGGAAAGGGGTTCCGCAGCGGCACGCAGAGCCAGCTGCGCTTCCTGCCCGTGCAGCACACCGACTTCATCCTCGCGGTCATCGCCGAGGAGTGGGGATTCCTGGGGGTGATCCTCGTTCTCGGGCTCTTTGCCGGGCTCTTCCTGCGGGCCCTGAAGCTCGCTCAGACCGCGCGGGACCGGGGAGGAGTGTTCCTCGTCCTGGGGCTGACGGGAATGATGTTCTTCTCGGTCGTCGTGAACGCCTCGATGATGATCGGCCTCGCCCCGACGACCGGGATCCCGCTGCCGTTCGTCTCGTACGGCGGGTCCTCGGTGGCGACGACGTTCCTGGCGATCGGCCTGATCCTCGGCGTGCAGTACCGACGGTTCGCCAACGCGTGAGGAAAGAGCTCCTCGTCAACGCGACCCCTCCGGAGACGCGCGTCGCGCTGACCGAGGACGGCCGGGTCGTCGAGGTCCTCCACGAGCGCCGCGGCCGGCAGGGCCTCGTGGGCAACGTGTACCTCGGCCGCGTGCACCGGGTGCTGCCCGGCATGCAGGCGGCGTTCGTGTCCATCGGCCTCGACCGCGACGCCTTTCTCTACGTGGAGGACGCGGCGGGCCGGGCCGAGGAGTTCGATTTCGCCGGCGCCGCGGAGCCGCGCGCGGCCGAGCCCGCGGAGCGGCCGCGGATCGACGACCTCGTCAAGGAGGGCCAGGAGATCGTCGTCCAGGTCACGAAGGACCCCTTCGGCGGCAAGGGCCCGCGCGTGACGACGGCCGTCTCGCTCGCGGGCCGGACGCTCGTCTATCTGCCGGGGGCGCGCGAGGTGGGCGTGTCGCGGCGCGTCGCGGACGAGGCGGAGCGCGACCGGCTTCGGGCGATCCTCGAGGGGTTCGACGGGGGGGGCGGGTTCATCGCGCGGACCGCGGCCCTCGGCAAGAGCGCCGAAGAGCTCGCGCCGGACCGGACGTACCTGAGGGAGCTCGGGGCCCGGATCGCCCGCCGGCGCGACAGCGCGTCGCCCCCGGCCCTGCTGCACCGCGAGCTCGACCTCGCCCTGCGCTGCGTCCGCGACCTGGCCGGCGACGACACGGCCGGCATCCGGGTGGACGACGCCGCGACCCACGCGCGCCTGAAGGAATTCCTGGGGGCCGTCGCGCCGGGGCTCGCGCGGCGCCTCGAGCTCTGGTCGGAGCCCCGGCCGCTCTTCGACGCCGCCGGGGTCGAGGCGGAGATCGAGAACGCGCTCCGCAGCCGCGTCAGCCTCGCCTCGGGGGCCTCCATCGTCATCCACCAGACGGAGGCGCTCGTCGCGATCGACGTCAACACCGGGCGGTTCGTCGGCAAGAAGGGCCTCGAGGACACCGTGTTCGCGACGAACCTCGAGGCGGTGCCGGAGGTGGCCCGCCAGATCCGCCTGCGCGACCTCGGAGGCCTGATCGTCGTCGACTTCATCGACATGGAAACCCCCGAGCACCGCCAGGCCATCTTCGAGCTCTTCGAGGCGGAGGTCGCCCGGGACCGGGCCCGGACGCGGATGCTCCCGATCTCGGACTTCGGACTGATCGAGATCACCCGCCAGCGCTCGCGCGGCAACCTCGAGCGGCTCCTGACGCGCGCCTGCCAGGCCTGTTCCGGGAGCGGCCGCGTGAAGACGGACGTCACCGCGGCGCTCGACCTGCGGCGCGCCCTGCTGGCGCCGCCGAACCTCTTCACGCCGGGCGAAACGGTGCGGGTGCGGGTCCGGCCGACGCTCGCGGGTCTGCTCGCCGAAGACCCGATGCTCGTGGCCGACGCGGAAGAAAGCCTCCAGATCCGCGTCCACCTCGAACCGGACGAGACCGTGGGGCCCGAGGGGTTCGAGATCCTGAGCGGCTAACTCCCGGCCTGTCAGCGGTTTGAGTGTTGAAATAATCGCCCTGCTCGACCCGTTGTTCAGGGCAGCACGCGATACCTTCCTTCCCGGCCCCGACACAAAGTAAGTCGGGGCCGCCTTTTTTTTGGGCTCGGACTTCTGGCGGCCCGCTTTCGCGGGCCGACGAGCGAGAGAGGGGAAATCGCGCCCGCGCCCTCTCCCGGAATTCAAACCCGCGGCGAGCGCTTCGACGAGGCCTCGAGCATGGCGAGCGCGACCTCGCGTTCGGATGCGTGGTCCACGATTGGCCGAGGGTAGTCGACGCCGATTCGGCAGCCGGCGGCGCGCTGCTCGTCGGCCGTCATCGTCCACGGCTCGTGGATTCTCGCCCCCGGCACGCGCGAGAGCTCCGGGACGAAGCGGCGGATGTAGACCCCGTCCGGGTCGAAGCGCCTGGACTGGAGCACCGGGTTGAAGATCCGGAAGTAGGGAGCGGCGTCGGTGCCGCAGCCGGCGGCCCACTGCCAGCCGCCGTTGTTGCTGGCGAGGTCCGCGTCGGCCAGCTCGCGCTCGAACCAGGCCTCGCCCTGCCGCCAGTGGAGATGGAGGTCCTTCGTCAGGAACGACGCGGCGACCATGCGGGCGCGGTTGTGCATCCAGTGCGTCGCCGAGAGCTCCCGCATCGCGGCGTCCACGAGGGGATAGCCGGTGCGCCCCCGCTGCCAGGCCTCGAGACGCCCGGGATCGTCGGCCCACTCCATGCGGTCGAACTCGGGGCGAAAGCTCCCGGAGGCCACGCGCGGGAAATGGTGGAGCACGTGGTGGAAGAACTCGCGCCAGGCGAGCTCGAGGACGAACTTGCGGATGGACTCGCGCGCGGCGGGCGCCGCGGCCCGCCAGGCCTCCTCGGCGGCGGCGCGGACGGTGCGCGCGGAGACGGTGCCGAAATGCAGGTGCGGGGACAGCCGCGAGGTCCCCGCGCGGTCGGGGCGGTCCCGGTTCACGGCATCGCCCGCGGCGGCCGACGCGAAGAAACGCCGCAGAAGCGCCGCCGCCGCGGTCTCGCCCCCGCGGGGCGCGGCGGGATCGTGAGCGAGGCCGCGCCAGGCGCGCACCCGCGCGAGGTCCGCGCCGCCGAGCGGGGGCGAGTCGAGCGACGCCGGGCCCGGCTCGGGGTTCCTCTTCTCCGCGGCCGTCCACTTCCGCGAGAACGGCGTGAAGACGGTGTACGGGTCGCCGGCGTCGGTCGCGATCGCGTCGGGCGGCACGAGGAGCTCGTCGGAGAAGAGACGGAAGGTTGCGCCGGCTGCGGCGACCGCGTCGGCCGCCTCCCGGTCCCGCCGTTCGGGGTACGGCCCGATCTCGGCGTTCGCGTACACCGCGGAGGCGCCGGTCTCGCGGAGCAGCTCCGGCAGCGCGCGCGCCGCCGGGCCGCGGCGCAGCACCAGACGGCCTCCGACGCGCGCGAGCCCCTTTTCGAGGTCCTCGAGGCTTTCACGCAGGAACCGGAAGCGCGCGGGCCCGACGTTCGGGTCTTCCGCGTAGTGATCGTCGAGAACGAAGACCGGGACGACGCGGCCGCCGTCGCGGGCCGCGCGGGCGAGCGCCGTGTTGTCCTCCACGCGCAGGTCGCGGCGAAACCAGTGGACGATCGTCACGGGGCGGGTCGGCGGGGCCGGCGGAGGGGCGGACCGCTCACTGCAGTCGGACGACGCTCCAGTTGAGGAAGCTCGCGAAGGCGACCCAGGCCGCGTAGGGGACGAGCATCCAGGCCGCGGGCTTCGATTTCGGCGCCGCGAGGACGACCAGGAGCACGCAGGTCACCCAGAGCGCTCCGATCTCGACGAGCGCGACCGGCGGGCGGCGCGCCGCGAAGAACAGCCAGCACCAGGCGGCGTTGAGCACGAGGTTCACGGCCAGGACCGTGACGAAGGCCCGCGGAAGGGGACCCGTCCTCGACCAGACGAGGGCGCTCGCGATCGCGATCAGGACGTAGAGGACGGTCCAGACCGCGCCGATGACCGCTCCGGGCGGCGTCCACGAGGGCTTCGCGAGGCCGTCGTACCAGGGCCCGATGCCGAGCGCGGTGAAGCGCCCCCCGACGATTCCCGTCGCCGCGACGGCGGCCCCGAAGACGGCCAGGCCGGCGCCGAAGGAGCGGCTCACGGCCGGTCCTTCCTCGCCGGGGCCGGGAAGATCGCGGCGATCGCCTGGCGCCGGAAGTCGAAGATCTGTTCGAGCTGGCGCCGGACGCTGAGCCGGTGGACGAGGCGCCCGAGGAACCCGAAGGGCAGGGCGTACTCCACGTGGTCCTCCATCACGACGCCCGAGACGCTCGGCGCGAAACGGTGCGTGTGGACCCAGGACGCATACGGGCCCTTCTCCTGGACGTCCTGGAACTCGGCGGGGGGCCGCCAGCGCGTGATGCGCGTGACCCAGCGGAGGCGAAAAAGCGTCCAGCGGATCCGGTACTCGATCCGGCCGCCCTCGGCGAGCGGCCGCGGCACCTCGCCCTGGATGCGGAAGGAGAGCCAGGGGGGCGTGATCCGGGCGAGGTTCGAAGGGTCGGAGAAGAACTCGAACACCTTGCCGGCGGGGGCTTCGATGGTCTGGGTCCGGTCGAGCGAGTACATCGCACGCCGAGCCTAGCCCATCCGACCCCGGGCCGCCGGGTTCTGTCGAGGCCGCGGCCGCCTACGGCGAGGGCAGGGGCTGCAGGCCGAAGAGCGGCAGCGTCACGACGTTCTGCAGGCCGGGCTTCGCGCTCACGACGAACGGGACGGCGTTGACGACCGTTCCGACGGTCGAGCGGTCGCCGTGGAACCCGCCGGCGACGGTCAGGTGGATGGGCGGGTCCCCCTCGATGTCGATGCGGTCGGCCGGCGACTCGGCCCCGACGGCCATGGTCAGGTCGAGCGTGACCTTGAGCTCGTCGCCGGCCTGAACGAGGGCGATCTGGTGGAGCCCGAGGACGCGGCCGGGCGCGACGCCGTCGGTCTCCTTCGCCGCGATGACCGGCTTGATGGTCTCGGTGATCTCGTCGATGGGCAGCCCGAGGCCGAGCGCGATGAGGGCCGCCGACTCCGAGAGGCCGACGTGGCCGAGCTTCTTCGAGGCGACGCCGGCGGCGAACTCCTCCGGGGTCATCCCGGCGCCGACCTTGGCGCGCAGGGGGCCGCGCCGCTTGGCGGCGTCCACGACGCGCGTGACGCGCACCGATTCGACCCGGACGCACGCGGAGGCGACGGCGAGGACGAGACGGTCCATGACGAGCCCGGGGTTGACGCCCGTGCCGAGCACCGCGACCCCCTTCTCCCTGGCCTTGCGGTCGATCTGCCGGGCCATGGGGAGGTGGCGCAGCTCCGGGTAGGCGAGCTCCTCGCAGGTCGAGACGATGTGGAAGCCGGCGGCGATCGCCTCCTCGATCTGGGGCAGGACGGCGTGGAGGCGCGAACCGGTGCAGAGCAGGACGACGTCCGACTTCCCGCGCGAGCCCGCGGTCTCCGCGTACAGCGCGGCCGCGCTCGGGCGGACGGGAACGCCGGGGAAGGCGCCCCCGAGCAGGTCCGACAGCGGCTTGCCCGCCTTGTCGGCGGCGGGATCGGCGGCCCCGAGCAGGGCGAAGTTTTCCCGCCCGGCCAGGGCCTTGCCGACCTCGACTCCGATGGGACCGAGGCCGACCAGGGCGACGCGGGCTGCGGATTTCGTGTTCATCGTCCCCGGATTCTAGTGGAAGCGCAGCCGCCTTCAAGAAGCCGTCCGGGAGCCGGAATCGAACGGGGGCCGGCCGGGTTAGAAGCGTGCATGAACAGAAGGGCCCTCTCCGCGGCGATCCTGTTCGCCGGCGCCGTCCTCGTCGCCTGCTCGTCGAGCACGAAAAAGACCGATCCCGGCCTCGGCACGCGTGTCCTCGACTGCCTGGTGGTCGGCCACGAGCACGACACCTCGGGGGGAAGCTCGTCGTCGTACCGGGGAACCGGGAATTACTACCTGGTCTTCGAAGCCCACGAGGGCCAGGCCACGTCGCGGTACCGCCTCGAGGTCACGCGCCAGCAGTTCCAGCGGTTCCAGGACGGGGACCGCGTCAAGATCACGCTCAACAACAACATCCTGATGGACATCCGTCCGGGCGAGTGACGCCGCGCCGGGCCGGCTCCGCGCCGGGCCGTAGAATGGCGAAATGCAGAGCGCGTGGCTGCCGAA
Source organism: Thermoanaerobaculia bacterium (assembly GCA_041912555.1). Taxonomy (GTDB): domain Bacteria; phylum Acidobacteriota; class Thermoanaerobaculia; order UBA5066; family Gp7-AA6; genus DAHUXD01. The sequence continues at coordinate 140,417 of JAYRMU010000019.1, forward strand.
GACCTTCACGGTGCTTCGCGGCTACACGCGGGCGCAGCTCGCCGCGGACCTCCAGGCCGGCGTCATCGTCGGCATCGTCGCGATCCCCCTGGCCCTCGCCTTCGCGATCGCGTCCGGCGTTCCCCCGGAGCGGGGCCTCATCACGGCCGTCGTCGCCGGATTCCTGATCTCCCTGCTCGGGGGAAGCCGGGTCCAGATCGGCGGGCCGACCGGCGCCTTCGTCGTCATCGTCTACGGCATCGTGGCCAGGTACGGCCTCGACGGCCTGACGATCTGCACGGTGCTCGCCGGCCTCCTGCTCGTCGCGCTCGGCCTGGCGCGCTTCGGCGGCGCGATCAAGTTCATCCCGTACCCGGTCGTGACGGGCTTCACGAGCGGCATCGCGGTCATCATCTTCTCGTCGCAGGTCAAGGACCTTCTCGGCCTCCGGATGGGCGCCGTACCCGCGCCGTTCGTGGCCAAGTGGGAGGCCTACGCGGCGAGCACGTCGACCGCCTCGCTGCCCGCCGTCGGCGTCTCGCTCGCCTCGCTGCTGATCCTGGTCCTGTGGCCGAAGGTCTCGCGCAAGGTCCCCGCGCCCATCGTCGCGATCCTCGCGACCGGGGCGGTCGTGGCGGCCCTCGGGCTGCCGGTCGAGACGATCGGCACGCGCTTCGGCGAGATCCACGCCTCGATCCCGGCTCCGCGGATGCCCGCCGTGACCCTCGAGCGCGTGCGCGAGCTCTTCTCGCCGGCCGTCACGGTGGCCCTCCTCGCGGCGATCGAGTCCCTGCTCTCGGCGGTCGTGGCCGACGGCATGATCGGCAGCCGCCACAAGTCCAACGTCGAGCTCGTGGGCCAGGGGATCGCGAACGTGGCCTCGGGGCTCTTCGGCGGCATTCCGGCGACGGGCGCGATCGCCCGGACCGCCACCAACGTGAAGAACGGCGGCCGCACTCCCGTCGCGGGGATCACGCACGCGGCCACCGTCTTCCTCGTCCTCGTGTTCCTCGGCAAGTGGGCCCGCTACATCCCGATGGCGACGCTCGCGGCGATCCTGACCGTCGTGTCGTACCACATGAGCGAGTGGCGGTCGTTCGCCCACCTCTTCAAGACGCCCAAGAGCGACGTGGCCGTGCTCCTGACCACGTTCCTGCTGACCGTCCTGATCGACCTGACGGTCGCCGTCCAGGTGGGCGTCGTGCTCGCCGCCTTCCTGTTCATCAAGCGGATGGCCGACGTGACCAACGTCGGGGCCGTGACGCAGGAGCTCACGGACGCGCCGGACGGAACCATGGCCTCCGACGCGGACGGCGTCGCGCGGCGGCGCATCCCGGAGGGGGTCGAGGTCTACGAGGTCAACGGGCCCTTCTTCTTCGGGGCCGCCGACAAGATCAAGGACGTCCTCAATTTCGTGGCGAAGAAGCCGAAGGTCTTCGTCCTGCGCATGCGCAACGTCCCCGCCATGGACGCGTCGGGCATCCGGGTCCTCGACGATCTCTTCCGTTCCTTCGCGCACCAGGGCATCCGGTTCGTGATCGCCGGCATCCATGCGCAGCCGCTGGTCGCGCTCGACCGCGCCGGCAAGCTCGACGAGTACGGCCGCGAGAACTTCGTCGCGACGCTCGACGAGGCGCTCGGCGTCGCCCGGGGGCAGATCGCGGGAGCCGCGGGCCCGGGGTCTCAGGACGGGCGGTAGGGCGCCCCGGTCTTTCCGACTTCCCACTCCTTCGACTTCCCCTTCGGGATCGAGAGCGACGTCCAGCGGGCCCCCGCGAAGTGGCGGGCGAGGAACACGACCTGCCCCACGTGGTACGCGTAGTGCGTGAGCTGGCGGTGCACGGCCTGCATCACCGTGTGCGCCTCGCCGCGGATCCGCACCTCGGCGAGGGCGTCCTGCTCCGAAAGCGGCGCGAGGGCCGCGAAGAGCCGCGCCCAGCCCTCCTCCCAGCGCGCCAGGAGGGCTTCCCGCGTGTCGGCGGCGGCGAGCTCGAACTCGGAGTCGCGGTCGCGGTCGGGCTTCTCGCCGTCGGTCGTCAGGAAGGCGGTCCACCGCGAGCGCAGGTTGCCCGCCAGGTGCTTCACGACGACCGCGATGCTGTTGGACTCGGAGTCGATCGCGCGGAAGAGGTCGGCGTCCGCGACCTGGGCGAGGGCGCCGTCGGCGAGCTTCTTGAGCTTGCGGAACTGGAGCGCCGCATCCTCGAGCCAGTGGGCCGCGAGGGTCGTCACTTCCGCCCCGCCTCCTCGAGGAACCGCTGGAACTCGGTCTCGGCCACGGGCCGGCTGAAGTGGAAGCCCTGGCCGAGCTCGCACCCCGAGGTGCGCAGGGCGTCGGCCTCCTCGCCGCGCTCGATCCCTTCTCCGACCATGACCAGGCGCATCGCCTTCCCCAGGTCCACGATGCCGCGCGCCAGCGGCGAGAGCCCGCGCGTGCCGGAGGGCGTGCGGCCGCGGATGAAGGACTGGTCGATCTTCAGGATGTCCACCGGCAGGTTCTGGAGGTAGGAGAGCGACGAATAGCCCGTCCCGAAGTCGTCGATCGCCAGGCGCAGCCCCAGCGTCTTCAGCGCGCGCAGGCGCGGCATGATCGTGCGGGTCTCGAGCATGATCAGGGTTTCCGTGATCTCGAGGACGAGGCGCGAGGGGTCCAGGCGCGCGGCCCTCAGGGCGTCGCGCACCCGGTCCACCAGGTCCTGCTCCTGGAGCTGGCGGGCCGAGAGGTTGACGCTGACGTGGAGCGGCCCGGCCGAGCGCGGCCAGCGGGCGGCGCTGCGGCAGGCCTCCTCGAGCACCCAGTAGCCGATCGGCACGATGAGCCCGTTCTCCTCGGCGAGGGGGATGAACTCGAGGGGAGGGATGAGCCCCCGCTCGGGGTGCTGCCAGCGCAGGAGCGCCTCGGCGCCGACCGGCCGGCCGCTCGGCAGGTCGACGATGGGCTGATAGTGAAGGACGAGCTCGCGCCGTTCGAGCGCCCGCCGAAGGTCGGACTCGAGGGCGATGCGCCGCACGACGGCCATCCGCATGCCGGGCTCGAAAACTTCACAGAGGCCCTTGCCCTTCCCCTTGGCGAGGTAGAGCGCGACGTCCGCGTTGCCGAGCAGCTCGCCTTCTCCCTCGTCGGGAGCGCTGACCGCCAGGCCCATGCTGGCCGTCAGGAAGGCTTCCCGCTGGTCGAGCTTGATCGGCGGCCGCAGCGCCACGGCGATCCGCGCGGCGACCTCGGCGGCGCCCGTCCCGTCGGCCGTGTCCTCGAGCAGGACGGCGAACTCGTCGCCGCCGAGCCGGGCGGCCGTGTCGCCGGCGCGGATGCAGGTCTCGATCCGGCGGGCGACCTCGATCAGGACCTGGTCCCCGGCGGTGTGGCCGAGGCTGTCATTGATGGCCTTGAAGTCGTCGAGATCGAGCAGGAGGACCGCGCAGGGTTTTCCGTCGCGCAGGCTGCGCGCCCGCGCGTGCTCGACGCGGTTGGAGAGCAGCGCGCGGTTGGCGAGCCGGGTCAGCGGGTCGTGGAAGGCCTGGTGCGTGAGCTGCTCCTCGAGCGCCTTGCGCTCCTGGATGTCGCGGATCGTCAGCACGATCCCCTCGATGGTCGCGTCGGCGATCAGGTTCGTTCCGATGACCTCGGCGAAGAAGATCTGCCCGTCCCGGCGCTTGAGCCGCCACTCCGCGGGGGCCGAAGAGCCCGGACGCCCGGAGGTCTCGGTCACCAGGGCGAGGACCCGGGGCACGTCGTCCGGGTGCGCGAGGGTGACGAGCCGCGTGCCGTCGAGCTCCTCGGGCCGGTAGCCGAGCACGCGCTCGACGGACGGGCTCTGGTAGCGGATCGTCGTGTCGAGGTCCACGACCGCGATGAGGTCGGAGGAGTGCTGGACGAGCGTCCGGAACCTGGCCTCGCTCTGCCGGGCCGCTCCCTCGGCGGACAGCCGCACGTTCTCGCGGACGGCGACGACCTGCCGCAGCAGCACCACGGCGGTCAGCGCGATGGCGCCCACCACGATTCCCCCGAGCGTCGGCGTGCGGCGGTCGAGCGCGGCGAGGAAGAGAGAGCCGTATCCCACGACCACCGCGACGTAGGGAACCAGGCTGATCGAGCCCGGGCCCGGCGCCGCCTCCCGCCCCTCGGCTTCGGAGCCGAACCGCCATTGGGCCGCGGCGCTCGCGCCGAAGAGCAGCCACGCGATCATCGAGATCATGTCCACCGTGGTGCCGCTCTCGTAGAGGCCGGCGAGCGAGAGGACGCTGAAGATCGAGTCGTTCAGCAGCGTGGCCCCGAGCGCCACCGTGAGCGGGAGGAGGACGAGCCGGGCCCCCGCCTCGGCGCGCCGGCGGACGGCGACGACCGCCATCCCGAAGAGGAGGACCATGTCGCCGAGGGGGTAGCCGATCGCGAGGAACAGGGCCGAAGGGGTGTGCGTGTCGGCGTCCGCGATGGGGGCGATGAGGACCGACCACAGCAGCATCAGGCCGCCGAGGAAGACCGTCGCGACGTCGAGCCAGAACTGGAGCGCCTCGGCCCGGGTGCGGAGAAAGCGGGGGAAGCTGAGAAGGCCGAGAAGCAGGGGCAGGTAGTAGGCGACGTAGGCCGCCTGCCCGGCCACGTAGACCCGTCCGTTGACGGGGTTGGCCGCGTCCGGCCAGATCCAGGCCGCGGCGAACCAGAGGAGGTCTCCGGCCCAGAAGCAGGCGAGGGCGGTCGCGAGCAGCCGCCAGGCCCGCCGGGTCCTCCCGTCGAGGCCGGCGGCCCGCGCGGCGCGGATCGCGAGGACGACGACGGCGAGCCCGACCGGCAGGAAGGCGAGATCGCTGCGGAAGGACCGCGCGGCCGGCGGAAGGGTCGAGGTCAGCGACCAGAGGCAGTAGGCCGCGACGTAGAGGACGAGGGCGCCGAGCAGCGCCAGCCCGCGATCCGAGGGCGCGCCCCGGCCCGGAGAGTCGCCCGTGAGCCGGGAAGCCCCGGGCGCGCGGAGCGAGGCCGCCACGCTTTCGGTCATTGCCTTCCATTGTCGCCGATCGGCCCGGAATTCGGCAGTCGCTCGACCGGGCGCCGGCCTTTCCGATAGGCTCCGGCCATGCGATTTCGCGGATTGGTTTCCCTCCTGCTGGCCTTCGTGTGCGTTGCGACACAGGCGGCCCCTCTCCTGGCGGCGACCCCGGAGGCCGCGCCCCCCGAGGACGCGCCGAAGCGGCCGAAGATCGGCCTGGCCCTGGGCGGCGGCGGCGCGCGCGGCACGGCGCACATCGGCGTCATCCGGGCGCTCGAGCAGATGCACATCCCCATCGACTACGTCGCGGGCACGAGCATGGGCTCGATCATCGGCGGCCTGTACTCCTGCGGATACACGCCCGACGAGATGGAGAAGCTCATCGGCTCGATTCCCTGGGACACGCTCTTCCGGGACGCTCCCGAGCGCAAGGACCAGTCCTTCCGGCAGAAGGAGGACGACTTCGAGCGCCTGATCCCCTTCGAGTTCGGTCTGAACCTCAAGAAGGGCGGGCTCCTCTTGCCCCCCGGCCTGATCGCGGGCAGCAAGCTCGGCTTCGTGCTCGAGAACGCGACGATGCCGTGCTCCTCGGTGACGGACTTTTCCCAGCTCCGCATCCCGTTCCGGGCCGTCGCGACCGACATCCAGACGGGGAAGCCCTACGTCATGTCGAGCGGGAACCTCGCCCGCGTGATCCGGGCGAGCATGGCGATCCCCGCGGGCTTCACGCCGGTCGAAATCGACGGCCACCTGCTCATCGACGGAGGCGAGTCGGAGAACCTCCCGGTGCAGACCGTGCTGGCGATGGGCGCCGACATCGTCATCGCGGTCAACGTGGGCTCGTCGGGCGCCGAGACGGCGGCCAAGCCCGAGAACGTGGGCGCGATGATCGGACGCCTCATCGACCTGCCTCTCCAGCAGAACACGATGGCGTCCGCGAAGCTCGCGACCCTGGTCATCACGCCCGACCTGGACGGCTACACCTCGGCCGACTTCATGAAGGGCCTGAAGATGATCCCGCTGGGGTACAAGGCCGCCGAGGCCTACAAGAGCCAGCTCGAGAAGTGGTCCGTGCCCGAGAGCGAGTACGGCCCCTGGAAGCAGCGCCACGACGCGACCCTTCCGCCGATGCCGTACATCGACGCGGTCGTGGTCGATCCCGTGCCGGGAATCGATCCGAGGCGGCTCGAGTACCTCGTGCACTCGAAGCCGGGCCGCCTCGACACCAAGACGCTGGGGCAGGACCTGAAGCGGATCTATTCGCTCGGCTACTTCGAGATCGTCAGTTACGCGATCGTCGAGGACGGGAAGCGGCGCATCCTCAAGATCACGCCGACGCCCAAGTCCTGGGGCCCGACGTACCTCAAGCTCGGCATCAACCTCGGCACGGACTTTCAGCTGACCACGGGCTTCGGCGTGACCGCGCTCGTGGACGCGACGGAATTGAACGGACTCGGCGGCGAGTGGAAGACGGTCGTGACGGTGGGAAACCCGGTCGACCTGAAGACCCGGTTCTACCAGCCGCTCACGTATCACAACCATCTCTTCCTCTCGCCCTACGGCGGATGGAAGCAGGACCTCGCCCAGGTCTTCGACCAGAACCAGGTCGCCGTCGGGACCTATCAGGTCTCGCGCACGGTCGTCGGCATGGACGCCGGCTACGACTTCGGGACCTGGGGCGAACTGCGCGTCGGCTACGCTCGGGCCTGGGGCGTGGGCCGCCGCAAAGTGGGCGACCCCACCTTCCCCAATCTCGACTGGGACGAAGGAGGCCTGACCGCGCGGATGGAAGTCGATCAGCTCGACAACGTGAACCTGCCGCACTCCGGCTACTTTTCGGACGTCGCCTTCCTCGCCAACCGCGAGAGCCTGGGAGGGTCCACCTCGTACGATCGCCTGGGCGCGGGGGCCATCGGCGTCCAGACGATCGGGCGTTGGACCGGCCTCATCAAGGTCGAAGGCGGCTCGGGTCTCGGCACGCAGATCCCCTTCTACGACGAGTTCCAGCTCGGGGGTCTCTTCCGCCTCTCCGGCCGGCCGATCGGTCAGCTCTACGGAAACACGTACGCGCTCGGCGCGGCGCTTCTCTACTACCGGCTCTCGCAGACCGGGGGGCTCATCGTCAAGAATCTCTCGGTCGGCGTCTCGATCGAGGGAGGCAACACATGGGCCTACCAGGCTCCCGTCACGTTCTCGAGCCTGAGGCCGGCCGGCAGCGTCTTCGTCGTCGCCGATACCCTCATCGGACCGTTCTTCATCGGCTACGGGCACTCGGGAAGTTCGAACAGCTCGGCGTACCTCTACCTGAACCGGACCTTCTAGCCGCCGCCTCCGCTTCGCGCGAGCGACTCGTGGCCCTTCCGCCGGTCCGTAGAGGAACCGGTGATTACAGCCTGTTGAGGCCGTCGAGGCCGGCGACTTTGTACGCTTCCGCCATGGTGGGGTAGTTGAAGACGGTGTCGCGGAAGTAGTCGATCGTGCCGCCGAAGGAGATGACGGCCTGCCCGATGTGAATGATCTCCGTGGCGCGCTCGCCGAAGATGTGGACGCCGAGCAGCTTCCGGGTGTTGCGGTCGAAGAGGATCTTGAGCATTCCCGTGTCGACGCCGAGCATCTGGCCCTTGGCGAGCTCCTCGAACTTGGAAACGCCGATCTCGTAGGGCACCTTCTCCGCCGTCAGCTCCTGCTCGGTCTTGCCGACGACGGAGATCTCGGGAATCGTGTAGATGCCGTAGGGGATCGCCGATCGCGCCTCGCAGTACGTGCCGAACATGTGGCAGCTCGCCAGGCGTCCCTGCTCCATGGACGTCGAGGCGAGTGCGGGGAAGCCGATCACGTCGCCGGCCGCGTAGATGTGCGGAACGGAGGTCTGAAAGAACTCGTTGACGGCGACCTTCCCGCGGGCGTCGGCGTCAATGCCGGCCGCGCCGGCGTTGAGCAGGTCGCCGTTGGCGCAGCGGCCGACCGTGTAGAGCAGCGTGTCGCCGTGGATCTCCTTGCCGCTCTCGAGAAACGCCACGACGCGGTTCTTCTCGTCGTAGCCGACGCGCTCGACCTTCTCGCCGAGGCGGAAGGCCGCGCCGCGCTGGCGCATGAAGTACATCAGCGATTCGATCATCTCGCGGTCCACGAAATCGAGGACCGTCGGCCGGGCCTCGATGACCGTGACCTTGATGTTGAGCGCCGAGATCATCGAGGCGTACTCGAGGCCGATGACGCCCGCGCCCACGACGATCAGGTCCTTGGGCAGGCTCTCGCCCTTCAGGAGCTGGTCCGAGTCGATGATCCGCTTGCCGTCGAGGGGCACGGTCGCGCTGTGCGCGGGCCGCGTGCCGCAGGCGATCAGGATGTGCTCGCCGCGGACGCGGGTCGCGCCCTCGACGGACTCGACCTCCACCGTGTTCGAGTCCACGAACTTCGCGGTGCCGGAAAGCGTCGTGACGCGGTTGCGGTTGAGCTGGGCCCGGACGACCTCCATCTCGCGAACGAGGACCTTCTGCACGCGGAACGCGAGGTCCGCGACGGTGATGTCCTTGGACACCGTGTAGTCGCGGCCGTAGAACGTCCTCTCGCGGAACCCGGAGAGGTAGAGGATCGCCTCGCGCAGGGTCTTCGACGGGATCGTGCCCGTGTGCAGGCAGACGCCGCCGACCATTTCCTTGCGGTCGATGACCGCCACCTTCTTGCCGAGCTTGGCGGCGGCGATCGCGCCCTTCTGCCCGGCGGGGCCGGAGCCGATCACGACGAGGTCGTAAGAGGTCACGTCCACGGTGCGTAGCCTCTCATGGCCGGCCTGAAGACGGAGTTCAGGACCACACGGTCTCCCCGGTGTCGATGAAATGCAGCCCGGCGCGCGTGGGCCGTCCCGTCAGCCGCTCCCAGGAGCGCCGGTAGATGGCGATTTGCGGGTTGTAGAAAGCGATGAGCGCGTCGCGGTTGCCGCCGACCGCGTCGGACTTGTAGTCCACGAGCACCCAGCCGCCTTCCTCTTCGAAGACGAGGTCGATGGCGCCCTGGAGGACGACGGAGTCGGGGCCGTCCACGATCCCGAGCTCGGCGCGGGGCACCTCGAGCGCGAAGGGTACCTCCGCCATGCGCCGCGACGCGGCGAGGGCGCGCTTCCAGAGGTCGGAGGCCCGCACGCCTTCGATGACGCGCAGCACTTCGGGAAGCTCGGCCGCGGGGCGCTCCTCGGCGGCGAGGAGATTGGCCGCGTGCAGCTCCAGGTCGAGCTTCGGGTCGCGCATGGCCGCCTCGAGCGCGCCGTGGAGGACCCGGCCCCAGGACATGCCGCGGCCCGTCGACGTCCAGGGCGGCTTGTCGCCCGCGTGCGCGATCGAGGTCACCGACGCGACGGCGGAGGTCGGCGCGGCCGCCGCGGCGAGGCGCCGGGCCCTTTCCGCGCGGGCGGCGTCGGGGGCCGTCGGGTCGATCGGAGCCGGGACCGGCTCCGGCGGCGCCATCGCCGCGGGCGGCGGCAGGCTGGCGGGAAGAAAGGCGTCGAGCGGCGCCCAGGCGCCGGCCGCCTTGCCGCTCGCCGTCCGCTTGACGCTGACGATCAGCATCTCTTCGGCGCGCGTCGCTCCGACGTAGAGCAGGCGGACGTTCTCCGCATCCTCGAAGCGCTCTTCGGCCGCGCGCATGTCGTCCCAGCCCGGCGGCACGGCCAGGTCCTGCTCGCCGCGCTTGCCGAGCTTCTGCACGATGCGGAAGTAGCCCGCGGGCGGCTCGCTCTCGCGGTCGATCCAGAAATCGCGCGGCGGCAGTCGGTCTCCCGCGGGCTCGGCGAGAAACACGATGCGGCCTTCCAGGCCCTTCGCCCCGTGGATCGTCATGAGGCGCACCACGCCGGGCCGGCCCGGGTCCAGGCTCATCTGCTCGATGAGGTCCTCGTCGCGCATGCGGGCGAGCTCGCCCAGGACGCCCGCGAAGTCGAGCCCCTCGGCCGAAAACTTGCGCGCGGCGGCGAGGGCCTTCAGGAGGTTCCCGGCGCGGCTCCTCCCGAGCTCCTCGGAAGCGGCGAGTGCGGTCAGGCCGAGCCGTCCGCAGAGACGGGCGATCGCCGCCGCCGGAGGCAGCGTCGAGACCTCCGCGGCCCCCTCGCGCATCAGGCCCACGGCACGCGCGATGCGCGGATCGGCGCCGGGCGGGAGCTCGGCGGTGAAGCGAAACCGGCCTCCCGACTTCGCGTAGCGGTAGAGCGCGTCGTCGTCGACGCCGAAGACCGGGCCGCGCAGCGCGGCGACGAACGGGACGGGATCGTCCGGATCGGCGAGGGCCTCGAGCACCGGCATCAGCGCGCCGAGCTCGTCGGACTCGCCGAAGGCGCCGCCGCCCGCGATCTCGAAGGGCACGCCGCGCCGTTCGAGCGCCCGGGCGTAGACGCCCATGAAGCGGCGCCGGCGGAAGAGGACGAGGAAGTCGCCGGGCGTCCGTTGCCCGGACGCGACCGCGGCGCCGATCGTGGCCGCGATGCGCTCGGAATCCTCCCGCACGACGGGCTCGGCGGCGTTGCCGGAGCCCGGCACCTCCAGGCGGAACACCGCGGGGCCCTCGGCGGGCGCGCTCCGGTACGCATCGAGCGCGACGTAGCCCGCCTGCTGCGCCGTCGGCGCCGCGGGGAAGAACTCGGGGCGGCCGAAGACGCGATTGATCCAGTCGCAGAGGGGGGCGCCCGATCGGAAGTTCGTCGACAGCCGCACGACGCGTCCGCCGCTCTGCTCGATGAGGCGGCGCACGGTCTGGTAGGTCTGGATGTCCGCCCGGCGGAAGCGGTAGATGGACTGCTTCGGATCGCCGACCACGAAGAGCGCGCCGGCCGCGGGCCTGAGCTTTCGCCAGTCCGCCTCCTCCGAGTCTTCGCCGGTCAGATAGAAGAGCAACTCCGCCTGGATCGGGTCGGTGTCCTGGAACTCGTCGACGAGAATCGGCGTGAAGCGGGCGCGCAGCGCGCGCCGCACGTCGGGCCGCGACCGAAGCAGCTCGCGCGCCTCGAGAAGCAGGTCCTGGAAGTTCAAGCGGCCGTTCGCGCGCCTCCAGTCCCGGTACGCGTCGCGGGCGGCGACCAGGACGGGGAGCACGATCGGATGGACGAACTCGGCCCAGGCCTTCAGGTTCGGCTTGACGACCTCTTCCTGGAGCGTCTCGAGCGCGCCCTTGAGCGCCCGCGGGGCTCTCTCCTTCGCTTTGCTGCCGCGCAGCGCCTGGAGCACCTGGACGAAGTCCGCGCCGCGGGCGGGATCGAGGAGTGCCGTCAGCCGCCGGGCGCGACGCACCGCGTTCTCGAAACCGGTCCAGCCTTCGGGGCCGGCTTCGGCCGGGAGGGCCGGGGCGGCCTGCTCGAGAAACGCCGCGACGCGGCGCCGCGCCATGGTGAAGTCGGGCTCGGCCGTCTCGGGTCCGAAGGCGGGCTCGACGTCGGAGTTCTCGCAGATCTCGTCGTACGCCTCGCGCAGGTCGTTCAGGCGCACGCCGAGCGCCGCCAGCCGCGGGATCACCGGATCGTTGGCGACGAAGAGCGACTGGACGTGGCGCTGCCACGCCTGCTCGCGGGCGACGTTGTCTTCGGGCTCGTCCATCTCGCGGAACGCCGGGTCCACGCCCGCCTCGACCGGCCGCTCCCGGAGGAGCCGGGCGCAGAAGGCGTGGATCGTCCCGACGAAGCTCGACTCGAGCGCGCGCAGGGCGTCGTCGAGGTTGCGGCGGCGGCCCGGGTCCGGCTCCTCGTCCCGGCGGCGCTCGAGCGCATTCTGGAAGCGCTGCGAGAGCTGGGCCGCGGCGCGGATCGTGAAGGTGACGGCCGAGAGGTTCTCGACGCGCGCGGCGCCCGTGGCGACGAGAGCCACCATCCGCGCCACCAGGCACGTCGTCTTTCCTGTCCCCGCCGCCGCTTCGACGAGCATCGTCGTCCCGAGCTCGCCCTCGATGGCGGCGCGGGCGTCGGCGTCGGCGACGGGCGCGGGGTTAGTCTTCGTCTTCGTCATGGATCTGCCGGAAGGCGGTCAGAACGGGCTCGGCCGAGACGGCGAGCTTGCGCTGCGAGGCTTCGGCCGCGGCCGCGGGGCCGCCGCAGACCGCCTCGATCTCGCAGAACTTGCAGCCATCCTTCGAAGTCGCGTGCGGAAAGAACCCGGCGGCCGTCAGGTCGAACAGCCGCGAGAGGGTCCGGCCGGTCTCGGCCGGGTCGATCGGGATGGCCATCCGCTGCCCCTCGCCCTTGCGGCCCGGGAAGAAGTAGCCGGAGACCTCGACGCGACCCTCCCGGCCTCCGCGCTCGAGCAGCTTTTCGAGGGCCATGGCGTAGAGCGCCGGCTGCGCCTGGCGGCCGCCATGCAAGCCCCGCCCCTCGCGCATTCCGGCGGCGCTTCCGGTCTTGTAGTCCCAGATCTGATACGCGCCCGGCGGGCCCTCGTCCACGCGGTCGATCGAGCCGCGCAGCCGCAGGCGCGCGCCCCCAGGCAGCGCGATCTCGACCGGATCGGCGCTGGCGATCGCGCCTTCCGCCTCTTCGCGCATCCCGAACCCCACTTCGAACCAGCGGGGCGTGAAGTCGCGGCAGTGCTCGGCCTCGGCCGCGAGAAAAGTCCGGCAGGCATGGAAGATGGCCTCGCGCTGCGCCTCGAAAGCGACTTCGCTCGAAGGTGGAACGCGGTCCCGCCACGCCTCGATCCCTTCCGCGGCGAGGGCGAGGATGCGATCGGTGTGGCGCGCGACGTCCGGCTTTTCGCCGGCGCCCGTCAGCTCCTCGAGAAAGACGCGGAAGACCTCGTGCAGGAGGCTGCCCTCGTCGCGCGGCTCGAGCCATCGCGTCGCGTCGCGCTCGAGATCGTCGGGCGGCGAGACGCGCAGGACGTTGCGGACGAAGTAGGAAAACGGGCACTGGGCGAGGGCCTGGACGAGGGACGCGGAGACCGGCTGGCCGGACCTCCGCGGGTCCAGCTCCGGCGTCGGCGCGGCCAGCCGCCCGTCCCAGAGCGTGAACGCCTCGCTCCGCCTCGCCACGAGCGCCGTCCCGCCGTCCTCGAGCCAGGGGAATCGCGCGCGGATCGCGGGCGACGCCGTCCCCGGCGGCGCTCCGGATTCGGAAAGCCGCGCGAGCCACCATTCGTTCTCGTCGAGCGCCTCGCCCGGAGCGGGCACGAACCGTTCGGGCGGCGGCAGCGCGGCGAGCATCGCGCGGTAGTCGGCGCTTTCGCCCGTCTTCGCGCGGTAGAGCTCGAGAAAGAACGGCGAGGGGCCCGGCTCGCCGGCCTGAGAGAGATTGCGCAGGTCGAACTTCGAGTAGCTCGCCGTGAGGGTTCCGCGCAGGCGCGCCACGCAGACCTGGAGGGCGCGAGCCTGTTCGCGCGGCCGCTCGCGCTCGAGGGCGAGCAGCGGCCTTTCGAGGGCCTCGTTGATCCGGCGGCGCTCGTCGTCGAGGAGAACGGGGTCTTCGAGATCGCGGCCCGGATGGCGCGTCTCGTCGAGGCCGAGCAGGAACGTGTGGCGGCGCCCCGAGTACCCGCCGTTGCCGAAGTGCGAGACGTGCAGTCGGCCCGGCCGGGGACGGTCGGCGAGCACGGCGAGGCGGCGGACCGCGTCCTGCACCCGCTCGAGGGCGTCCTCGAGGGCCACTTCGGCCGCGGGCAGCTCGGCGATCTCCGCGAAGAGGGATCCGAGCGCGGTCAGGGACGCCGCGTCGAGCTCGTCGGCCACGCGCGCAAACTCTGCCACGAACGCCCCGGCCCCGCGGGCGAGGTCGCGCAGCCGGTCGCCCGGACCCTCTTCGGGCGCGAGCGCGAGGGCCCGCGCGACGAAGGTGCGGGCCAGCCGCGCCGCCGCGAGCCGGCGGCTCCGGGCGGCGGAGCGCTCCTCGGCCGAGCCTTCGTCGACGCCATCGTCGCGGCGCGAGCGCCGCTCGGGGCCTTCGAGCTCGCGGACGAGGCGGTCGAGCGCCACCCCGTGCCGCCGGCGTCCCCAACCGATCCGGGCGCGCCGGATCTCGCGCGCGACGGAGCTGGAGGACGGCGACGCCTCCCCCTCGTCCGTGGCAGGCAGCGACAGCGCTCCGGAAGCCAGGGCCTGCCGCAACCGGTCCGCCGCGAAGCCCTCGGCGATCCAGGCCAGGAAGGCCAGCGCCGCTTGCCCGGGCCGGCTGTATGCGACCGCGATCCCGCTCTCGAAGGTGCAGGGGACGTCGTGTTCGCGCGAGAGCTCCCACGCGAGCGCGGGATAGACCGATTCGTCCGTGTGCAGGACCTCGACCTCGTCCCAGCGGATTCCGTCCGACAGGCAGCGGCGCAGGACGCCCCGGATCTCGTTTTCCTCGCCGATGGCCCGGACGAGCCGGGCGTCGGGCGCCCGTGCGGCCCAGGTGTCGGGTTCGTCGACGGGCAGCCGGCGAAGCCGGTCGCCGGCCACGCGCTCGATCACGCGCCGCTCCAGCTCCGAAAGCTCGAAATCTTCGGCCACGAGGTAGAGGGGCCTCGCCGGAGGAGCGGCGCCGCGGGCCGCGCGGCCGAGCACGTCCAGCGCATCCACGTAGCCGCCCGCGGCGAGCGCCTCGGCGTAGCCGGCGAGCACCTTCTTGAGCTCGCCCGCCTTGCGGCGGTCGACGAACGCCGCCTGGGGGATGCGCCCGGGCCCGATGCCCGCGGCGCGGAGCTCCTCGAGCGTGCGCTGCATGGCGCGGTGCAATCCGGGACGCGCGCGGAGCGCGCCGAAGTACGACGCCGGGCCGAGGGCCTTCGCGCAGGCCTGCTCGACGAGCGCGAGCGCCTGGGCCCGGGAGAGCAGGCGCAGTCCTTCGCGGGCGAGCTCGGGGCCGGCCGCGGCCAGAGCGAGCGTCCGCAGGGTGGCGACGCGGAGATTCATCCACGGATGGCCCTCGCGCGCGAGGCGCTCGACCAGCGTGTGTCCGGCGTGCAGCGACGGAGCCAGGAGGACTTTCTCCTCCAGCGGGGCTTCGGCGCAGGCGGCGGCCAGCGCGGCCACGAAGCGCGAGGTGGCCCGCGACGGCGCCGAGGCCTCCGGCGCAGGCGCGGGAGGCGGTCCGGGCTCGACGTCATCAAAGGGGAGCAGGGGCTGGTCGATCCTCCGGCGCATCGGTGCCGGCATTCTTATCCCACTCCGAGGACAAACGGTGTCCGGACGGGTTTGGGAGTACACTCCCCCCGGAAACGGGGGAGCCCACTTCGCGCCGCGGCGCGAACGGCTGAGAGTCCGGTGCGACGTCGTCCGGAGACCCCGCGAACCTGATGCGGGTAATGCCGCCGTAGGGAGGTCCTGATGAGCATCCGCCGGGAGCCGCTTCCGTCCAACGCCGTCGCGCACCGCGACCCGCTTCCGGGATCGCGCAAGGTCTATGCAGCCGGGCCGCACGGCATGCGCGTCCCGTTCCGCGAGATCGCCCTCACGCCCACGCGCGGGGTTCGCGGGGAGACCGAGATCCACCCGCCGCTGCGCGTCTACGACACGTCCGGGCCCTACACGGACCCGTCGGCGCAGATCGACCTCGCGCGCGGCCTGCCGGAGCTGCGCCGCCCGTGGATCCTGGCGCGGGGCGAGTACGACCGCTCGGCGCCGGTCAAACCGAACGCGCCCGGGCTCGCGATGGCCAGGCCGCGGGAAGTCCTGCGCGGACGCGGCAACGTGACGCAGATGCACTACGCGAAGAAGGGGATCGTGACCCCGGAGATGGAGTTCATCGCGATCCGTGAGCAGCTCCCGGCCGAGCTCGTGAGGAGCGAGGTCGCCCGCGGGCGGGCGATCATCCCCGCCAACATCAACCACCCGGAATCCGAGCCGATGATCATCGGGCGGAAGTTCCTGGTGAAGATCAACGCCAACATCGGCAACTCGGCCGTGGGCTCCTCGATCGAGGAGGAGGTCGAGAAGATGACCTGGGCGACGCGGTGGGGCGGCGACACGGTCATGGACCTCTCGACGGGGAGGAACATCCACGAGACGCGCGAGTGGATCCTGAGGAACTCGCCTGTGCCGATCGGAACCGTCCCGATCTACCAGGCGCTCGAGAAGGTGAACGGGAAGGCCGAGGACCTGACGTGGGAGATCTTCCGCGACACGCTCGTCGAGCAGGCCGAGCAGGGCGTGGACTACTTCACGATCCACGCCGGCGTGCGCCTGGCGTACGTGCCGCTGACGGCGAAGCGGGTCACGGGCATCGTCTCGCGGGGCGGATCGATCATGGCGAAGTGGTGCCTCGCGCACCACGTCGAGAGCTTCCTGTACACGCGCTTCGACGAGATCTGCGAGGTCATGAAGGCCTACGACGTGTCGTTCTCGCTGGGCGACGGGCTGCGCCCGGGCTCGACGGCCGACGCCAACGACGAGGCGCAGTTCGCCGAGCTCGAGACCCTCGGAGAGCTCACGACGAAGGCCAGGGCGCACGACTGCCAGGTCATGATCGAGGGCCCGGGCCACGTCCCGATGCACCTGATCCAGGAGAACATGGAGAGACAGCTGGCGGTCTGCCACGAGGCGCCGTTCTACACGCTGGGCCCCCTCACGACCGACATCGCGCCGGGCTACGACCACATCACCTCGGCGATCGGCGCGGCGATGATCGGCTGGTACGGGACGGCGATGCTGTGCTACGTCACGCCGAAGGAGCATCTCGGGCTGCCCAACCGCAAGGACGTGAAGGACGGCGTCATCGCCTACAAGATCGCGGCCCACGCGGCCGACCTCGCCAAGGGCCACCCGGGCGCCCGGGCCTGGGACGACGCGCTCTCGAAGGCGCGGTTCGAGTTCCGGTGGGAGGACCAGTTCCACCTCGCCCTCGACCCCGAGACGGCCCGCGAGTTCCACGACGAGACGCTGCCGGCTGAGGGCGCCAAGCTCGCGCACTTCTGCTCGATGTGCGGCCCGCACTTCTGCTCGATGAAGATCACCCAGGACGTGCGGGAATACGCGGCCACGCTGGGCGTCGCCGAAGACGCGGCGCTCGAGAAGGGGCTCGCGGAGAAGTCCGAGGAGTTCCGCCGCGAGGGCGCCGAGGTCTACAGGAAAGTCTGAGGATCCGGCCGGGCGGGGGCGGGCCCCCGCCCGTGTCCGGGCCGGTCGTTCAGAACTTCGCGAGGAGGCCGACGGCCGTGGCGGTGTCCGTGTTGTGGAACCCGGGCACCGGCTGGTTGCGGTACAGCAGGGTCCAGGACGCCTGCAGGGAGAAGATCTTCGAGATCGCCGCGGTGATGGCGGCCTTGTCCGCCATGAACCAGTTCGCGGTGTCGCTCAGGTCGGTGAGGAAGCTGAAGTCGTTGCTGAACGCCGCCGTCTTCGTGAACTGCCACTTGTAGCCGAGGCCCGCTCGCGCGTTGGCGTAGTTCCGGTAGGGCAGGATGATGCCGAGGAGGATGTCCTGCTCGCTCGAGTAGCCCACGGAGGCCTCGGCGCGCAGGAACTGCTCGGGCCCGTTCAGCAGCTTGTAGCCCGCGCCGGCGTCGAAGTTGTAGATGTTGTTGATGCCCGAAAACCGGTTGCGGAGCCAGCCGGCGTTCACGAACACGTCGAGACGCTCGGTCAGGTCCCGCGAGGCGCGCAGCGAGGCGGCGAACGACTCGGCCGTGGTGACGCCGTCCGTGGCGGACTTGAGGCCGGCGCCCTTCAGGGTGAAGAGCCACGGTTTCGGGTTGTAGTTCACCTCGAGGCCGCCGCCGAACGAGCTCGTGTCCGTGTTGCCGCTCGTCGACAGGAAGGAGATCTCGGCCTTGCCGAACCAGAGCGGCGGGGGCGGGGCCGGGACCGGGCACGGGCAGTCGGCGGTTTGCGCGAGGGCCGTTCCCGCGGCGGCCACCGACAGCACCAGGGCGAGCAGGGTCCGGAGTTTCATGAATCCTCCTTAGGAAGAGAGTGACGCCGTCGGCCGGCGGCCCGGCCGGCGGCGGTTACGAGAGGGCCTTGCGGACCTTTTCGAGCTCCTTGCGCTTGGCCTCGTCCACCTTCGGGTAGTGGAGATCGAGCTTCTCGAGGGCGCGGATCACGGTCGCGGCGACCACGATCCGGGTGAACCACTTGTTGTCGGCGGGCACGACGTGCCACGGGGCCCACTCGGTGCTGGTGGCGCCGATCATGTCCTCGTAGGCGGTCATGTAGTCGTCCCAGTACTCGCGCTCCTTCGCGTCGTTGATCGAGAACTTCCAGTTCTTGTCGGGCAGGTCGAGGCGCTCGAGGAAGCGGCGCTTCTGCTCCTTCTTGGAGACGTTGAGGAAGAACTTGAGGACGACGATGCCGTTGCGCGAGAGGTAGCGCTCGAACGCGTTGATGTCCTCGTAGCGCTCCTCGAAGATCTTCTTCGTGACCAGCCTGGGCGGCAGCTTCTGGGATTCGAGGAACTCGGGATGCACGCGAACGACGAGGACCTCCTCGTA
Source organism: Thermoanaerobaculia bacterium (assembly GCA_041912555.1). Lineage (GTDB taxonomy): Bacteria > Acidobacteriota > Thermoanaerobaculia > UBA5066 > Gp7-AA6 > DAHUXD01. The sequence continues at coordinate 158,748 of JAYRMU010000019.1, forward strand.
GTACGAGCGGTTGAAGATGCCGATGCGGCCCCGCTCGGGCAGGCACTTCATGGAGCGCCAGAGGAAGTCGTGGTCGAGCTCCTCGGCCGACGGCGACTTGAAGGAGGAGACCTGGACTCCCTGCGGGTTGATGCCCGACATGACGTGCTTGATCGTGCCGTCCTTGCCGGCGGCGTCCATCGCCTGGAAGACCAGCAGGATCCCCCAGCGGTCCTGGGCGTAGAGCTTGCCCTGGAGGTCGGCGAGCATCTCGACGCCGCGGGACAGCATCTGCTTGGCCTCCCGCCCCTCGAGCGAGAGCCCGGCGGTGTCGGAGGGGTCGCAGTGCTTGAGGCGGAACTTCTTCCCGGGGTCGACGCGGAAACGCCGGATGACGCGGTCGGCTTTCTTTTCCCCGGATTTCTTCATGGCCGGATTCTATAGTTCGATCGAAACTTCGACGCGATCTGTTCGAATCAACCCCCACAAGGAGGTCCCCATGACCGAGGTGACCCGCCACGAACCCGGTTCCTTCTCCTGGGCGGAGCTCGCGACCACCGACACGAAGGCCGCCAAGGCCTTCTACACCGCGCTTTTCGGCTGGTCCTTCGCGGACGGCCCGATGGGCCCGGGTCCCGAGGACGTGTACACGCGCCTCCAGCTCGGCGGCAAGGACGTCGGGGCTCTCTACCCGATGATGAAGGACCTCCGGGCGCAGGGCGCCCCGCCCTTCTGGCTCTGCTACGTGACCGTCGCGAGCGCCGACGAGACGGCGGCCAGGGCCAAAGCGCTCGGCGGACGCGTCATCGCCGAGCCGTTCGACGTCCAGGACTACGGGCGAATGGCCATTCTGCAGGACGCCTCGGGCGCGACGCTGGCGGTCTGGCAGGCCCGGACGCACACCGGCGCCGAGCGCGTCAACGAGCCGGGGGCCTTCTGCTGGATGGAGCTCGCCACGCGCGACGTCCCCGCCGCGAAGGCGTTCTACGAGGGGCTCTTCGGATGGACCATGAAGCCGCCGAGCGATCCCGGGATGGACTACACCGAGATCCTGCGGGCCGGCCGGCCCATGGGCGGGATCATGGCGATCCGGCCGGACATGGGGCCGATGCCGCCGAGCTGGGGCCTGTACTGGCAGGTCGCCGATTGCGCGGCCTCGGCCGGAAAGGCGAAGTCCCTGGGCGGGCGGGTCCTGGTCGGGCCGACGGACATGCCGGGCGTCGGGAAGTTCGCGGTCGCGCAGGACCCGCAGGGCGCGACCTTCTCGCTGTTCGAGCCCGCGTGAGGCGCGGGGCCGCGGCGGCCCCTCGCGTCCTCAGATCGTGATGAAGATGCGCCGGCGGTGGAGAACGCCGAAGAAGAGAGTCCACGCCGCCAGATAGGACAGCGCGAAGAGCAGGGAGCCCAGGCGCGGGTCGGCGAAGCGGTCGAAGACGGCCCGATGGATCGTGGCCCAGAGGGAGCGCGGCTTTCCGTCCGGGCCGGCGATCTTCACGGCGATCAGCGCGATCGCGCCGAGGGTCGAGAGCGTGAAGGCCGCGATCGCATTGCGGCCGAGCCAGCGCAGGGGCGCGGCCCAGCGCGTCCATCCGCGGACGTCCACGATCTCCGCGCACGCCGCGAGGCTCGCCGCGGCGAGGCCCGCCATGAGCAGGGAGTAGGACGAGGTCCACAGGCTCTTGTTGATCGGAAAGACGCGGCCCCACAGGAGGCCGGCCGCCGCCGCCGCGAGGCCGGCCGCGAACAGGCGGGCCAGGGCGCGCGACGTCGGGCCGTGCCGCCGCAGCCACTCGCCCGCGGCGGCTCCCAGGAGCGTGGTCGCGACCGCGGGCAGCGTCGAGAGGAGGCCCTCGGGGTCCCAGCCGGGCTTCCAGGTGTGAGCGCCGAAGACGGCCCGGTCGATCCGGGCGGCGAGGTTGCCCTCGGGGTCGAGCGGCCCGGAGGCGAGCAGGCCCCAGTACGCGAGCAGCAGGGCCGCCGCCGACCAGCCCGCCGCGCGCGCTCCGCCGGCGAGGAAGATCGCGCCGCCGACGAGGACGCACAGGCCGATCCTCTGCAGCACCCCGGGGTAGCGCAGGTGCTCCCGGTGGAACGCGAGCCAGCCCGCGACGTTCAAGGCGAGGCCGAGGGCCGCGATCACGGCCGCGCGCGCCGCGAGGTGGCGCAGGAGGGCGCCCGGCGGGGCTCCGTCCGCGCGCCGCCGTCCGAGCGAGAGCGCCATCGAAACGCCCGCGAGAAAGAGGAAGAACGGGAAGATCGTGTCGGTGTAGGTCCAGCCGTTCCACTCGGCGTGGAGCAGGGGCGGGTAGACGGCCGACCACGTCCCCGGGTCGTTGACGACGATCATGCCGGCGATCGTCGCGCCGCGCAGGACGTCGACCGAATCGAGCCGGGCCGCAGGAGCGTTCGGAATGGACAAACTCTACAGCGGCCGGGGGGGAGGGCTACACTGCGCGCGTGAAGCGACTGCTGCTCGCCCTCGTCGCCGCGGCCGCGCCGTGGACGGCCGCCGGGGCCGACGACCCGCCGCGCGTGCGCGCCGGGCCGTACGAGGTCGAGCTGCGCCTGCCTCCGGCGGGCCTGTACGCGGGCGAGGAGATGGAGATCGAGTTTCACGTCGGCCGGGCGGACCGGTCCGATCCGGCCGGCGGACCCGCGCCGCTGACCTGGGCGCGCATCGAGGGCGTCGTGGACATGCCGAGCATGCCGTCCATGGCGCGCTTCGACGAGATCGCGCACCGCGAGGGGATCCCGGGCGTCTACGGCGTGCACCCGACGTTCCCTCACGGGGGCGACTACCGCCTCTGCCTGACGATCCTCCCGCCCGAGGTCCAGCCGGTCGGCGACCCGTTGCCGGCGGAGCCCTACACCGCGGAGTTCCCGCTGACCGTGGCCGACGCCTCCGCGAGCCCCACCCGCGAGGCGGCGAAGATCAAGCCCTACTCCCTGGACCTGGTGGCCACGCCGCGCCATCCCGCGGCCGGCGAGGCCGTCGACCTCGAGATCCGGGTGCGCCTGGCGGGCAGCTTCGAGCAGCGCGAGGTGGTGGATTTCGACATCCAGCACGAGAAGCCGATGCACCTCTTCGTCGTCAGCGAAGACCTCGCGGACTTCGCGCACGAGCACCCCGAGCCCGCGGGCCCGGGCGTCTTCCGGCTCTCGCACCGCTTTGCGCGCCCGGGCCGCTACCGGATCTTCGTGGACGTGGCGCCGCGGGGCGCGGGCGCGCAGGTCCTCTCGACGACGCTCTCCGTCGGCGGAGCCGCGCCGGCGGGGCCTCCCGCGGGGCCGCGCGCGGCCGCGGACACCCGGGCCGCCCTCGTGCTGCCGGAGGGCGGCGTGCCGGCCGGGCGGACGGTGACCGTGATCGCGATGCTGGCCGACGCGAAGGGCCGCCCGGTCCGCGACCTCGAACCGTGGCTCGGAGCGATGGGGCACCTGCTGCTCGTCCACCAGGACGCGGCCACGTTCGCGCACGCGCATCCCGACGACCGCGAGCGGGGCGTCGGCAAGGACGGAAGGCTTCCGTTCCTCGTGCGCCTTCCCCGGCTCGGGTCCTACAAGGGCTGGCTCCAGGTCCAGCGCAAGGGAAAGGTCGAGACGATCGAGCTCGCCCTCGAGGCGGTGCCCCGCCCCTAGCCCGGGCGCCGGGGAGTGACGCGGCGCGGGGGCTGGGCGGCGGGCGCCGGAGTCGGGCGCGGCGCGTCTTCGGCGCCCTTGCGCGAGAAGCTCCCGGCCAGGCCGTCGGGCTCGCGCCCCGTCGTCCACGCGTCGTCGATCCGCATCTTCTCGAGGTCGATGACCGCCACGACGTCGGCGTGCGTCGCGGAGACGAAGGCCCGCTTGCCGTCGGGGGCGACGAGGAGGCCGACCGGCGCCGGACTCGTCCCGAAGCGCTTCTGGAACACGCGGTTCTCGGAGCCCTCCACCGCCTCGCGGCCGATCGGGATGCGGGCGGCCTCGACCCGCGTCGCGGTGTCGTAGACGCGCACGTCCCCCGAGCCGGTGAACGCCACGAGCGCGCGGCGCCCGTCGGGCGTGATCTTGACGCGGATCGGGAACTCCGCCGCCTTGATCGTGAACACCGGGGCGAGCGTCTTGACGTCGATCACCGTGATGGTGTTCGCGTCGCGGTTGGCGACCCACACCTCGCGGCCGTCGGGGGTCGCGTCGAGGCCCTCGGCTCCCTTGCCGGTCGGCACGTCCTTGACGACCTTGCTCGCGACGAGGTCGATCACGGTGACGGAGCCGCCCGTCAGCGACGTGACGTAGGCGCGCCGGCCGTCCGGGGAGGCGGCCACCATGTGCGAGACGTCCTTCCCCGTTCCGAACCGCGCGGTGACCTTCGCGGTCCGCGGGTCGACGACCACGAGCTCGCGGCGCCCCTCCGCCGTGACCAGCAGGCGCCCGTCCGGGAGGGCCCGGATCGCGTGCGGCCGGGATCCCTCGCCGACGTCGACGCGCGACACGACCTTCGCGGAGACGGGGTCGATGATCGAGACGATCCGCCCCGGCTGGTCCCTGGTCCCGTAGCTGGCGACGGCGGCCATGCGGCCGTCGGCGAACACCTCGATCTCGTGCGGGCCCGGGTCCACCGGAACCGTGGCCCGCAGCTTGCCTGTCGAGAGGTCGAGGATCGAAACGGAGCTGTCGGTCTTGTTCACGACGAGGAGGCTCTCGCCCGAGGTCCGGGCCGCGGGTCCGGGCGTGGTCGAACGGCGCGGGACCGGCGTCGGCGTGGCGGCCGGCCCCCGCGGCGCCGTCGGCTGCGAGGCGGCGGACGTCTCGAGGCCGGGCGCCGGGGTGGGGAGAGGCCCGGCGTCGTAGGTCGCGCCCCCGCTCACGGGCGCGCCGGAAGGCGGGCCCGCCGGGGGAGCCGGGTTGGGCGAGCCCGAGGCCGTCTGCAGGGTCAGGAGCGCGGCGAGCGCGGCGGCGTGAAGCATGGGTCCCTTCTCCTTCGGTCTTCTCAGGCCTTCAGGACGACGAGCTCGGCGGGGCGCGCCGAGAGGCTCCCCGGCGGCGCCGTCTCCCGGACCGCGTAGTCGTCCTCGATGCGGACGCCGAACTTTCCCGGCAGGTAGATGCCGGGCTCGATCGTCACCGTGTTCCCCGCCGAGAGCGGCGCGGCGTTGCCCCGCACGAGGTAGGGCTCCTCGTGGCCGTCGAGCCCGAGGCCGTGGCCGAGGCGGTGCGTGAAGGCGGCCCCGTAGCCGGCCTCGTCGATCGTCCTGCGCGCGGCGCGGTCCACCTCTTCGCCCGACGCGCCGGCGCGCAGCGCGGCGATTCCCGCCCGCTGGCCGCGGTCGACCGCGTCGTAGACCCTGCGGACCTCGTCGGAGGGCTTGCCGAACGCCACGGTGCGCGTGATGTCGGAGGTGTACCCGCGCACCTTGCAGCCCGCGTCGATGAGCACCACGTCGCCGCGGTTCAGGCGCCGCTCCCCGGGCGCACCGTGCGGGAACGCCGCGGACGGGCCGAACTGCACGAGGCCGCCGCCGCGCACGCCGAGCGCCTGGAATTCGGACTCGAGCAGCGCCGAGATGTCGCCTTCGGTCTTCCCGGCCTCGAGGCCCTTGTGGGTCGCGTCGATCGCGAGGCTCGTGCGCCGGGCCGCCTCGCGGATGAAGGCCTGCTCTTCCGGGCTCTTGACGCGCCGCAGGGCGTCGAAGGTCGCGGTCGCGTCGCGGACCTCGAGGCGCCCGGCCGCGGTCAGCCGCGTGACGGTGTCGTACGCCGTCGTGCCCTCCACGCCGACGGGGCCCTTGCCGAGGAGGCGGGCCGCGATCGCGATCGGGTCTTCGTCCTCGTTCCACGTGACGACGTCGTCCACGACGGCGTCCCGGCGATGATTCTCCGCCTCGAAGAAAGGGGTCACCAGGACGGCCGGGCCGTCGGAGAAGAGGAGCAGGGCCGTGAGCCGCTCGCTGCGGCCGATGGCGAGGTTGGCGGCGTAGGCGAGGTTCGTGCACGGCGTGACGAACAGGGCGGCGGCGCCGGACGCCTTCGCGGCGGCGCGCAGCTTCGCCTGGCGTTCCCGGAAGGCGTCGGCCGGGAGCGCCGCCGGAAGCGGGGGAGGCGCGGCCGGCGCGGCGGATGTGCGGGCGGGGGCGAGCGCGGCGGCGGCGGCAGCCCCGGTCGCGGTCATCCAGCGGCGTCGTGTCAGCACCATGGGCGGGTTCTCCGTTGCGGCGCGTAGGATACCGGGTTTCGCGGAGTTGCTGTAACGTGCGGGAGGAGGCCGACATGCCCTACGACCCTCGGATGACCGCCCCGATGCGCGAAGAGCTGACCCGGGCCGGGTTCAAGGAGCTGCGGACCGCCGAGGAGGTGGAGGCCGAGGCGGGAGCGGCGGGCGGGCCGCTGCTCCTGGTGGTCAACTCGATCTGCGGCTGCGCGGCGGGCATCGCGCGTCCCGGGGTCCTGATGTCGCTCTCCCACCCGAGGGCCCCGCGCCGGCTCGCCACGGTGTTCGCGGGCCAGGACATGGAAGCCACGGCCCGGGCGCGCGGCTATTTCGCCGGGCATCCGCCCTCCTCGCCGCAGGTCGCGATCGTGTCGGGCGGCCGGCTCCTCTTTCTGCTCCAGAGGCAGGAGATCGAGGGGCGCTCGGCGCCGGAGATCGCGGCGCGGCTGACCGCGGCCTACGAGGCGCTGCCCGCCGCTTCCTGAGGGCGGCTAGCGGGAGTTCCTGCGTTCGCCCTGGCGGCGGTCGTTGCGCGCGGGGCTGCCGGGAGAAAATCGGGCGTGCGCGCGCCGGTCGTCGGCGCGGCGTTCGTTCGTGTTCCTGCGCTCGGAGGCGAGCTGCTCCTTCGTGGGCTTGTCTTCGGTCATCCGCGTGGGTTTCCTTTTCTTCATGGGATTTTCGGACCCGCCAAGAACATCGGGATCGGGGGCGGAAATTCCAGCGAGGCGAACGCGAAAAGAGAACGACCCGGCCCCGTCATCAGTAGACCCCTCCGGTCAGGTGGACGACCGCCGTCCAGAGACCGCGGGCGAAGCGAAAGGTCACGAGGGGCACGAGGATCGCGGCCGCGCCCCAGACGGCCAGGGTGATGGGCAGCGGCCAGTCCGGCGAGAAGGCCGAAGCGATCATGAGGCCGAAGGCCACCACGAAGGTGTTGATGTCGAGGGACCCGACCCACTGGCCGTGCTCGCGCGCGAACCCGACGCCGCAGCGCGTGCAGGTCGGGTGCATCCGGAAGTACGTCGCGAAGAGCTTTCCCTCTCCGCAGACCGGGCATCGCAGCCGCAGGCCCCGCCACACGACGACGCGCCAGTATCCCTCGGGCCAGCCCGAGCGGTGGCGGGCGGTCTCTCCGCGCCAGGGAAGAACGGGAGGGGGATCGGGCTCCGGGGCGGACATCGGATCTCGATCTTACTCCGCGGGCCCGGCGAGGGGGACGGTCTGCCCCTCGCGGGCGACCGAGAACCCTTTCGATTCCAGGGCGCGCACGGCGTCGGCGTCCCAGAGGAGCCGGTTGGTGTGGTTGAGGTGCACGAACACGAGCCGTCCCTTCGCGCCGGGGTCCGACGCGACCAGCGCCATCGTCTCGGGGACCAGCGGGTGCGGGATCTCGGCGAGCGAGCGGCCCGGGATCTCGTCGGCCGAAAAGAACGTGCCGTCCACGAAGGCCGTCAGCGCCGGATCGGCGAGGAACTCGGAGAGCCGATGGTCCCACTTGTCCCACCTGTCGATGTCGGGCAGCCACAGGACCCTGCGATCCGGCCCGCGCACCAGGAAGGCGACGGTGTCGGAGTCCTCGTCGCGGTGGGGAACGCGGATCGCGGTCGCGTGGAGCCTCGGCGTCAGCGCGAATTCGACGCCCGGCTCGATCTCGCGGATCGCGACGTTGCCGAGCGCGACGAGCCGGCTCCACGGGAGGTTGCCGCGGAGGAACCGGGCCATGGACGGCGTGCAGTACACGGGGACGCCGCGCGCTCCGAGGACTTCGCGGCCGAGCTGCGCGAGGCCGAGGTAGTGGCCGACGTGGGCGTGCGTGAGGAGGATCCCGTCGGGGACGCCGCCGAGCCGCTCCATCTGCTCGGCGAAGTCGGGCGTCGCGTCCACCAGGAAGCGCCGGCCGGCCGCCGGGTCCACGAGGCCGAGCGCGGCGACCAGGCGCCTTTTCGACGGGTCCCTGCGGGCCTCGGCGCAGACGGGCTGCCGGCAGCCGGCGTGCGGGAGGCCGCCGTCCTGCGCGATGCCGAGGACCACGGCCTCGGGCCCCGGAGGGGATCCGGCGCCGGCGAACGCGAGGGCGGCGAGCAGCAGGGGCAGCATCGGCCTCTACTGTAAACTCACGGATCCGGAGGAACCATGTCGCGCAAAAGTCTCTCCCGCACCACCGCCCAGGCGCTCGGCCCGCTCGTCGTTCCGCTGGTCACGAAGGTGGCCCTTCCGATCGCGATCGAGAGCCTGCGCCGCGGCGGACGATTCGACACCGACCGCTTCTACGCGGAGGCCAAGGAAAGCCTCGCCAGGGGGCTCAAGAAGAGCCGGCCCGAGCTCGACGACCTCAAGGAGGAGCTCACGGACCGCGGCACCGACCTGTACGAGGACCTGCGCAAGCATGGCGCCGACCTGCTCGAGACGCTGACCGAGAAGAGCTCCTCCCTCGCCGAAGACTGGATGGGCCGCGCGCGGCCGCGCCGCCGCTTCCGCCTCGTCCACGCGCTCGGGATCCTCGCCGTGGTGGGGATCGGCGTGGCGCTGGTGGGTCGCCGCTAAGCGAGACGCGGCGTCGGCGTCAAAGGGGTTCCTCGGGCCTTCGGCCCTCGGGACAAATACGAGCGCCTCAGCCTACGGCTAGGCGCTTGTATTTGATGCGGTGCGGCTGGTCGGCCTCGAGTCCGAGGCGCCGCTTCCGGTCCGCCTCGTACTCCTGGTAGTTCCCCTCGAACCAGACCGTCTGGCTGTCGCCCTCGAAGGCCAGCATGTGCGTGGCGATCCGGTCGAGGAACCAGCGGTCGTGGCTGATGACGACCGCGCAGCCGCCGAACTCGAGCAGCGCCTGCTCGAGGGCCCGCAGCGTGTCGACGTCGAGGTCGTTGGTCGGCTCGTCGAGCAGGAGCACGTTGCCGCACTTCTTGAGCGTGCGCGCCAGGTGCAGGCGGTTCATCTCGCCGCCCGAGAGGTCGCCGATCCGCTTCTGCTGGTCGGAGCCCTTGAAGTTGAACATCGCCACGTAGGCGCGCGACGGGATCTCGCGCTTACCGAGGACGATCTTGTCGAGGCCGCCGGAGATCTCGTCGTGGACCGTCTTCGAGGGGTCCGGCTTGTCGCGGTCCTGGTCCACGTAGGACGGGACCACGGTGTCGCCGACGACGAGCTTGCCCGCGTCGGGCTTCTCCTTGCCCACGATCATCTTGAAGAGGGTCGTCTTGCCGGCGCCGTTGGCGCCGATGACGCCGACGATGCCGCCCCGCGGAAGGTCGAAGGAGAGGTCCTCCATGAGGAGCCGGTCGCCGTAGGCCTTGCGGACGTGCTCGGCGCGCACGACGACGTCGCCCAGGCGCGGCCCGGCCGGGATGAAGAGCTCCTGCGTCTCGCCGCGCTGCTCGGGCCCGGTGTCGGCGACGAGGGCCTCGTAGCGGTCGATGCGGGCGCGGCTCTTGGCGTGCCGGGCGCGGGGCGACATCTTGATCCACTCGAGCTCGCGCTGGAGGGTCCGCCGCTTGGCGGTCTCCGCCTTCTCTTCGAGTTCGAGGCGCTGCTCCTTCTGCTCGAGCCAGCTCGAATAGTTGCCCTTCCAGGGAATCCCCGCGCCCCGGTCGAGCTCGAGGATCCAGCCCGCGACGTTGTCGAGGAAGTAGCGGTCGTGCGTGACGGCGACGACGGTGCCGGGGTACTCGGCGAGCGTGCGCTCGAGCCACGCGACCGACTCCGCGTCGAGGTGGTTGGTGGGCTCGTCGAGGAGCAGGAGGTCCGGCTTCTCGAGGAGGATCTTGCAGAGGGCGACGCGCCGCTTTTCGCCGCCCGAGATCTTCGTGACGTCGGCGTCGGGGGGCGGCAGGCGCAGGGCGTCCATCGCGATCTCGAGCTGCCGGTCGAGCTCCCACGCGTTGGAGGCCTCGATCGCGTCCTGCACCCGCTGGTACTCGGACATCACCTTTTCGCTCTCGGCCTCGGAGAGCTCCTCGGCGAGCTTCTCGTTCAACTCCTCGAAGCGCTTGAGGAGGCCGCGCGTCTTGGCGACGCCTTCCTCGACGTTGCCGAGGACGTTCTTCGTCGGATCGAGGCGCGGATCCTGGGGGAGAAAACCGATCCGCGTGCCTTCGGCCGGGAACGCCTCGCCGGCGAAGTCCTTGTCGACGCCGGCCATGATCCGCAGGAGCGTGGACTTGCCCGCGCCGTTCAACCCGAGGACGCCGATCTTCGCGCCGGGCAGGAAGGAGAGGTAGATCCCCTTCAGGATCTCCCGCTGCGGCGGGACGACCTTCCGGAGGTTGACCATGGTGTAGATGTACTGGTGTGCCATATCGAGCCGCGCAGTCTACATCAGGAGGCGGGAGGGGGAGGCAGGAGGCAGGAGAGCCTAGTGGGTTGATGCGACGTCGCCCACGTTGATGCCCATCGTTCCGAGGAGGCGGTTCTCGTAGCGCACGGAGTCGAAGCCGGCCGCCCGCATCATCTTCTCGACGCCGCGCTGGGCGGGGAAGCGTTCGAGCGATTCGGGGATGTAGAGGTAGGTCTCGGGATCGCCGTGGAAGAGCCATCCGACGGCCGGCATCATGGTGCGGAGGAAGGCCCGGTACAGCGCCCCCGCGACGGCGCCGTCGGGCTTGCCGAAGTCGAGGACGACCGCGCGGCCGCCGGGCGCGAGCACGCGGCGCATCTCCGAGAGCGCGGCGTCCATGTCGGCGATGTTGCGCAGGCCGTAGCTGATCGTGACGACGTCGAAGGTCGCGTCCGCGAAGGGCAGGGCGAGGGCGTCGGCCTGGACGAAGCCGCTGCGGCGCCGCCCCCCGGCGCGCCGCCGGCGCGCGACGGCGAGCATCGGCAGCGTGAAGTCCGCGCCGACGACCATCCCGGCCCCGCCGTCCTCGGCCAGGAAGCAGAGGTCTCCGCTGCCGCAGCAGAGATCGAGGACCCGCGGCGGGCGCCCCGCCCGCGCGCCCGCGAGGGCGGTCGCGACGGTCTGGCGCTTCCACCGGCGGTGGAGCCCGAAGCTCATGATGTCGTTGACGAGGTCGTACCGCCACGCCAGCCGCGAGAACATCGCGCGGACCTTCGGGGCGCGCTCGGCGTCGTACGACAGGTACTTGTTGGTCACGGCGGCCGATTACTATAGACGGCGCCGCGCGGGGCCCGCGTCCTGTTGTAAATTCGCTCTCCCATGGCCCCATCGAGCGCCCGTCCCGTCAGCGCCGCCGAGGCGCGCCGCGTCGCCGAGGAGGCGCGGGAAACCGAGTGGAAGGCGCCGTCCTTCCTGAAGCAGATCTTCCTCGGCAGCTTCCGCCTCGACCTCGTCCACCCCTTCCCGGAGCCCCCGCCGGAGCGGCCGGAGTTCCGCGAGTTCATGGGCCGGCTCGAGCGGTTCCTCATGGACGAGGTCGATCCCGACGCCATCGACCGGGACGGCAAGATCCCGCCGCGCGTCGTCGCCCGGCTGGCGGAGCTCGGCGCCTTCGGCATGAAGATCCCGGCGGAATACGGCGGCCTCGGTTTCACCCAGCGCGAGTACGGCGAGGCGATGAAGCTCATCACCAGCCGCGACGCCAACCTGATCGTGCTGCTGTCGGCGCACCAGTCGATCGGCGTGCCCCAGCCCCTGAAGCTCTTCGGGACGCCGGAGCAGAAGAAGAAGTACCTGCCCCGCCTGGCCAGGGGCGAGATCTCGGCCTTCGCCCTCACGGAGCCGAACGTCGGGTCGGATCCCGCCAACCTCGCGACGACCGTCCGCCGCACGCCGGAGGGCGACTACGTGCTCGACGGCGAAAAGCTCTGGTGCACGAACGGGACGGTCGCCGAGCTCTTCGTCGTCATGGCCCGCCACCCCGACACGAAGAAGATCTCGGCGTTCATCGTCGAGAAGGCGTGGCCGGGCGTCGAGGTCGGCGACCGGTGCCACTTCATGGGCCTGAAGGCGATCGAGAACGGGGTCCTCCGGTTCCGGAACGTCCGCGTCCCGAAGGAGAACCTGCTCTGGGGCGAGGGCAAGGGCCTGAAGCTCGCGCTGATCACGCTGAACACCGGGCGCCTGACGCTGCCCGCCTCGTGCGCGGTGCTGGGTAAGCGGTGCCTCGAGATCTGCCGCACGTGGGCCAGCGAGCGCGTCCAGTGGGGCGAGCCGGTCGGCCGCCACGACGCGATCGCGCAGCTGCTGGCCGAGATGGCGGCGACGACGTTCGCGATGGAGGCGGTGACGGACCTCGCCTCGTCGATGGCGGACCTGCACGACCGCGACATCCGTCTCGAGGCGGCCGTGGCGAAGATGTGGAATTCCGAGGAGGGCTGGCGGATCGTCGACCGGACGATGCAGATCCGCGGGGGCCGCGGCTACGAGACCGCCGACTCCCTGCGCGCGCGCGGCGAGCCGGCGATCCCGGTCGAGCGGATGATGCGCGACTTCCGCATCAACCTCATCTTCGAGGGGTCGTCGGAGATCATGCGGCTCTTCATCGCGCGGGAGGCCGTCGACCGGCACCTGGCGGTCGCCGGCGCGTTCGCGGACCCGAAGGCGCCCCTCGGAAAGCGGCTCGCGGCGCTGCCGCGCATGGCGGCGCACTACGCCTGGTGGTATCCGTCCCGGTGGATCGGCTGGGGACGGTGGCCGCGCTTCGGCGGGTTCGGCCCCCTCGCGGGGCACGTCCGGTACGTGGACCGCACCACGCGCAAGCTCGCCCGGACGCTCTTCCACCTGATGCTCGTGCACGGCCCGAAGCTCGAGAAGCGGCAGGCGCTGCTCTTCCGCGCCGTGGACGTCGGGGCCGACCTCTTCGCGATGGCGGCGGCCCTGTCGCGGGCGGACCAGCTGCGCCGCTCCGGCGCGGCCGAGGCGGCGGGGGCCGCCGAGCTCGCCGACGTGTTCTGCCTCACGACGCGGCGGCGGATCGCCGCGCACTTCCGCGCGATCCGCGGCAACGACGACGTCGCCAAGCACCGCACGGCCGTGCGCGTTCTCGACGGGGAGCACCGCTGGCTCGAGCGCGGGATGACGCCCGCCGAAGAGGCCCGGGTGGTCGCGGCGGAAACGTCTCCCGGCGAGCCGCTCGTCGCCCGGCGCTGACCCGATCCCCGATTCCGGGATTCTGGTCCCGGGGACAGGTGCGGCGGGACCGCGCGGGGCTTAGACTCGCTCCGATGCTCCGGCGCCCCCTCCTCGCGGCCTTCCTCGCCGGCGCCGCCGCGACGGCCTCGGCGGCGACGTTCACGGTCAACTCCGCCGCGGACACCGACGACGGGGTCTGCAACGCCGCCAACTGCACGCTGCGCGAGGCCATCAACGCGGCCAACGCGTCGGCCGGCCTCGACACGATCCGGTTCGCGATCGGCACGGGCGCGAAGACGATCGCCCTGCTCTCGGAGCTGCCCGTGATCGTCCAGCCCGTCACCATCGACGGGACCACGCAGCCCGGGTACGCGGGCAGCCCGATCATCGAGTTGAACGGCGCCTCGGCCGGGACCGGGGCCAACGGGCTCCACATCACGGGCGGCGGGAGCGTCGTCGCGGGCCTCGTCATCAACCGGTTCGTGCCCGGGTTCCCGAGCGCCGGCGGCAACGGGATCTTCCTCGAGACCGGGGGCGGCAACGAGGTGCGCGGCTGCTCCATCGGCGTGAACGTCGCGGGCACGGCGGCCCTCGCCAACGGGGGCGACGGGATCCTGATCTCGAACTCGGCGGGCAACCTCATCGGGCGCGTCGACCTGTCCGGGCGCCTCAACGTCCTGTCCGGCAACGGCGCGCACGGCGTCGAGGTGCGCACCGGCGGCGCCGACACCAACGTCATCGCCGGGAACCGCATCGGCACCAACGCCCTCGGCACCGCCCCCGTCCCCAACGGATCGAGCGGCGTCGTGATCTCGGCCGGCGCCGACAACGTCGTCGGCTCGGCGCACGCGGGGGACTGCCTCCTCTCGGGCAACGTGGGGGACGGCGTCTCGGTGAGCGGGACGGCCAACGGGACGGTGGTCAAGAACTGCTGGGTCGGCGTCAACGCCGCGGGCACGGCGGCGCTGGGCAACGGCGGCCAGGGCATCGATCTCGGAGGCGTCTCGGCGACGACCGTCGGTCCCGGCAACGTGGCCTCGGGCAACGCGCTCTCGGGCATCCTCCTCGTGAGCGGGGCGAACGGCAACACGGTCGCCGGCAACTTCGTCGGGACGGACCCGACCGGCTCCACGGCGATCCCGAACCTCGCCAACGGCATCATCGTCTCGAGCTCCGACGGCAACACGATCGGCCCCAACAACGTCGCGTCCGGCAACGGCACCAACGGCATCCGCCTGCGCACCGGCTCGTCGGGCAACGTCGTGCGGGGCAACCTCGTCGGGGTCAACGCGGCGATCACCGCGGCGCTGCCGAACGCCCTGGAGGGCGTGCAGGTCAACGACGGCGCCTCCAACAACACGATCGGGGGCCCGGGCCCCGACCGCAACGTGATCTCCGGCAACGGGGACAACGGCGTGCTCTTCCTCGACGCCGCGACGGCCGGCAACGTCCTGCAGGGCAACTTCATCGGCACCAACGCGACGGCGTCCGCCGCGCTCCCCAACGCCGCGAGCGGCGTGGACGTGCAGGGCGGCGCGAGCGGCAACACCATCGGCGGCACGGCGCCGGGAACGAAGAACGTCATCGCCCTGAACGCGGGGCGCGGCGTCTTCGTCGAATCGGGGACCGGCAACGCGATCCTCGGAAACACGATCTCCTACAACGGCGGCCTCGGGATCGACCTCGGCCCGGCCGGCGTGACGCCCAACGACCCCGGCGACCCGGATCCGGGCGCAAACCTCCTGCAGAACTTCCCGGTCGTCGGCTCCGTCGTCCTGGGGCCGGCCTCCACGGAGATCCACGGGACGCTCGACAGCCTCGCGAACCTCGGGTTCCGCGTCGAGCTCTTCGCGAGCCTCGTCTGCGACGCGTCGGGGTACGGGCAGGGGCAGCGCCCGCTCGGGGCCGTGGACGCGGCGACCGACGCGAGCGGGAACGCCGCGTTCGTCGCGACGCTCGGCGCCGCGCTCGGGCCGTGGATCACCGCGACCGCGACGGACCCGTCCGGGAACACCTCGGAGTTCTCGGCGTGCTTCCCGACGCCCCCGCCCGCGGCGATCGGGATGACCCCGACGTCCGGCCCCGCGGCCGGGGGGACGCCCGTCGTGATTCTCGGGTCGAACTTCCAGGCCCCGGCCACGGTCCGGTTCGGCGGCGTCGCGGCGTCGCTGGTGTCGGTCCCGAGCGGCGGGGAGGTCGACGCGGCGGCGCCGCTGCTGCCCGCCGGCGCGCTCTACGACGTCGTCGTCGCGGACCCCAGCACGCTCTCGACGACCCTGCCCGCCGCCTGGCTCGCCGACTTCAACGACGTCCCGCAGGGCAACCTCTTCCACGCGGACGTCGAGACGATTTTCCGCGCGGCGATCACCGCCGGCTGCGGGGGCGGCAGCTACTGCCCCGGCTCGCCGGTGACGCGCGCCCAGATGGCGGTCTTCCTCCTCAAGGGGGAGCACGGGTCGTCCTATCTGCCCCCCGCCTGCACGGGGCTCTTCGCCGACGTTCCGTGTCCCAGCCCCTTCGCGGACTGGATCGAGCAGCTCTCGGCCGAGGGCATCACGGCCGGCTGCGGGGGAGGCGACTACTGTCCCGCGAGCCCGGTGACCCGCCAGCAGATGGCCGTGTTCCTCCTCAAGACGCAGCACGGCCCGGCGTACGTGCCGCCCGCGTGCACGGGGATCTTCCAGGACGTGGCCTGCCCGGGCCCGTTCTCCGACTGGATCGAGCAGCTCTACGCCGAGGCGGTCACCGGCGGCTGCCAGACGTCGCCGCTGCTCTACTGCCCGGCGAGCCCCGTCAACCGGGGACAGATGGCGGTCTTCCTCACGAAGACGTTCGGCCTCTGATCCGGCGGGGCGGCGGTGTTAGCCTTGGGCGCATGAAGTCCGCCGCTCGCGCGCTCGCCCTGGTGCTGCTCGCCGCGCCCGCCTTCGCCGGCGACCTGCCGAAGGGCGGCGAATTCACGGCGACCGCGACGGTCACGTCGAGCCAGGGGACCCGCAGCATGGCCTTCGACGTCGTCGTGACCCGCCCGATGTCCATCGAGCAGGCCCTGCCGTTGAAGAAGATCCTCGAGGAAGGCGGCCAGCAGGCCCTCCTCAACACGATCCGCGGCTCGGGGCGGGGCCAGATCCGCCTCGGAGGGCTCGTCTATCCCATCGACCTCGTCGTCGCGGAGAAGACGAAGGACGGCGAAAGCTACAGCGTCGTCACCGCCCGCGCCATGAAGTTCGAGGAGGTGCAGGAGGGGCGGCCGTCGCTCGACTACCCCTTCACGATCATCGTGTTCGACGTTCCCGGGTTCGGGAAGGGCACGGGCCACATCTTCACGAAGGCCGCGCTCTTCGTGGACGACGACGGGCACGTGCGCGCCGAGCAGTACGAGCACGCGCCGGGCGTCCTGAAGGACGTCAAGCGCCTGAAGTAGGCGAGGGTCTTCGCGTCCGGGGCCCGCTCGGACCTCGAGGCGATCGTCCCGGAGCCTGGACCGCTTCGCCGCTCCCGCTCAGAGCCCGGGCACCTCGTCCGTGCCTTCGTTGATCCCCTCGAAGAGAATCGTCGACAGGTAGCGCTCGCCCGTGTCCGGGAGCATCGCCAGGACGACGGAACCCTTCGGCGCCTTCGCCGCGACCTTCTTCGCGGCCGCGAACGTGCCGCCCGACGAGAGGCCGCAGAAGATGCCCTCCTGCGTCGCCAGGTCGCGCGCGGCGTCGCGGGCCTCGAGGTCTCCCACGAGCACGATTTCGTCCACGACCTTCCGGTCGAGGACGGCGGGGAGGAAATTGGGCGTCCAGCCCTGGATCTTGTGGGGCTTCCACTCCTGCCCGGACAGGAGCGCCGCGCCCTCGGGCTCCGTCGCGACGATGCGGATGTCGGGCCGCGCCTTCTTCAGCATCTCGCCCGCGCCCGTGAGCGTCCCGCCGGTTCCCCACCCGGTCACCCAGTAGTCGAGCCGCCTGCCCGCGAAGTCGCGGAGGATCTCGGGCCCGGTGGTGTTGCGGTGGTACTCGGGGTTGGCCGGGTTCTCGAACTGCCGGGCGAGGAACCACCCGTTCTTCGCCGCCAGGTCTTCGGCCTTCTTGACCATCCCGGTGGCGCGTTCCGCGGCCGGAACGAGGACGACCTTCGCGCCGAGGATGCGCATGAGCTTGCGCCGCTCGATCGAGAAGCTGTCGGACATGAGCGCGACGAAGGGGTAGCCCTTGGCCGCGCAGACCATGGCGAGCGCGATGCCCGTGTTCCCGGAGGTCGCCTCGACCACGGTCTGGCCGGGTTTCAGGGTGCCGCGCCGCTCGCCGTCCTCGATGATGGCGATCGCGAGGCGGTCCTTGACCGACGAGAGCGGATTGAACGCCTCGCACTTGACGTACATCGTCACGCCCGCGGGCGCGAGGCGGTTGATTCGGACGACCGGCGTGTTGCCGATCGTGCCCAGGATGCTTTCGTGGATCATCGACATTTCCTCCAAAGGTCGTTCGGGAGCGCTAGGATACGGCGTGATGACGCGATTTTCTATCGGCTCTCTACTTGCCTTAATCTTGGCCGTGGCCGCCCCGGTCTCCGCCGCCCCGCCCCGCACCCTGCGGGTGGACTATTTCCACACCGGCAACGCCGCGGGCGAGGTGTTCAGCCTCGATCGCGTCGTCCTCGAGCCCCTTCCCTGGCCGGGAAACCCCCGGCGGCCGATCGACGACACGAACCTCGGAAAGTACTTCTTCGAGGTCGTCGACCGGGGCACCAACCGCGTCGTCTACTCGCGCGGCTTCGCCTCCGTCTACGGCGAGTGGGAGACGACCGACGAGGCGAAGCAGGCGCGGCGGACGTTTTCCGAGTCGCTCCGCTTTCCGGCCCCCGCCGGGCCGGTGCAGATCGTCCTGAAGAAGCGCGACGCGGAGAACGCCTTCCGGGAGATCTGGACGTTCACGCTCGACCCGAGGGACATGTTCATCGACTCGTCGGCGCCCGCGTCCCCGGGGCCCCTCATCGAGATCCAGAAGTCCGGCGACCCGGCCGACAAGGTGGACTTCCTCATCCTCGGCGACGGCTACACGGCGGCCGAGCGCGGCAAGTTCGAGAAGGACGCGCGGCGGCTGGCGGAGATCCTCTTCGCCGTTTCCCCCTTCAAGGAGCGGCGGGGCGATTTCAACGTCTGGGCCCTGTGCCCGCCCGCCGAGCAGTCCGGCATCTCCCGGCCATCCACCGGCGTCCACCGGCGGTCCCGGATCGGCGCGACGTACGACGCGTTCGGTTCCGAGCGCTACGTGCTCACGTTCGAGAACCGCTCGTTCCGCGACGTCGCGTCGTTCGCGCCCTACGACTTCGTCGAGATCCTGACGAACTCGCGCACGTACGGCGGCGGCGGCATCTTCGGCCTGTACAGCACGGTCGCGGCAGACAGCCTGTGGTCGCCGTACGTCTTCGTCCACGAGTTCGGCCACCACTTCGCCGGGCTCGCGGACGAGTACTTCACCTCGCCCGTCGCCTACGGGCCGGCGCCGGCGAACCGCGTCGAGCCGTGGGAGCCGAACGCCACGGCGCTGCTCGATCCGAAGAACCTCAAGTGGAAGGACCTCGTCCTGCCCGACACGCCGATCCCGACGCCGTGGGCGAAGGAGGAGTTCGAGAAGACGTCGCGCGACTTCCAGAAGCGCCGCCGCGAGATCCGCGCCGCCAACGGGCCCGAGGACCAGATGGACGCGCTCTTCAAGGAGGAGCAGGCCTTCGAGACGAAGGAGCTCGGCACCGACCGCTACTCGGGCAAGGTGGGCGCCTTCGAGGGCGCGCTCTACGAGCCGACGGGGTACTACCGCCCGCAGGAAGACTGCATCATGTTCACGCGCGACGAGGTGCCGTTCTGCGCGGTGTGCCGCCGCGCGCTGTCCGCCGTCATCGACCTCTACAGCCGGTAGCGCGGGCCGCGTGAGCTTTCGCCGGGGACTGCAGCTCGCGGGCTTCGCCCGGCGCCACCTCGGGCGCATGGGCGAGGGACGCCGCGCGGTCATGAATCACCTCGCCCGGCCGCGGGCGGACACCCTGCCGATGCCGACGTTCGTGCAGCTGCGGGTCACGAACCTCTGCAACCTGCGCTGCAAGATGTGCGGGCAGTGGGGCGACACCGGCATCTACCGCTCCCAGTCGGGCGCCGACGCCTCGGACGGCGCCCTCGAGCGCGCCCGGATCCTCGAGCTCATCGGGGCCAAGCGCCAGCTCGCGCTGGCGGACTACGTGCGCCTGCTCGACGAGCTGGCACCCTCGCGGCCGATCATCAGCCTTTTCGGGGGCGAGCCCTTCCTGTACCCCGACATCCTCCCGCTGATCCGCGAGGTGAAGGCGCGAGGGCTGACCTGCACGATCATCACCAACGGGGGGCGCCTCGAGGCGCTGGCGCGGGAGCTCGTCGAGATCGGGATCGACTCGATCGCGGTGTCGATCGACGGGCCGCCCGACGTCCACGACCGCATCCGGGGCCGGGCCGACAGCTTCGAGCGGGCCGCGGCCGGCGTCCGCGCCGTCGCCCGGTGGCAGAAGGAGCTCCGGCGCGCGCTCCCGATGCAGATCGCGATCCTGCCCGTCACGGAGCTGAACATGGACGCGATCGCCCCGGCGATCGAGGCGCTGCGCGCGCTGCCGCTCGACACGATCAACGTCGGCCTGCGGTGGTTCGTGCCCGAGGGCGCGGGAGCGGACTACGAGCGGGTGATGCGCGAGGAGTTCGGCGTCGCCGCGACGTCCTGGAAGGGGTTCGACTTCGACTGGGCGAAGGTCGGCGCGACGCGGGGCCAGCAGATGGCCGAGCTCGTCAAGCTGCTGAAGGGCCTCAAGCGCCGCCGCTTCCTCGATTCGACGCTCGGCCGGCCCTGGACGTCCTTCGTGCCGGACGTGCCCGCCGAGAAGATCCCCGAGTACTTCTCCGATTTCTCGCAGACGTTCGGCCACAACCTGTGCCCGGTGGCCTGGTACTTCGCGCAGGTCGAGCCCGACGGCGAGGTCACGTTCTGCGGCGACTTTCCCGACTACTTCATCGGCAACGTGCGGACCCAGTCCTTTCGCGACATCTGGCACGGGGAGAAGGCCCGGAAGTTCCGGGCGAAGCTCGCGAAGGAACCGCTGCCGATCTGCGCGCGGTGCTGCGGGAACTACGTCTACGGAAAATGGGAGAGGCCGGTCCACCCCTCGTAGGCCTCGAAGTGGCGTTCGCGCGCGGCGCGCGAAGTCTCCCGACGTCACCGAGGGAGGAGGCGCGCGCCGCGGGAGTCAGGGCTTCACTTGGAATCAGGCCGGCGGTCGAGCCGGCATCCCGGCGAGCCGCCGGCCGGTGCGCCCGACAGGGCGCAGGTTCCGAGGGAAGTCCTAACTCCGGAGCACGTCCCAGAACCGGTAGAAGTTGAACCACTGCGTCGGATGCCGGCGCACCACGCCTTCGAGGTCCGCGGCGACGCGGGTCATGATCCGCACGGCGTCCGCGTCGGGGGACAGGGACGGGTCGGCCGAGAGCGGCTCGCCCCACACGTTGAAATAGGAGCCGTCCGCGTTGCGCAGGAAGAAGCCCGGGACGATCGGGCAGCCGCAGAAGCGCGCGAGCAGCGCCGGGGACCGGAGGAAGGGCGTCTCTCTTCCGAAGAACGGGACGACGACGCGGTCCTCGGGATAGGCCCGGTCCACCAGCAGCGCGACCGCCCGGCCGCGGTCCACGGCGGCGCGGACCCGGAACGCCGTCGCCATCGAGGAACCGATGTCGATGGACTCGACGCCGAGGCGCCCGCGCAGCTGCTGGCGCATCTCCTGGACGTTCGGGTCGAGCTCGGCCTGGCCCACCACGGCCGGGACCAGGTCGTGCTGGCGCAGCGTCACGGCCCCCATTTCCCAGTTGCCGACGTGGCCCGTCACGAGGAGAAAGCCGCGCCCCCCGCGACGAAGGGCGGCGAGCAGGCGCGCGTCCTCGCCGAACGTCGTGATGCGCGGCACGAAGGCCTCGCTCCGCAGGCGCCACACGTCGATCGTGTGGCGGCCGTACTCGAAGAACTGCTTGCGCGCGAGCTCGCCGGCCCGGGCGTCCGAGACGCCGAGGGCGCGCCGGAAGTTGTCGCGCATGCCCTCCTTGGTCCGCGTGAGGAAGGTCACGGCCAGGCTGTTGCCGACCAGGTTGATCGTGTTGAGGGCCGCCATCGGGAGCCAGCGGGCGCCGTAGTGCAGGCCGCCGTACACGATGCGGTTCGACAGGCCGTGGCTGACCCACTTCTTGCGCCCGCGCCGGCCCGGCGGGAGCGCGGGGACGCCGTCGACCGCCTCGATTTCTCCCATGCAGGGGTCCAAGTCTACAATCCGCCCTGCGCGCGATGGACGTTTTGCTGATTCGCCCGGATCCGGGCAACGAGAGGTTCGGGCTGGGGCCTTTCTTCCGTGTCGAGCCCCTGGGGCTCGAATACGTGGCCTCCGCTCTGCGCGCGCGGGGTCACGAGCCCGAGATCGTGGACCTGCGGTTCGGGGGCAGCGTGGGCTCGTGGGTGCGGAAGACCCGCCCGGCTCTGGTGGGCATCTCGTGCATGCACGCCCTCGAGTACGACCGCGTCATCGAGACGGCGCGCCGGGTCCGGCGGGCGGCTCCCGACGCGGTGATCCTCGTGGGCGGCCACGCGGCGGCGGCGTTCCCCGGCCCCCTGCAGGTCCCCGAGATCGACGCCCTCTGCGTGGACGACGGCGAGGAGGTCGTTCCGGCCGTGGCCGATGCCCTCGCGGCGGGGCGGCCGCTGTCCGGTGTCCCGGCGCTGCTCGTGCGCTCGGACGGCGGCTGGACCGCGACGCGTCCGCTCGAGGAGCGGACGGGCCTCGACGCCGTGCCCGCGCCGGCGCGGGACCTCGTCGCGCGGTACCGCAACGACTACCACTGCCTGCTCTTCAAGCCCGTGTGGCTCGTCGAGACGGCGCGGGGGTGCCCCTTCCGGTGCAACTTCTGCTCCGTGTGGCAGCTCTACGGCCGCTCGTTCCGCGAGCGATCGATCGGCCCGGTCGTGGACGACCTCGCGTCGGCCGGGGACGCGGTCTTCATCGCCGACGACCTCTTCTGGAACCACCCCGACCGCAGCCGGGAGCTCGCCGCGGCCCTCGTCCGCCGGGGCGTGCGCAAGCGCTGGATCCTGGTCCAGACGCGCACGGACCTCGTCTGCCGCCACGCGGACCTTCTCGAGGCGTGGCGGCCCCTCGCGAAGGACTTCGACATCTTCTTCGGCCTCGAGGCGGCGTCCGACGCGGGCCTGGCCAACGTCACGAAGGACGTCGGCGTGTCCGCCTCCATCGAGGCCGCCCGGATCTCGCGCTCCCTCGGCTACGGCGTGACCGGCAACTTCCTCGTGGATCCCGACTGGGACGAGACGCAGTTCGAGGAGCTCTGGGACTTCGTCGCGAAGAACGGGTTCCAGCGCGCGGGCTACACGATCCTGACGCCGCTTCCCGGCACCGAGCTCTTTCAGAAACTCGCGCCGGTCCTCGACGGACAGCCCTGGTTCAAGTACGACATGCACCACGTCCTCTGGGAACCGAAGCTCGGCGCCCGGCGCTTCTTCGAGCTCTACGCCGAGACCTGGCGCCGCTCGATCCTGAACACGTCCGGCGAGAAGAGCTGGATCGAGTGGATGAAGCAGATCAAGCCGTCGCAGATCCCGTACCTGACCCGCGTGCTGATGCGGACGCAGCGCATGATGAAGGCCGAGGCGTACCTGAAGGAACACGAGGCCACGCGCGGAGAGGCCGGGACGGCGCCGGCTGCGGCCCTCGAAGCGTCCTAGACGGCGGCGGTCGGGCTCGCCCCGCCGACGGGTCCGCGCTCGCACGCCGCGCCGAGCCCGCCCGCGCGCACGGTGAGCGGCGCCGCCTGGCCGATGCCCGTGACGTTCTGGAAGCTCATCCGGGCGACCGACACCTCGAAGCGACCGCCGGAAAGGCACAGGCGCGTCGCGGACGGCGCGCGGGAGTGGCCGACGCGGCCGTGGCCGCGAGAGCGGGCACGAGGACCGCGAGGACCATCCGCGCGGGCGCGAGGACGCCTCCCGTCCCGATGGCGGCTATTGGAGCCCGAACGTCTTCACCAGGAACACCGCCATCTGCCCGCGCGTGTTCGGGTTGCCCGGGCAGTAGTTGCCGCCGCCGCAGCCGCCGGTGATGCCCTCGTGGCTCAACTGCTCGATCCAGTTCGCGAAGGTCGAAGGACAGGGGACGTCGCCGAAGATTCCGAGGCACGCCGGCGGCACGTAGGCCGGGCCGTGCTCCGCCTTGAGCAGGAAGACCGCCATCTGGTCGCGGCGCACCGGGTTGGTCGGGCAGTAGTTGCCGCCGCCGCAGCCGCCGGTGATGCCCTCGGCCGCGAGGGCCTCGATCCAGTTCGCGAAGGTCGAAGGACACGCGACGTCGCCGAAGACGCCCGTGCACGGCGGCGGGACGTAGCAGATGCCGTGTCGGCCCTTGAGCAGGAAGACCGCCATCTGCTGCCGCAGGGTCGGATCGGCGACGCCATAGTTCCCGCTCCCGACGCCGACCGTGATGGCGTTCGACACGAGCGTCGTGACCCACGAGTAGAACTGCTGGGCCGGCGGCACGTCGAGGAAGTCCACGATCCACGCCTTCTTCAGGACGCCGGAGGTGCCGTCGGGATTGGTGACCTGGATGTCGTTGACGGTCGCCGGGGGAAGCCCCGGCGCGACCGCGGTCATGCTCAGCTCGTTCGTGAAGGTGACGTTCGTCCCGGAAACACCTCCGAACGAGACCCCCGCGCCCGCGACGAAGTGCGTGCCGGTCAGCGTTACGGTCACGCCCCCGGCGGGGGGCCCCGAACGCGGGCTCGAGGCGTAGATCACGTTCTGCGAGAACTCGGAGGTGTTGCCGGAGGGATCCGTGGCGGTCACGGAGATCGGCGGCGCGGTGGATGCGTTGGGGTCGGAGAGGAGGGTGGAAAACGGCGCGTCCCCCGAGCCGTCCGTCGTCACCTGGGTCGAGCCGATGTAGTAGGCGCTCTGGAGCAGGTCCCGCGGATGCGGCGTGCAGGACGGGCTTTCGTAGAAGTCGAGGTCGTAGGTCGTGTTCGGAGCCGATTTCAGGATGCCGTGCACGATGAGATTCGTTGCCCCGTAGTCGACCGACGAGATGAAGGGGAAGTTCTGGAGCATGTTCGCGCCGGAGTCGGCGTCGAGGACGTCGTTCGGCGTGACTCCCGCCGGGTCGTTGTCGATGCCGATCGATCCGTTGAAGAAGATCGGGTTGCCGCGGATCGAGTTGCGGAGGCCGTAGTTGTAGACCCCCACGCCGTTCCAGGCGATCGCGTTGCCCTCGCCGTTGGTGATGCTGCCGATCACGCAGTCGGTCGCCTCGGCGTTCATCTGGACGCCCGTCCCGTTGCCGAGGAGCTGCTGCCCGCTGATGTCCAGGCCGATCGTATTGCCCTTCACGACCGAGCCGACGCTCGCGAGCAGCACGGCCTGATGCGTGTTGCCGGAGATCAGGTTGCCTTCGCCCGCGTTGAAGTTGCCGCCGAGGACGAGCCCCGTGTGAGCGGACGCGCTCACGCCGACGTCGTTGCCGAGAGGCTCCGACCCCGCCGCGTTCGTGCCGATCCGGTTTCCCCGGATGAGCGCGCCGCTTCCGCCGGTGAGGAAGAGTCCCTCCTGGCCGCTCGCCCCGATGACGTTCCCCTCGCCCGCCCCCGGCCCGCCGACGACGAGGTTCGTCGTGGCGGTTGCCTTGATGCCCTGGCTGTTGCCGAGCGGGGCGGCGCCGTCGGCGGTCGTGCCGATGTAGTTGCCCTGAATGACCGCGTTCGAGGCGTTGACGAGGGCGATGCCCACGGTGTTGCCGCTGATCACGTTCCGCTGGCCCGCGGCGGAGCCGCCGATCACGTTGCCGGTGGTGCCGGACTGGACGACGATCCCCGTGCCATTGAGGGCTGCGATCGTGCCCGTCACGTCGGTGCCGACGTAGCAGCCCTCGACGTGGTTGTCGTTGCTTTCCATCGAGATGCCCGTGTTGAAGCCCCGAACGACGAGCCCCCGCACCGTGTTCGAGCCGCCCTGGAGCTTCAGGCCGGTTCCGCTGAAGTTGGCGATCTCGACGATCGGCGATCCCGCGTAGCCGGGTTGCGTCGTGCCGTCCACCGTCGTCGGCTTCAGGATCGCGGGGAGGCCCGGCGGCAGGGGCGAGATCACGTAAGGGCCGCTCCCGGAAATGTTGAACGCGATCGTGTCGCCGCCCGCTCCGGCGTTGGCGTCCAGGATGGCCTGGCGGAGAGATCCGGCGCCCGAGTCGTTGGTGTTCGTGACCGTGAGCGTCGCGGTCAGAACGGTCGGGGCCAGGAACAGGGAGATCAGACCGAGGGCTCGGCGCAGGGTGCGGCTTGTCATGAGGATTGGCCTCCTCTTCATACGCGGGAAGTCCCGCGCGGCGGGATCATCTTCCTACCGCTGTGGTTTAATCGCCAGCCGGCCCTGGGAAAGCCATGGAAAAGCCTTCCTCACAGGAAGTTACGGCCATCCTCAAGGAGTGGAGCGCCGGCGACCGGGAAGCGCTCGAGCGCCTGATGCCGCTCGTTTACGGCGAGCTGAGGCGTCTCGCGGCGTCCCATCTGCGGTCGGAGAGAGGCGACCACACGCTTCAGCCGACGGCTCTGGTGCACGAGGCCTACCTCCGGCTCGTGGGCCAGCGCTCCGTGTCCTGGGCGAACCGGGCGCACTTCTTCGGCATCGCCGCCCGGATGATGCGGAGGGTCCTCGTCGACCACGCCCGCCGCCGCCTTGCCGCGAAACGCTCGCCCGGGACGCTCTACGTCGCGCTCGGCGAGGACGCCGCCGCCCCGGACCGAACTCCCGAGCTCCTCGCGCTCGATCGAGCGCTGACGGAGCTCGAGCGGCTCGATCCGCGCCAGGCCCGGGTCGTGGAGCTGCGGTTTTTCGCCGGCCTGTCGGTCGAGGAGACCGCGGAGGTCGCGGGCGTCTCGACGGCGACGGTCAAGCGCGAATGGAGGACCGCGCGCGCGTTCCTGCGCCACGAGATCGGCCTCGACGCCGCGGCATGGGCATGAGCGACGCGCGGCCGTGACGCCGGACGAGTGGGGGCGCGTCAAGGAAATCCTGGACGCCGCGCTCGAGCGGCCCGCCTCCGAGCGACGTTCCTTCATCGCCGCCGCCTGCGGCGGGGACACGGCGCTGCGGGATCGGGTCGAGGCGCTGGTGCGCGCCGCCGACGGCGAGGGCGGAATGCTCGACGCCGCCAACGCGGTGGCTTCCGGCGTCGAGGTCCCGCCGTCGCCGGGCCGCGAGGGCGAGCGCGTCGGCGCGTACGAGCTGGTTGGCGAGATTGCGCGGGGCGGCATGGGCGTCGTGTACCTCGCGCGCAGAGCGGACCGGGAGTTTCAGAAGGACGTCGCGATCAAGCTCCTTCGCCCCGGTTTTGCCGGCGAGAGCGACCTGCGGCGCTTCCGGGGCGAGCGGCAGATCGCGGCCGCCCTCGACCACCCGTTCATCGCCCGGCTGCTCGACGGCGGGACGACCGCGGAGGGCGAGCCGTTCTTCGTGATGGAACACGTCGACGGGGAGCCGCTGCTGCAGTTCTGCCGCGTCCGCGGGCTCACCGTGCGCGACCGCCTGAAGCTCTTCCGGGAGATCTGCGCGGCCGTCCAGTACGCGCACCAGCACCTCGTGGTGCACCGGGACCTGAAACCCGGCAACATCCTGATCACCCCCGAGGGCACCCCCAAGCTGCTCGACTTCGGGATCGCGAAACATCTGGCGCAGGAGGACGCGGCGTCGGGATCCGAGCCGACCGCGACGTTCGAGCGGCTCCTGACCCCGGAGTACGCGAGCCCCGAGCAGGTGAGGGGGCAGCCGGTGACGACGGCGAGCGACGTCTATTCGCTCGGTGTGGTGCTCTACGAGATGCTGGCCGGAGAGAAGCCCTATCGGGTCGGGGCGGGAGGCCCGGCGGAGCTCCTGCGGGTGGTCTGCGAGCAGGATCCGGAGAAGCCGAGCACGCGGACGGCGGGACTCTCGGGGGATCTCGACGCGATCGTGCTCAAGGCCATGCGCAAGGAGCCGGAGCGGCGCTATGCCTCGGTGGCGGCGCTGTCGGAGGACATCGGCCGCCATCTCGCGGGTCAGCCCGTCGAGGCGCGGCGCGGTTCGGCGTCGTACCGGGCGCGCAAGTTCGTGCGCCGGCATCGCGCGGCCGTCGCCGCGGCCGCCCTCGTCCTCGTGGCGCTGGCGGGCGGAGTCTTCGCGACGCTCGCCGAGGCGAGGCGCGCGCGCGCGGCCGAGGCCCGGGCCGAGCGGCGCTTCAACGACGTGCGGCGGCTGGCGAACTCGTTTCTCTTCGAGTTTCACGACGCGATCCGGGATCTTCCTGGCGCCACGGAGGCGCGTGCCCTCGTCGTCCGGCGCGCCCTCGAGTACCTCGACTCGCTGTCGAAGGAGACGGGCGCGGACCGGACGCTGCGCCGCGAGCTCGCCGAGGCGTACCGGCGCGTCGGAGACGTGCAGGGCAATCCGTTCATGGCGAACCTGGGGGACGTCGAGGGAGCGGCCGCGAGCTACCGCAAGGCGATCGCGCTGCTCGAGCCGGCCGTGGCCGCGGGGACCGCCTCCGACGCGGACCGGGCGACGCTGGCCACCACGTATCTGGTGGACGCGGGCCTGAGCCTGAACCGGGGGAAGGCGGAGACCGCGCTCGCCACGGCGAAGAAGGGACTGGCCCTGCGCGAGAAGCTCGCCGCGCTCGACCCCTCGGACGCGGCCCGGCAGATGGACCTGGCGCAGGCCTGGCAGTACGTCGCCTTCGACGCGGCGGCCGCCGGCAGGCATCCCGAGGCCGCGGCTGCGCTCGCCCGGCAGGCGGCGATCCTCGAGTCCCAGTGCAAGGCGCGCCCGGACGACCGGGCCGTCCGGCGCAGCCTCGGCCAGAACCTCTATCTTTGGGGGGATTCCGCGACGAGCGCGTCGGACGTGCGGGGCGCGCTCGAGAAGTACCGCGCGGCCGCCGGGATCCAGGAGGCGCTCGTCCGGGAGGACGGTTCGAGCGTGACGTTCCGCCGGGACCTCGCCTACTCCTGGCTGGCGATCGGCAACGCGCAGTCGGAGCTCGGCGACGCGGCCCCGGCCCTCGAGGAGTACCGGCGGGCCCTGGCCCTCTTCGAGGCGATGTCCGCAGCCGATCCGAAGAGCATCGACCCGATGCTCGGAGCGGCCATGAGCCGCCACAGCGAGGCGCAGGCGCTGACGGCGCTCGGGCGAGACGCCGAGGCCCTCGACGCCTTCCGCCGCGCGCGACCCGCCTACGAGGCCGTCGTCGCGGCGGCGCCCTCCGGGACCTGGGCCTCGGCCATGCTGGGCACTCTGTACGCCGAGACCGCGGACGCGGAAGCCCGGGCCGATCCGGAGGAAGCCTGCCGGCTCTACGGAGAGGCCGTCCGGGTCCTCGACCCCATCGAAGCCGGCGGAACCCTGCCCGCCCGCCGCCACGCGCAGCTGATCCACGCGAAGCAGCGGCTTGGCGCCTGCCGCGCGCCGGGCTGAAGGCGGGACCGGCTATGATGCGCGCCGATTCGTACGGGCTCGGGGAGGAGGTTCCATGAAACGCGTGTTGCTCGCGATGGGCGTGGCGGCCGCCGCGGCCCTGACGCAGGCCCAATCGGCCGACGGCATCTTCGCCTCGGGCGCCATCGGCGGCGTCCTCGACGCCTGGCATGCGGCGGCGGCGTCGGCGGACGAGGAGAGGTATTTCTCCTACTTCGCCCCGGACGCGGTCTTTCTCGGCACCGACGGCTCCGAGCGCTGGACCCGCGACGAGTTCCGGAAATGGGCGCACCCGTACTTCGCGAAGGGAAAGGCCTGGAGTTTCAAGGCGACGGCGCGCTGGATCACGTTCGCCCCGGACCGGACCGTGGCGTGGTTCGACGAGGCGCTCGACACGCCGAACATGGGCCCCTGCCGGGGCTCCGGGGTCCTCGTCGCGACGACGGCGGGCTGGAAGATCGCCCAGTACAACCTGTCGATCCCGATCCCGAACGCGCTCACCGACGAGGTCCGGAAGCGGATCGAACAGTACGAGAAGGACCAGCAGCCGAAGAAGAAGGGGGCTTGATGCGCCGGACTCCGATCGGAATTCTCCTGGGGCTCCTGGCGGCGGCCGGGGCCGCCGCGCTGCCATCGCCGGCGGAGCTCGTGCTCGTCCACGGAGCCGTTTACACGGTGGACGGAGCGCGGAGCTGGGCGGAGGCCGTCGCGGTCTCCGGCGGCCGGATCGTGTTCGTCGGAACGGACGCGGCCGCGAAGCCGTGGATCGGCCCGCAGACGAAGGTCGTGGATCTGGCCGGAAAGATGGTCCTGCCGGCGTTCCACGACTCGCACGTCCATCCGATCTCGGGCGGGATGGAAGCCCTCGAGTGCGACCTGCACGGCCTCGCCACGGCGGAACAGGTCCTCGATGCCGTCCGCGCGTACGCGGCCGCGCACCCCGAGGCGGCGTGGATCCGGGGCGGGGGCTGGGACCTGACGCTCTTTCCGGCGGGCAACCCGTCGAAGGCGCTGCTCGACAAGATCGTCCCGAACCGGCCGGTCCTGCTCGACGCGAGCGACGGCCACTCGGCTTGGGCGAATTCGAAGGCCCTCGCGATCGCCGGGATCACGAAGGCGACCCCCAACCCGCCCCTCGGACGCATCGAGCGCGATCCCGCCACGGGGGAGCCGTCCGGGGCGCTGCGCGAGGACGCCGTCGGCCTCGTCGCGAAGCACATGCCCCGCCACACGGCGAAGGAGTACGAGGCGGGCCTGCGCAAGGGCCTCCAGATCGCCAACGCCTTCGGGCTGACCTCCCTCGAGGAGGCGAGCGCGTCCCAGGAGGAGCTCGCGGCGTACGAGGCCCTCGACGCGCGGGGCGAGCTGACGGCGCGGGTCTCGGCCTCGATCACGGCGGACACCGACAAGGTCCTCGCCGACGTCCCGCGCCTGAAGGCGTTGCGCGCGCAGTACCGCGGGAAGCGCTTTCACGCCGACGCGGTCAAGATCTTCGCCGACGGGGTCCTCGAGACCCGCACCGCCGCCGTGCTCGCCCCCTACATCGGGTTCGGCGACGACCGCGGCAAGGCGAACCTCGCCCCCGCCGACTTCCAGGCCCTCGCGACGGCGCTCGACAAGGAGGGATTCCAGATCCACGTGCACGCGATCGGGGACCGAGCGATCCGGGACACGCTCGACGCGCTCGAGGCCGCCGAAAAGGCCAACGGCCGGCGGGACGCGCGCCACCACATCGCGCACCTCGAGCTCATCGACCCGGCCGACATCCCGCGGTTTCGGCGGCTCGGCGTCGTCGCCAACTTCCAGCCGCTGTGGGCCAACGGCGACAAGTACATCACCGAGCTGACCGAGCCGAAGCTCGGCCCCGAGCGGTCGCGCTGGATCTATCCGATCGCGAGCGTGATCGCCGCCGGCGGCGTCACGGCGTTCGGCAGCGACTGGAGCGTCTCGTCCATGAACCCGCTCGAGGGCATCGAGGTCGCCGTCACCCACCGCGAGCCGGGCACCGGGCCGGGGCCGGCCTGGCTGCCCCAGGAGCAGATCGCCCTCCCCGACGCCATCGCGGCCTACACGATCCGCGGCGCGTACCTCGACTTCACGGAAAAGGAAACCGGCTCGATCGAGCCCGGCAAGGCCGCCGACGTGATCGTCGTGGACAGCAACCTGTTCGAGATCCCGCCCTCGCAGATCCACGAGGCGAAAGTCCTCTGGACGCTCCTCGAGGGCCGGGAGGTGTACCGGGCGAACGGGTTCTGATCCAGCCGTCCCCGGGGGAGCCGTCGGGCGGGGCTCTCCCGCCCGCAGGGCGACGACCCGGTCAGCGTTTCCGGGTGTATTCGAACACGGCCGAGTGCTCCTTCCCGTCCGGCGCGCGGGAGGTCCAGATCTGGCGGAAATGGTCGGGGTCCACGAACTGGACGACCAGCCGCCGCATCACCTCCGAGGAGCCGGAGGAGTTCGAAACGTCCACGAACTCGTAGGCGAGGCTTCCGCCGTCGGGCGAGCCCGCGGCCCGCATGCGCGGCTGGTTTCCCGCGGCGCAGTAGTGCGTGGCCAGGATCGAGGCCCCGTCGGGCGCGTACAGGGTGACCATCGAGACGCCGTGCCCCTCGTGGCTGCTGTCGAGGGTCTCCATGAGCGCGGTGCCACCCGAGACGAGGGCGTACGAGACCGAGACGGGGTGGCCGTCCGCCGTTCCCTGCCAGGCTCCGACGAGGGATTTCATCTCGTCCCATCCGGTCCGTTGGGGTCTCCCGTGCGCCGAAGGGGCGATGAGCGCGATCGCAAGCGCGGTCCCGATCCGGAGCATCCGAAGCGTCATGACGTCCTCCCTTTCGTTTCCGTCGTTCGTCCGGCCACGACGAGGGCGAGGCGGTCGAGGCAGGTCTTCCATCCGCGGGCGTGGTCTTCGCGCGCCGCGGCGCTGGCGAAGCGCTCGTGGGTCAGGACGAGCTCCGTCCGGCCGCCGTGCTCCCGGAATTCCACGGTGACCGTCGTGTCGCCCTCGTCGTCGCCGAGCTTTCCGGGATCGTGCGACCAGAGCCAGGTGTAGACGAGCCGCTCTGGCGGCCGGACCTCGAGGTACGTGCCCCACACGGACCACTTCGCGCCCCGCTCGCGGCCCTCCATGCGGTAGCTCCCGCCTTCGCGCAGGTCCATATCGCAGACCGTCATCTCCGCGTCGCCCTCCACGAACCAGCGCCTCATGCGCTCGGGGTCCGTCCACGCCCGGAAGACTTCGTGCCGCGAGCCCGGGAGGATGCGCGTGACCGTGAGCCTGGCCGGGTTTGCTTCCATCGGGAGCCCTCCTGTTTCGGTTCGGAGCCTTCCAGGTACCGTTCGAGGGAATCGAGCCGTCCCTCCCAGAACTGCCGGTAACGGGCGATCCAGTCGTTTGCCGTCTGCATCGGCGCGGCGACGAGGCGGCAGTGGTGGATGCGCCCCTCCCGGCGGCGGGCGAGCAGGCCGGCGCCCTCGAGCACGGCGAGGTGCTTCGAGATCGCCGGCGCCGACATCGCGAAGGGCCGGGCGAGCTCGCCGACGGACGCGTCGGGCTCCTCGGCGAGCCTCGCGAGGATCGCGCGGCGCGTCGGGTCGGCCAGGGCGGCGAAGGTCGCGTCGAGGCCGGCGGCCGAATGATTAACCATATGGTTAACTATATGGCCGTGGCGGCCGGTGTCAAGGGGTCTCTCGA
The DNA here is from genome assembly GCA_041912555.1 of Thermoanaerobaculia bacterium. Taxonomy (GTDB): domain Bacteria; phylum Acidobacteriota; class Thermoanaerobaculia; order UBA5066; family Gp7-AA6; genus DAHUXD01. The sequence goes on from JAYRMU010000019.1 coordinate 191,174, forward strand.
GACCGGCGCGGGAGCGGCCGCCCTACGGGAGGGCGAACGTCTTGGTCAGGAACACGGCCATCTGCCCGCGCGTGTTGGGGTCGTTCGGGCAGTAGAGCGGCGGGGAGGCCTGGCAGCCGCCGGTGATCCCGCGGGCGTACAGGTCCTCGATCCAGGCCGCGGCGAAGGAGCCGAGCGGCACGTCGCCGAAGACCGTGCCCGTCGCGGGCGGCGGGACGTAGGTCGAGTCGAAGTAGGTCTTCAGGAGGAAGACCGCCATCTGGGCGCGCGTGACCGGAGCGCCCGGGCAGTACTGGAGCGGCGTGGCCTGGCATCCGCCGGTCACGCCGAGGTTGTAGAGCTCTTCGATCCAGGGGGCGAACGGGTCGGCCGCGGGCACGTCGAGGAAGATCCCGGCGGCCGGCGGCGGGACGTGGTCGGAGCCGTACTTCGACTTCAGGAGGAAGACCGCCATCTGGGCGCGCGTGTTCGTGGCGGTCGGGCAGTAGATGCCGATCCCGCAGCCCGCCGTGATGCCGTTGCGGGCGATCGTGTCCACGAAGTCGTGGAAGAGGTACTCCGGCGGCGCGTCGAGGAAGTCGACCTGGACCCTCGCGGTGGACGTCGGCGAGACGCAGGCCGTGTTCGTCTCGGCGACCTGCAGGAGCATCGTCGTGCCCGGGTCCCCGGCGTCGAGGGTGATCGCCGCCGATCCCTGGCCCGACGTGATCGCGCCGCCCGTCAGCGTCCAGGCGTAGCTCGAGCCGTCGTGGGCGGCGGTGGTCGCCGCGATTCCGGTCGCGCCGACGGGGGCCCAGAGGGGAGCCGTGATGACCGGCGGGTCCACCGGCAGGCCCACGGTCACGACCGCGCCGCCCGAGGCAGCGCCCGCGCAGTGCGCGTCGAGGACGCTCGTGATCGTGTACGTGGTCGTGGCGAGAGGCGTGACGGTCCGCGTCGCGGGCGAACTGCCGATGCTCTGGGCGAGCCCGTCGGACCAGATCACGCTCCAGGGCCCGGTGCCCGTCAGCGACGTGGAGAGGTCGGTGGAGCTGCCCTGGCAGATCGTCGCCGAGCCGCCGACGGTCGCGGTCGGAAGCGGATAGACCGTCGCGGCCGTCGTCGCCGCCGAGGACGCGCAGCCGCTCACGGCGGCCGTGACGCTGTACGTGCCGGAGGCCGCCGGGGTGGCGTTCGGGATGGACGGATTCTGGAGCGAGGACGTGAACCCGTTCGGTCCCGTCCACGTGTAGGTCGCTCCCGGCACGGTCGAGGCCGTCAGCTGCAGCGTTCCGCCCGCGCAGACGGGCCCGCCGTTGCCGGCGATCGGCGCGGTCGGGATGGGGTTGACGGTCACGGTGACGGCCGGCGCGTTCGTCGAGACGCAGCCGGTGGCGTCGGTGACGGTGAGCGTGTAGGTCGTCGTCGCCGCCGGGGAAGCGAGGGGCGCGCAGCTCGAGGCGTCGGAGAGGCCGGTCGCCGGCGCCCAGAGGCAGGACGTCCCGCCCGAGCCCGAGAGCGGCGTCGACGCGCCGGCGCAGATCGCCGCGGTCCCGCCCGCGACCGCCGTCGGTTTCGGGTTGACCGTGACCGTGACCGTCGGCGCGTTGTTCGACACGCAGCCGTTCGCGTCGGTCACGGTGAGCGTGTAGGTCGTGGTCGACGCCGGGGAGGCGGAGGGCGAACAGCTCGAGGGATTCGAGAGCCCCGTCGCGGGGGACCACGAGCACGACGCGCCCCCGGACCCCGAGAGCGGCGTGGCCGTTCCGGCGCAGACGGCGGCCGTTCCGGACGCGACCGCCGTGGGCCGCGGGTTGACCGTCACGACGGCGCTGCCCGAGGCCGTGCCGGAGCAGTTCGCGTCGGACACCGCCGTGACCGTGTAGGTCGTCGTCGAGGCCGGGGTCACCGAGCGGGTCGCCGGCGAGGCCGGGACGCCCGACTGCACCACGCCGTCGGACCAGGTCACGGTCCACGGACCGGTCCCGGTCAGCGCGGCCTGGATCGGCGTCGCCCCGCCCGCGCAGATCTGCGCGGTCCCCGAGACGATCGCCGTCGGCAGCGGCCGCACCGTGGCGACGGTCGTGGCCGCCGGGGAGGTGCAGGAGTTGACCGTGACCGTGACGCTGTACGTGCCCGAGGCGGCCGGAGTCGCGTTGGGGATCGTCGGGTTCTGCTGCGAGGAGGTGAAGCCGTTCGGCCCCGTCCACGCGTACGTCGCGCCCGCCACCGTCGCGGCCGTGAGCTGGAGCGTGGCGCCCGTGCAGACCGGGCCGTCGTTGCCGGCGGCGGGAGGCGGCGGGATCGCGTTCACGGTCGTCGTGGCGCTCGAGACGTTGTTGGCCGACGACGGATCGTTCGTCGGGGACGAGACGGAGGCGCCGTTGACGGCGCTCCCGGCCGAGGCGGGAGCGGTGATGGCGATCGTGATGGCCGGCGCCGCGCCCGGGGCGAGCGAGGGGCGGGTGCAGGTGACCGTGGAAACGCCGCTGCACGACCATCCCGCTCCCGAGGCCGAGACGAGCGCGGCCCCGGCGGGCAGGGTGTCGGACACCGACAGGGAGGCCGCTGTCGAGGGGCCCGCGTTCGAGACGCTCAGGGTGTACGTGATCGGCTGGCCGGTGCAGATCGACGCGGGAGCGCCGCTCTGGCCGATCGCGAGGTCGGCCCGCGCGAACACCGTCGAGGTCGTCGCGGCCGTGTTGTTGCCGGTCGCGGGGTCGTTCGTGGACGAGGTGACGGAGGCGGTGTTCAGGATCGAGCCGCCCTCGGCGGGTGCCGTGACCGTCAGGGTGATCGGGGCCGCGGCGGCGACCCCGAGGGCGGGCAATGTGCAGGTGACCGGTCCCGTGCCGGAGCAGGTCCAGCCGGCGCCCGTGGCGCTCACGAAGGTCGTCCCCGCCGGAAGGGTGTCGCTGACCGACACGGCGTTGGCCTGCGAGGGCCCGGCGTTCGACACGTTCAGGGTGTAGGTGAGCGCGGTTCCCGCTCCCACCGGCTCGGGCGACGGGGTCGCGCCGATGGCGAGGTCCGCGTGGGTGGCGTAGGTGGCGGTGTAGCTCGAGACGCCGGCCGGCGCCGTGATGTTGTGGTTCTGGGCCCCGCCGTCCGACCACGACGAGTACTCCCAGATGTTCGGAAGCGTCCCCTGGGGCGAGGTCGCCTGGACGGAGTTCACCGAGTTCACGATCACGGTCTGCGTGAACGGCGTGGTCTGCGGTCCCGACGTGCCGACGGTCAGCTGGAGGCCGGTCGGGCTCGTCTGGAAGTTGAGCGACGCCGTCTGGGGATTGATGTTGACGCTGGCGACGTTGGTCAGGCCCTGCGTGTCGGTGGCCGTGAGCTGGATCTCGAGGTAGGACGGGTACTCGTGGTCGGGGGCCGGGAAGGAGCCGCCCGCCACGCCGTCGAAGGTCTGGTAGATGTGCGTGTGACAGTTGGACGGGCAGTGGTGGATGATGACCTGCCACGCCAGCGCGCTCGCCGGCAGCGTTCCGTCCTGGGCGTCCGTCGCATGTCCCGAGAACGTGATCGTGTCGCCGACCTTCCAGGTCAGCGTCGACAGGGGCGTGTCGACGACCGCGGTCGGCGGCGTGTTGCCGGCGGAGATCGTGATGGGGGCGCTGATGCTGGTGCCGCCGCGCGTGTCGGTGACCTTCAGGCGCGCGGTGTAGGTCCCCGGCGTGCTGTAGGTGAAGCTCGGCGCCACGGCCGTCGAGTCGTCGAACTGGCCGTCGCCGTCGAGGTCCCAGAAGTAGGAGAGGACGTCCCCGACGACCGCCGGGACCGAGCCCGAGCCGTCGAAGTTGACGGTCAGGGGGGCGCTGCCGGAGGTCGGCGCGGCCGTCGCGATGGCGGAGAGGCCGTACTTCACCTTCATGACGCGGCCGGCGTCGAAGTCGACGTAGTAGAGGTTGCCGTCCGGGCCGATCCGCAGGTCCACGGGTCCCGCCGCGGTGTTGGCGAAGGCGGCGACCGAGGCGGGGTTGGGGTTCCCGCTGCCGTCGGGGAACATCACCCAGAGGCACTTGCGCGAGTAGTCCGAGAAGAAGAGCGCGTTGGGGTAGTTCGACGGGTAGTTGCTGCCGCCCTGGTAGAAAGCCATGCCCGCGACCGAGGAGCTGCCCGTCGTACAGCCGTCTCCGGGGACGACGGGAACGCTGTGGTTGTAGGTCAGCACGGGCAGGACGGTCTGCGCCTGGGGCGGGCAGATGTTCAGGCCCGTGTACTGGGCGAAGTTGCCCTCGTAGCAGGGCCAGCCGTAGTTCCGGGCGACGGTCAGGTCGGGAATCTTGTTGAGCTCCTCCCAGGTGTTCCAGCCGACGTCGGCGATCCAGACCTCGTTGGTTCCGGGGCGGACGATCATGCGGAAAGGATTGCGGAATCCGAACCCGATGATCCGCTGCTCGTTGACGTCGCCCGAAGCGATCAGCGGGTTGCCCGGCGCCGCGGTGCCGTCGGCGGGGTTGATGCGCAGGACCGAGCCGTTCAGGACGCGCGGCTCGCCCGGCGTGCGCAGGTGGCTCTGCGATCGGAGGGCGCCGCCCTCGGCGGTCGGCTGGGTCTGCGGCGTGCCGACGGGGAACGGCGGGTCCCCGCACGGGTTGGCCGGGATCGGCGGCGGGCTGCCGGAGGTCCCGCCGAACTGGCCCCAGTCGGCGTTGTTGAAGCTCGCGCCGTCGCCGCCGCTGACGTAGAGGTAGCCGTCGGCGCCGAAGTCGAGCGAGCCGATCGAGTGGCTCGGGAACTGCTGGCACCAGTCGTTGATGAGCGGCGCCTCGCTCGCCGTCCAGTCCGGGCCCGTGGCGGTCAGCCTCGAGAGCCGGCCGCTGATGACGCAGCCGTCGGTCGTGGCGCCGGGAGGCGTCGGGCAGCCGTCCGAGCTCGCGCCGGCGGTCCCCCAGCGCGGAGGCGTGCCGCCGATCGCCGCGTCGTAGGAGTAGAGGACGTAGATGAAGTTGTTGGTCGAGAAGTTCGGGTCGATGGCGAGGCCGAGGAGGCCTCGGTCCCAGAAGTTGTGCACCTCGGTGCGCAGGTCCGCGACGACCGTGAAACTGTTCGTCGTCAGGTTCGGGAACATCTTGATGAGGCCGCTCTTCTCGGCGACGAGGACGCGGCCGTCGGGCAGGAAGCGCACGACGGTCGGGTTCGTCAGCCCCGTGAAGACCGCGGTCTCGGAGAAGCCCGGCTGCTTGTAGTTCGTCGCGCGGGCGTCCGACGCCAGGACGAACAGAGCGGCAACGGCGAAGGCGCACCGCCTCCATCCCGCAATGCCGAAACGCGCGTGGACGCGCGGCTCTTTGCCGGCCAGCCTCAAAGGGAACGCTCCTCTGTAAAGAAGGCGTGAGTATCGCCCCGGACTGGCCCTCCGGTCAACGAGATCCTGCCTCGGCGGACAGCCGCTGCGCCGAGGCGCGGCCCGGCCTAACTACTGCAGGCTGAACGTCTTGGTCAGGAACACCGCCATCTGTCCGCGCGTGTTTGCCGCGTCCGGACAGTAGAGCAGCGGCGAGGCCTGGCACCCGCCGGTGATCGAGCGGCCGTAGAGGTCCTCGATCCAGTCGGCGGCGAAGGAGCCCGGCGCGACGTCGCCGAAGATGCCGACGGCGGGCGCGGGCGTGTACGACGAGCCGAGCAGCGTCTTGAGCAGGAAGACCGCCATCTGCGCGCGCGTGACGGCGGCGCCCGGGCAGTAGAGCAGCGGCGAAGCCTGGCAGCCCCCGGTCACGCCGAGGCCGTAGAGCTCCTCGATCCACGGCGCGAACGGATCCCCCGCGGGAACGTCGGCGAAGATCCCGGTCGCCGGCGGGGGCACGTGGTCCGAGCCGTACTTCGACTTGAGGAGGAAGACCGCCATCTGGGCGCGGGTGTTGGGGGCGGACGGGCAGTAGTCGCCGCCGCCGCACCCGGCCGTGACGCCGTTGCGGGCCGCCGTGTCGACGAAGTCGTGGAACGGGTGCGCCGGCGGGACGTCGAGGAAGTCGACCTGGATCTTCGCCGACGCGGCGGGCGACGGGCAATTCAGGGCGCTCGTCTCGGTGACGCCGAGGGCCATCGTGGTGCCCGGGCTTCCCGCATCGAGGGTGATCGCGCTCGTGCCCTGGCCGGACGCGATCGTTCCGCCCGAGAGATCCCAGGTGTAGGTGGCGCCCGTATGGTCGGCGACGCTCGCGGGGACGCCGGTTGCGCCCGCGGGGACCCAGTTCGAGGCGGCGATCACGGGCCGCTCGGGCGCGGGGTTGACGTTGGTCGAGACCGAGGCCGAGTTGTTGCTCCCGTTGGGGTCCGTGACGGCGGACCCGACCGTCGCCGAGTTCAGCGCGGTCTCCGCCGGCGCGCTGACGACGATCGTGATCGGCGCGGCCGCCGTCACGTCGAGCGCCGGCATCGTGCAGACGACCGGCGCCGTCCCGTTGCAGTTCCAGCCGGCGCCGCTCGCGGAGACGACCGTCGCTCCGGCCGGGGGCGTGTCCACCACGCTCACGTTCGTCGCCTGCGAGAGCCCGGCGTTGGCCACGGTGATCGTGTAGGTGATCGGGTCCCCCTCGCAGACGTCGGGCAGGGAGCCGGTCATGCCGATCGAGAGGTCGGCGCGGGTCGCGTACGTCGCGGTGAACGAAACCGGCGTCGCGGGGGCGATGATGGTGTGGGTCGCCGCGCCCCCGTCCGACCAGCTCACGAACTCCCAGATCGTCGGGTAGGCGCCCTGGGTCGGCGCGGCGATGAGCTGGTTCATGGAGTTGATGATCACGGTGTCGACGAAGGGCGTGACGCCCGACTTGGTTCCGGCCGACAGCTGCAGGCCCGGCGGAGACGAGAGCATCGAGAGGCCCACGGTCTGCGGCTGGATCGAGACGCTGGCGCTGCCGGTGTTGTTGTCGGAATCGGTGACCACGAGCTGGATCTCGAGCCACGAGGGGTACTCGTGGTCGGGCGCCGGGAAGGAGCCGCTCGTGACGCCGGTGAACGTCTGGTACGTGTGCGTGTGACAGTCCGACGGGCAGTGGTGGATCAGGACCGTCCAGGCGAACGCGCTCGGCGGCAGCGTCCCGTCCTGCGGGTCGGTTCCCGTTCCGGAGAACGAGATGGGATCGCCGACCTTCCACGTGAACGTCGGGAGCGGCGTCACGATCGTGGCCGTGGGGTTGCCGGCGTCGGCCTGGATCGTGACCGGGGAGGAGATGTCGCTGGCGCCGCGCTGGTCGGTGACCTTGAGCCGGACCGTGTAGGTGCCGGCGTTCGTGTACTGGTAGGTCGGCTTGACGAGCGTCGAGTCGTTGAAGTTCCCGTCGCCGTCGAGGTCCCAGGCGTAGGACAGCGTGTCGCCGGCCTGCGCGGGCTGCGAGGCGGATCCGTCGAACTGGACATTCAGCGGGATGCCGCCGCTCGTCGGGGTCCCGTTGGCCACCGCGTGCAGACCGTATTCGATGCGGATCACCTGGCCGCCGTTGAAGTCCACGTAATAGAAGTTCCCGTCCGGTCCGAGCTGGATGTCGACGGGCCCCTGGGCGGCGGCCGCGAACGCCGCGGTCGTCGCCGGGTCCGGGTCTCCGCCGACGCCGGGAAACATGACCCACATGCAGTTGCGGGCGTAGTCCGAGAAGACGAGCGCGCCCGTGTAATTGGACGGGTAGTTGCTCGCGCCCGTGTAGAAGGCGAGGCCGGCGATCGCCGAGCTGCCGGTCGTGCAGCCGTCGTTGGGGACCACGTGGTCCCCGTGGTTGTAGGTCAGGACGGGGGAGACGGCGCTCCCGCTCGCGTAGAGGTTTTCGCAGATGGCGAGGTTCGCCGCGTCGTAGCTGGCTTCGTGGCCGTTGCCCTCGTAACAGGGCCACCCGAAGTCGCGGGCGAGGGTGAGGTCGGGAAGGCGGTTGAGCTCCTCCCAGAGGTTGTAGCCGACGTCGGCGATCCAGATGTCGTTCGTCTGCGGCTTGATCGTGAAGCGGAAGGGGTTGCGCAGGCCGTATCCGATCAGGCGCTGGGCGTTGGCGTCGGAGCTCCCGAAGAAGGGATTTCCCGGAACTCCCGCGCCGGTCGCCGGGTCCACGCGCAGGATCGACCCGTTGAGCAGGCGCGGCTCGGCCGGGGCGCGCTGGGGGCTCTGGGAGCGCAGCGCGCCGCCCTCGGCGGTCGGGGGAGTCTCGGTGCCGCCGACGCCCGCCGGCGGGTCGCCGCACGGGTTTTTCGGCGTCGGGGGAGGCGCGCCCGAGGTTCCGCCGAACTGGCCCCAGTCGGCGTTGTTGAAGCTGGCGCCGTCGCCGCCGCTGACGTAGAGGTAGCCGTCCGCGCCGAAGTCGAGCGCCCCGATCGAGTGGCTCGGGAACTGCTGGCACCAGTCGTTGATGAGCACGTGCTCGCTGGCGGTCCAGTTCGGGCCCGTGGCGGTCAGGCGCGAGAGGCGGCCGCTCACGACGCAGCCGTCGGTCGTCGCGCCCGGCGGCGAGGGGCAGGGATCCGAAGTGCCGTCGCCGGGGCCCCAGGTCGGGGGCACGCCGCCGATGGGGGCGTCGAAGGTGTAGAGGACGTAGATGAAGTTGTTGGTCGCGAAATTCGGGTCCACGGCCAGGCCGAGGAGGCCGCGGTCCCAGAAGTTGTGGACCTCCGTGCGCAGGTCCGCGACGACCGTGTAGGTGTTCGTCGTGATGTTCGGGAACATCTTGATGAGCCCGCTCTTTTCGGCGACGAGGACGCGCCCGTCGGGCAGGAAGCGCACGGTGGTCGGGTTCGACAGGCCGTTGAAGACCATCGACTCCGAGAAGCCGGGCTGCTTGTAGATCGTCGCCGCGAACGCCGCGGGCGCGGTCAGCGCGAGGGCGAGCGAAAGCGCGAGGCGCGCGGCTCGCGCCGCCGACACGGACTTCGGCCTCAGTCTTTCCGATCGAGGGTCCACGATTTCTCCCGGGTGAACCTCATTCTTATCAGGTCTCATGGAAGTCCGAAAGTTTTGACGAGGAACACAGCCATCTGCCCGCGGGTGTTGAAGTTGGCGGGGCAGTACAGCAGTGGCGAGGCCTGGCAGCCGCCCGTGACCTGCTCGGCATAGAGCTCCTCGATCCACGGCGCGAATGGATCCGCCGCGGGGACGTCGCCGAAGATCCCGATTGCTGCTGGTGGCGCATAAGTTGAGCCGTGCCTGGTCTTAAGCAAGAACGCGGCCATCTGCCGGCGGGTTACAGGCGAATCGGGACAAAAGTCGTTCCCGCCGCACCCGCCTGTGATCCCGCGGGCCGCGAGATCCTCGATCCAGTCCGCGGCGAAGGCCGAGGCCGGCACGTCGGCGAAGACGGTTCCCGTCGCGGGAGCGGGAGCGTAGTTCTCGCCGAGGCTCGCCTTGAGCAGGAACACGGCCATCTGCGCGCGCGTCACCGACGCGTCCGGGCAGTAGCGTTCGCCCCCGCACCCCGCCGTCACGCCATCGTCCTCGGCCTTCATGACGAAGTCGTAGAAGGGATGGGTTACCGGGACGTCCTCGAAATCCAGGAGCGTGGCCGCGAGGGTCGCCGACCGGGGCGGCAGCGCGCTCGTGAGGCCTCCTCCCGAAGGCAGAACCGTTCCGGCCGAGCCGAGAGCGGTGCCTTCGTCGAACCGCCAGAGCCGCGCGCGCCAGTGGAGCGGGGCCGGCGCCGTGATCGCGGCGTCGCGCGCGGCGGTCGCCTTGTTGAAGAGCAGGAGAAAGAGGCGCGTGCCCGCTCCCGCGACGGCGTACGCGCCGACGTCGTCCACGCTCGCGCTGATCGCCGAGACGCTGTCCCCGGAGACGACGGAGCCCTGCCCGTCGTAGTCGAGGTAGAGACGGAACGCGTCCTCGACGCGGCTGCCGGGCTCGGGCGACACCCAGCGCGTCGCGAGGTCCACGCCCTCGCGCCCGAAGATCGCGAGGGCCTCCGCCTGCGCGAGCGCCGAGCTGATCCCGGTGTCGCCGCCCCAGTTGTACTCCGTGATGGCGAGCTTCGTTCCGGGATAGCGGGACGCGATCCAGGCCTTCATCCGCGGGATGAGCTGGACGGCCGCGCCGCAGCACGAGCCGATCCACGATTCGTCCACGTAGCCGGGGTCGTAGAGGCTCTTGAGGCTTCGCAGGCGCAGCGCCGCCACGCCCTCGTCGTCCTTCAGCGCCACGCCCTCGGCCTGGGGGTAGTAGTGGACGTCGAGGTAGTCCACCAGACGCACGCCGTTGGCGGTCTCGTAGTCGTGCGCCTGCTTCAGGTACCACTCCAGGTAGTGGAGGCCGCCGTGGTTCTGCAGGTCCGGGCCGCCGTCGCCACACCCGTCGAGCGCAGACCAGAAATAGGCGCACCACCCCCAGGGCACGGGGCCCATCACGAGCGCCGCCGGATCCTGCGCCTTGATCGCCGAGGCGTAGTCCACCGTCCGGGACCAGATCTCGTCGTACGAGAGCGGCGCCGGGTGCACGTCGCGGTGGGTCGAGCTCCAGAGGTCGGGCTCGTTGTCGAGCGCGAAGAAGCGCACCCCGCCCGCCGCGGCGCCGCCGACGCGGCCCGCGACGTGCTGCATCCAGCCCGTCACGAAGTCCGGGCCGATCTCGCGCGACGTGTCGTGCGGGTCGTTGCCGGTGATCGGCGAGCCGTCGGGGTGGTTCCCGTTGCCCGCGTCGGGCTGGCACCAGTCGGGAAATCCCGTCACCGTGCACTCGGTCTGCTGCTGCGCGCCGTACTTGGCCACCGAGAAGCCCCAGTGGCGCGCGCGGTCCTTCGGCGTCCAGCCGATCAGGGGGACGGTCAGGATCGTCTCCCCGCCCGAGGCGCGGGTGTCGTCGATGAAGAGGTCCGCGGCCGAGCCGTCGGGCAGCGTCCCCGGGTCCGGCTGCGACTCGATGTCGTAGAAGAACCAGTCACTCGCGTGGTTGGCGACGTCGTCCTGCCACGAGTAGCGCGTCGTGCCGTTGCCGCCCCACCGCCGCGCCGGCCAGCGCAGGGCGAGCGCCTGGGCCGTGTCGCCGAAGTTGACGCCGTACACGAGCGGGCTGATCGCGTGACGGCCGGCCGCGGGGTCCACCGTCACCGTCACGGTCACGTCCGGGGCGTGGAGGGCGAGGGCGAGGAGGAGGGGCGCCAGGTCGGTGAGCATCGGGGGTTCCAACCCCGAACCCTAGCCGAGCCTCTTTCCTCCGCCTGTGACCCGGGTCACAGGACCGGCGATTCGTTTACGGGCAGGTCTGGAACGCGTTCGTGTCCTGGATGGGCACGAAGGGCGTGCCGGCCTCGCTCTGGTAGGTCTTCGTCTGGCCCGTTTCCATGTCCCGCACCTCGAGGCCCACGCCCACGTTGGTGAGTCCGGACTCGAACACCCAGTGGAACCCGTTCGTCGAGCATCCGTCGAGCACCTTCACGATGAGCTCGACGTTGGAGGCGTCGAAGAACCAGAAGTAGCCGCTGTCCTGCGTCAGCGGGACTGCCGTCGCCGGCGCCGAGGGCCCCGAAGGCGTCAACTGGAACGCGGCCGTCACCGCGAAGCGGGCGCCGCCGAGGCACAGCGTGTGCTCGTCCGGGACGCAATGGGCCCAGGCGAGGGCCTGGCGATCGGAGAACCGGGCCTCGTCCTGACCGAGGAGGGGCGCCGAGGCGAGCAACAGGAGAGTTGCCAGCTTCAACGCGACCGAAGAGCGGCGCGGGGCGCGACGAGAAGGCTCGGGCATGGGTTCCTCCCTTGGAAAAAAGACCATGCCCGGAGCCTACACCCCGGGGAGCGCTAGGGAAGCGAGAACGTCTTCGTCAGGAAAACCGCCATCTGTCCGCGCGTGTTCGGATTGTCCGGGCAGTAGAGCAGCGGGCTCGCCGAGCAGCCTCCGGTGACCGCGCGGCCGTAGAGGTCTTCGATCCAGTCGGCCGCGAAGGCGCCGACCGGGACGTCCCCGAAGATGCCCGTCGCCGCGGGGGGCACGAAGGCCGAGCCCAGGTGGGTCTTCAGGAGGAAGACCGCCATCTGCGCGCGGGTGACCGGAGCCGCCGGGCAGTAGTTGCCCCCGCCACAGCCGCCCGTGACCCCGAGCGCGTGGAGCTCCTCGATCCAGTCCGCGGCGAACGACCCCTGCGGCACGTCGGCGAAGACCGTTCCGGTCGCGGGCGGCGGAACGTGGCCCGCGCCGTACTTGCTCTTGAGGAGGAAGACCGCCATCTGCGCGCGGTTGACGGCCGCGCCGGGGCAGTAGTTGCCGCCGCCGCACCCGGCCGTGACGCCGTTGCGCGCGACGGTGTTGACGAAGTCGTGGAAGGGGTCGGCGGGCGGAACGTCCAGGAAGTCCACCGAGACGACGACGTCGGGCGCGGGCACGTCGCAGGCGCCGAGCGAGTCGACGACCTGGAGGAGGACGGTCGTGCCGGGGTCGCCGGACTGGAACGTGATCGCGTTCGTGCCCTGGCCGGAGGTGAGGGCGCCGCCGGTCAGGGTCCACGCGTCGGCGTGGCCCGGGCCCGACGAGACGCTCGCCGCGAGCCCGTCGGTCGAGGGCGGGACCGAGGCGGGCGCCGAGATCGCCGGCGCGGCGAAGGGGCAGGCCGAGACGGTCGTCTGCACCAGGGCCGAGTCGTTGCCGGGATTCGGGTCGAGCCCGGTCAGGGAGACGATGGCGTTGCTGGTCAGCGTGCCGACGGAGTTCGGGGTGCCGACGATCGTCACGGTGGCGGCCGCGCCGGCATCGAGGCTGCCGAGGTCGCAGCTGGCGCCGTGGGCGAGCAGGGTGCACGAGCCCTGGCTCGGAGTGGCCGAGTTGATGGTCGCGGTGATCGACAGGCCCTCCGAGACGTGCACGCCGAGCGCCTTGCCGGGGCCGAGGTTCGAGGCGGTGATGACGTAGGTGACGGGCACGCCGACGAGCGTCGGGTCGGGGGAGTCGGTCTGCGCGGCCGCCACGTCCGTGTTGAAGGCGGACTCGGCGTCGATGCGGCCCCAGCCGTACGTGTTGTTCGGAATCTGGCTTCCCGGAATGCCGCCGCAGACCTCGTCGGACGTGCGCGGCACGGCCGAGGAGGTCAGCAGGGTCTCGATCGAGTCCGGGTCGCCCTGGAGGGCGGAGCTCGCCGAGAGCGCGAGCGCCACGACGCCGACCACGTGGGGGCCGGCCATGCTCGTGCCGTTCAGGGACGCGTAGCCGCCGCCCGGCACGCTCGACCGCACGTTCACGCCCGGCGCCGAGATGTCGGGCTTGAGGCGGTTGCTGCCGTCCACCGTGACGGGGCCGCGGCTCGAGAATCCCGCGATGTTGTCGCTGCTGTCGGTCGCGCCGATGGAGAAGGAGGCGTCGTAGATCGCCGCCGGGTCTTCGACCGTGGAGCACGCGCTCCCGGCGTTGCCGGCGGAGACCACCGGCTCGATGCCGGCGGCGCGCACGGCCTCGACGACCGCCTGGAGGACGGTCGGATCGGTGCAGCCCTCGCTCGCCGGGCAGCCCCACGAGTTGTTGATGACGTGCGGCGCCTTGGACGGGTCGGGATTCTGGTTGGCGAGGTTGGTCGGGGCGATCATCCACTGGAAGCACTCGGAGTAGGTCGCCGGCGAGCCCACGCCCTGGTTCATGTTGCGGCAGCCGATCCACTTCGCGCCGGGCGCGACGCCGACCTGGTTGCCGGCGCCGTCGTCTCCGACCATCGTGCCCATCGTGTGCGTGCCGTGGATGTCGTCGTCGCAGGGAGCCTGCGCGTCGGCGCCGCAGACGCCGCCGCCCGAGTGGATCGAGTCGTGCCAGTTGTAGTTGTGGTCCGCCGACGAGCCGTTCCACCCGCGGTACTTGCCCTTCAACGCGGGATGCGTCCAGTCGTACCCCGTGTCCTCGCCGGCCACGACGACGCCCTGCCCGTTGAACCCGAGGGCCCAGACCTGCGGCGCGTGGACCTTTGCGACGCCCCACTCGATCGTCGCGGGCTGCGCCGGCGCGTCGGGCACGGGGGCGCCGACGGGGCCCCGGAGCCGGACGGCCGGGTTCGCCGAGACGCGGAAGACGTCGTCGCGGGCGGCGAGCGCTTCGACGAGCGCGCGGTCGCCGCGGACCTCGAGCATGTTGACGACCCAGTAGGCGCGGTACGCGACCCCGCGGGCCTCGAGGAAGGCCCGGACCGGCGCCTGCGTGCGCGCGGCCGCGGAGCTCAGCGCGTCGAAGACGAAGGCGCCCTTTTCGGCCTTCGTCCGCAGGTGACGCGCGCCGCGCAGGTCGGCCTGCTCGCGCAGCACCACCAGGAAGCTCGTCTCGCCGCGCGCGGACGTGTCGAGGACCCAGGGGTCGACCTTCGCGCGCAGGTCCTGGGCGCCGGCGAAGGCCGCGCCGAGCGCGAGCGTGAAGCCGAGGGTGAGCAGGGTGCGGTTGCGCATGGTTCGTTTCTCCGTTCGATGGAATCCGGGGGATTATGCCCGAAACCTCTCCCGGGGCCGCCCGCCGAATCGGCCGCGCGACGGGCGCCCGGGGCGCGCAGGAAACGGGCGCCGCGACGCGGCCCCCGCGAAACGGAGCGGGATGCTCCCTCCGCGGAGGCCCGCGCGCGGGACCGGGCCTACTGCAGCGAGAACGTCTTCGTGATGAACACCGCCATCTGCTGCCGGTTGTTGGAGTTCGTCGGGCAGTAGCGCAGCGGGTTGGTCAGGCAGCCGCCGGTGACGCCGCGCGCGTAGAGGTCCTCGATCCAGTCGGCGGCGAAGGCGCCGGCCGGCACGTCCGTGAAGATGGTGCCGGTCGCCGGCGGCGGGACGTAGCCCGAGCCGAGGTGGGCCTTGAGCAGGAAGACCGCCATCTGGTCGCGCCGCACGGCGTTGTTCGGGCAGTAGTTCGTGCCGCCGCAGCCGCCCGTGATGCCCTCGAAGGCGAGCTGCTCGATCCAGTCGACGGCGAAGCCCCCGGGGCAGGGAACGTCGGTGAAGGTCCCCGTGCACGAGGGCGGGACGAAGCTCGAGCCGTGCTCCGCCTTGAGGAGGAAGACCGCCATCTGTGCCCGCGTGACGACCGACGTGCCGCAGTAGTTGCCGCCGCCGCAGCCGGCCGTCACGCCGTTGCGCGCGACCGCGTTCACGTAGTCGTGGAAGGTGTTCGAGGGCGGCACGTCCAGGAAGTCCACCTGGATGTTCTTCGTCGCCGTCGGCGAGGAGCACCCGGCGTTGGTCTCGACGACCGTGCACACCATGGTCGTGCCCGGGGGAGCCGCGTCGAAGACGATCTGCCGCGTGGTCTGGCCGGCGGTGATGACTCCGCCCGAGAGCGTCCAGTTCCAGGTCGAGCCCGAGTGGTTCGGCACGCTCGCGGAAGCGCCCGAGGCGCCGACGGGAACCGAGAGAGGCGCCGAGATGACCGGCAGCACGGGCACGGGGTTGACGGTGACCGTCACGGTGGGGGCGTTCGTGGAGGGGCAGCCGTTGGCGGCGGTGACCGTCAGCGTGTAGATCGTCGTGATCGCCGGCGTCGCCATCGGCGTGCAGCTCGACGGGTTGTCGAGCCCGCTCGTCGGAGACCACGAGCACGACACGCCGCCCGAGCCCGTCAGCGGAGTCGAGGTCCCGGCGCAGACGGTGGCGGCGCCCGACGCCGCCGCGGTCGGCCGCGCATTGACGGTCAGGACGGCCGCGGGCGAGGTGAGGGACTGGCCGAAGCCGTCCGTGACGACGACGTCGTAGTCGCCGGAGTCGCCCGCCACGGTCGGGTTGATCGTCAGGGTGTCGGTGGTCGCCCCGGAGATCGTCCCGCCGTTGGAGAGGGGAGTGCCGTCCTTGCGCCAGCGATAGGTGAGCGTCGGCTGTCCCGTCGCGGTCACGCTGAAGACCGCGGGGCCGCCCGCGCAGATCGTCTGCGTGGGCGGGGTCGTGACGGTGATCGGGATGCGCTCGTAGGCGCCCATGTCGACGATCCCGGGCGGCACGTTGCCGATGCCGATATCCGGGACCTCGGGATCGTCGAAGAAGCGGGGCAGCCCGCGGACGTCGACCGTCGTTCCGCCCGGAACGAGCGTGTTGTTCCCGGAGTCGACGGCCGGGGACCCCGCGCCGAGACGCAGGTCCGCCGGCGCGCCAAAGAAGAGCGGATCGGCCTGGAGGTTGCCGGTTCCCGCGAACGGCGAGCCGCCCTGGACGTCGCAGAAGTTGATCGATGCGGACGACGATCCGTCGAAGAACATTTCGGGGACGAGATCGCCCCAGAACACGGAGTTGGTGATCGTGTTGCTGTTGCTGACGAGGAACGCCGCCCCGTAGCCGTTGTTGGCGTTGAAGGTGCAGTCCTGGATCTTGTTGTTGTCGCCCTGGATCTGGACGCCGTTCGGGCTGTTCTCCGCGATCACGCAGTTGATGAGCGTCGTGTTGCCGGCCGTCTGGAGGCCGCCGCCGCCGGTCGAGGAGCCGGAGATCGAGTTCGAGCGGAAGATGCATTGCTCGGCGTCCACGGAGCCGGCTGCAGAGAGTCCCGCGCCGAATCCGCCGGACGACACCGTGTTGGAAACGACCGTGCACGAAAGAAGCTGCGGCGCCCCGCTCTCGACGCGTACCGCGCCTCCGCGCGAGAGGGCCTGATTCGCGGTCAACGTGAGTCCGACGAGTTTGGGGCTTCCTCCATTGACCCAGATCGCACCGCCGCGATCGTTTGGATTCGTTCCGTCCGCCTGTCCGGCCGTGATCGTCAACCCGTCGAGAACGCCGGACAGAGTCACGGACGCGTCCGCCGTGACGACGTGGTAGCTGTTGTCGCCGGAAAAGCCCGCGTTCCCGATGTCTCCCGAGAGGATGACGACGTTGGCGACGGGATCCCTCTGGCCGCGGGTCGTCTCGGTGCCGTCGAAGCCGCCGTAGATCGCGACGCCGTTCTTCATCGCGAAGCTGATCGTCCGGTCCGTGGTCGCGGTCGGCTTGTAGGTTCCCGCCGCGACCCAGATCTCGTCGGTCGCGTTGGCCGCGGCGAGCGCGGCCTGCAGGCTCGTGAACGCGGTCGCCCAGCAGCCGCTTCCGGAGGGCGCGGGCTTGACGCAGAGGACGTTGGCGAAGGCCCCGGATGTGGCGGCCAGAGACAGCAGGATCGAAACGGTCAGAAACCGCGGGGCGAGGCGCATCGCGTTACTCCCTTTTTCTTGTCCGAGAACACCCCCCATTGTCGCGCCCCCCGCCGGAAAAGTCAGCCGTCCCTTCGGGCAGGTGGTCCGCGCCGGCGGCGGATTTCGCGGGCCGCGTGGGACAGGGTGATAGTTTCGCCGGCCGTGGCTGGCCTGAGCGAAACCGCGCGGCTGCGGCTCTGGACGCTGGCGAAGATCCCGCTGCTCTTCTTCCTGCGGCCGTCGGTCGTCGAGGCGACCCCCGTCCGCACGGTGATCCGCATCCCGCTCACGCGCCGTTCGCGGAATCACCTGGGCTCCATGTACTTCGGGGCGCTCTGCGCGGGCGCCGACCTGGCGGGGGCGCTCACGGCGATGCGCCGGATCGAGGCCAGCGGGCGGCGCGTTTCGCTGATCTTCAAGGACCTGAAGGCCGAGTTCTTCAAGCGCGCCGAGGGCGACGTGCTCTTCTCGTGCGAGGACGGCGAGGCCGTGGCGGCGCTCGTGCGGCGCGCGATCGAGAGCGGCGAGCGCGAGGAGCTGCCGGTCCGCGTCACGGCGACGGTGCCCGACAGGCTCGGCGCGGAGCCGGCGGCGGAGTTCGTCCTGACGCTCTCGCTCAAGCGCCGGGACTAGGCCGCGCACGACGTTGCGCCCGCCTGTCCTTTCGGACAGGTGAATCGTTACCGGCGGTAACGCTTTTCGACCCGGCGCTCGGCGGCTCCGCGGCGAAATGCCCTGTCGTCAGCCAGTTGCGTTCTGGCCCCGGGATTGCGTTCTCTCCCATCCAGCGAAAGGTGGGAGCCATGACCGATTTCGGGGAACCAGGAAGCGCTTCGGACGTCCGGCTCGACCTCTCGACGCTGAAGGGGGAGCCGGCGGGCGCCGACACGCGCTACGCGGTCCGTCTCCGGGGACCGGTCGACGAACGCTGGCTGGAAAGCTGCCGGGGGTTGCTCGCCGACTCGCCCGCGCTCCGGCGTTTCGCGCTCGACGCGGCGCAGGGGACGCTGGGATTCTCCTGCCGCACGGTGGACGGGACCGCGCTCGTCTTCGAGATGCTCGAGCGCATCGAGGGCCTCGTCGAACGCGTCAACCAGCTCGCCGCGATCCGCCGCTCGGTCGGCCCGCGGGTCAGCGTTTCGTCCGCGACGCTTCGCGCGCGATGAGGCGGAACCCCTTCGCGGCGGCATCGGCCTCGAGCGCCGCGAGCGCGGCCCGGGCCGCGGCCGCGTCGCCGGATCCCGCCGCGATCTGACCGAGGGCGAGCCGCGCCTCGAGCTGCGAGGCGACGAGCCCGCGCTCTTTCGCCCGCGCAATCTCCGCTTCGAGGGCGCGCCGCGCTCCCGCCGGGTCTCCGTCGGCGGCGCGCAGGCGGGCCGAGACGAGCTCGACCTCGCGGCGCACGGCGTCGTTCTGTCCCGCCGCGACGAGGGCGCGCGCCCGCTCGACGATCGGACGCGCCCGAGGCGCCTTTCCCTGCGCGAGGAGGGCCCGCGCGAGCACGGCGAGCGCGGTGGCCTCGTCGTCCGGCAGCTTGGCCGCGTCGAGCGCGTCGGCGGCGCCGCGGGCCGCCGCCTCCGCGTCCGCGGGCTTGTCCTCGGCGAGCGCGACGCGGGCGAGGCCCACCCGGCTGGCCGCAGCGGCGTCTTTTTCGCCGAGCTCCTCGCGGACCGCGAGCGCTTCCTGGTGCTGGCGCCGCGCGTCGGCCGCGCGGTCCTCGGCGAGCGCGAGGGCGGCGAGCCCCGAGAGGGCGTAGCCCGACTCGTGGCGGTCGCCGGCATCGCGGCAGAGCCGGAGCCCTTCCTCCAGCATCGCCTTCGCGCCGGCGAGGTCGCCCGTCTCGGCCAGGATCCCCGCCAGGCCGACGAGGGGGTAGACGGACTTGCTCGCCTGGCCGGAGTCGCGAAAGATCCTGAGCGCTTCCTCGAAATGGCCGCGGGCGCCGGCGACGTCGCCCTGCCCGGCCTGCATCTCGGCCACGTTGTTCAGGCAGATGGCGAGACCTCCCTGGTCGCCCGTCTCGCGGTAGAGCGGCAGCGCTTCTTCGAAGAGCGTGCGCGCGCCGCGGAAGTCGCCCTGGACGACGAGGGCGGTGCCCATGTTGTTGAGGGTCTGCGCGGCGCCGGACTTGTCGCCGACCTCGTGGTAGAGCGCGAGGGCTTCTTCCGAAAGCTTCCGCGCCGCCTTGAAGTCGCCCTGGTCTCCGACGACGTTGGCGATGTTGTCGAGGGCGCCGGCCGCGCCGCGCCGGTTGCCGATCCCCCGGTAGATCGCCAGCACGTCCTCGTACGCCTTGCGGGCGCCGGGCAGGTCGCCGAGGTCGTAGAGGCTGTTGCCGATGTCGTTGGTGGCCGACGCCACGCCCGCGCGGTCCCCGGCCGCGTCGAACACGCGCCGGGCCTCTTCGGACTTTGCCATCGCGGCTTTCGCGTCGCCGAGGTTGCGGCGGGCGCTCGCCTCGATCAGCAGCGCGCTCGCGACGAGCAGACGGGATCCCTGCTTGCCGCCGAGCTCCGCCGCGCGCGCGGCCGCCTTTCCGGCGAGCGGGAAGTCGGACAGCGCCCGCGCCGTCTGGGCCTCGGCGAGGTCGATCCGCGGCTCATCGCCCGGGAACGCGGACCGCAGCGCGGCGAGCGTGGCCTGGGCGTCCTTCGGCTTGCCCGCCCGGGTCTGGGCGCGCACGAGCTGGAGCCCGTAGTCGAGGTCGTCCGGGAAGAACGTGAACACCGACCGGTAGATCTCGATGGCGCGGTCCCACTGGTTGGCCATGGCGCGGTAGCGGCCCTCGATCCCGAGGCGCGTCTCCCGGGACAGCCCCGCGGACAGATCGAACGCCGTCTTCGCCTCCTGGAGCGCCTTCTCGTCCCATCCGAGGTCCGACCACGCCGCGGCGAGCGCCGAGTGGGCCAGGGCGTGCCCGGGGTCGGCGGCCACCGCCTTCTCGAGCAACTGCCGGGCCGCGTCGGCCTCGAAGACGCGCAGCCGGGCGAGCCCTTCCGCGTAGAGGCGCGCGGCCTCCGGATTCGACGGCAGCGACGCCTTGACGGCGACGGCCTCCGTCGCGGACACGGCGGCCAGGCCGAGCTTGTCCCTCAGACGGGCGCCCGCGCGGGTCGCGACGCCGTCGAGGTCGCCCTCGCTGCCCTTTTCGGAAACGACGGCGATCGTCTCCCCGGCCGCGGCGTCCTGCAGGCGCAGGTCGAGGCGCAGCGCCCCGCCGGAGCCCGGCCCGGTCGCGACGTAGGAGCCGAGGAGAACGAGGTCGGCGCCCAGACGGGCTCGCACGCGCGCGAGCGACTCACGGCCGAGGGTGTCGGACTCGGGAAGGGCGAGGTCCACGCGCATGCGCGCGACGTCCTCGCTCGGGATCGCGCGCAGCGTCTCCCCGGCGGCGAGCTCGGTCGTCAGCATCTCCGCGAGCGCCGTCGAGACCCACGCCGCCTCGGGGCGCCCGGCCAGGTTCTTGAAGCCGAGCACCGCGATGGACCGGCGCGGCCCCCTCGCCGCGCGGGCCGCGGACGCGGGGACGCTGGCGCGGCGCGACGCGCGCGGCCGGAGCGCGAAGAAGCCCGCGAGGGCCGCCGCGGCGACGACCGCGGCCACGATCGCCGCCCGGCGGCGCCGGCGCCGAAGCGCGGCGGGCCCCGCGGCGACGCGGTCGCCGTGAAGCGCGCGGACGACGTCGGCCGTCGAGGCGAAGCGGTCGGCGGGCGAACGCTCGAGGCACCGCAGGATCGTGGCTTCCCAGGAGGGCGGCAGGTCCGGGGCCTCCTTGCGGGGCGACGGGGCGGCCTCCTTGAGCTTCTTGAGCGCGACCGAGAGCGGCGTTTCGCCCCGGAACGGGGGCGCGCCGGTCACCATCTCGTAGAGGACGATGCCGAGCGCGTAGAGGTCCGCCGCGGGCGTGAGGTCGCGCCCCTCGATCTGCTCGGGGGCCATGTAGTCGGGAGTCCCGAGCACGGCCTCGGTCTCGGTGAGGGGAGCGGCCGAGGGGCCGCCCCGCTGGCTGCGGCGCGCGAGCCCGAAGTCCGTCACGACGACCCGGCTTCCTCCCGGGCGCCTCTCGTCGGGGACGAGCATGACGTTGCCGCTCTTGAAGTCGCGGTGGATGACGCCGGCCTCGTGCGCCGCTCCGAGCGCCGCGGCCATCTGCTCGGCGATCGGCAGGGCCTCGGCCGGGGTCATGCGGCCCGAGGTCTCGAGCCGCTCGGCGAGCGTTCGTCCGGCCAGCAGCTCCATGGTCAGGAACGTCACGCCCTCGTGGTGGAAGACGTCGTAGATGCGGCAGACGTTCGGGTGCGTGACGGTCCGCGACAGGTGGACCTCGCGCAGGAAGCGCTCCATGGAGCGCTCGTCTCCGGCGACGTCGGAGCGGACGGTCTTGAGCGCGACGCGCTCGCCGAGCACGCGGTCCTCGGCCTCGTAGACCTCGCCCATGCCGCCGCGGGCGATGAAGCGGACGATGCGAAACCGCCCCGCGAGCAGGGCGTCGGGGGAGAAGACCGGCGGCTTCGGCGAGGGCGCGCGGGGGGCCGACGCCGGCGTCACGACGGTGTCGCGCTCGTGCAGGTCGTCGCGGGTCGTCACGGACGGTATGGTACCGAAGCGCCGATGCGGTCCGGCGCTCCGGGGTAGACTTCCGCGCCAATGACTCCGGAGGTTCCGTGAAGGCGTCGAAGCGGCCGGCGTGGCTCTCCTCGACGGCCCTCATCTTCTACGCCCTCGTCCTCGGCGTCGCGTGCGGCTTCCTGTTCCCGGCCGAGATGCACCCGGACGCCTACGAGACCTTCCGGTTCCTGTCGAAGGCGTTCATCAACCTCATCAAGCTCCTGATCGTGCCGCTGATCTTCTCGACGATCGTCGTCGGCATCGGCAAGACCGGCGACATCAAGGCGGTCGGGCGGATGGGCGTCAAGGCGATCGTGTACTTCGAGATCGCCACGACCGCGGCCCTCGCTCTCGGCCTGACGATCGCCCACGTCGTGCGGCCCGGCGACGGCCTCCGGCTTCCGCCCTCCGGCGAGGCGCTGGCCAGGCCCAAAACGCTGGTCGAGACGCTGCTCCACCTCTTCCCGTCCAACGTGATCGACGCGATGGCGAAGCAGGACGTCCTCCAGGTCGTCATCTTCGCGACCCTCGTCGGCATCGCGGCGGCGCACGTCCAGCAGAAGTCGGCGCCGTTCCTGAAGCTCATGGACTCGGTCGTCGCGATCATGTTCCAGCTCACGGACTACGTCATGGCGCTGACGCCGCTCGGGGTGTTCGGCGCGATGGCGGGCTCCGTGTCGCACCACGGCCTCGCGGTCCTCGGCTCCTACGCCAAGCTCGTCGCGTCGCTCTACGGCGCCCTCGTCCTCTTCGCGCTGCTCGTCCTGATCCCGGCCCTGTTGATCGCCCGGGCGCCCATCGGCCTGTTCTTCCGGAAGATCCGGGAGCCGTTCCTCCTCGCCTTCTCGACCGCCTCGTCCGAGGCGGCGCTGCCCCGGGCCCTCGAGAAGATGGTCGAGTTCGGCGTGCCGGAATCCGTGGCCGGGTTCGTGATCCCGGCCGGCTATTCGTTCAACCTCGACGGCTCGACCCTCTACATCTCGCTCGCCTCGCTCACGATCGCTCAGGCGGCCGGGATCCATCTGCCCCTGTCGACCGAGCTGCTGATGATGCTGACCTTCCTGATGACCTCGAAGGGCGTGGCCGGCGTCCCCCGCGCGTCTCTCGTGATCATCGCGGCCGGCTGCGCGTCCTTCGGTCTTCCGGGCGAGGCGGGCGTGGCCATGATCCTCGCCGTGGACGAGCTGATGGACATGGCGCGGACGTCCATCAACGTCATGGGCAACTGCGTCGCCTCGGTCGTGGTCGCGCGGTGGGAGGGCGTCCTCGGAACGCCGCTCCACGTCCGCGACGAGAACGCCCCCGGCGCGGAGATCGCGAAGGAAGCGCTTCCCTAGCCGCGCGATCTACAGCCCGAAGGTCTTCGAGAGAAAGACGGCCATCTGGCCGCGCGTCGTTGGTGACCCCGGACAGTAGAGCACCGGGCTGGCGCTGCACCCGCCGGTGATTTCCTCCAGGTAGATCTCCTCAATCCAGGGCGCGAAGGGATCCGACACGGGCACGTCCCCGAAGATGCCCGTCGCGCGGGGCGGCGTGTAGAGCGCCCCGTTGCGGGTCTTCAGGAGGAAGACCGCCATCTGCGCCCGGGTCACGGGCGAGGACGGGCAGTAGTTGCCTCCGCCGCACCCGGCCGTGACGCCCATGTTGGCGAGCTGCTCGATCCAGGGCGCGAAGGGGTCGCTCGGGGGGACGTCCAGGAAGATCCCCGCGGCCGGCGGAGGAGCGTACGTCGAACCGAACTTGCTCTTGAGGAGGAAGACCGCCATCTGGGCCCGGGTCGCCGGAGCCGAGGGACAGTAGTTCCCGCCGCCGCAACCGGCGGTCACCCCGGCGCGGACGATCGTCTCGATCGCCGCGTGGAAGGGGGCCCCTTCCGCCACGTCGACAAAGTCCGCGAGCCAGGCCCGGAGCAGCGCCGTGTTCCCGGTGTCGGGATTGACCACGACGACGTCGTAGAGGCGGCCGGCCGCGAGCGCCGGCGAAGAGGCGGTGATCCGGGTCGGGTCGTTCACGGTCGCGCCCGACGCGGCGGCGTCGCCCATCGCGACGGAGGCGCCGGGAGCGAAGTGGACGCCCGAGATCGTCACGGCCGTCCCTCCGGACGCCGGTCCGCTGGCGGGGGAGATCGAGGCGATCGCGGGCGCGAGGCACCCCGGGTCCTGCAGGGCCGTCGCGGGCACGGTGCGGCTGAACCGGTGAAGACATCCGGCCCCGTTCCCGACGACGACGCCGTAGGTCGTGGTTTCCGCGGGCGACACCTGGATCGTGGGCGTCGTCTCCCCTCCGGGAAGCCACGCGTAGCTGGTCCATGCGCCCGAGACTGAGAGCGTGACCTGGCACGACGCTCCGACGGACGCGTCGATGCCGAAAAACTCCGCGCCTTCGGTGACGAGCAGCGTGAAAGCCCGATCGGACGTGGCGCTGCCCGCATCCGTGGCGCGCACCGTGAACGCGAACGACCCTTCTTCCGTCGGGGTGCCGGACAGAATGCCGGTCGAGGACAGGAAGAGGCCCGGCGGGAGCGCGCCCGAGACGACGGTCCAGGAGTAGGGGCTCGAACCATTTGCGGCGGTGAACGGGAAGGAGTAGGCCTGTCCGCAGAACGCCGGCTCGAGGTCGGACTGGAGGCTCTGGATCCCGAAGCTCTCGTTCCATGCTTCCAGGAAGAAGGCGCCGTCCACCTGGGCTCCGGTCGCGAAGGCGTTTCCGTTCAACCCGAAGCCGTAGAGCTGCTCGTTGCCGGGGCCGCCGGAGTAGACGGGCCCCCACAGGGTCGCGCCGGTGGTCCCGTCGTACTTGAGAACGGTGATGTCCTCTCCGCGGGAGGAGGTGCGCGAGGTCCCCCCGACGACCGGGTTGCCGGAGGCGTCGAGTCCGAGGCCGAGCGGATACACGTAGTCCGCGGAGTGGGCCTCGCCGTCGAAAAGCACGGGACCCCAGAGAACCGCGCCGTCACTGCCGCGGTACTTGATCGTCGCAAAATCCGAGGAGGTCACGTCGTTCTCCACCGCGCCCGCCGCGATGACGTTGCCCGCGCCGTCGACCGCGAGGGCCGCGACCGACGAATAGAGACCTCCCGGAACCAGGAGCGGTCCCCAGAGGACCGAGCCGTCGGCGCCGCTGTACTTGACGGTTCCCATTCCTCCCGTGGCCCAGCCGCCCGCCACGAGGTCGCCGCCGAGGCTCACGGCGGCGTAAGCCGTGTTGAGCAGGCCGGGAGACCCCACGGGCCCCCACTGGAGCGCGCCGTCGGCGCCGGCCAGCTTCAGGGCGAACCAGACGGAGCCGTAGATGAAATCGGAGGAATAGCCAACCGCGAACACGTCGCCGGAGGAGCTGATGGCGAGCGCCTCCGGATAGTCGTTCTGGTCGGCGGCGCTCGCGACGACCGAGGGTCCCCAGAGAATCGCTCCCGTCGTCCCGGACACCTTCACCACCGCGGTATGAAGGTAGTAAACGTTGGCGTCGTACTTGTAGCCGAGGGCGACGGGGTTCCCGCCGGCGTCGAGCGCGAAACCCGAGATTCCGTCCAGAGGAAGGATCGTCGGTCCCCAGACGACGGAGCCATCCGCGCCCGAGTACTTGACGAAGAACGGACTGCCGAGGCCGTAGCCGAAGAGGATGACGTTCGAGGCGGCGTCGGTGAGCACCTGCCACGCGGAGACCGGGCCGGGCGGCTCCGAGAAGACGATTGGACCCCAGAGGATGTCGCCGGTGGTTCCCTGGTACTTGAGGGTCCAGATCGTGTCGAAGTCGTTGCCGGTCGCGACGACGTTGCCGTCCGCGCCCATGGTGAGGTCCTCGAACCACGCGACGGCGCCGGCGGGAATCGTGAACGGCGTCGGGCCCCACGCCAGGGCGCCTGTCTGGCCGTCGAGCTCGAACGCGCTCGAGCCTCCCGACGCGAAGACCGCGGCCCCGAAGACGCGGCCGTTCGAAGCGACGAAGACGGGGGAGTACATGAAGAAGTCCAGCACCGTAACGCCGAGGTCGATCGGGCCCCACTCGGGCGAGCCGTCCGATCCGCGCAGGCGCCAGTCCTGCAGGCGCCGATCCGACCCTGACGAGACCGAGGTCCGGATGGCGACGTCGCCGTTGCCGAAGAGGGCCAGGGCGGCGGGCGGCTCGTCGACGAGGTCGGCGGGGGTGAGGGAAGACCAGAGCGGCGCGCCGGTCGCGCCGGCGAGCTTGAGCACGGCGAGCGAAAGCGTCTGGTCCGGGTTCTGGTACTGGCCCGCGAGGAGGATGTTGCCCGTCGCGTCGAGCAGCAGGCTCGTCGGGCGCGTCCGGGAGCCGCCCGCGGGCCCGGGAAAGGCGGCCGGCCCCCAGAGGGCGGCGCCCGACTGCGCGTCGTACTCGAGGACCTCGATGCGATTGTTCGAGGTTCCGGCGACCACGAGGTTACCCGCGGCGTCCACGGCGCAGGCCGAGGGAACGTCGAACGCGTTGCCGTCGCCGGCGAAGGGGACGGGGCCCCAGAGGACGGCGCCGTTGGATCCGGAGTACTTGAGCGTCGCGAAGTCGACGTTGGAGGAGCTCGTCGCCACCGGAACGCTCACGTAGACGTTGCCCTGCGCGTCCAGGCAGGCCGTCCCGAGGGTCTGAATGGTCGCGACGAGCATTGGGCCCCACAGGACGGATCCTCTCTGCCCGTCGTACTTGAGGGTCACGCTCTGGCTCTGTGAGCCCCGGCGCGAGATCCCGGTGACGATCACGTTGCCCGCGGGGTCCAGGAACACGGCCGTCGGGTACTGGATGCCCGGCAACTGCAGGACGGCCGGCCCCGCCCACAGGCTCTGGCCCGTCAGGCCGTCGAACTTGGCCGTCTCGATCTTGCCCGAGCTTCCGAACTGGACGTCCTCCTCGGTCACGAACGTGATCGCGACCCGTCCGAACGCGTCGATCGCCGCGTAGGTCTTGCCGTAGCCGTCGGGCGGGAGGCCGTCCGGCCCGTTCCGGCGCGGGGTCGAAGGACCCCGGCCTTTTGCTCCGGGCCGCGAGGGCCCGGCGGCCAGATGCACCGCGGAGAGCGTGCCGCCGTTCGCATCGTAGTGGATCGCCTGGAAGCCGCTCGTGACGACGAGGATCGTTCCGTCGGCCAGCTCGCGCGCCGCAAAAGGGGATCCCGGCGAGGTGCCGCTCGCGGTTGGCCGAAACACCTCTTGCCACGCCGGAACGGCCGTCTGGCCGGCGACCGGAAGCGAGCAGAGGAGGAGGGCCAGGATCCCTGCGGAGGTGGTCCGGCGAAGCCTCATGTCTCCTCCTGTTCAGAACCGGAACGAATCCGAAGACTCTATCAGCCGGCCGCGTCCACCCGCCTCAATGATGGGGAACCGGGCTCCGGATCCTCGGGCGTCGAGCTCACGTCGAGCAGGGCCAGAATCTGGAGCTAGGACACGGCCCGGTAGCAGGGCCTACCTCTTTGCTAGACGCGTGTGCCTCGAGGGCCTCGACCGAGGCTGCTGAACCTCATTCCGGGCGAGCACTTGCCCGTATTCGCGTCCCCAGTCGTCGCTGATCCGTTCCACGACGCGCTCGGAGGCATCGGGACGAACACCGGGTCCGACGATCCGCAACGAAAGAGCGAGCCGCTTCTCGGGCTGCAGGCTCGCTTCGTCGTACGGCTCGAGGCGAGAGGCACGGACGCCTTCGTACACGATCGAATTACCCCCGATCGATGGCTCGATTCGGACCGTGCCGTAGGCATCCCATCGCGCGGCGGCCTGGCCGACGAGGGTGTCCCAGCCGCCGAATCCTTCGAATGTCGCCCGATGCTCCGGCCAGACGATCAGCGCGTCTCTCGCTCCGAGCGCTCCCGAAATGGCAAAGCTTCCGAGCATCACGTAAGCCGCCCCGCGGCGCCGCTCCCATGGAATCGCGGAGAGCAGCCACAGTGCGCCGCTAGCAGCGGCCAGAGCGGTCGTCGTCGAGAGATACGTGTAGCGGTAGCTGTTGGGAGTCCCCCCCCGGCCCCAGGCCATCGTCGACAAGAAGGCCGCCGCCGCACTCGTCAGCAGAAAAGCGGAAAGCTCGTCGCGCGGGGCGAGGATGGCCTTCAGGAACGCGACGGCACGCGCCGCCCCGACGATCCAATCGAGACGAAAGCGGCCGGGCAAGTCGTGGCGCGTGAAACGGTCCGGTGTCCACCAGGGTCCCGTGAGGGCGGCATGAGCCGTCTCCACGTGCCACCACGTTCGTGAGACGAGCGCCTCGGATTTCAAAGGCTGACTCCTTCCCGAGATCCTCGAGAAGTACTGGCCGAACGGGTCGTCGCGAAAGAACGGGAATGCGGCCAAGACCAAGCCTGCTGAGAAGACGAGGCCGAGAACCGCGCGCCTCGAGATTCGGACTCTCGCGGAGGGCCAGATCGCCCAGAGGCCCAGGCCCGCGGCGCCGATCCACGACGACAGGTGCACGTGCGCGCCCAGCCCGGCGATGACTCCGGAACAACCTGCGAGAAAGACCCGATTTCTACGGCGCGCTTCCAGCATCGACAGTGCGGCCAGATCCATGACGGGTGCCAGGACGATCGCGTTCCAACCCCATTGCGAAACGATGAGATTCCAGCGCATCCCGGCCAGCACGAGCGCCGTCAGTACTCCGCCCCCGCGCGGCAAGAACGCCCTGCCGAGGAGCGCTGCCGTGATGAGCGAGAGAATGCCGCCGATGGCGGAGGGAGCGTGCACCCCTTCGATCGTCATTCCGAACGTCTTTAGACAAAAATGGAAGAACTCGAGGTACAGAGTTCCGACGCTGCCGCCCCATCTCCCGTCGCGGAACGGAACGGGATAAGACCATGGCGGAACGTCGGAGATCTGTCCGCGCAGCTCGACCGCGGGTCTCACCTCCGACAGATCGTCGACCCAGAGCTGGCCCAGGGTGCCCATACCGAATACCCGAAGAAGAATTCCGACGACGAGAATCAGCCCTCCCAGAACGAGCAGGCTGGTGCGACGAATCGGAAGAGGAAGAGCGGCCCGTTTTCCCCAACGCGACCTCGCCACGACCGCGCAGAGAGCGGCGGCCAGGACGGCGAAAGAAGCTGCCACCGATACCGCAAACAGTCCGAGGGGCAACCGCGCAACCTGCCACGACGGCTCGGGATCGAGGAGGAGGTCGAGCCGAATCCACCGGATCACCTCGACCGCAGCGATGAACGCAGCCAGGAGGCCCAGGAAGATGGAGGATCGCTCGCCGGTGCTCATTCTTGAAACGGCGTGGCCGATGCTCGTCGGCGGGCCAGGCAGTGATTCGCCAGCGTCGTCTCGTCTCAGCGCATCCCGCACCGCCCCGGACTGGTCAGGCGACAGCGCTATGCGGGCCAAGGAAGCCTCCTGGCGCCTCCCGGAAGAGGCAATACCCGGTAGTCCTCGGGACAAACCGTGGTCATAACGACCTCGCTTTCGCCAGAAACCAGCCGAAACTGATCGGGATTTGATCGAAGCTATTACTCGCCAGGATACCTGTCAAGACGGACAGGAAAAGGCCAGCCGATCGGTTTCGCGGGCGCATCGCTGCCTTGCTGCAAAGCTCCATTGCTTTCAGAGCCTTAGCGGAGTTCAGGTGGGTCTTGGGTGGGGCCTCCGTTCAAACCGTGAGCGCGGTTGGCCTAAAGGTGTCGAGCTCGAGGCGCCGGTACCCGCGCCGTCAAGTTTGAAAACGGGGCCTGACCCACCTTCTCGCCTTACTCATTACTCACCGCGGGGCGTCCGTCAACGCAAATGCCATCCTCCGGCAGCAAACCTAGTCAGCAAGTCAGGGCTGACCCCTGGCTCTTCGGAAATCAGCACAATCAGGACGGGTCCCGACCGCGTCCCTAGAAGTTCTGCAGGGCCTCGACCGGCGCATAGGAATCCGTCAGCTCTTCCGTTCCGGGGGGCGGCTGGGGGGCGTGCACGAGGGTGTCGAAGTACCGCGTCGGGTGCCGCAGTTTCCACCGATCCGCCAGTTCCCCCGCTCTCCGTCGCAAGCCCGTAAGGTCCTCCGGGTCCGCCGAAACGGTGGCGTACACGATCAGGTTTCCCGACAGCTTCGTCTGGCCCATCTGGATCTGAGGACTCGAAACGTAGACCTGGCCGAACTGCCGATGCATCGTTCGATAGGTCGCCCAAAACAACTGTCCGTCTGCTCCCATGAGTTTCGCCACGAAGTTCGCGGCGAAGACTCCCCGGGGAGTCAGCCTTCTCCGCACCGTCTCGAAGAATTGACGGGTCGTCAAGTGAAACGGCACACCGGTCGAGTTGAACGCGTCCAGGATGATCAGGTCGTAGGCAGGGCCCGGTCGGGACAGGAATACCCGCCCGTCTTCGATGACCGTCCGCACCCGCGCCGATTCGCGATAGAAAAAGTACTCCATCGCGACGTCCCGAACGGCCGGGTCGATCTCGACCGTGTCGACGACGGCTTCAGGAGCGATTCGAGCGAGGCCGCGCGATACCGAGCCGCCGCCCAACCCAATGACGCACACTCGCTGGATCTGCGGTCGAAATGCCAGAGCACCCATCAGGGCTTCGTCGTAACCCACGATCGAACGATCGGGCTCAACGAGATTGACGCCACTCTGGGTCCAGGCGTCGAATCTCATCCAGCGCGAGTTATCGAGCTGCGTGACGGCGATGTGGTGGTAGGGCGTATCTCGTCGCATGACGAGCTGTTCACCCCCTATTGGACCCGGCGGCATTCGCGCGAGCAGGGCAGCGCCCAGAGTTGCGCATGCGAGGACGAAGACCAGGCCACTCATTCGATCGCGGATCAGAGCCCCGGCGCAAAGCACGAGCGTGGCGGCGAGGCCGACGAGAAGGGTGTCAACCGGCAGGATCGGTATCAGAAAGAACGTGGCAGCGAGCGTTCCCAGGATCGACCCCGCCGTCGAAATTGCCGAGAAGCCTCCCGATACCGTTCCAGCGGTTTCCATGCGGCGGATACCCAAACGCACCGCGAAGGGGGTCACCATGCCGAGCGCGAGCGACGGTGGGAGGAAGAGCACGATGGCGCCGGCGAGCGCGCTCCAGCGGAGATTCCAGCCGAGAGCCGCGAGGGCCGAAAGGAGTCGGTCACTCCAGACGAAGCTCGGGAGGATCATGACCGCTGCGGCGGCAAGAGCGAGCGAAAGGACGGAGAGGCGAGGCTGACGGTCGGCGATGCGGCCTCCCAGGGCGTAGCCGACCGACAGCGCCACCAGAAACGTGGAGATCAGGCTTCCCCACACGTAGACAGAGGAACCGTAATAGGGCGCCAGAACCCTCGACCCCAGAATCTCGAGAGCCATCAATACGGCGCCCGAGACGAAGACGACCACTTTCAGCAGCAGGAGCCTTTTCGCACGGCCAGGGTGCGGGTTGCCCTGCGGTGGGATGACCATCTCGATTGGCTTCATAAGTTTTGGACATTCTAGCTCGATGACTCGCTCGGCTTTGGCGTCGCATTGAGCAGGCGTTTCGCAAAGCCTTTAGGCGTTTCGCCTCAGGCGCAATTCGGAGATATGCAGGAGCCGGCGAATCGAACAGGATGGTCTCGAACGCGAGTTCCCCGCACTTCTAAGAAGTTGCTCGCGTGCCCTCGCGTGGCTAGAACCGGAGCGCTGCCAGCGCGGCGTTGACGCCGTCGAGGTCGAAGACGTGGCGGTCGAAGCCGGGGTCGGCATCGAGGAAGGCCGGATCGAGGGCGCCGCCAGGCCGCGCGGCCTCCGCGGATCCGCCCGGAGCGTCGGCGGCGTCGGGTTCCGGGGGCGGGCAGGGGCCCTCGCCCGCCAGGCAGAGGGGGCGCTGGTTCGCCGGATCGCCGTTCGCAACGCCCTCGATCCGCACGAGGTGCGCCCAGCGCTCGCCGAACCCGTAGTCGTAGGAAAAGGCGCGGCCCTCGAGCGAGAGCAGGTCCTGGAGGGTGATCCAGCGCGAGTCCTTCACCGCCGTCGAGTCGCCGGACGGCATGCCGAAGAGCTCGCCGCCGACCCGGAACTGGTGAAACGGCGACTCGTTCCACCCCATCACGCGCTG
Organism: Thermoanaerobaculia bacterium; assembly: GCA_041912555.1. Classification (GTDB taxonomy): domain Bacteria; phylum Acidobacteriota; class Thermoanaerobaculia; order UBA5066; family Gp7-AA6; genus DAHUXD01. Next base: position 222,771 of record JAYRMU010000019.1, read on the forward strand.
CAGGACGGCGTGGAGGCGCCGCAGGGTGAAGTTCGCCGGCACCTGGAAGCGCCTCCAGACGGGAGGCGCGGCCTCGAGGAGCGTGACCTTGAGGCGGACCACCGCGACGGGCGGCTCCTGGCCGGTCGTGCCGTCGGAAGGGGGAGTGCGGCGGGGAGGAACGGGGACGAGCATCGTCTTACAGAGTCCGCACGTACCGGGACTGGTCCTGCTTCCACACGACCACCCCGCAGAAGCGGTCGCCTTCGGGACAGACGGGACGGACCTCGGCGAGATGGCGGAGCGTGCAGGGCGGCAGCAGCCAGGGCCCGATGCGCGGGTTGGCGTCGCGGATCTGGAGGGCCTCGTCGAGCGAGGCGCGCCAGATCTCCTCCTGGGCGTTGTAGCAGAGGCGCATCGCGAGCTTGTGGTGGAGGTTCAGAAGGTCGGCCGATTCCGTGAACCGGAGGGCCACGGCGTTGGGCAGCAGATAGGCCGCGAACTCGTCGGAAACGCCGCGGCCGCGCAGCTCGCCGATCGCCGCCCAGGTCTCGTCCATCGTGCGCCGGTAGAGGGCGTCCGCCTCGGGGACGTCGGCGACGAGCATCGGGACGACGTAGTCGGGCTCGTCCGAGAGGTACGCGGGCAGCGCCGGGCGAGAGGCCGGCGTCATGCGGTGGCGCTGGTCCTGGCTGTCGGCCGTGTGCGAGAGCTTCTTGCGGAACGTGTACGACGGATGGAAGAGGGCCCGCGAGAGCTTGCCGTGGGTCGTCAGCGTCAGAGTCTCGCCGAGAGAGCGGTTTTTCGACGGGTCGAGGACCATCCGGATCGCGTCGTCGTCGGAGAGCGCCGCGCGGGGCGCGCCGAGGATCTCGCGCACCGCCGCGGCGAGCACCTCCTCGTTGTTCGCCTTCCAGTCCACGAGCCGCGAGACGCGGCCGCCGAGCTCCCGGTCGAACTCCTCGCGAAAGGCGCGCCCCGAGGCGCGCGCGCGCGGGAGAGCCTGGAAGGCCGCGAACTCGGGCGTCTCCTCGAGGGGCAGCGGATCCTGGAGGACCGAGGCGTAGAGGGGGTCGTGGCGGAGCACCTCGGCCACCATCTGGCCGACGACCTCGCGCTGCTCGGCCGGAGCGTCCATCGCCTCGCAGAGCCTCCAGTAGCGGAAGAGGGTGATGCCCGAAACCGTGTGGTACAGGTACGAGAAAGTCGCGACGGGCAGCACGTAGCGGGCGATCTCCTGCGCCCGCTTCTTGACCGAGCCCGCGAACCGGGCGCGGCCGTCGCCGCGGGTGCGGCCCGGGAAGAGCGCGAAATACCGCTCGCCCGCCAGCGGCGCGAGCAGCTCGGTCAGGCGCGCGTAGGCTTCCTGCTGGCGCCGGGCGGCCTTCTCGTAGAGGTCGCGCTCGGGCGCTCCCATCGGCGGGACCGCGTAGTTGCCGCGGCTGACCTCCACGTAGCGCTGCGAGACCTGCTCCGAGTTGTAGAAGGGATGGGAGTGCAGGAACGTCCACAGGAACTGGCGCGAGACGTTTTCGAGCGAGAACTGGAAATGGGCGTGCTGGAAGGTGGTGTGGTGGCCGGCCTCGTAGATGGACCTGGCGATCGCGTCGCGGCGGTCCGGCCGCGCGGAGGCCTGGTCCTCCGTGATGATGCCCTTCGAGGAGTAGCACGTCCGCGCCGTCGCGACGACGTTCTCGTACGGACGGTCGAAGGCGTGGACGAGGCGGACTCTCGGGGCCGGCGAGAAGAAGCCGAACGAACGGTCGGGGAGCGGGAGGCTCGACATCGGGTCTCCCATTCTAGCCCCCGATCGGCGGGGATGGGGGGCCGGCGGGGGTGTGGAAGGTTCGATAGCATCGAAGCGGCATGGACGAACGAACGGACAGCCGGCTGCTCGAAGCGGCCCGCCTCGGCGACGCGCGGTCGCTCGAGGCGCTTCTCGAGAAGCACCAGGCGCAGGTGTACCGCTTCGGAATGAAGATGTGCCGGGATCCGGAAGACGCCCGGGACGTGCTGCAGGACACCCTGCTCGCGATGGCGAGGGGCGTCCGGGACTTTCGGGGCGCCTCTTCGATCTCGACCTGGCTCTACTCGATCGCCCGGAGCTTCTGCATCAAGAAGAGGCGGCGAAGCAAGTTCGCCCCGGAGGCGGAGCAGTCTCTCGACTCGGAAGCCTCCGAGGAGGCGGCCGAACTCCCGGACTTGGGGCGGGGCGCGGACGAACAGCTCGCCGGCAAGGAGGTCCGCCGCGCGCTCGAAGAGGCCATCGGCGCGCTCGACCCCAGGTACCGCGAGGTCCTGCTGCTGCGGGACGTGGAGGGTCTGACGGCGCCCGAGGTCGCAGAGGTGCTCGGCGTGAGCGTACAGGCCGTCAAGAGCCGACTGCATCGCGCCCGGCTCTCGGTGCGAGCGCGGGTCGCGCCCCTGCTGGGAATCGGGAACGAGGCCGCACCGGCGGCCGCCGAAACCTGCCCCGACGTGCTCAATCTCTTTTCCCGCCACCTGGAGGGCGAAATCAGCGCGGACGTCTGCGCGCAGATGGAGCGCCACCTCGAGGCCTGCTCCCGCTGCCGGGGAACCTGCGAATCCTTGAAACGCACCCTCGCCCTCTGCCGGACGAGCCCGGCTCCCCGGGTGCCGTTCAACGTCCAGGACTCGGTCCGGCGCGCCGTGCGGAACTTTCTCGCCGAGCCCTCCTGAACCCTTTCGGCGCCGGACGGCTCTCACCGGACGGGAGGGCTGGATGACGACGGTGCAGGTGACCGAGGAAAACTTCCAGGAGACCGTTCGGAAAGGCATCGTGCTCCTCGACTTCTGGGCGGACTGGTGCGGCCCGTGCAGGTATTTCGCGCCGGTTTTCGACGCCGCCGCCGAGCGCCACCCCGACGTCGTGTTCGGGAAGGTGGACACCGAGGCCCAGCCAGGGCTCGCCGCGGCCTTCCAGGTGCAGGCGATCCCGACGCTCATGGTCCTGAGGGACGGCGTCCTGCTCGCGGCCCAGCCGGGGGCGATCCCCGGCCCGGCGCTCGACGAGCTGGTCGGGAAAGTCCGGGCTCTCGACATGGACGAGGTCCGGCGAAGCCTCGACGCGGAACGGGCGGGCTCCGATGAGACCGGGAATCCGGAGGGCGTCTGATGTGCCAGCGGGTGCGGTGCGCACGCTGCGGGCGGGCGACCTTCGCCGGCTGCGGCTCCCACGCGGAGCAGGTGCTCCGGGACGTGCCTCCCCGAGAGCGGTGTTGCTGCACGGCAGGAGGGAGCTCGAAGACGTCGAAGCCCGGCGTCCGGACGGGTTCCGGCGCCGCCGGGCGGAGGTCGTAGCCCGCATGGACCAGTGGATCGAGATCGTCGCACTTCTGGCCGGATGGATCGTCCTCCAGAGGTGGGTGCTGCCGAGGCTCGGCGTCCCCACTTGATCCGTGCCATCGCCGCGCCGGTCGGCGCGCCCGGGCCAGGCCGTGGAGACGGATCGAAAGGAAGGCCGCGAATGACGGAACCGAAGGCGCCGGCAATCCGGCCGAACTGACAGGCAGGCCCATGCCCGAGATCCACAGCACCTATCCCGTTTCTCTCCGATGGCTGGACGGCAGGCGCGGCCTCGCGCAGGCCCCGCACGGACTGCCCGACATCGAGGTCGCCTCGCCGCCCGCCTTCGGAGGGCCGGGAGGCCGCTGGACGCCGGAGCACCTCTTCGTCGGCGCGGCAGCCAGCTGCTGGCTCACCACGTTTCTGGCCGTCGCGGAGCTCTCCAAGCTCGAGGTGGCCGCTGTCGCGGTTTCGGGGGAGGGGGTCCTGGAGCGCGGCGACGACCGGCGCTTCTCGATCGCGCGGATCGTCCTGCGGCCGCGCGTCGCCGTTCGGCGGGAGGAGGATCGCGAGCGAGCGATGCGGCTCGTCCGGAAGGCCGAGGACTCCTGCCTCGTCGCGCGTTCGATGCGGACCGCGATCGACCTCGAACCCGAGGTCTCGGTTTCGGCCGGTTCCTAGCCGCCGGACGCGGCCGTCAGGCCCGGGCGGGGCTGCGAACCCTTTCCGCGGGATCTGGCTCAAACGGATCAGGAGGCGCAGGCCATGCTGAAAGAGGGAACGGGTCGGGGTCCTGAAGGGTCCATCCGCCGATGAAGCTGGCCCTGCTGCTGGCCGTTCTCGCGGCCCCGGCCCCGGAATCGCTGACTCTCCGGCAGGCCGCGGTCATGGCCGCCGCCAGCGCTCCCGGTGTGGAGCGGGCGCGCGCCGACAGCGAAGGCGCACGGGCGCGCCAGTCGGCGGCGCGGTCGCAGCTGGGGCCCTCGCTCTTCGCCAACGCGGGGTTCCTCTCCTCGGACAACCCGGTGACGGCGTTCTCGCTGGCCCTCGAGCAGAAGCGGTTTTCGGCCGCGGAATTCTTCGCCTCCGACCCGAACCAGCCCCCTTTCACGAAAGACTGGAGCGGCTCGCTCGCCGCCGCGTGGACGATCGATCTCTTCGGCTCGGCGAGGGCCGGCGCCCGGGCGGCCGGCGACGCGGCCGGGGCGGCGGATCTCGCGTCCCAGCGGGTCCGCGACGCCGTCGTGTTCCAGGCGATCGCGGCCTTCTCGCGGGCGCGCCGGTCGGAGGAGGCGCTCGAAATCCTGCGGCAGCGCGAAGCCGACGCGCAGAGAGACGCCGAAATCGCCGCCGCCCTGTCGGAGGAGGGCCTGACGACGGCCGCCGATCCGGCGCGCGCGAAGGCGGCGCTGGCGGAGGTCCGGGCCGAGCGCGCGGGACAACAGGCCGCGCTCGAAGGCTCTCGGGCCGAGCTCGCCACTCTGATCGGGAAAGAAGCCGCGTCGCGGCCCCTCGCGCCCCTGCCGGCTCCGTCCGAGACGGCGCGGGAAGGCTCCGGGGAACGGGCGGACGTCGCCGCGGCGGCTCTGGCCGCTTCGGCGGCGCAGGAGTCCGCTCGCGCAGCCGCCGCTTCCCGCTGGCCGACGCTCGTTCTCACCGGGCTCTACGAGGTCCACGCGCCGACCCCGGGCGGCCGGTACGGCACCGCCGCGACGGTCTTCGCGGGCGTCCGCGTGCCCCTCTTCGCCTCGGGCGGGATCGACGCGCACGTCGCCGAGGCCCGGGCTGCCGCGCGATCGGCCGAAGCGGCGGGCCGGGAGTTGCGGCTGGCCGCCGAGAGCGAGATTGCGCGCGCCCGCGCCGATCTCCGCGCCGCCGCCGCCCGACTCACGGCCTTCGAAGACGCGGCGGCCGCCGCGCGGCAGGCCCGCGAGATCCAGGAGGCGCGCTACGCGGAAGGGGTCGCGAGGCTTTCGGACCTGCTGGAGGCTCGGGCGGCGGAGTTGCGGGCCCGCCTGGGCGCGTCCGCGGCGGCCTCCGACGAAATCATCGCCGATGCAAACCTGCGGCTGGCCCTCGGCCTGCCGCCGGAGGGAGACGAGGGATGAAACGAATCCTGGGGATCCTCGCGGTCGCCGCGCTGGCCGCGGCCGGCTGCGCACGGAAGCCGGAAAGACCGGCTGCGCCGGCGGCGAGAGCGCTGACGACCGCCACCGTCGAGCAGAAGCAATCTCCGGCGGAGGTCGAGGTGGACGGCATGGTCGTGGGCCGCATGGAGTCCGCGCTCGCCAGCCGTCTGGCGGCGCCCGTCGTGGAGGTCCTGGCCGTCCCCGGCCGGACGGTCCGCGCCGGGGAGGTTCTGGTCCGCCTGGAACAGCGCGAGGCCGACGGCGCCGTCGACGGAGCGCGGGCCTCGCTCGCCGCGGCCGAGTCGGGCCTGGCTCTGGCCCGCAAGAACCTCTCCCGGTTCGAGAGGCTCGAAGGCCGGGGCGCGGCTGCCGCCCTCGAGCTCGATCGCGCCCGCCAGGACGAGGCCTCGGCCTCGGCCGCCGTCGCCGCGGCGCAGTCGGCGTTGCGGCGCGCGGAGACCGACCGCGGGCAGGCCGTTCTCGTCGCGCCGTTCGAAGCGGTGGTCGTCGAGAGGCTCGTCTCGGCGGGAGACCTCGCGGTTCCGGGACGGCCCCTGGTGCGGCTGGCCTCCGTCGCCGGCCGGCGGGTCGAAGCCTCGCCGGGCGAGCAGGAGGCGGCGCGCCTCTCGGTGGGCGAGGACGTCGTCGTCGAGCTCGGGGACAGGACCTTGACGGGCCGGGTGGCCGAAATCGAGGGCGCCGTCGATCCGGCCACGCGGCGGCGAACCGTGCGCGTGGACCTGCCGGCCGGCGTCGAGCCGGCGGTCGGCACCTTCGCGCGCCTGCGCCTGCCGGGCCCCGGACAGAATCGCCTCCTGGTGCCCCAGCGCGCGATCGTCTCGCGCGGCGGGCTCGAGCTCGCCTGGGCCGTGCAGCCTGGCGGCGCGGTCGCGCTCCGATACGTGCGCACGGGCGCCCGTTCGAAGGACCTGGTCGAGGTCCGCTCCGGCCTCGAGGCCGGGGAGCGCGTCGTCCTCGATCCCCCGGCCGACCTGGAAGCCGGAACGCGGGTCGCGTCGTGACGTCCGAACCCCGGCCCGGGCGCGAGGGGCAGCGCCTCGGCGTGGCGGGCCGGCTCGCGGCCGCCTTCATCGATTCGAAGCTCACCCCGCTCTTCGTCCTCTTCGCTCTGGCCCTCGGCGCCCTCGCCGTCGTCGTCACGCCCCGCGAGGAGGAGCCGCAGATCAAGGTTCCGATGCTCGACGTCTTCGCCTCGCTGCCCGGACGCAGCTCCGTGGAGGTCGAACGGCAGGTCGTCGCCCCGCTCGAGAAGGAAATGTGGTCGATCCCGGGCGTCGAGTACGTCTACTCCACCTCGTCGCCGGGAAGCGCCCTGGTCGTCGTGCGCTTTCGCGTGGGCGAGGATCCGGACCGCGCGCTCGTTCGCGTCCGGGCCAAGCTCGACGCTCTGGCGGGCGACTGGCCGAGGGACCTGCCGCCGCCGCTGCTGAAGGCCCGCTCGATCGACGACGTGCCGATCTGGGCGCTTACGGTCTGGAGCCCGAAGGGCGACTCCGCGACGCTGAGGCAGATCGCCGCCGAGGTCGAGAACGAGATCAAGACGATTCCGGAGGTCTCCGACACGGCGCTGATCGGCGGCCTGCGGCGCGAATTCCGGGTCGAGCTCGATCCCGCGCGGCTCTCGGCGCGGGGCCTCTCGACGGGCGCCGTCCTCGGCGCGCTCGGGGCCGCGAACCGCCGGACCTCCGCCGGCGCGGTCGTCGCCGGCGACCGCGAGATCGCGGTCGAAGCCGGGGGGTTCGTGCGCAGCGCCGACGAGCTCGGCGCCATCGTGATCGCCGGAAGCGGCGGGCGGCCGGTGCATCTGTCCGACGTGGCCCGCGTCGTGGACGGACCCGAAGAGCCGTCGTCCTACGTGACTCACGGCGAACCGGGCTCCGCCGCGCAGCATCCCGCGGTCACGCTCTCCGTCAGCAAACGGCGGGGAGCCAACGCCATCGCCGTCGTGCACGCGATCGACCGGAAGGTCGAGCAGCTCCGTCCGCGGCTGCTCGCGGCCGGGGTCCGGACGACCGTGACGCGCGACTACGGCGAGACCGCGGCCGAGAAGTCGAACGAGCTGCTCAAGCACATGGGCATCGCGACCCTGTCGGTGGCTCTGCTCATGGCGCTCGCCCTCGGCCGCCGGGAAGCCGGCGTCGTCCTGCTGGCAGTGCCCGTGACCCTGGCGCTGACGCTCTTCGTCTTCTCGCTGCTGGGCTACACGCTCAACCGGATCACGCTCTTCGCCCTCATCTTCTCCATCGGCATCCTCGTGGACGACGCGATCGTCGTCGTCGAGAACATCGTGCGGCACCTGAGGCTCCCGTCCGCGCGAGGGCGGCCGCTCGCGCGCGTGGCGATCGAGGCGACCGACGAGGTCGGCAATCCGACGATCCTGGCGACGTTCGCCGTCATCGCCGCGATCGTCCCCATGGGGTTCGTGGGAGGGCTCATGGGGCCGTACATGCGGCCGATCCCCGTCGGGGCCTCGGCGGCGATGCTCTTCTCGCTGCTGATCGCCTTCGCGGTCTCGCCGTGGGCGACCCGGCGGCTCTTCCGCAACGTCCCGGCCGAGAAGCACGGACACGGGGAGGGCGACCGCGGCCGCCTCGCCGTCCTGTACCGGAAGGCGATGACGCCGCTCGTCACCGAGGGCGGGGGGCGCGCGCGTCTTTTCTTCTTCGGGGCCATCGGGATCCTGCTCGCGGCGGCCGTCGCGCTCGTGCCGCTCGGCGTCGTCATCGTCAAGATGCTTCCCTTCGACAACAAGAACGAGTTCCAGGTAGTCGTGGACTTTCCCGAGGGAACAACCCTCGAGACGACCCACCGCGCCCTGTCGGAGATGGCGGCGGCGCTCTCGACGTTGCCGGAGGTCGCCGGGACGGAGGTCTACGCCGGCACGGCCGCGCCCTACAACTTCAACGGCCTCGTGCGTCACTACTTCCTGAGGTCGGCCCCGCACCAGGGCGACGTCCAGGTGTCGCTGGCGCCCCGCGGGAAGCGGAGCCGGTCCTCGCACGCGATCGCACGCGAGGCCCGGCCGCTCGTGACCGCCATCGCGGCCCGCTACGCGGCGCGCGTCAAGGTCGCCGAGGTCCCCCCCGGCCCGCCGGTCCTCGAGACGCTCGTCGCCGAGGTCTACGGCCCCGACGACGCCGGGCGCCGCGAGGTGGCGCGGCAGGTGCGCGACGTCTTTCTGCACACCGAGGGCGTCGTGGACGTGGACTGGTACGTCGAGAGCCCGCGCGAGAAAGCCGTGTTCCAACTCGACCGCGAGAAGGCCGGCCTTTCCGGGATCCGGGAAGCCGACGCGGCCGCGGCGCTTCGCCTCGCCCTGGGCGGGGACAGGGCCGGGGAGATCCAGCTGCCCGGCGTGCGGGAGCGGATCCCGCTCGTCGTGACACTCTCGCCGGAGCGGAGACACGACCTCGCCGCCCTCTCCGGCCTCCCCATCGCGTCGGCGGACGGGCGGCTCGTTCCGCTGTCCGAGATCGGCCGATTCGAGCGGGAGCCGGAGGAGACGTCGATCTACCACAAGAACCTGAAACCCGTCGTCTACGTCCTCGCCGACGTGGGCGGGCGCAAGGAGGCGCCCGTCTATGCGATCGGGAATCTCGAAAGAGGCATCGCGAAGATCCGCGTGCCCGGCGGCTACCGCATCCAGACGCGTACGGCGACGGCCCCGTTCGACACCGCCCGGTACGGCATCAAGTGGGACGGCGAGTGGCACGTGACCTACGAGGTGTTCCGCGACCTCGGCCTCGCCTTCGCGGCCGTGCTGGTGCTGATCTACGTCCTGGTCGTCGGCTGGTTCCGCAGCTTCACCGTCCCGTTCGTGATCATGGCGCCGATCCCCCTTACGCTCGTCGGGATCCTGCCGGCGCACGGCCTCTTCGGCGTCTTCTTCACGGCGACGTCGATGATCGGCTTCATCGCGGGCGCGGGGATCATCGTCCGCAACTCGATCATCCTCGTGGACTTCATCGAGCTGCGACGCCGCGAGGGGATGGCCCTGTCCGAGGCCGTGCTCGACGCGGGCGAGGTCCGGTTCCGGCCGATGCTGCTGACGGCGGCGGCGGTGGTCGTGGGCTCGTCCGTGATGCTGCTCGATCCGATCTTCCAGGGCCTGGCGGTGTCGATGATGGCGGGGGAGGTCGCGGCGACGCTCCTCTCGCGCGCCGCCGTGCCCGTCCTCTATTACCTGCTCAAACGCTCGGAGGAGAAGAGGGCCGCCGGCGCGCCCTCGGCCGAGCCCGAAAGGAGCCTCGCATGAGCAAGCCCGGGACCGTCGACGAATGGCTGAGGGGAATCGCCGGGACGTTCATCCTCCTGTCCCTGGCGCTCGGGTGGTTCGTCCACCCGGGGTTCTTCCTCTTCACCGCGTTCGTCGGAGCGAACCTGCTGCAGTCGGCCTTTTCCGGCACCTGCCCGATGATGGGCATCCTTCGGCGGCTCGGCGTCCGGGACGCGGCCGCGAAGCCCTGAGGCGAGAGAGGCGTCTCCCCCAAAAGGGGATCTCGGCGGGCGGTTCCGCACGATTCCGGCCGGGCGGCCGCGGCTCGACACGGCACTGCCTCGGGGCGGTAGAATTCCGTCGTCCCAGGAGGCTGCCATGTCGCGCAAGCGTCCCGTCCTCTTCTGTCTCGTCGCCGGACTGCTGAGCTGCGCTGTCTTCGCCGCGACGTTTTCTGTCACGAACGCAAACGATTCCGGGGCGGGGTCGCTCCGCCAGGCGATCCTGGACGCCAACGCCGGCGGCGCGGGGCCGCACTCCATCACCTTCGCCATTCCCGGCCCCGGCGTCCACACGATCGCGCTCGCGAGCGGCCTTCCCAGCATCACCGTCGCCTCGGGCGGATTGACGATCGACGCCACGACGCAGACGGGCTACGCGGGGTCTCCGCTGGTCTTCGTGAAGTCCAGCGGCGGGATGTTCAGCGGGTTCTTCTTCGAGGGCGCCGGCGGCGGGACCGTCAGGGGCCTCGCCATCGGGGGTTGTCTCGTGGGGGTCGGGGCCGACGTTCCCGTTCCGGTCACGGTCCAGGCCTGCTACATCGGCACGGATGCCACGGGGACGACGGCCGTGCCGAACGGGAGCGGAATCCAGGTGGCGAGCGCCCTCCTCACGGTCGGCGGACCGACGGCCGCCGACCGCAACGTCATTTCCGGCAACATTTCCTACGGCATCGGCCTGAACGCGGGGGGCGGCACGATTCAGAACAACCTCATCGGCACCGACGTGACGGGCACCGTCGCGCTGCCGAACGGAACGGGCATCTACGCCGTCTCGGGCGTGTTCAACGCGCCGCTGTTGATCGGAGGCTCGGGCGTTGGGAACCTGATTTCAGGCAACATCCAGAACGGCATCCAGATCGATGGCCATCCCGACGTCACCATCCAGGGCAACCTGATCGGCACCGACGTGAATGGAACGTCGCCCCTCGGCAACGGGATCAGCGGAGTCCTCGGCGGCGGGACGTCGTTCGTGGTCGGGGGCACGGGGGGCGAGGGGAACCTCGTCTCCGGCAATCCGATCGGCCTCGACCTCCAGGCGGACGGCATGGTCGTCCAGGGAAACGCCATCGGTGTGGACGACTCGCATGCGCAGCCCCTTCCCAACACCGGCACGGGCCTGCGAATCCAGTCCTCGGCGACGCCCGCGGCTCCCAACGTCATCGGATCCTCGACGCCGGGAGGCCCCGGGGGAAATCTCGTCGCCTTCAACGGGGGCACGGGCGTGGTGGTCCTCGCGGGAACGCGCAACACGATGCGCGGAAATTCGATCCACGACAACCTGGGGCTCGGCATTTCGCTCGGGGGGCAGGACAAGCCGCTCGCCGACGACCCGGGCGATGCGAACGGCTTCACGATCAACGGCGGGCAGAACTTTCCGATCATCGCTTCGGCCACGCAGGTGGGGAGCGACCTTCACATCCTCGGCACGCTGAACTCCCGGGCGTCGACGATCTACGATCTCGACTTCTACTCGAATCCGGCCTGCGTCCGTTTTCCGCACGACTACCTCCAGGGCCGGGATTGGATCGGCGCGGCCCAGGTGACGACGAACGGTTCGGGTCTCGCCGCGATCGACGTCACGCTGCCGGGGGTCGTGGTCGAGACGGGGGCGCGGGTCTCCTCCACCGCGACGGATCCTCAGGGCAACACGTCGGAGCTCTCGCAGCGCCTCGTGATCGCGTCCGCGCCGCTCGTGGGCTCCGCCGCGGGGGGGCAGCAGGTGGCGCTCGACGGGATGCTCTTCGAGCCGACCGGGACGGTGACCTTCGGCGGGACGCCGGGCACGAACTACAGCTATCAGGGAAACACCTCCGTCCTGGTCGACGCGCCCGCCCTGTCCCCGGGCTCGATCGTGGACGTCACCATGACGGGCGCGTCGGGCCTCTCGGGCACGCTCCCGCGCGGCTACGTCGCGCAGTTTTCCGACGTGGACCTGAACAGCGGGTTCAGCCCCTACATCGGGGGTCTCGTGGCCAACGGGCTCACGGTCGGCTGCGGAGGCTCGAACTACTGTCCGACGAGCTCCGTGACGCGCCAGCAGATGGCGGTGTTCCTCCTCCGGGGAAAGCTCGGCCTCTGCTACAACCCGCCGCCCTGTTCGGGCATGGTCTTCGCCGACGTGCCCTGCGCCGGGAATCCGTTCGATCCGTGGATCGAGGCTCTCGCGAATCTCGAGATCACGGGAGGCTGCGGCGGAGGAAACTATTGCCCGACGGCGCCGGTCAACCGGCAGCAGATGGCGGTCTTCCTCCTCAAGGCCCTGCTCGGATCGACGTACGCTCCGCCGGCCTGCTCGGCGCCGACGTTTCCGGACGTCCCGTGCTCGAACCCCTTCGCCGCCTGGGTCGACGACCTGGCCCTGCGCGGGATCACCGGCGGGTGCGGGGGAGGCGACTACTGCCCGTTGGACCCCGCGCTCCGGCAGCAGATGGCGGTCTTCCTCGTGAAGACCTTCTCGCTTCCGTTCTGACCGCGCGTCGGGCCGGCTGAACCCCGCCGGCCCGACGGGTCATAATTCGGCCGTGCAGCTGCCGATCTACATGGACTACAACGCCACGACGCCCGTGGACCCGCGCGTCTTCGAGGCGATGGCGCCCTACTTCACGAAGGCGTTCGGCAACCCGTCCTCGCGGGGCCACGTCTTCGGCTGGGAGGCGGAGGCCGCGGTGGACGCGGCGCGCGAGGCCGTCGCCCGCGCGATGAACGCCTCGCCCGGGGAGATCGTCTTCACGAGCGGCGCGACCGAGTCGGACAACCTCGCGATCCTCGGGGTCGCGAGGCTGCGCCGGGAAACCGGCGGCCACGTCGTGACTGCCGCGACCGAGCACAGCGCGGTGCTCGACGCCTGCCGCGAGCTCGAGCGCGAGGGTTTCTCGGTCACGTATCTTCCCGTGGAGAGGGGAACCGGAGAGATCTCCCCGGAGAGCGTCCGGGCGGCGCTCACCGAAAAGACGATCCTCGTCTCGCTCATGCTCGCCAACAACGAGATCGGGACGATCCACCCGGCGGCCGCCATCGGCGCGATCTGCCGGGAGCGCGGCGTTCTCTTCCACACCGACGCCGTCCAGGGATTCGGAAAGGTCCCCTTCGACGTCCAGGCGATGAACGTGGACCTCGCCTCCGTCTCGGCGCACAAGATCTACGGCCCGAAGGGGGTCGGCGCCCTGTACGTGCGCGCGCGGCACCCGCGCGTGCGCCTTCAGCCGCTCGTCTACGGGGGAGGCCACGAGAAGGGCCTGCGCTCCGGAACCCTCAACGTGCCGGGGATCGTCGGCCTCGGCAAGGCGGCGGAGATCGCCGTCGCCGAGATGCCCGAGGAGAGCCGGCGCCTGCGCGCGCTGCGCCGGCGGCTCCACGACGGCATCGCCGGGCGGCTCGGCGGCGTGGCGCTGAACGGCGCGCCCCTGCCGGACATCGAGCCGGACGGATCGCTCGCGCCGGGCGCCGCCGAGCTGCGGCTCCCGGGAAATCTCAACCTCTCCTTCGAGGGGGTCGAGGGGGAGGCGCTGCTCGTCAGCCTGAAGGACGTCGCCGTCTCCTCGGGATCGGCGTGCACCTCGGCCTCGCTGGCGCCCTCCCACGTGTTGACGGCGATCGGCCTGCCGGACGATCTCGCGCACGCTTCGATCCGTTTCGGCCTCGGCCGGTGGAGCACCGCCGAGGAGGCCGACTACGCGGCCGGGGCGGCGGTCCGGGCGGTCGAGCGCCTCCGGGAGAAATCGCCCCTCGCGAAGGCCTCCACCCGGTAGAGTAGCGGCTCGGATCCGGCCGGCAGCCGACCGCTGACGGCCGACAGCGCTCTTGCTCACGGACCTCGCCCGCGGCCTGCCTTCCTACGCGGACCTCCTCGCCGGGGTCCGGGAGGGAGAAAACCGTCTCGTCGTCTCGGGGGGCGTGGGCGCCCTGCCCGCGATCCTCGTGGCCTCCCTCGCGCGGGACCTCGAGCGCCCGCTCGCCGTCGTCGTCGCCAACGAGAAGGAAGCCGAGCGTCTGCTCGGCGACCTCGCCGCGGCGGGCGTCGGCCGGGTGTTCCACGCGCCGGCCCCGACGCTCACCCCCTACCAGCGCATCCCGGCGTCCCTCAAGGCGCGGCGCGACGAGTTCGCTCTCCTGACGGCGCTGCGGGGCGGCTCGCCGTGGGCGGCCGTGCTCCCGGCGCGCTCGCTCTTCGTGCGGCTCCCGGATCCCGCGCGGTTCGACGCCATGGTCCTTCCCCTGAGGCGCGGCGCCGAGGTTTCGCTCCCGGGCCTGGTGGAGCGCCTGACCCGCGTCGGGTACCGCCGGGGCGACCTCGTCATCGAGACCGGGGACCTCGCCGTGCGCGGCGGTCTCTTCGACGTGTTCCCGCCGGACCGGGACCTCGCGGTCCGCGTCGAGCTCGAGGGCGACACGATCGCCTCGCTGCGGCTCTTCGATCCCGACACGCAGCGCTCGCGCGAAAAGCTCGAAGAGGTCTGGCTTCCGCCCTTCGCGGCCGCCGAGGAGTCGGAGGAGGCGCGGCGCCTGCTGACTGAGCGCATCGGCCGGCCGCCGTCGGAGGCGGAACGCAATGTATTCGCCCCGGGCGTGACGCCGATGCCGGCGGGCTGGCTCGACCACGCCTCGGGGGCCCTGACCGTGATCGTCGAGCCCGCGTCGGTCGAAGAGGAGATCGCCGCCTTCGAAGAGCGCCTCGCGGCCGACCGCGACCCGGACCGGGACGCCTTCCTCCCCGAGGAGCTCATGCTGCCGGCCGCCCGGATCCGGGAGCGCCTGGCGCAGGTGCCGCTGCGCTTCGACCGTCTCGGCCTCGAGGCCGGAGGACGGGAGCTGCGCCTTCCCGCCGAGGCGATCGCGGGCCACGCCGGGCGCGCGGCCGAGGCGGCGGCGGACCTGCTGAGGGCGCTCGCCGCCGGGGAGGAGGTCTTCGTGGCTTCCCGGCCGACGGGCGGCGCCGAGAAGTTGAAGCGTCTTGCCGTCGAGTATGGATTCCACGTCTCGTCCGAGCGGCACCCGGGCGTCGTCGTCTCCGTCCCCGCCGAGATCTCGGCGGGGTTCCGCCTGCGGGAGCCGGCGCTGTCCGTGTACGCGGAGGAGGAGATCTTCGGCGAGGAGCGCCGCTCGGCGGCCGCGCGGCGCAAGCCCGCCGAGGCGTTCCTCTCGGACCTCCGCGATCTCAAGCTCGGCGACGCCGTCGTCCACGTGGACTACGGCATCGGGCGGTTCAAGGGCTTGAAGCGCGTGCCCGTCGAGGGCGAGGACCGCGAGTTCATGGAGATCGAGTACGCCGAGGCCCGGACGCTGCTGCTCCCGGTCGAGCGCCTCGACCTCGTGCAGAAGTACTCGGGGGTCGAGGGCGTCGAGCCGGCGCTCGACCGGCTCGGCGGCGCGGGGTGGGCCAGGCGCAAGGCCTCGGTGCGCAAGGCCATGCGGGACATGACCGACCAGCTGCTGAAGCTCTACGCGCGCCGCAGCCTCGCGGAGGGGTTCGCCTTCTCGAAGGACTCGCCCTGGCAGAAGGAGTTCGAGGACGCGTTCGAGTTCGTCGAGACCCCGGACCAGGCGCAGGCGATCGCGGACGTCAAGCGCGACATGCAGTCGGCCAGGCCCATGGACCGGCTCCTCTGCGGCGACGTGGGCTACGGCAAGACCGAGGTGGCCATGCGCGCGGCGTTCAAGGCCGTCCTCGACGGCAAGCAGGTGGCCGTGCTCGCGCCGACGACGATCCTCGCCGACCAGCACTTCCGGACGTTCAAGCGCCGTTTCGCAGCCTTCCCGGTGTCGATCGAGCTGCTGTCGCGCTTCCGCTCGCGCGCCGAGCAGAAGGACGTGATCGCGCGGGTGGCCGAGGGGTCGGTCGACATCCTCATCGCCACGCACCGGATGCTCGGCAAGGACCTCGCGTTCCGCGACCTCGGCCTCCTGATCGTGGACGAGGAGCAGCGGTTCGGCGTCGCGCAGAAGGAGCGCCTCAAGGAGTGGAAGGCGTCGATCGACGTCCTCTCGATGTCGGCCACGCCGATCCCGCGCTCGCTGCACCTGTCGCTGTCGGGCCTCAGGGACCTCTCGATCATCGAGACGCCTCCGCGGGACCGGCTGGCGATCGAGACGCAGGTCGTGCCCTCGCGGCCGGAGATCATCCGGGAGGCGATCGAGGCCGAGATCGGCCGGGGCGGCCAGGTCTTCTTCGTCCACAACCGGGTCGAGTCGATCGGGCGCGTCAAGCAGACGCTCGAGGAGCTGTTGCCCTCGGTGCGGGTGACGGTCGCGCACGGCCAGATGCCGGAGGCCGAGCTCGAGAAGGCGATGGTGCGGTTCTTCGCGCGCGAGGCGGACGTGCTCCTGGCGACCGCGATCGTCGAGAACGGGCTCGACATCCCGTCGGCCAACACGATCCTCATCGACCGCGCCGACACGTTCGGCCTGGCGCAGCTCTACCAGCTGCGCGGACGGGTGGGCCGCAGCGACAAGCCGGCGTACGCGTACCTCCTCGTCTCGGAGACGGCCGCGCTCTCGGAGATCGCCCGTCAGCGGCTGGCGTCCATCCGGGAGTTCTGCGACCTCGGCGCCGGGTTTCGCATCGCCGCCCGGGACCTCGAGATCCGCGGCTCGGGGAACATGCTGGGCGGAGAGCAGTCCGGCCACATCGCCGCCGTCGGCTTCGAGACGTACCTCACGCTCCTCGAGGAGGCCATTCGCGAGATCCGGGGCGAGGAGCCCCTGCCCGAGCGGTCGATCACCCTCTCCCTCGGCATCGACCTCGCCATCCCGCACGACTACGTCGAGGACGAGAACTGGCGGATGATG
This sequence comes from Thermoanaerobaculia bacterium, assembly GCA_041912555.1. Classification (GTDB taxonomy): domain Bacteria; phylum Acidobacteriota; class Thermoanaerobaculia; order UBA5066; family Gp7-AA6; genus DAHUXD01. The sequence goes on from JAYRMU010000019.1 coordinate 239,489, forward strand.
ATCTACAAGAAGATCGCCCGGGCCGGCGACGACGCCGCCCTCGAGGAGACCCGCCGCGAGATCGCGGACCGCTTCGGCGAGCCGCCGCCCGCGGTGCGCCGCCTCGTCGACTACGCCCGGGTCCGCGCCCGGGCCGAGCGGCTCGGGGTCACGGCGATCACGCGCCAGGCGGGCCGGGTGCACCTGCGGTTCGCCGAGGACGCCGCCGTGGACGCCGAGCGCCTCCTGGCCGTGGTGCGGCGGACTCCGGGCTCGAGCCTTTCTCCGGCCCGGGTGCTGACGCTGCCGTCCCCGGAGGGGGACGCCCTGCTCGCCGCGCTCATCGAGCTGCTGCCCTCGCTCGAGCGGGAGACGGCCTGACCCCGGCCGCTGGAATGCAGCGACGCGAAAAGTGTTAATAATGTCCGCCATGCGCAAGACGATCCTCGCGGCCGCCCTCGCGGCCCTGGCCGGCGCCGCGGTCCCGGCCGCCGAGCTGGTCGAGCAGATCGTCGTGCGCGTCAACGATCGCCTCATCACGCAGACCGAGTACGACAAGCGGCTCGCCATCGCGGCCAAAGCGCCCAACCGCACCGCCACGGACACGGCGGATCTCCAGCGGGCCGTGCTCGAGGACCTCATCCGGGAGAAGCTCCTCGAGGAGCGGGCCAAGGAGATGTCCGTCTCCGCCACCGACGAGGAAGTCGACGTCGCCGTCGCCCGCGTCAAGGCCCAGTACAACCTGACGACCGACGCCGAGTTCGACGCGGCCCTCGCGCAGTCCGGGATGACCCGCGACGAGCTCAAGCGCCAGATGCGCCAGACGATCACGCTGCAGAAGGTGATCGGCCGCGACGTCGCGTCGCAGATGAACCTGACCGACGACGCGCTGCGGCTCGAGTACGAGCGCAAGAAGGATCAGTTCTACGCCATCCCCGAGTCGGCGCACGTGTCCGAGATCGTGCTGCGGTTTTCGCCCGGCGACGGCGAGGCGCGCCAGAAGTCGGTGACCGAGATCGAGGCGATCCGCGCCCGCGTCAAGACGGGGACGTCGTTCGCCGACCTCGCCCGGCAGGTGTCGGAGGGCAACACGAAGGACAAGGGCGGCGACCTCGGCACGGTGTCGAAGGGCGAACTCGTCGAGGCGCTCGACGCCGCGATCTTCGTCACGCCCGCCGAGGAGTATCCCGCCCCGGCCCTGCTGCCGGATTCCATCCACCTCTTCCACGTCACCGACCGGAAGGCCGCGGGCTACAAGCCGTTCGTCGAGGTGAAGGACGACCTGCGCAAGCGCATCTCCGACGACCTCTACGAAAAGCGGTTCACCGAGTACATGGACAAGCTCCGCCGGGACGCGTTCGTGAAGATCTACGTTCCGGAGCTCGCGAAGCTCGACGAGAAAAAGGCGAGCTGACCGGCGCCCGCCCGCTCCGGCCGGGGAAGCCCCGGCCGCCCGACCCGGGCACGGCCGGTCGCCGATCGCGCCCCGTGCGACTTCACCTCCCTCTTCCCCGCGACTTCGCGTTCGACGCCGTTGCGCGGTCGCACGGCTGGTACGACCTCCCGCCGTTTTCCTACGACGCCGAACGCGGCGTGCTGACGACGGTGGTTCCGGGCCCGGGGACCCTGGCGTTCCGGGCCCGGGACGGGCGGCTCGAGGTCACCGGCCCTCCCGGCGATCCCGCGGCGCTGCGGCGGCTCGCCGAGCGGGTGTTTTCGCTCGACGTCGACCTGTCCGCGTTCGGCGCGGCGCTCGGCGACGAGCCGGAGCTGCGGCGCGCCCTCGCGCGGGGCGGTGGCCGGATGCTGCGGGCGCCGACGCTCTTCGAGGACGCCGTGAAGATGCTGCTGACCACCAACTGCTCGTGGGCGGCCACGCGCGGCATGGTGGCGCGTCTGGTCGCCCTGGCCGGCGACGGCGGGGCCGCGTTCCCGGGACCGGAGGCGATCGCGCGGCTGGCTCCCCGGGTCCTGCGGGACCGGGTCCGCTGCGGCTATCGGGCCGGGGCGCTCTCGCGGCTGGCCCGGCGCGTCGCCTCGGGCCGCCTCGACCTGGCTTCCTGGGAGAACCGGGGCACGCCGGCGGTCGAGGTGCGCGAGGCCATCCTCGCCGAGCACGGCTTCGGCCCGTACGCGGCGGAGGGGCTCCTGCGCATCCTCGGCCGCCACGACTTCCTGGCGATCGATTCGTGGGTCCGCAAGCAGTTCCGCAGGCTCCACCGGGGGCCGGCGAAGACGGTGGACCGGGCGATCGCGCGCCGCTACGCGCGGTACGGCGGCTACCGGGGCCTCGCGCTCTGGCTCGACCTCACACGCGAATGGCACGAGGGGACCGAAGCCCTCTGGCCGTGAGCGGCGGGATGCACAAGTCCCTGGGCGCCGCTCTTACGCCCGTTTAGCGCTCCTAATATTTTTAGGCAATCTTCTTTCCTTGACTAATAAACCACGGCGCTCCTAACATCCGCCCAGTGGCCAAATCTGGCTAAAAGTGGGAGAAAGTGGTCCCGGAACTCGAACGGGACGACATTTAACGGATGGATCGCTTTCGTGGAAGCGCACCGGCCCGTCTCGACGAGAAGGGCCGGCTGAAGGTGCCGAATCTCTTCCGTCAACAGATCGAAGAGGCGTTCGGCCGCGACCTGTTCGTGACGTCGCTGCACGGCCGCAACTTTCTCGTGTACCCGCTGCCGATCTGGCGCGCCCTCGAGGAGAAGCTCGCGGAGCTTCCGGCCATTCACCGCGCGAAGAACAAGTTCCTCGAGCGGGTCAACTTCTACGGCCAGGACGCCGCGATCGACGGACAGGGGCGCGTGCTGGTGCCGCAGATCCTGCGCGACGCCGCGAAGCTCCCGGCCGACGTCGTGGTGACCGGCAACATCGATCACCTCGTCGTCTCGGATCGCGGCGGCCTCGCCAAGAAGCTCGCGACCGAGGAATTCGGGCCCGAGGACTACGACGAGCTGTCGAAGCTGCTGCTGTGAACGCGAACCGGGGACTCGGAGCCGGGAGACGAAAAGGAAACGCCGATTGAGACGCGCGCGCACGTGCCGGTCCTGCTCGACGAGGTCGTGGCGATGCTGCGCCCCGAGCGCGGCGGGTTTTTCGTCGACGCGACGCTCGGCGCGGCCGGGCACGCCGAGGCCCTCCTCGCGCGCGGCCCGGAGATCCGCCTGCTCGGCCTCGACCGCGACCCCGACGCCCTCGCGCGCGCGGGCGAGCGGCTTCGGCCGTTCGGCGGACGCGTCGAGCTGCGGCAGGCGGACTTCGGCGATCTCGACGACGTCCTCGACGGGCTCGCGGCGCCCGACGGCGTCCTCGCGGATCTCGGGGTCTCCTCGATGCAGCTCGACCAGGCGGAGCGGGGGTTCTCGTTCCGGCGGGACGGTCCCCTCGACATGCGGATGGGCCAGAGCGGACGGAGCGCGGCCGACGTCGTGGCCACGGCTTCGGTGGATGAACTGACACGGATTTTCCGTGATTTTGGGGAGGAGCGAATGGCGGCAAAGATCGCGCGCGGAATCGTGGCGGAACGGGCCCGTGGCCCCATCGCGACCACTCGGCAGCTCGCGAAGGTCGTCGCGGAGCACAAGGGAGGCCGGGAGAAGATCGATCCGGCCACCCGGGTCTTCCAGGCGCTTCGAATCGAAGTCAACCAGGAGCTCGTGGCGCTCGCTCGATTCCTCGCGGCCGCGGTGAGCCGCCTCAATCAGGGAGGCCGCCTCGCGGTCATCTCGTACCACTCGCTCGAGGACCGCATGGTGAAGGAAGCGTTCCGCCGCGATTCGGGCGTGTGCCTCTGTCCGCCCCGGCTGCCCGCGTGCGTCTGCGGGGCCCGCAAGGCCCTCGAGGTCCTGACGCGGCGGCCGATCCGCCCGTCGGACGCCGAGGTCGGCCGCAACCCCCGCTCGCGCAGCGCGCGCCTGCGGGTCGCCGAAAAGATCGAACCGGAGTCCCTGGAGGCCGTGGCGGTCTAGGACGATGCTCCACCTCGACCGACCCTCTCCCCGCGCCCTCCCCCGAAGGGGGAGGCGGTTCTTCGGGCGACGCCCTGCGTGGCGGCGGACGTGAGCACCACGTACGCCCAGTCCAAGCGGGTCGAGAACCTGCACCTGACGCGCGAGCGCGACCGGCGCCGCGGGCGGGAGCTCGCCACGTTCCTGCTCGCGGGGCTGCCCGTGGCGTGCGCGCTGCTCGGGTACGCGGGGCTGCACATCGAAACCGTCCGCGTGGGCTACATCCGCGAGGCGCGGCAGAAGACGATCACGGAGCTCACGGAGGAGAACCGCCGCCTGCGCGCCGAGCTCGGGCGCGCGTCCTCGCCGGACCGCGTGGCGGCGCTCGCCCAGAAGAAGGGCCTGCGGCCGCCACACCCCGGCCAGGTGCAGTACGTCGAGGCCCCGGGGAAGGCGGCGCGGTGAACGCCGTCCGCCGCGGCCGCACGCGGATCTTCGCGCTCCTGCTCGCGGCCTGGGCCGCGGTCGTGGTGGGCCGGCTCGTCCAGGTCCAGATCGCCCAGGGCTCGCGCTACCGCGCGCGGGCGCAGCGCCAGCAGGAACGCCGCATCGAGATCAAGGGCTCGCGGGGTTCGATCCTGGATCGCGAGGGCCGCGAGCTGGCCGTGTCCGTGGAGGCCGCTTCGGTCTACGCGATCCCGGACGACGTCGAGAACCCGAGGGCCGCGGCGCAGTCGCTCGCGCCCCTGGTCGGCCTGCCGGCGGGCGAGGTTCTCGAGAAGCTCAAGTCCGAGCGCGGGTTCGTGTGGGTCCGGCGCCAGATCGACACGGACGCGGCCGCGAAGGTGCGCTCCCTGAAGCTCGCCGGCATCCACCTCGTCACGGAGCCGCGCCGCTCGTACCCGAAGGGGCACCTCGCCGCGTCGGTGCTCGGCTTCGTCGGCACGGACGACGCGGGACTGGCCGGCCTCGAGCACCTCTACGACAAGGCGATCCGCGGCAAGCCGGGCGAGATCGTCGCCCTGACCGACGCGCGGCGCAGCCGCTACGGAGAATCCGAGACCGCCAGCAGCCGGCCGGCCGAGGAGGGAGCGTCGCTCGTCCTCTCGCTCGATTCGGGCGTGCAGTTCGCGGCCGAGCACGAGCTCGCCGCGGCGATGCTCGAGCACCGCGCGAAGACCGGCAGCGTCGTCGTGCTCGACCCGTGGAACGGGGAGATCCTGGCCATGGCGTCGTGGCCGGACTTCGATCCCAACGACTTCGGGCACTACTCGCCGGAGGCGCGGCGCAACCACGCCCTCGCGGACACGTACGAGCCGGGCTCGACGTTCAAGATCGTCACGGGCGCGCTCGCCGTGGACGAGGGGCTCGTCTCCCTCGACGAGATCATCGACACGGGCGACGGCACGATCCGGGTGGCGAACACGACGATCCAGGAGGCGGACCACCACCGGTACGGCGCCCTCACGCTCGCCGGCGTGCTCGAGCACTCGTCGAACATCGGCATCATCCGCGTCGGCATGCGGCTCGGCGCCAAGAGGCTGTACGACGGCGCCCGGTCCTTCGGCGTCGGCCAGGCCACCGGCGTGGACCTGCCGGGGGAGAACTCCGGGATCTTCCGGCCCCTGTCGCGCTGGTCGGCGCTCTCGAACGCCGAGATCTCGATGGGCCAGGAGGTCTCCCTCAACGCCCTCCAGCTGGCGCGGATCGCGGCGGTCATCGCCAACGGGGGCCGGCTCGTTCAGCCGCACGTCGTGACGAAGATCGTCGAGCCGGGCGGCGCGGTCCGGACCGTCCCGGCCGCCGAGCCCGTGCGCGTCATCTCGGAGGCGACCGCCCGCTCCCTCGGCCGGATCATGGTGGGCGTCGTCGAGCGCGGCAACTCGGGCAAGGCCGCCATTCCCGGCTTCGTCGTCGCCGGCAAGACGGGAACGGCCCAGAAGGCCGGGGTCGGCGGCTACCAGGCCGGACGCCACGTGCCGAACTTCGTCGGCTTCGCGCCGGCCGACGCGCCCCGCTGCGTGGCCGTCGTCGTGCTCGAGGAGCCCCAGGGCAAGTACTACGCCGCGGACGTCGCGGCGCCCCTCTTCGCGCGCGTGATGTCGCAGGCGCTCGGGATCCTGCGGGTGGCGCCGCGCGAGCAGCGCGTGCCGTCCGGCGTCCTCGCCGAGGCGGCGCCGCGCACGCCTTCGTATTCCTCCGGCGTGGTGCCGGTCGCGCGGCGCGGCGCGGACGCCGAGCCGGACGACCGCATGCCGAGCGCGATCGGGATGTCGGCACAGCAGGCCCTGGCGGTTTTCGCGCGCCTGGGCGTCCTCGCGCGCCTCCAGGGAACCGGTTTCGTCGTCGCCCAGGACCCTCCGGCCGGCGCGCCCATCCGGCCGGGCTCCGTGCACACCCTCTTCCTCGCCGACAACGCGGCGGCGCCTTCCCGGGCCGGCGGGCGCCGCGCGGAGGAGACGGCACCGCCTCCGTCGGCCCCGTGAAGCTGATGGAGCTCGCCGCCGTCCTTCCGGGCGCCGAGATTCTCCCCGCCGCGCGAGACGTCGAGGTCGCGCGGGTCACGAGCGATTCCCGCAGCGTCCGTCCCGGTGACCTCTTCGTCGCGATCCGCGGCGTGAAGTCCGACGGCCTGGCCTACGCGGCCGACGCCGTCCGGCGCGGCGCCGTGGCGGTCCTCTCGGACCGGCCGTCCCCGGCGGACCTGGCCGTGCCCTGGATCGCGGTCGCCGAGCCGCGCCGCGCCCTCGCGCTCGTTGCCGCGCGGTTGAACGGGGATCCCGCCGAGAAGCTCGTGCTCGCGGGCGTGACGGGCACCAACGGAAAGACCTCCACCACGACGCTGCTCGAGGCCATCCTGGCGCGCCGCTACGGCAAGGCCGGGTTTCTCGGGACCATCGGTTACCGGACGCCGCGCCGGGCGCTCGAGGCCGACCGGACGACGCCGGAGGCGCCCGTGATCCAGGCCCTCCTCGCCGAGATGCTCGCCGACGGCGCGCGGGCCGCGGCGCTCGAGGTGTCGTCGCATGCGCTGTCCCTCGACCGCGTCGAGGGCTGCCGGTTCGACGTCGTGGTCTTCACGAACCTGACCCGCGATCACCTCGACTTCCACGGCGACATGGAGGCGTACTACCAGGCCAAGAAGCACCTCTTCGACCTGCGCAAGCCCGGGGCCTGCGGCGTCGTGAACGCCGACGATCCCTACGGCCGGCGCCTGCTCGCCGAGGCCGCGGCGCCGCTGGCGAGCTTCTCGGCGGCGGGGGGCGAGGCGGAGTTCCGCGCCGAGGGCGCCCGGTGCGATCTCTCCGGCGTCGCGTTCGATCTCGTGTTCCCGGGCGGCCGCGTCGCGATCGCCTCGCCGCTGCTCGGCCGCTTCCAGGTCGCCAACCTCGCCGGGGCCGCGACGGCGGGCCTGTGCCTCGGCATCGGCGCCGCCGACGTCGCGGCGGCCATCGGGAGCGTCGCCGCCGTCCCCGGACGCCTCGAGCGCGTGGAGGCCGGCCAGTCCTACCGGATCCTCGTGGACTACGCGCACACGCCCGACGCGCTCGAGCGGCTCCTCCAGGCGGTGCGCGAGCTGACCGACAAGAAGATCCTCCTCGTGTTCGGGTGCGGCGGCGACCGCGACCGCGGCAAGCGCGCTCCGATGGGGGAGATCGCGGGGCGGATGGCGGACATCGCGATCGCGACCTCGGACAACCCGCGCTCCGAGGATCCGGACGCCATCCTGAAGGAAGTCGAGGCCGGCCTCGTCGCGTCCGGCGCGACGAAGTACCTCAAGATCTCCGACCGCCGCGAGGCCATCCGGCAGGCGATCGAGCTCGCCAACCCGGGCACCGTCGTCGTCATCGCCGGAAAGGGCCACGAGACGACCCAGGTCGTCGGCGCGGCCGAGCTCCCGTTCGACGACCGCAGGGTCGCGGCCGAGTTCGCGGGGCGCTCGTGAACTTCACGCTGGCCGACGTGGCCTCGGCCGCCGGGGCCCCCGCCCGGGGCGCCGCCGCGCTGTCGGGCGTCGCCGTGGACTCGCGGAACGTCCGCCCGGGCGACCTCTTCGTGGCGATCCGCGGAGCGCGCGTGGACGGCCACGACTTCGCGCGCGACGCGGCCGCGCGGGGGGCCGGCGCGCTGCTCGGCGAGCGGCGTCCCGCGGACCTTCCCGCGGACTTTCCCGCCGTCCTCGTGCCGGCCCCCGTCGAAGCGCTCGGCCGCCTCGGGGCGGCGGCGAAGCGGAAGATGGGGTTTCGCCTGGCCGCGATCACGGGCTCGGCCGGCAAGACGACGACGAAGGACTTCACGGCCGCGATCCTCGCGAGGCGCTTCGCCGTCGAGAAGACCCCCGGGAACCAGAACAGCCAGATCGGCTTTCCGATGTCGGTCGTGAACCTGCCGCGCAACCCGGAATGGATGGTCGGGGAGATGGGGCTCTCGGAGCCCGGAGACCTCTCGAGGCTCTCCCGGGCCTTCGAGCCCGAGGTCGCGGCGATCCTCCTGGTGGCCGCCGCGCACCTGCAGTTCTTCGCGTCGCTCGACGCGATCGCCGAGGGCAAGGCCGAAGTCCTCGAGGGGTTGAAGCCCGGCGGGACCTTCGTGGCCAACGCGGACGACCCGCGCGTCGAGGCGATCGCGGCGAGGCACCGGGGCCGGGTCGTCCGGTTCGGGCGCGCCGCGGCGGCCGACGTCACCGCGCGCGACGTCGTCGCGGAGCCCGGCGGCAGCCGCTTTCGCCTGGCGACGCCGGAAGGGGAGGCCGCGGTCCACCTCCCGGTCGCCGGTCCGCACCAGGTCGCGAACTTTCTCGCCGCGGCCGCGATCGGCTACGCCGTGGGCGTCCCGGCCGCGGAGTGCGCGGCGGCGTCGGGCACGCTGCGCCCGGCGGCCCACCGCGGCGAGCTCGTGCGGCACGCCTCGGGCGCGCTTCTGCTCGACGACGCCTACAACGCGAACCCCTCCTCGATGCGCGCGGCGCTCGAGACGCTCGCGTCCCTGCCGGCCGGGCGCCGCATCGCCGTCCTCGGGGACATGCTCGAGCTCGGCCCGGACGAGGAGCGCTGGCACCGGGAGACGGGCGCGGCCGTCCCGGGACGGGCGGATCTGCTCGTCTGCGTCGGGCCGCGTGCGCGGATCCTCGGCGAGGGCGCCGTGGGCGCGGGATTGCCGGCAGGCGCGGTCCGGCAGGCCGCGTCGGCCGAGGAGGCCGCGGAGATGCTCGCCGGGCTCCTCGCGGCCGGAGACGTCGCGCTCTTCAAGGGGTCGCGGGCGATGGGGCTCGAGCGCGCGGTCGCGGCCCTGGCGGGGAAGGGCTAGATGCTCTACTGGCTCCTGTTTCCGCTGGCCGGCCGCTTCCCGGCGCTCAACGTCTTCCGGTACATCACCCTCCGGACGGCCATGTCCGCCGTGACCGCGCTCGTCGTCGCGCTCGTTCTCGGCCCGGCGATGATTCGCTGGCTGCGGCGCGCGCAGATCGGCCAGTCGATCCGCGAGGAGGGGCCGAAGTCGCACCTGGCCAAGGCGGGGACGCCGACGATGGGCGGGCTGCTGATCCTGCTCGCGGTCGTGTCGGCGACACTGTTGTGGATGGACCTGTCGAACCGCTTCGTCTGGATCGCCCTGGCGACGCTGGCCGGCGTGGGGGCGGTCGGGTTCGCGGACGACTGGACGAAGGTGGCCAAGAGGCGCAGCCTCGGACTGACGGGCCGGGGCAAGCTCGTGCCTCAGTTCCTGGTGGCCCTCGGCGTCGCCTGGGCGATCACCGAGTGGGCGAGCCACGGAGCCTTCTCGACGGTCATCACGTTCCCGTTCCTCAAGAGGCTCCTGATTCCCATGGGCATCCTCTACATTCCGTTCGTCGCGCTCGTGGTGGTGGGTTCGTCGAACGCGGTCAACCTGACCGACGGCCTCGACGGGCTCGCGATCGGGGCCGTCGGGATCGCGGCCGGGACCTACGCCGTCCTCGCCTACGTCACCGGGAACGCGGTCACCGCCCGCTACCTGCAGATCCCGTTCATTCCGCAGTCGGGCGAGCTCGCGGTCTTCTGCGGCGCGCTCGTCGGCGCCTCGCTCGGGTTCCTCTGGTTCAACTGCCATCCCGCCGACGTGTTCATGGGCGACGTGGGGGCGCTTCCCCTCGGAGCGGCGATCGCCGCGGTCGCCGTGATGACCAAGCAGGAAGTCCTCCTGGCGATCGTCGGCGGCCTCTTCGTGCTCGAGGCGATGTCGGTGATCATCCAGGTGGCCTCGTTCAAGACGACCGGGCGCCGCGTCTTCAAGATGGCGCCGCTGCACCACCACTTCGAGCTCCTGGGGTGGGCCGAGTCCCGGGTCATCATCCGCTTCTGGATCCTCGCGATCCTGTTCGCGGTGATCGGGCTCTCGACCCTGAAGCTGCGATGAATCAGGAGGCGGGAGGCAGGAGGCAGGAGGCAGGGATTCCGACGCTGCCGAAAAGGATCGCCGTCCTCGGGTTTGCCCGGAGCGGCCGCGCGCTCTCCGACGCGCTCGTCGCGCGAGGCGTGGAAGTGACCGTGGGCGACGACCGGGCCGAGTCCGACTTCGACGGACTCGACGCGCTCCGTTCCCGCGGCGTCCGGTTCTTCTTCGGCGGGCTGCCCCCCGAGTTCCTCGCGGGCGCGCAGTGGCTCGCCGTTTCGCCCGGCGTGCCCCTCGATGCGCCCGCCGTGCGCGGGGCGCGGGAGAGGGGCATTCCGGTCCTCTCCGAGATCGAGGTCGCGTGGCGCATCGCCGAAGCCGAGGCGCCGGGGCGGCACCGCTGGGTGGCGGTCACCGGCACCAACGGCAAGTCCACGACGACGACCTGGATCGCCGAGATCCTGAAGCGCGCGGGCCGCCGGGCGGTCCTCGCCGGCAACATCGGCGCGCCGCTCTCGGCGTTTCTGGCCGAGCAGGGGCCGCGCGACTTCGTGTGCGAGGTCTCGTCGTTTCAGCTCGAGGCCATCGAGCTCTTCCACCCGCACGTCGCGGTGCTCACGAACATCACGCCCGACCACCTCGACCGGTACGCCGGATTCGCCGACTACGCCGCGGCCAAGGCGCGGCTCTTCGCGCGCCAGGGGCCCGGCGACTTCGCGGTCGTGAACGCCGACGACGCGCCGTCCCGCGCGGTGGCGACGGCGGCGCGGCGCGTTCCCTTCTCGCGCCGCGGTCGCCCCGGGGGCGCGGAGGCGGCGGCCTGGGTCGAGGCGGGCGCGCTCGTCTGCGACGTGGCGGCGCCGCGGCACGAGGTCGTGGCGGCGGCGGCGCTCGCCCTGCCCGGCGCCCACAACCTCGAGAACGCGCTGGCCGCGCTGGCCGCGGCGGAATGCCTGGCCGCGCCGCCGGCGGCGATCGTGGACGCCCTGACGCGGTTCGAGGGGCTCCCGCACCGCACCGAGCTCGTCGCCGAGGCGGGGGGCGTCCGCTGGGTGGACGATTCCAAGGGCACGAACGTCGACGCGACCGCGAAGTCGCTCGAGGGCCACGCGCCCGGCAGCGTCGTGCTCCTTCTGGGCGGTCGGGACAAGCACGGCGACTTCGCCGCGCTCCGGCCGCTCGTCGCCGCCGTCGCCCGCGCCGTGCTGACGATCGGCGAGGCCGCCCCGGTGATCGAGAAGGCCCTGGACGGCGCGGCGCCGATCGAGCGGTGCGGGACCATGGATGGGGCCGTGGCGCGCGCGGCGCGCCTCGCGCGGCCGGGAGACACGGTCCTGCTGTCGCCCGCCTGCGCGTCGTTCGACCAGTATCGCAACTTCGAGGAGCGCGGCCGCCACTTCGCCGCGCTCGCTCGCCAGGCCGCGGGAGAACACCATGGCTCGTAAGCTCGCCTCGGACAAGATCCTTTTCGTCACGCTCGTCGCGCTGTCGCTCTTCGGCTGCGTCATGATCTACAGCGCGTCGGCCGTCTCCTCGGGCGAGATGTCGGGCAACCCGTACCGCTACCTCGTCAAGCAGATCCTCGCCCTGATCCTCGGCGGGATCGCGGCCTTCGCGGTGTACCGCACCGACTACCGGATCTTCGCCAAGCCCTGGATCGTCTACGGCGCCTACGGCCTCACGCTGGCCCTGGCCGTCTTCGCGCTCTTCCTGCCCCCGATCAACGGGGCGCGGCGCTGGATCCCCCTCGGCGTGACGATGCTGCAGCCCGCGGAGCTGCTCAAGGTCGCCCTGGTCCTCCTTCTGGCCCACCAGCTCGCGCGCAAGAGCGAGAAGGCGGGCGATCCGGAGCGGGCCCTCCTGCCGTCGGTGGTCTTCGCGGGCGTAGCGGCGGGCGTCGTGGTCCTCCAGCCGGACCTCGGGACGGCCGTGTGCTACGTCATGCTGTGCGCGGTGCTGCTGTGGCTGGCGGGAGCGCGGGCGCGGTGGTTCGGCTTCGGCGCGCTCGCGATGATCCCGGTCCTCGCGGCGCTGCTGCTCTCGGCCGACTACCGCCGGGCGCGGATTCTGGCGTTCCTCCACCCCGAGGCCGATCCGCTCGGCCGCGGGTTCCAGGCGATCCAGTCGCTGATCGCGGTCGGGGCCGGCGGGTGGTTCGGCAACGGCCTCGGCGGCAGCCGCCAGAAGCTTTTCTTCCTGCCGTTTCCCCACACGGACTTCATCTTCGCGATCGTCGGCGAGGAGCTCGGGTTCGTGGGCGCCCTCGGCATCGTGGCCTGCTTCGGGATCGTGGCGTGGCGCGGCCTGCGCGCCGCCCGGCGCGCGCCGGACGCCTTCGCCGGTTTCCTCGCGGCCGGCGCGACCGCGATGATCGTCGTCCAGGCGGCGATCAACCTCTCGGTGGTGCTGGCGCTCGTCCCGACCAAGGGCATCCCCCTGCCGTTCATGTCGTACGGCGGCTCTTCGCTCATCGCCTCGTGGATCGCCGGCGGCCTCATCCTCAACATCTCGCAGCACGAGGTCCCGGAACGCGGATGACGAGCGACCTGGGGGCGTACGTGATCGCGGCGGGGGGCACGGGCGGCCACATCATTCCGGGCATCGCGCTGGCGGACGAGATCCGCGCGCGCAAGCCCGGCGCCGAGGTCGTGTTCGTCGGGACGGCGCAGGGGCTCGAGACGAAGATCGTCCCGGCGGCGGGCTATCCCCTCGAGCTCGTGGACGCGTCCGGGTTCGTGGGAAAGACCTGGACGAAGCAGATGGGTTCCCTCGCCCGCCTGCCGAGGGGATTCCTCGAGGCGCGGTCCCTCCTCAAGAAGCACCGCGCGCGGGCGGTCGTGGGCGTGGGAGGCTACGTCACCGTTCCCGTGCTGATGGCGGCCCGGTCCCTCGGCGTTCCGACGCTGATCCACGAGTCCAACGCGAGGCCCGGCGTCGCCAACCGGTTCCTCAACCGCTTCGCGACCCGGACCGCCGTCGGCCTCGCCGCGGCCAACGCGCACCTGCGCCGGGCCGGCGTCGTGACGGGCACGCCCGTGCGGCGGGAGTTCTTCGCCGCGCCGCCGCTCGACCCGAACGCGACCGCGCGTCGCCTGCTCGTGTTCGGCGGCAGCCAGGGGTCCCGGATCATCAACCGGGCCATGGCGCGCGCCGCCGTCCTGCTCGAGAAGTCGGCGATCGAGGTCGTCCACCAGACGGGCGACAAGGATCTGGCCGGGACCCGGCAGCGCTACCCGCGGATGCCCGCGGGATGGCGGCTCGAGCCCTTCCTGACGCGCCTGTGGGAGCAGATGGCTGCGGCGGACCTGGTCGTGTCCCGTTCGGGCGCGCTGACGGTGGCGGAGCTCGCCGCCGCGGGACGCCCGTCGATCCTGGTGCCGTTCGGCGCGGCGGCCGCCGGCCACCAGCTCGAGAACGCCAGGGCCCTCGAGAAGGCGGGCGCGGCCGTGGTGATCGCCGAGAAGGACTTCACGGCGGAGAGCCTCGCCGGCACCATCCACGAGCTCTTCCGGGACCGCGAGCGCCTGGTCGGGATGGGGCAGAAGGCCCGGGCCCTGGCCCGCCCGGACGCGGCGCGCGACCTCGCCCAGCTTCTCTTCGACGCCGAGGCGAGGCGGTGAGGTTCCTCCGGCTGCGGCGCATCCACTTCGTGGGCGCGGGGGGCGTCGGGATGAGCGGCATCGCCGAGATCCTGATCCAGGCCACGCCGCTCGAGATCTCCGGCTGCGACCTCGCCCGCTCGGAGGTCACCGCCCGGCTGGAGCGGCTGGGCGCGAGGATCGCCGCGGGGCACGACGCGGCCCACGTGGAGAACGCCGACCTCGTCGTCATCTCGTCGGCCGTGGCCGAGTCCAACCCGGAGGTCGCCGCCGCGCGCGCGAAGGGGATCCCCGTGATCCGCCGCGCGGAGATGCTCGGCGAGATCATGCGCCTCAAGCAGGGCGTGGCGGTCGCCGGAACGCACGGCAAGACGACCACGACCTCGCTGACCGGGATGGTCCTGACGGAGGCCGGGTTCGACCCGACCATCGTCGTCGGCGGACAGGTCCACATCCTCGGGACCAACGCCCGGCTCGGAAAGGGCGAGTACCTGGTGGCCGAGGCGGACGAGTACGACCGGTCCTTCCTCGAGCTCACCCCCGTCGTGGCGGTCATCACCAACGTCGAGGCCGACCACCTCGACACGTACCGCGACCTGTCCGACATCCACGACGCGTTCGTCGCCTTCGCCAACCGCGTCCCCTTCTTCGGCGCGGTCGTGGCGTGCGCCGACGATCCGGGCGTGCGCCAGATCCTGCCCCGGATCAAGCGCCGCGTCGTCACGTACGGCGAGTCGCCCGACGCGCGCCTCTCGGCCCGAAGCGTCCGGCTCGAGGCGGCCTCGACGACCTTCGACGTCTGGGACGCCGACCAGGGACGGCTCGGGTCCGTGAGCCTTCGGCTGCCCGGGCGCCACAACGTTCTCAACGCGCTGGCGGCGATCGCGGCGGGGCGGGAGCTGCTCATCCCGTTCGAGACGACCGCTCGGGCGCTGGCCGCCTTCACCGGCGTCGTCCGGAGGTTCGAGTCGAAGGGCGAGCGCGACGGGGCGCTCGTCGTCGACGACTACGCCCACCACCCGACGGAGATCCGCGCGACCCTGGCCGCGGCGCGCCAGGTCTACCCCGACCGCCGGCTCGTGGCGCTGTTCCAGCCCCACCTCTTCTCTCGGACGAGGGACTTCACCGACGAGTTCGGCCGGGCGCTGGCGGCCGCGGACGTGACGATCGTCATGGACGTGTACCCGTCGCGGGAGAAGCCGATTCCGGGCGTCACCGGGGAGATCGTGGCCGAGGCGGCTCGCCGGGCGGGGGGCAAGCTGGTCAGCTATGTTCAAGAAAAGAAAAGTGTTGTCGAACATCTCGAGCGGACGCTCGTTCCCGGAGACCTCCTGCTGACGCTCGGGGCCGGGGACGTGGTGAAGTTCGGGGAGGAGTACCTGAAGCGTGGCCGCCGTTGATAAGAAGGAAGCCCCGTTCCTGCGCCGCGGGGGAGTCGTCCCCCGGCGCGGGAAGAAGCCCCCCGCCCTGCGCTACGCGCTGCTCGGCCTGGCCGTGCTCGCCGCGGGGGTCGGCCTCGTCCGGTTCGTCTCGGGGCCGCGCTTCGCGCTGCGGCGGTTCGACGTGAGCGGGAACGAGCGCGCCCGCACCGAGGAGGTCCTCGCGGTCGCCGGCGAATGGACGGGGCGGAACCTCGTCGCGCTCGACCTCGCTCCGCTCGCGGTGCGTCTGTCGGGCCACCCGTGGATCGAACGCGTCACGCTCTCGAAGCGATTCCCGGACGGCTTGTCGGTCCGGATCACCGAACGGCGCGCGGTCGCGCTCTACAGGGACGACACCGGGTTCTGGTGGGTCGGCGCCGAAGGCAACCTGATCGCGCCGTACGATCCGAGGCGCGACCGCACGGAGTACGTGATCATCACGGGGGAGCGGCGCCTGCTGCCCGAGGCCGTCGGGCTGATCGCGGATCTGCGCGCCGCGCGGCCCGATTACGTCGCGGCGCTCTCGGAAATCGCCTCGCTCCCCGACGGCGGATTCGGTATGATGGACGCGATCTTTCGAAAGCCGGTTCGCGTGCTGCGCACGGACGCGCCGGCAAAGATTCGCGCGCTGCTCGAGGCGCGAGGTTTCGTGGAGAATCGCGGGTGGGAGGCGCGGGCCATCGATCTTCGTTTTGCCGATCGCATCATTCTCGTTGGCGCCTACGGCGCAGGGAATCGTCTCTGATGTCAGCAGGCAGGATGCAGGTGGCAGGAGACGGGTGGGCCCTTTCGACCTCGGCTTCCTGCCTCCTGCCTCCCGCCTCCTGCGTACGGGATTCTCATGGCCAAGCCTGAAAACTTTCTCGTCGCCTGCGACATCGGCACGTCGAAGATCTGTGTCCTGATCGGCGAGCAGAACGCCTCGGGCGCGCTCGACGTCATCGGCAAGGGCTCCTCGGCGAACCGGGGCACCCGCAAGGGCAACATCATCAACGTGGACGCCACGATCGAGGCGATCAAGCGGGCCGCGGAAGAGGCCGAGATCATGGCCGGCGTCCAGATCTCCCGCTCCTGGGTGGGGATCTCGGGCTCCCACGTCCGGTCCTTCAACAGCCGGGGCGTCGTCGCGGTGGCCGGCAAGGACCGGGAGATCACGAAAGAGGACGTCGCGAGGGTCATCGACGCGGCCCGCGGCGTGCAAATCCCTCAGGATCATGAAGTTGTGCACGTCGTCCCCCGTGATTTCGCGGTGGACGGCCAGGACGGCGTCGCGGACCCGCTCGGGATGGTCGGGAGCCGGCTCGAGGTGGACGTCCACGTCGTGACGGCCCCGGTGGCGGTCACGCAGAACATCGTGACCTGCATGAACAAGGCGGGCATCGAGGTCGTCCAGCTCGTCCTGGAGCAGTTCGCGGCGGCGGAGGCCGTCCTGACGCCGGACGAGAAGGAGCTCGGCATCTGCCTGGTGGACATCGGCGGCGGCACCACCGAGGTCGCGGTCTACCAGAAGGGCACGATCCTCCACACGGCGGTCATCCCGATCGGGGGCGACCACTTCACCAACGACCTGGCGGTCGTCCTGAGGGCCCCGATCACCGACGCCGAGCGGCTCAAGAAGAAGTACGGGTGCGCCCTGCGGTCCGCGGTGTCCGAGGACGAGATGGTCGAGGTCCCCATGGTGGGAGGCCGCGCCCCGAAGCTCTGCCCCCGCACGACGCTGGCCGACATCCTGCAGCCCCGCGCCGAGGAGCTTCTCGGCCTGATCCACGAGGACATCCAGAGGCTCGGGCTCGACAAGGAGATCCGGTCGGGCGTCGTGCTGACGGGCGGCGGCTCGGAGCTCGAGGGCGTGGTCGAGATCGCCGAGGGGATCTTCGACGGACCCGTCCGGCGCGGCGTGCCGTCGGGCGTGGGCGGGCTGGTGGACGTCGTCTCCCGGCCGGAGTGGGCGACAGCGACCGGCCTTCTGTTGTACGGTCACCGCTACAAGCCGGCCCGGCGCAGGGCGCGGGCGTTCTTTCACGCGGCCAACTCGGTCTCCCGGTTCATTCGGGACTTCTTTTGATGACGACCAGAAAAGTACGGCGACGGAGGGAAGGACCCATGATCGAGTTTATGGATGACGAGAGCTCGAAGCTCTCCATCGAGCTGGAAGGCGGCGACGCCTCTCCGGCCACGATCCGCGTGATCGGTGTCGGCGGCGGCGGGTCCAACGCCGTCAACCGCATGATCTCGGCGGGGGTCAAGGGCGTCGAGTACTTCGCGTGCAACACGGACCTCCAGGCGCTGCGCAAGTGCGCCGCCCCGAACAAGCTCCAGATCGGCTCGCGGCTCACCAAGGGCCTCGGCGCCGGCGCGGATCCCGACGTCGGCCGCAACGCCGCCCTCGAGGACCAGGAGAAGCTGGCCGCGGCCGTGGCCGGCGCCGACATGATCTTCCTCGCGATGGGCCTCGGCGGCGGGACCGGCTCGGGCGCGGGCCCGATCATCGCCAAGCTCGCGGCGGAGGCGGGGGCTCTGGCCGTCGCCGTCGTCACCAAGCCCTTCGAGTTCGAGGGCAAGAAGCGCATGCGGCAGGCCGAGCGGGCCTCGCGCGAGCTGCGCGACCACGTCGACACCCTCATCACCATCCCGAACCAGAGGCTGCTGGCGTTCGTCGAGCGCAACACGCCCCTGAACGACTCGTTCAAGATCGCCGACGACGTGCTCCGGCAGGCCATCCAGGGGATTTCGGACCTGATCAACTGCCCCGGCGAGATCAACCTCGACTTCGCCGACGTCCGCAAGATCATGTCGGACATGGGCCGCGCCCTCATGGGCACCGCCATCGCCGACGGCGAGAACCGCGCGATCCACGCCGCGCAGGCCGCGATCTCGTCGCCGCTGCTCGAAGACGCCTCGATCGAGGGCGCCCGCGGGGTCCTGATCAACATCACGGGCGGCGCGGACCTGACGCTCTTCGAGGTGACCGAGGCGGCGCAGATCATCCAGCAGGCCGCCGACCCGGAAGCCGAGATCCTCTTCGGCTGCGTCCACGACGAGAAGATGGCGGGCAACGTCAAGGTCACGGTCATCGCGACCGGCTTCGACCGCCTCGAGCGGGACCTCGCGGAGATCGAGGAGGAACCGAAGCCCCTGACCGTCGCCAGCAAGACCCTCCGCCCGCCGTTCCTGCGCGGAGACGACTCCGGCGGGTTCGGCCCGAACGCGTCGTCGCGGGACGACTTCGACATTCCGACCGTGTTGCGGCGACAGATGGACTAGCCGTCGCCTCCGCTTCGTTCCAGGATCTGCGCCCTCCGCACCCGGCGTCTCGACCTGGTTCGGCTCGAGCCGGGCGCACCGGCGAACGGCTCGCCCGGATGCGGGCTCGACCGTTCGCCTGATCCTTCCTCTCCGCTCCGGCTCCCGCGGCGCGGGCCTCCTCCCTCCCTTCGGTCGGGAGACTTCCCGCGCCGCGAGCGGATGGGAAAAGGCGGCTTGGAACCAATGTGAGGGCGACTCCGAGAGAAGCCGCCAAGAAGGCCCTCGCCAAGTGAACCCCCTCGCCCCCCGGAGGGGGGAGAGGGTTTGGGTGAGGGGGGCCGTGCCGGGAGGTTCCCGTTCCGTCGAGAGTCTGGCTTTACGCCGCCGCGTCGGCTGCGGCCGAGGGATCCCGCGTGGCGAAGGCGACGGCTCGTTCGACCTCAGGAGCCGCTAGGTGAAGACCTCTCCCGATGCGAGCCATTGCGGTGGGCGCGGATGGCGTTCTGTCTCTTCTTCCGCGATTTTCCCCGCCACTTCCTGTAGCTCGCGTCGAGCTTCGGGTACCTCTGCCGCCAGCGCCGCAGGCGCCGGCGCACCTTTGGGAACACGAGCGAGAGGAAGAGGGCGCTCATGACGAAGAAGGGGACCTGGGGCATGATCGGGACGAGCACCCCGATCACGCCCACGACGAAGAAGATCCCCGCGTAGACGAGGTTGTGCGTCTTGCTGCGGCGGCGTCGGGGCGCGGGCGGCCGGGTCACGGCGCGACGGCGGCCTTGATGAGGTTCGTGCTGCCCGCCACTCCCATCGGAACGCCGGCGGTGATGACCGCCTTCTCGCCGGAGCGCAGGAGGCCGGCCCGCGCCGCGAGCGTCATGGCCGCGTCCATCATCGCGTCGGTGCTCGAGCCGGCTTCGGCGAGCGCCGGGAGGACGCCCCAGACGAGCGCCAGCCGCCGTGCCGTCGCGGGGACCGACGAAAGGGCCAGGATCGGGCTGCGGGGACGGTGCTTCGCCACGAGCCGGGCCGTCTCTCCCGACTCGGTCCAGGCCACGATGACCGAGGCGCCGACGTGCTCGGCGAGCTCGCAGGCGGCGCCCGCGACGGCCTCGGGCAGGCCCTGGAGGCTGTTGTCCTCGAAGCGGCGCATCCACCGCTCGAAGGGGAAGGCCGCCTCGGTGTCCTCCGCGATCCGCCGCATCGTGAGGACGGCCTCGATCGGGTGGCGGCCGGACGCCGTTTCCTCCGAAAGCATGACGGCGTCGGTGCCGTCGAGGATCGCGTTGGCGACGTCGCCGACCTCCGCGCGCGTCGGCCTCGGGTTGTCCACCATCGAGAGCAGCATCTGCGTCGCGGTGATCACGGGCTTGCCGGCCCGGTTGGCCTTTTCGATCAGCATCTTCTGGAGGAGCGGGACGTGTTCGAGAGGGGTCTCCACTCCGAGATCGCCGCGGGCGACCATGAGACCGTCCGCTTCCGCGAGGATGGCGTCGATGTCCGCGATGGCCTCGTGCTTCTCGATCTTCGCGACGATCGGGATCGACGCGCCGCGCTCGGCCATGAAGGACCGGGCCCGGCGGACGTCGTCCGCCGAACGGACGAACGAGAGGGCCACGTAGTCGACGCCCTGCGCGATCCCGAACGCGAGGTCCTCCCGGTCCTTGTCCGTCAGTCCGGGCGCGGCGATCGACCCGCTCGGCAGGCTGATTCCCTTGTGGGAAGACAGCGTTCCCCCGGACACGACGCGGCAGCGGATGTCCTCGGGCCCCACCGCGTCGGCCTGGAGCTCGATGTCGCCGTCGCACAACAGCAGCCGGTCGCCCGGCCGCACGCTCCGGGGCAGGTCCGGGTAGCTCACCGACGCCTCGCGCGCGCCGCCCGGCACGAGGCGCGTGGTCAGCGTGAACGCCGCGCCCGGTTCCAGCCGCACCGGCCCTTCGGCGAGATCGCCGATGCGGATCTTGATGCCCGAGAGGTCCTGGAGGATCGCGATCGGACGCCGGGCCTGCCCCGCGATCCGGCGCAGCGCAGCGATGGCGGCGGCGTGCTCCTCGCGCGTCCCATGGGAAAAGTTCAGCCGGGCGACGTCCATGCCGGCCGCGGCGAGGCGCTCGAGCGCTTCGGGGGCGCGCGAGGCAGGCCCGATCGTGCAGACGATCTTGGTGCGCGGCATGCGGCGCAAGAGTAGCGCGGCGCCGGCCCGGGCCGGGCCCGGGCAGAAAAAAAAACCGCCGGGCAGCGAGCCCGGCGGAACTGCAAGAAGAAGGAGAAAGTCAGTTCTTGGGGGTGATCGCCTTCTTGACGTCGTCGGCCGCCTTTTTCGCGGCGTCGGCCGTCGCCTGTCCGGCGTCCGCGGCTGCCTTGCCCGCGTCCTTCGCGGCGTCTCCGACCGCCTGTCCGGCGTCCTTGGCGGCGTCGGCCGCTTTGGCGCCCGCATCCTTGGCCGCGTCCGCGGTCGCCGCACCCGCGTCCTTGACGGCATCGGCCGCCTTGGCGCCCGCATCGGCGGCCGCCTTGCCGGCATCCTTGGCCGCGTCCGCGGCCGCCGCGCCGGCGTCGCTGGCCTTCTCGGAAGCCTTCTGGCACGCCGTCACGAGACCCACCGAGAGGACGAGGACCCAGATCCAGTTCTTCTTCATCGAGTGTCGCTCCTTGTTCGATCGTTGAGGTCGTCGAGTTCTATCACGAAGCGAGCGAGGCCCGCTTCAAAGAGCTGCGCCCGCCACGAAGGCGGGCGCAGCGGAAGACGAGAAAGCCGAAACTACTTCGCGGAACGGGACTTGCGCGTGATCGTGAGACCGGCGCCAGCCGCCAGCGCGAGAACGCCGACCAGCCCGATCATCGGGAGCTCGCTGGCGGTCTTGGGGAGCTTCTTCTTGGAGCCGGCCGCCGCCTTGGCCGCCGCGTCGGCCGCCGCCTTGTCCGCAGCCGCCTTGTCGGCGGCCGCCTTGTCGGCCGCTTCCTTCTTCGCCGCTGCCGCAGCCGCCTTGTCAGCCGCCGCCTTGTCCGCAGCCGCCTTCTTGGCCGCCGCGTCGGCCGCCGCCTTGTCGGCCGCCGCCTTCTTGGCCGCATCCGCAGCCGACGTGTCGGCCGCCGGGGCCGGAGCCGCCGCAGCCGCCTTCGCGCTCGGAGCAGCCTTCTGAACCACCATGCCCGTGATGCGGTCGCCGACGTTGATGGCCGAGGCGTCGACCACCTTGCCGTCCTTGACGATCGTGATGTCGCTGGCGTCCTTCCACTCGTACTTCTCCACGCCCTTGGAGCCGCGGATCATCATCGAGTTGCCCGCCTTGGCCACGACCTCGGCGTTGAGCTCCTGGTGGACCATGACGTCGGTGGCCTTCCAGTTGGCGATGCCCGACTCCATGCCCTTGATGCTCATTCCCGGCTTGAGGTCGGCGACCGCCACGTTGGTCTTGCCGTCGGCGTTGAACATGGTGCCGGCGGGAACCGCGTAGGAGCGGACGCCCTGGGGTCCCTTCAACACGACCGTGCCGTCGGGCATGACGGCGACGACCGAATACTGCGCCGCGGCGATTCCGGCGAACGAGAGCATGAGGCACGCAGCGAGAACGACGAAAGCCGAACGAGAACGAATGGTCATTAACTCCTCCTTCAAAATTGAATCCATGGATGGCCCGATATGGGCGTGACCGGCCATTCTAGTGGAATTTCGACCGGAGCCCGTGACGCCAGGGACCCGTTGCGGGTGCCGGGGGGCTCCGGAGCAGGCCCGTGGTCCATCGCCCGAGCGATAGATCGTGTTCCTAAGTCTTTGTTTCGATTGGGCTTGTGGGGAGCGCTCCCGCCGCTCGGCGCTCCCTCACTTTCGTGGGCGTTGTCGCCGTGCGCGCTCCCGCAGGGAATCGCCGGCGCGAAGGGCTCGATCGGTCAGGCTGCCGGGCCTGACGCGCAGGTCCGCTTCCCCGATCGGAACGCCGAGTCGCACGTCGAGTCCGGCCGACTTCGAGAAGCCGAGCTTCTGGCTCGCGTAGACGCTCCGGTGCCCCACCATCAAGTAGGCCGTTCCCCCGCAAAGGGCGGCGTAGACGCCCACGGGCCCGGGCAGGAGCTCCATCCCCATCACCGCGGCCGCGAGCGGCGTGTTGGCCGCCGCGGCGAGCACGGCGACGAAGCCGAAGGCGGCAAAGGCCCCCGTGGGCAGCCCGGTGAGCCGGCCCAGGGCGGCGCCGCCCGCCGCGCCGATGAAGAAGATGGGCGTCACGATGCCGCCGCTGCCGCCGCTTTCCAGCGTGGCCGACGTCGCGACGATCTTGAGCGCGAAGGCGAAGAGCGCGAGGCGTGCCGTGCCCGAGAGGGCCTGCTCGATCGTCGCCGTTCCGAGGCCCGAATACGCATCGCCGAACACCGAGTAGAACGCCGCGAGGAACACCCCTCCGGCGGCGGCGACGAGGTAGGGCCGTCCCTCGAACCGGCGGACGAGCTTCTCCGTGGCCCGCATCGTCTCGATCAGCAGGAGCGCCATCAGGCCGAAGATGGCGCCCGAGGCGACGGCGAGCCCGACGAGGTTCGTCTGGCCGAGCGTGCCGAGGCTCTCGTGCATCCCCGCGGAAGGAGGGGCGACGCCGCAGGCGAGGTGCGCGACGATTCCCGAGATGAGGCACGGAAAGAGGACCTCGTACTCGATCCGTCCGAGGTACAGGACCTCGATGCCGAAGAGCGCTCCGGACACCGGGGTGCCGAAGACCGCGGCGAACCCCGCGCTGATGCCGCAGATGACCAGGCGGCGCCGGTCCGCGTCGTTCAGGCGCAGGATGTCGGCAAAGAGGCTCGTCAGCGCGGCGCCGATCTGGGCGCACGGGCCCTCCTTGCCGACCGACCCGCCCGTCGCGAGCGTCAGGACCGTCGCCAGCAGCTTCACCGGAGCCACCCTCCAGTCGATCTTCCCGGACCGCTGGTGGATCGCGGCGATGACCGCCTCGGTCCCGTGCCCCTTCGCGGTCGGCGCGAATCGCCGGATGAGCCAGACGCAGAGGGGGAGGGCGACGGGCAGGAGAAAGTAGACGGGCGCGACGCCGTCCGTCATCCGGCGCGTCCCGGCGGCGGACGCCGAGAGACACCACAGGAAGCCCCGCGTCGCGGCCCCGACGACGAGCCCCGACGCGGCGCCGAGAAACGCCCACTTGAGCGTGCTGATCAGAAGGGCGGCGTGCTCCGCGTACCAGCGGGTCTCGTCCGCGAGCTGGGGAGGCTGAGCGTCCGGAGGCCTCTGGGCGTCGTTGGGCACGAGGCGTCGAAGAATATCGCAGTGCGATACGACGTCGCAACGGAACGCCGGCGGATCACGGCCGCTGCGGCGGGAGCACGTCGTACGCGCAGATCCGGAGGCCGCACTTCTCGTTGACCAGGCGCTGGCGGCTCCAGGCGGCCAGCCGCGTGGCCACGTCCTCGCGCTGCCGGTACCGGAGGACCAGCGCCTTGTCGCCCGGCCGCAGGTCCTCGGGTGCGGCGGCGACGGCCACGGCGCGGTCCGTGTAGTACTCGAAGAGGGGCCCGGCGAACCACGGGTTGAGCGGCGTGTCCGTGATCGGCACGAACACGAACCGGGCGAACCGGTCTTCGCGCAGCGAGCTGAGGAACGCGACATCCTCGGCGGTGCCCAGCTGGTCGGCCGCCATCGCCTCGTACGAGGCCTGCGACGCGGATGCCAGGCGCGCGACCAGGATCACGCAGGCGAGGTGTCCCGCGGCGGAGGCGGCCGTGCCGGTCCGCGGCGCCGCGAGGCAGGCACCGATGAGCGCGGCGACGGGCAGGCAGAACCAGGATTGCCAGTAGACGTGGATGAAGCTGCCCTGGCGGAACGCGAGGAGCCAGGCGGCCGCGACGGCCAGCGTCGCGGCGAAGAAGACGGCGAGCAGGCGCGGTTCCGGCATTTCCGGCCGTTGCGAGGCCCGAGCCGGCTTCCCGCGCGAACGCAGCCAGGCGACGAGGAGGAGGACCGAAAGGGCCGCGACGATCCAGGGGAGCTCCTCGCCGAAGTTCATCCGGGCGTACAGCCGCTGCCGCGCCCACCAGGCGCCGGCCGGGACCGCCTCCGCCCTCCGCGCGAGCGACCGGGCGAGCGCCTGCCAGGCGGCAGCCGGGCTGCCCTGGAGGTAGCTCAGCGCCGCCGCGAGCGCGGCCAGGCCGAGCGCGGAGGCCAGCGCGGTCGCGGCGAGGGCGCGCCGCGCGGCGGAGTCGCCCCGCCGCGCGGCCGGAACGAGAGAGGCGGCGACGGCGCAGACGAAGAGGGCGGAGGTCCAGTGGGTCAGGAAGGCCAGGCCCGCGAGGATGCCGTACGCGGCGAGGCCGCGGCGGCCCCCGGATCCGAGGTGTGCGGCCAGGGCGGCGAAGACCCAGACGCTCGCGAGCATCCCGTCCGTCTCGAACTTCAGCGTGGTCTGGTAGAGAGAAAAGAGAGGGATGCTGACGAAAACCGCGGCGCCGCCCAGCGCCGCGGCCAGGCTCCCGGTGGTCAGCAGGAGAACCGCGTACAGACCCGCGGCGACGAGGAACGAGACGCCGAGCGAGAAGGCCCGCGGCGCCCACTCCGACGTCCCCGCGACGCGCGCCCACTGCTGGAACAGGGCCTTCACGAGAAACGGGTGGTCGGTGTAGTACGCCGGCGGCCCCGTGCGCTCCCCCCAGCGGGCGTACGTGTTCCGTGTGACGCCGAACTGGGAGCGCAGGTCCCCGTTGCGCAGTCCCGAGCGCGCGTCGAAGGCGAACTCCGCGTTGTCGTAGTGGTAGTGGAGCCGGGTGTCGAGAAACGGAACGCCGAAGCGGCCGCGGCACGTCCAGAGCTGGAGCGCCAGCACCGCCGCGAGGGACGCCGCGATCCACGCGGGGCGCAGCGCGGCGCGGCGCCGCTCGGCCTCCTGGCGAGCGCGGGCGGGTGTCGCTTTCGGTGGTCGAGCCGGCCGGGTCACGGCGGCGATTGTACAAACCGCGGCTGACGGCGGCGGAGGGCCGCGCTCCGGGGGCGTCTTAGCGCAGCAGCGGCTCGATCGCCTCGGCGAGGCGCTCGTCCGTCAGGCGCACGGGCAGGTAGCCGGCAACGACGCCCTTGCGGTCGACGAAAACGAAGGTCGGCGTGGCCGAGACGCCGTAGCGCACCATGGCCTCGTCGCTGATCGGGACGGAGACCGAGGCAGGCAGGGCGTAGATCTCCTTCCAGGCCTTCTCGATCTTCGCCTTCTCTTCGGCGTGCTCGTCGCCGTAGAAGCGCGTCGGCGCGACGAAGGCGACGCCCCGGGACGAGTACTTCTCGACGGCCCGCCGCAGGGCCGCGGCCTGGGCCTTGCAGTCCCCGCACGACTCCCACCAGAGAAAGAGGACGACCGGCTTCCCGGCCAGCGCGGCGAGGCCGTGGAATTCGCCGGCGGCGACGTCCTCGGCCCGGAAATCCGGGGCCGGCTGGCCGACCAGCTCGATCTGGTTGCGCCTCTTCTGGATCCGGGCGCGCAGGTTGTAAGGCGCCTTGGCCTGGGCGCGGGCGCTCTCGTGCAGGAAGCGGAGCGCCTCCGCCTTCCTTCCCGCCGCGACGAGGGCCTGGGCCTCGACCTCGATCGCCGTTCCGAGCGCGTACTGCGCGCCGCCCGCGTTCTCCCAGTCGGGCGGCGTTCCCAGCTTCGAGACCGCGAGGCTCCGGGCCGCTCTGGCGTACCGCGAGGCGGCTGGCCAGTCGCCGATCAGGGCGGCGCCGCGCGCGAGCCAGGCGAGGCCCAGGAGGTACTCCTCGTCCTCGCCTTTCTCCGCCTTGTGGACCTCGAGGATGGATTCCGCGCTGAGCAGGTCGCCCGCGGAGATCTTCATCCGGAGGAAACGCAGGTCCACCATGGCCGGCGGCGGAGCGGGCGCGGGCGTCGGGGAGGGCGTGGGCGCCAGCCCGAGGGTGAGCACGACCGCGAACGGGACGAGGCGTTTCATGGTCGCCCTCCTTGTTGCCGGACGACCGCCGAAACGCCCGTGTTTCCGCGGCCATTCCCTCCCCGGACGTCGAGATCGAAACGAACGCGGTTCGGGCTCCGTTTCTTCATTGAGCCCCGGCGATCGGGCGGGGTCTCGAACACAGGAGACGCGATGGCAGAGGATTTTCCGAGCGTCTGGCCGGTCCGGTGTCCCCGGTGCGCCCGCCGGGTCCTGATCGAGCTTCCTTACGGGACCGCGGCGGGCAAGACCGGCGTCGGGGAGTGTCCGGGCGGCCATCCCTTCCTCTTTCAGTACGACGGCGTGACGGTCGCGGTCCCCGGAGATCCGGCCCGCGGGGCGATCGGGACGGCAATGGCCCGGTCCCCGATCGAGGACAACCGCGCCCGCCATCGCCGCGGACCTGCGCCTCCGGAGGACTGGCGGCGCTGGTGAAACCGTCGAGCCCGGACCGGCGCCCCCGCGCGCGCCGGCCGGCTGCCCCGCGCTAAGTCTTCTTGCGGTCTTTCCCGGCCGCGGCTTTTCTCGACGCCCGGGCCACCGCCGCCCGGCGCTCCCCCAGGGAGATGAAAGTGACGCCGCGGGCCTCTTCGGGATCCCGCACGACCGGCGCCTCGCCGCGTCGAAACGCCTTCACGCGCGCCTTTGCGGCGGCGGACGGAGGCAGGCGGTCGGGCGATGGGCGTTTCGTGACGCCATTATCTCGCGGAACCGGTTCGCGCACGCGCCCCGACGCGAACTTCCTCTTCTTCAGGAGCTCGCGCTCCGGCTCCCGGCGGGGGCGGCGCCCGTTCCGAGCCGCAGATAGGCGGCCTCGTCCACGCGGGCGAACCGCAGGACGCCGAAGCCGGCCAGCCGGGACGCCTTCGTCGCGTCGCGGTGGAGCGCCAGGAGGACGTTCGCGATCGAGGCCTTGAGCGCGGAATCGAGCGTGGACCGGACCAGGACGGGCTGGATCGGCGAAGGCCCCCACGATTCCAGCACGCGGATGCGCTGATCGAGGCCGGGATCGCGGCGCCGCTCCAGCAGCAGCACGTTCGAGTCGACGGCGGAGAGGTCGGCTTCGCCGCCGGCCACCAGCGCGATCGATCGCACGTGCGCCCCGGAGGCGACGAGGCGCGAGAAGAAGCGTTCGGCTGCGCCGAGGCGGCGCTCCTCGAGCCGGGCCAGCATGCGGTGCCAGCCCGAGAGCGACTCCCGGTCGTTGTAGGCCCAGACCGCTCCCCGCAGGTCCGCCAGGTCCCGGGCCGGGTGATCGCGGCGGACCACGACGTCCGAGAAGTAAACGGGACTTCCGCCGTTGCGCGGATCGTCGAAGACCGCGGCGGCCGGCACGATCTCCACCCGCGCCCCGGCCGAGCGCAGGAGCGCGTAGGAAGGGCCGCAGACGAAGGCCGCGTCGGCGCGGCCGGAGGCGAAAGGGTCGGTCCCGGGCACGGGGCCGGAGACGCTCGTCTCGAAGTCCACGGCGACGCGATGCCCGGTTCCCTCCGCGATCGCCTCCGCGACGAGCTCGAAGAGGCCCTCGGGAATGCTCGGCGCGAGGTAGCTCAGAAGCCGCAGCGGGGGAGGCGAGGCACGCGGGGAAGTCGCCGGCACCCGCGGATTATCTCCCGCCCTTCCCGGCGGGAGAGGGCGCGGCGCGAGAAAGCCGGACGAAGCTCACCAGATCCGTGAGATCGCGCCCCGAGGCGCTCGGGAAGAAGCCGAGCTCTTCCTGCGGGAGGCCGAGACGGTTGACCCAGAACGTCGGATAACCGAACGACCGGGCGCCCGCCGCGTCCCACCCCGCAAACGCCACGAAGAGGATCTCCTCCCGCGCGAGCCTCAGGGCGTCGACTCCCATCTGGTAGGCGCGAGGATCGGGTTTGTAGGATCGGATCTCGTCGGTGCTCAGGACGCGCTCGAAGGTCGACTCCAATCCCGCATTCCGGATCCCGGCCTCGAGCAGTCTCGGCGTCATGTTGGACAGGAAGACCAGCCGAAGGCCTTCCTCTCTCAGCGCCTGGAGCGCCGGGCGCACGTCCGGCCAGGGCTCGAGCTCGAGGTACGCCTGCATCAGGCGCGCCCGCCGGTCCGTGGTGAGCTCCACCTTCACGAGCCGGGCCGCGAACACGAGGGCGTCCTCGGTGGTCTGCCAGAAGTCGGCGTAGCGTCCCGTCAGGGCCCGCAACCACTGGTATTCGAACTGGCGTTCGCGCCAGGCGTCGGCGAGCGCGGCGCCCTTGCCGGGAAAGAGGGTCTCCGCGAGCCCGAAGACGGGTCGCGGGTCGAAGATCGGAAACGCGTCGAACGCGACGGCCCGAAGCCGCGGCCCCGAAGCCCGGGCCAGCAGCGGCGACAGCCAGACGCCCGCCGCCGCGCCTCCTGCACGAGCGATCAACTCCCTCCGGTTCCACGTCATGACGTCCTCCGGGTGACTCAGACGACTCGGCGTCCGGACCCCCCCCGGCTAGCGGGCAGGCTCCCCGCGCGGGGCCGGGCTCGTCCGGCGACCATCGCGCCTCCGAGCCAGGAGCCGGTCGACGGACCACGCGCTTGCCTCGCCCGCCATGAGCGCCACCAGGCTCGCGACGTAGAGGAGGTTGATCTCGTAGCCCGGGGGTCCGAACAGGGGGCCATCGGCGGTCAGGCCGATCGTGTTGATGGAGCTGAACCCGTACCGCAGGTGCACCGTGAACATCGCCACGAACATCATCACGATGAGCGGGACGCCGACGACCGTGACGAAAGCGCCCAGAACGAGCGCCGCGCCGCCGAACAGCTCGAGCAGCGTGCCCGCCCAGGCGGTCGCGCGGGGCAGCGGAGCGCCGATTTGACCGAGCAACCGGGCGAATCCCGCCGGTCCCCGCGTCAGTTTCGCCCACCCGTGGACCAGGAAGCCGGATCCGACGACCAGCCGGAGCAGCAGCAGCGACCATCGGCTTCCGGGGTTGCCGCCGGGGATTCTGTTCATCGTACCTCCAGGATCATCCTCGCCACCGTTCGTGAGCGGACGATGCCTCTCTCGTTCGTTCAGCGACTCGCGCGGGGGCCGGCGCCCGCGTCCGGGGAGACGCGCCACGGGGGGTTGCGGCGATTCTCGCCCGCGAAAAAGAGGCAGATGCGGTTTCCGGCGGGGTCGCGCAAGTGAGCCTCGCGCCACAGCCACGGCTGATCCCGGGGGGCGGACTCGAACCGGACCCCTTCGGCCGATAGCCGTCTCACCGTGGCGTCGAGGTCCTCGAGCTCGAAGTACACCACGATCCCGTCGGAACGCGGCACGCGGGCCGCGCGATGCAGAGAGAACGTCGCGTTGCCGGCCGGGCACTCGAACCGCGCGTAGTCGGGCGGATCCTCCACGATCAGCCGCAGCCCCAGCCGCCGGTAGAAGTCGACGGACGTCGCGAGGTCGTCGCAGGGCACCGTCACCTGATTCAGGTCCATCTCGAACTCCCCGTTCCCGCCGCGCCGCGAACCGGCGGCTCGATCAGCTCCGTTTCAGCGCCCCCAGGACCGCCCGGACGAGTTGAGGGGGCACTTCCTCGGGCACGGCCTCGTCCTCGGCGTCCGCGTGAGCAGCGCGTCCGAGCCGGATCGTCTCCTCGTACTGCCGGATGTAATTGCGGCACGGCTCGCAGACGGCCAGATGCCGGTCGAACTCGACCCGGCGCTGGGGGGGGAGCTCGTTCTCGAGATAGAGATGAAGGAAATCGA
This sequence comes from Thermoanaerobaculia bacterium, assembly GCA_041912555.1. Lineage (GTDB taxonomy): Bacteria > Acidobacteriota > Thermoanaerobaculia > UBA5066 > Gp7-AA6 > DAHUXD01. The sequence goes on from JAYRMU010000019.1 coordinate 269,681, forward strand.
GCAGCTCCCGGCAGGTGATGAAGGGTCGATCGCCGCTCATTCCTTCCGCCCCGGTCTCCCCGCACCCGAAGCGCGTCCGGGAACCTCGACCGCCTGAACCAAACTCCGCCGCATTCCGGGCCTCCGATCGCTTCGATGCCGGTCGCGCCGGCGAGGTTTCACCCTCCGAAATGGCGAGCCTGCCTGGTCACCCCGCCGCGGGGACCGGAACGACCCGCTTGATCGGCCGGTCGCCCCGGTCCATGCGGCGCGCCAGGAGGGCGTCGAGGGACAGGGGGCCGGCCCCGTAGGCGCCGAGCCAGAGGGCGAGAACGATGTAGAGGTACTCGGCCTGCGCAAACAGGTCCGAAAGCTCGTGGATGTCGTCGCGCTTGGCGGTGAGGATGGCGACGATCATGACGCCGATGAGCGGAAGGCTCGCGAACCGCGTGAAGAGGCCGAGCAGCATCAGGGCCCCGACGAGGAACTCCGTCCCGGCGGCGAGGGGCGCCTGGATCTGCGGCGCCGGGATCCCGAGGTCCGAGAAGAACGCGACGACCTTCGGAAGGTCGTGCAGCTTGCCCCAGCCCGACTGGAGGAAGATCCAGCCCAGCGTGAGCCTCGCGACGGTCGGGGGGACCCAGGCGAGCACCGCCGCGATGCGGCGCATGAAACGGCGAAACAGAGCGATCCAGTCCAGGAACGTCGGCATGATGCCTCCTTGTCCGACCTCTCAAACCGCCTCGAGACGGGGCGCCCGCTCTTCCGGCATCTCGGCCGAAGCCGCTTCGGAGATCGCGACGCCCTTCCGGGTCAGAAACTTCACCAGGTCCTTCGAGAAGATCAGGTCCCAGGTCCAGTCCACGGCCACGCGCAGCTTCTTCTCGAGCCGCGGCAGCTTCGACAGGTAGATCGTCCGCCAGAGCCACCAGGCGACGAAGCCCGAGAAGTTGACCCCGAGAATGTTCGCGACGCCGGTGCGGCGGCCGAGGGACGCCAGCTGGCCGAGGGTCTTGAACGAGAACGCCTTCTTCGGCGAGCCGCGCAGCTCGGACAGCAGGTTGCGGGCCAGCCGCTTCCCCTGCCTCATCGCGTGCTGGGCCGTGGGCGGGTGAAACGTTCCGGTCGCCGGGTCCGGCACGAGCGCGCAGTCGCCGACGGCCCAGACCCCCGGCCAGCCCGGCACCTGCAGGAACTCGTCCACGCAGACGCGGCCCTTCTCGAGCCTGCAGGGCAGGGACTTCAGGAGGGGATTGGGCTGCGTGCCGGCAGTCCAGATGATCGTGGCCGCGTCGATTTCGGTTCCGTCCGAGAGCCGGACTCCCGTTTCCGTCACGGCGGCGACCTTGGTCCTGCGCCGGATCTCGACGCCGCGCTCGGCGAGCTTCTGCTCCGCGTAGCGTCCGAGCTTTTCGGACAGCTCCGGCAGGATGACTTCGCCCGGATGGACCAGGATCATGCGGACCTTCTCGCGGGGGATGTGCGGATAGAACCGCAGCGCCTGGTGCACGAAGTCGTTCATCCCCGCGATCGTCTCCACGCCGGCGAACCCGCCGCCCGCCACCACGAACGTCATCAGGTGGTCCCGGTTGGGCGCGCCGCACTCGGTTTCGGCTTCCTCGAGCTGGGTGAGGAGACGGTTGCGGATCGCGATCGCGTCGCCGAGCGACTTCATCGTGATCGCGCGCTCCTCCAGCCCGGGCAGGCCGAAGAAGTTGGTGATCGAGCCGAGCGACAGGATCAGGTGGTCGTACGGGAGCTCGTGGCTGTGCAGGCCCGGGGTCCCGTGCGACACCGTCACCGTCTTCCGGACGCAGTCGATCGCCTCGACGTCGCCGTCGAAGAAGTCGACCGTCGAGAGGAGCTTCCGGACCGGGTTGACGATGTTGGTGATGTCGAGATCGCTCGCGGCGACCTCGTGCAGCATCGGGGTGAACAGGAAGAAGTTGTCCCGGTTGACGATCGTCACGTCCCAGTCCGGAAACCGGAAGAGCCACCGGTCGAGCTCCATGGCGGCGTAGATGCCCCCGAAGCCCCCCCCGGCGATGACGATCTTCTTGCGCGTTTCGGCCATCCAGGGGATTCGATGCCGCCCGGTCCGGAGGGTTACGCGCTCGCGACCTCGCAATAGGCCTTGATCACGCCGTTGCCGCCCGTCAGGTGGCCGAGCAGCTCGCGGTAGTTCTCGAGGCCGCGAACCGGATGGGTCAGGAGCTTCGCGAGCCAGCCCGGATGCAGGAGCTCGGCCTGCGAGAGGTCGCTGACGCCGCGCTCGAAGTCCTCGCGGCTGGCGTTGACGCTGCCGAAGGCGACCTTGTTGCCGAGGACGAACCCCTGGTTGATCCGGTCGGCGGGGACCTCGATCTTCCGCTCGCCCCCGGTCACGCTCACCATGGCGAGCACGCCGTTCTTTCCCAGGACCTCCATGGCCTCGTAGACGAGAGGCGAGAACCCGGTTCCCTCGAGGATGAGGTCGAACGGGCCGTGCGCGGCGGCCCCCTCGCGGAGGCTCGTCCGCTTCGTGCTGACGTAACGGACGCCGATCTCGGCGAGCAGGTCCGAGTTCAGGTAGGGGGGCTCCGTCAGGCCGAACGCCGTGACCTCGAGGCCCCGCAACTTCAGGATCATCGAGGCGAGCAGGCCGAGCGTCCCCGTCCCCAGGACCGCCGCGCGGCGGGGCCGCCAGACGCGCAGGCGGCGCTGGATCTCGTAGGCCTGGCCGATCGCCTTCTCCGCCACGCTCGTCGGCTCCATGAGCACGCCCACCTCGCGCAGGCCCGAGGGGAGCCGGACCAGGAACTCGGCGGAGTCCACGTAGTACTCGGCGAGGAACCCGTGGCGCAGGTTGATCCCCCTCTCGAAATAGGAGTCGTCGGTCGTCATGTCCTGGAGGCCGATCGAGTCGTAGAGGCTCGAGCCGGGGCGCCGCACCGAGGCGACGACGTAGTCGCCCGGCGCGAGCTCCGACACGCCGGGCGCCACGGCCTCGACCCGGCCGAGGCTCTCGTGCCCGAGGATCAGGTAGTCGTTCCCCGGCGGAGGCGCCCCGTACTCGGCGGCGTTGATCTCCTTGTCGGTGCCGTCCACGCCGACGCGGAGAACGCGCACGAGAACGCCCCGCCCCCCGGGGACGTCCTCGAGGCTCGGCTTCGGCGCCTCGCGGAGATGGATGCTGTCGGGCTTTCCGGGAATCACGGCGATGGCTTTCATGTCCGACCTCTCCGGCCTACTGGCCGCTCTGCTGGATGAGCTTGGCGACGAGACCGGTCCAGCCGGTCTGGTGCGAGGCGCCGATGCCGGCGCCGTTGTCGCCGTGGAAGTACTCGTAGAACAGGACGTGGTCGCGGAAGTGGGGGTCGTTCTGGAGCTTCGCCGCGCCTCCGAACACGGGGCGGCGCCCGTTCTCGTCCCGCAGGAAGATGCGGTTCATCCTGCGCGACAGGTCGCCGGCCACGTCCCAGAGGGTTCGCATCCGACCCGAGCCGTAGGGGCACTCGACCTTGTACGCGTCGCCCAGGTAGAAGTGGAACTTCTGGAGCGACTCGATGATGAGGTAGTTGACGGGAAACCAGACGGGGCCCCGCCAGTTCGAGTTGCCGCCGAAGAGGCCGGACGAGGACTCGGCCGGCTCGTAGTCCACGCGGTGCTCCATGCCCATCACGTCGAGCACGTAGGGCCGCTCCCTGTGACGGCGCGAGACGGCCCGGATGCCGTGCGGCGACAGGAACTCCGCCTCGTCCAGGAGATAGCGGCAGATCTGCTTCAGGCGCTCCCGGTCGACGAGGGAGAAGAACCGCCTCACCGTCCCGTCGGACGTCGTTTCGGTCTCCACGTGCTGGGCGAAGTCGGGGCGGTTCTCGAGGAACCACTGCATGCGCCGCTTGAAGCCCGGAAGCCGGTCCACGACGCTCGAATCGATCGTCTCGACGGCGAAGAGGGGGATGAGCCCGACCATCGACCGCACCTTCATCGGGAACTTCCGGCCGTCCGGCAGGTCCAGGACGTCGTAGTAGAAGCCGTCCTCGCGGTTCCAGAGCTCGATCGCGGCGCCCCCGATGTTGTTCATCGCCCGCGTGATGTACACGAAGTGCTCGAAGAACTTGGAGGCGACGTCCTCGTAGGCGGAGTTCTCCCGCGAGAGCTCCAGGGCGATCGCGAGCATGTTGAGGCAGTACATCCCCATCCAGCTGGTCGCGTCGGACTGCTCGATGTGGCCGCCCGTGGGCAGGGGGGCGCTCCGGTCGAACACCCCGATGTTGTCCAGGCCGAGGAAGCCGCCCTGGAACACGTTCTTCCCCTCCGAGTCCTTGCGATTGATCCACCACGTGAAGTTCAGGAGGAGCTTGTGGAAGACGCGCTCGAGGAACTTCCGGTCCCCCGTGCCGCTTCGCTTCTTGTCGATCTTGTAGACGCGCCAGGCGGCCCACGCGTGCACCGGGGGATTGACGTCGCCGAACGCCCACTCGTACGCCGGCAGCTGGCCGTTGGGGTGCATGTACCACTCGCGCAGGAGGAGCACGAGCTGCTGCTTCGCGAAATCCGGATCGACCAGGGCGAGCGGGATCGTGTGAAACGCCAGGTCCCAGGCCGCGTACCAGGGGTACTCCCACTTGTCGGGCATCGAGATCACGTCGGCGTTGTGCATGTGGGTCCAGTCGCCGTTGCGCCCGCGCAGGCGCTCCTTCGGCGGCTCCGGCCCGGCGGGGTCTCCCCGGAGCCAGCGGCCGACGTCGTAGTGATAGAACTGCTTGGACCACAGCATCCCCGCGAACGCCTGGCGCTGGACCGAGCGCGCGTCGTCCGAGAGGTCCGGCGTGGCGAGGGCGTCGTAGAACTCGCCGGCCTCGCGGATCCGATCGTCGAACGTCGCCTCGAAGCCGGGGCCGAAGGCGCCCGCGGCGGACGGCCTGGCCGTGAGGCAGAGGCGCACCACCGCCGACCCTCCCGCCGGGATCGTCAGGCGGTAGCGCGCGGCGGCCTTGGAGCCGACCCGCTCGGCGTTGACGGCGGCGCAATCCCCGCGGACGACGTAGTCGTGGAAGGCGTCCTTCGCGTGCGCGACCTCGTCGTCGGTTCCCCAGAGCCGCCGGGAGTTGGACTCGTTCTCGGTGAAGAGAAGCTCGGGCGCGCCCTCGCACTGAAGTGTCAGACGGCCGTAGTACTCGCTGTCCAGGTCGACCGTCGCGAAGCTCCCGCGCGCCTCGCCGGCCCGCAGCCGCTGGCGCCGCGTTCCGAGGCCCCAGGACCAGGTGTTCCGGAACCAGATCGTCGGAAGAAGGTCGATGGTCGCCTCTTCGGGGCCGCGGTTGAACACGCTGATCCGGATGCGCAGGTCGTCGGGATCGGCCTTCGCGTACTCGGTGAAGACGTCGAAGTACCGGTCGTCGTCGAAGACCCCCGTGTCGATGAGCTCGAACTCCGGGTCCTGGCGGCCGCGGCGCCGGTTCTCGTCGGCCAGCCGCTGGTACGGGAACTCGCGCTGCGGGTACTTGTACAGCGCTTTCATGTAGGAGTGCGTCGGCGTCGAATCGAGGTAGTAGTAGCACTCCTTCACGTCCTCGCCGTGATTGCCCTGCGACCCGGTCAGTCCGAACAGCCGCTCCTTGAGGATCGGGTCCCTGCCGTTCCACATCGCCACCGCGAAACAGACCAGGCCGTGGCGGTCCGAGATGCCCATCAGGCCGTCTTCGCCCCAGCGGTACGCGCGCGAGCGCGCGTGGTCGTGCGGGAAGCTGTCCCACGCCGTGCCGTGGGGGCTGTAGTCCTCCCGCACGGTTCCCCACTGGCGCTCCGAGAGGTAGGGGCCCCAGCGCTTCCAGTTCTTCTTGCGCCGGGCGTCCTCGGCGAGACGCTGGCGCTCCGGGTCCAGGCGGGCGGCGCTCACGCCGTCGCCCCCGCCGCGGGAACCTTCGAGCCCGAGGTCGCGGCCTTCGTCCGGAGAACGGCCCGGTCGAGGCGGACGAGCTCTCCCACCGACCAGGCCTGGAACGGGCAGCCGCGCGGCGCGTGCGGCGCGTCGGCGTCGGCGATTTCCGAAACGTGGCCGAGGCCCGCCTCGTCGAGGTGCGACACGAGGGGCTCCAGGAACCGTTCCCGCGCCCGCCGCCGGGCCTCGTCCCCTCCGCCCCGCACGTTGATCCAGGCCTCGGCGAAGGCGCCCATCAGGTAGGGCCAGACCGTTCCCTGGTGATACACGCCGTCCCGCTGCAACGGGTTTCCCTCGTACCGGCCGCGATAGCGCGGGTCGTCCGGGGAGAGGGTGCGGAGGCCCATCGGCGTCAGGAGCTTCTCCTCGACCGCGTCGACCACCCGGCGCGCGCGCCCGCCCTCCAGGATCGGGAAGGGGAGTCCCCCGACGGCGAAGATCTGGTTCGGCCGGAGGCTCGCGTCGTCGTTGCCCGCCTCGTGATCCGCGTCCACGACGTCGTAGAGGAAACCCTTCTCCTCGTTCCAGAAGCGCCGCCCGAAGGAGGAGAGGGCCCGGTCGTGGAGGTCCTGCCATTTCTTCGAAAAGGCGCTCGCGATGCGCAGCGCGTTGATCCAGAGGGCCTGCACCTCGACCGGCTTGCCCGCCCGAGGCGTCACGACCCAGTCGCCGACGCGGGCGTCCATCCACGTGAGCTGCACCCCCGGCGCGCCGGCCGCGAGGAGCCCGTCGCGGTCGGCGCGGATTCCGTAGCGGGTCCCGGCCGCGTAGCCCGCGACGATCGCTTCGATCGCCTCCCGGAGCCTCCGCAACGCGGGGCGGGGGACCGGCCTCGACGCGGCCTTCATCGCCTCGAGGTACTCGTGGACCGCGACGACGTACCAGAGGGAGGCATCCACGGAGTTGTACTCGGGCTCTCCCGCGCCGTCGAGGAATCGGTTGGGGAGCATTCCCTCGGACACCGATTCCGACCACTCCAGCAGGATCTGGCCGGCTTCGGCGAGCCGCCCGGTCGCCAGGCACAGGCCCCGCAGGGAAATGAACGTGTCCCGGCCCCAGTCGGTGAACCACGGATAACCCGCGACGACCGTCTTCCCGGAGCCGCGCTGGACGAGGTAGGCGTCCACCGCCTGGTCGAGGCGATCGCCGAGCCCCGAGCGCCGCCGCCGCTCCGCGGCGCGGAGCCTCTCGATCGCCGCCTCCGGGCTCCCGGTGCCGAAGGCGTGCTCGGAGCCCGCCGCCGCCGCGAGCCACACCGCCTCGCCCCTCGACAGGTCGAACCGCAGCGTGCCCGGCGAGCCGAGATCCTCGAGGCAGTCCAGGCCGCGCGCCTGCTCTTCGGCGTAGAGGAAGTTGCGGTACCACTCGGGCGCGTGCGTGTACGCCCCGTTGGTGCGCATGTGGACCGCGGGCACCCCGTCGTAGGGCTGAAACACGAGGTCCGGGGCCCCGGACCGGGGCTCGAACCGGAACGCCGCGTTCTCGCGGTGAAGGGAGTGGTAGTCGCGGCCCGACAGGAAGGGCCGCACGGCGAGCGTCACGGGTCCCGCGGACGACAACAGCGTCCAGGACACCGCGACCGACGACGAGCCTTTCGGAACGAAGATCTCCTGGGAGAGCTTCGTCCCGTCTTCGAGCGTGAAGGTCCAGCGCGGCCAGGGAGCCAGGTCGAAGCGGCTCACCCTCCGCGCGCCGTCCGGGTGGGTCACCGAGGGGGAATAGTCCTGCGACGTGATCGCGTAGAGGCCGGAGGACGTCTCGACCCAGGCGTCGAACCCGTTCAACAGGACCATCCGGTCGCCGGGCGGCGTCTTCGCGGTCAGCAGGAGGGCGTGATAGCGACGGCTCCGCACCAGGCCCGCCGTCCCGGAGGCGAAGCCTCCGAGGCCGTCGGCCTCCAGCCACTCGCGAGTCGGCGGAATCGTCATCGGCGCGCTTCCCTAGGCCGCGGCCGTCCGCCGGGGACGGGGGAGCTCGAGCATCACCGGGCGGATCGAGAGGCGTCCGCAGGCGTGGCAGCAATAGACGTCGGCCAGGATTCCGGCGAAGTCCAGGTCGCGCGCAAAGGGGCCGTCGCCCGCCCAGCCGAGATCGATGCGGTCGATCTGGAGCTTCATCTCTCCGGCGCAGCCTGGGCACGAGACGCTCTTCGGGTCGTTCACGATCGGGGCCCTCCTGGTTCGGCATGTTCGATGCCGTGCCCTCGCCGGCGGTTTCGGAAGCCCCCGCGGCGGCTCGGCACGGGGCTTCCCATGCGCGGCGCGTTCACCGAATCAGCGCCAGGGCGTGTCCATCGGGGTCCGCCGCGAGGATCCCCGCGGCGAATCCGAGATCCGGCCCGGCCAGAGGGACGATTCCCGGGGAGAGAAGGGACGCGCGCGCCGCGCGCAGAGCCCGTTCCGCCGCCTCGAGGTCCCGGACCGCGAGGTGCGTCTGCCAGGAGGCCAGGTCGTTCGCGTGGAGGCCTTCGGGGCGCGGCCTTCCGTCGCCGGGCGACAGGTACTCCAGCAGCTCGATTCCCGGGCCCGTCTTCGCCCGCAGCCCCGTGATGAGCAGCCGGGCGCCGAAGACGGCGTTCAGATGCTCCTGCTCGGTGCCGAAGTTCTCGCTCTGGCCGGCGACGCGCAGCCCCAGGACGTCCCGGTAGAACCGCAGGCTCGCCGGGGTGTCGGCCACCACGATCGCCGTGTGATCGATCCCGAGGAAGAGCCTGCTCTTGTCCTGCCAGCGCGGGTCTCCCTTTCCGGGCGGAAACGCCAGGACCTCGAGGGCGTGCCCGTCCGGGTCCTTGAAGTAGAAGGCCTCGATGCCCCCGGCGTTCCTGTTCCAGTCCGGCAGGCGCTGGGGGCCGCTCGAGGCGTGCCGGACGCGGTGCTCCCGCAGCCGGGCGTAGGCGTGGTCCATGTTCGAGACGATGATCGCGATGTGCTGGAACGCGCGGTCGTTCGACCGCGCATCGGGCGGAAGCGGCCGGCCCTCGGGCGCGAGGTACTGGACGAGATCGATCTGCTCGGAGCCCAGGCGCATCCTCGCCCCCCGCAGCCGCAGGGGGAAGACGCCTTCCAGGCGCTCGTACGTCTCGCCCGCGGCCTCGTACCCGCGGACCTTCTCGAACGTCAGCACGTCGCGGAAGAAGTCGATCGAGCGGTCGAGGTCCGAGACGACGATCGTGACCGAGTCCACGGCCGTCGCGACGGGCTCCTGCGCGAAGACGGACGCCGCGAGGGCGGCCGCCAGGACGGCGGGAAGGAGGGCCCTCCGGCGCGCCGAACGCCCGATCACCGGAGGCGTTCCTTGAGGTGCTCGCCGACGCGCAACGCGTTCGCCATGATCGTCAGCGCCGGGTTCACGGCCGCCGAGGACGGGAAGAAGCTGCCGTCGACGACGTAGAGGTTGTCGAGCTCGTGAGCCTTGCAGTGGACGTCGAGGGCGGAGGTCTTCGGGTCGCGCCCGAACCGGATCGTGCCGTTCTGGTGGGCGACTCCCGCCAGCGGGATCCGCTCCCCGATGAAGAGGTTGCGGGCGAAGATGCCCACGTGGCAGGCATCGCCGTGCATGCCGCACGTCCTCTGCTTGTTCATGTACTTCTGGAGCGTGGCCCGCAGTTTCTCGTGCGCCGTCACGTTGTTGGGCTCGTAGGCCAGAACGATGTTGCCGTCGCGGTCGAGCGTGACGCGGTTGTCCGGGTCCGGAAGGTCTTCGGACGTGAGCCAGAAATCGAGCGAGTGCCTGGCCATCAGGTCCAGCGTGAAGCCCGGCGCGATCGCCGGCGCCCCGGCCGAGAGCGCCACGCCGTCGAGCTTGCCGACGAAGGAGATGTGGCCCATCGGGTACTCCCACTCGCTGGACGCGAGGTAGAAGTCGTTGAGGGCCAGCGTCTTCTGAAACACGGTCGGGTTCGGGCACCGGGAGACCGCCAGCACGACCGAGTTGACGTGCCCCATGTAGTGGCGCCCGACGACGTCGCTTCCGTTGGCCAGGCCCCTCGGGTGCTTCTCGTTCGCCGAGCGCAGCAGCAGCGCCGCGGAGTTGATCGCGCCCGCGGAGACGACCACGATCGCCCCGGAGTACTCCTCGGTGGCGCCGTTTCTCTCCACGACGACCCCCGTGACGACGCGGCCGCTGCCGTCGGTCCGCAGCTTCGTGACCTTCGCGTTCGTCAGCAGGGTGACGTTCGGCCGGGTCAGAGCCGGTTCGACGCAGCACACGTGCGCGTCGGCCTTGGCCTGCACGAGACAGGCGAAGCCGTCGCACGTCTCGCAGCGAATGCACCTGCTCCGGCCGCGGTCCTTCTCGTCGAGCATGATGCCGAGGGGGACGTGGAAAGGCCGCAGCCCGTGCTGCGCGAAATCCTCGGCGAGGTGCTGGATGCGCGGCTCGTGGCTGACCGCGGGCGCCGGATACGGGCCGCTCGCGGGAGGATCGGTCGGGTCCTCCCCCCGCTCGCCGTGCACGTTGTAGAGCCTCTCGGCGGCGAGGTAGTACGGCTCGAGCTCGTCGTACGAGATCGGCCAGGCGGGGGAGATGCCCCCGTGGTGCCGGATCTCCCCGAAGTCCTCCTTCCGCAGGCGAAAGAGCGCGGCCCCGTAGAACTTGGTGTTGCCGCCGACGTAATAGTTGGTGTGGGGGTGGAGCTCCTTCCCCGTCTTGTCGCGCCACGACTCCTTCGCCTGGTACTTCGCGTCGACGTTGACCGCGCGAGAGCTCCAGTTGTCCTTTTCGCGCGGAACGAAGTCGCCGCGCTCGAGAACCAGGATCTTCCTGCCCGTGGGCGCCAGCGACGAGAGCAGCGTGCCGCCTCCGGCACCGGTCCCGACGAGGATGACGTCGTAGTGGTCTTCACCTGCCACGGAGGACTCCTTTCACGCCCGCGATCCGGAGGAAGCCGGGCCGCACACCGGGTAACCGCACCGGAAGATGCAACGCTCGTTGTTGTCGTGGTGGAGCTTGGCGCAGAGAATCGAGCGGAGGCCGCGGGCGCGCAGCCGCAACTCGGCGGCGAGCAGCATGCCCAGGGGCGGAGCCGTGAAGTAGATCCAGAGCGAGCTCCAGGTCGTCGCGGCGGCCGCGGAACCCAGCGAGCGCGCCGGGTTCAGGCTCATCCCGGACAGCGGCGCCTCGAACGTGATGAAGAGCGCGACGCAGAGTCCCGCGGCCAGCCCGGTGAACCGGTTCCGGCGCGGGTCGTTCGAGACGGCGAGGACGACCGTCATCAGGACGAACGCGATCAGGACCTCGGCGCCGAAGGCCACGCCCGGCCCGGAGCTTCCCGGCACGGTGGCCGCAAACCGGACACGCGGGTGGCGAACCGCATCCGCGAGAACGAGCGACGAGATTCCGACGCCCGCGAGGGCGCCCAGGCCCTGGGCGAGCCCGTAGAAGAGCGCATCGGCGCCCTCGATCTTTCCGAGCCTCCAGAACGTCAGCGTCGCCGCGGGATTGATGTGCGCCCCCGATCGCTTGCCCCAGGCGGAGTAGATGATCGCGACGGCCGTCGAGCCCATCGCGACGCCCATGAGAGCCCGGCGCAGCAGCGGACTCGGGATCGCCGCGTGGATCGCCGTCCCCGGGTGCTCGAGCAGCACCGTGAACACGCACGCCGACACCATGAAGACGCCGAGCATCGCGCCTTCCATCAGGTACTCGGCCCAGTGGGTCCGGAGCGCCGTTCCCAGGGCGGCCCGGGCGCCCGTCCCTGCCTCGACGGGCACGGGCAACGACTCCGCGCGCGATCCGACGCTCATCACGCCGGGTTGGATGCCGCGATCGGCGGCCGGTTTCTCGCCCGCCGGCGGGGGCGGTGTTAGCATTTCGGCACTGGCGTGACCTTCCTTCGACAGGCCGAGTTGCCCGAGGCCTACCGGCCTTACGAGGTCCTCCGGGCCGACCTGGGCTTTCTTCCCGGTGTGTTCCCCGCTCAAAGCCTGCTTCCCCGGCTGATCGAGGCCGAGGCGAGGCTGTTGAGGGCGGTGCTCGTCGCGCCCGGGAGCCTCCCCCGTGTCCAGAAGGAGGAGATCGTCCTCGCGGTGGCGGCGGCGAGCGGGAGCCGATACGGCGCCGCCGCGTTCGCCCGGAGCCTCGCCTCCCTCGGCGTCGAACCGGGCGACATCGAGTCGGTCGCCGCCGGGCGGCGTCCTGCCGCGGCGGATCCTTCCCGGGCGGCGCTCACGGATTTCGCGCGCCGGCTCTCGCGCCACCCGGCCTCCATCGGACGGGCGGACATCGAGGCCCTGCGCGCGCTCCAGCGCTCCGATCCCGAGATCCTGGAAGCCGTTCTGGCCGCGAGCCTGGCGGTCTTCTTCTGCACCCTGGCCGACGGCCTCGGCGTCGAGCCGGATTTCGAGCCCGTCGTTCCTGCCGGCCGGCCCGAGCCGACGCCGGCGGCCGTCGCGGACCGAGGGGGCCCGGCGTATCTGTCGGCCCCGGTCCGGCGCGCCGAGGAGTTTCCGCCGTTCGAGCTCCTCCGAGCCAGCTTCGGCTTCGTGCCGAGGCTGTTCAAGGCGCAGACGCTCAACCCGGACGTCCTCGACGCCGAGATCCAGTTGCTGCGGGAGATTCTCCTGACCGAGGACGCGCTCTCGCGAAAGCAGAAGCAGTTGATCGTCCTCGCCGTCTCCGCCGCCAACCGCAACACGGCCTGCGTCGCGGTCCACGGGGAGATGCTGCGGGTCCTGGGCGTGCCGCCCGAGGTGTCGGACCAGGTCGCCCTCGACCCCGGCGGCTCGACCCTGGCCGGGCCCGAGAAGATCCTGCTGGAGACCGCGCGCACGCTGGCGACGCGGCCACCGGAGCCGGGGGAGGCCGGCGCCGCCGCCTTGCGGGCGGCGGGGTTCAGCGACCCTCAGATCCTCGAGGCCGTCGCGACGGCGTCCCTGGCCAACTTTCTCAACACCCTGCAGGTGGGCCTCGGCACCGCGCCGGACTTTCGTCCTCGCCGGGACTTTCTCGCGGAGCTCCAGGCCCGGGACGTTGCCGAGGCCGCGCCCGACCCGGACGCTCCCCTCGTTTCGCGCGCGCGGGCCGGAGACACGGCCGCCTTCGAGGCCCTCGTGCGCGCCCACCAGGCCCGGGTCTACCGGGTCGTCGCGAGCATCACGGGCCACGTCGAGGACGCCGAGGACGGCACCCAGGTCGTCTTCGTCAAGGTGTTTCGCAAGCTGGGCGAGTTCTCCGGCGCGGCGCGGTTCTCGACCTGGCTGACGCGCATCGCCATCAACGAGGGCCTCGAGCGCCTGCGAAGCCGCAGGCCCGAGGAGATCGCGGACCTCGACGCGCCCGACGCCGACTTCCGGCCCGCGAGTCTCGGGCGGTGGGTGGAGGACCCGGAACGGCTCTACGCCCGCGAGGAGCTGCGGGCCATCGTCCAGCGGGAGCTGGCCAGGCTTCCGGCTCGATACAGGACGGCGGTCCTGCTCCGCGACATCGAACAGCTCTCGACCGCCGAAGCCGCCGCCGCGCTCGGGGTTCCGATCCCGACGCTGAAGACCCGCCTGCTCCGCGGGCGCCTGATGATGCGCGAGGCGCTGGCGGCGTACTTTGCCGACGCTCCGGGGGGAGGCCGTTCTGCTGACGTGTGAAGAATTCCGGTCCGAGCTCTCCAACCTCGTGGACGACGAGGCTGCGCAAAGTCTCCGGGCGCGCCTCGACAGCCACCTGGCCGAATGCCGGACGTGCCAGATCCTCTACGACTCGACGCGCAAGACGCTGACGATCCTGACCGACGCCGGCTCGTTCGAGCTGCCCGCGGAGGTCCACGAGCGCCTGACGGCGGGAATCCTCGCCGCCATCAGGCGGAGCTAGGAGCTCAATCCGCCGCAGCCGGCAGCAGGACGCGCGAGGAATCGAAATCCGGCACGGTGCCGAGGCCGAACGAGACGACGTTGGCAAACTGCGAAACCCCGACCATCAGGATCGCCTCCAGGATCTGCTGATCGGTGAAGTCGTAGGTCCGGAGACCCTCGATGTCGTCCGCGTCGATCTTGCTCGGCGTCCCGTTCAACTTGAGGGCGAAATTCAGGAGCGCCTTGTCGGCGACCGGAATGTCCGTGGCGTTGTGGTTGAGGGCGATCTGCTCGGGCTCCGGGCCGTGAATTCCGAGCATGCGCACGATCTCGCAGTGCGCGGTCACGCAGTACGTGCTCATGTTGGCGGCGGACGTGACCAGGAAGATGTACTCCTTCTGCCGTCTCGCCAGGGCGCCCTCCTTCACCATGGCCCCGCCGATGAGTCCGAGCTCCGCCTCGATCAGGTCGGGCCGCAGGGTCTGTGCGCGAAAGAAGTTGGGCAGAAACCCGAAGGCCTTTCGGATCTCGGAAAACGGAGGAAATGTGTTCTCGTCGATCGGCCCGAGGCTCAGAAAGCCCATAAGCCCCCCTCGATGCGGGGAATATACCCGCCTCCCGCCGGGGCTTCCAGCTCCCTGAATCCTTTCGGGGCCCCCGCCCGTCCAATGCGGAGGGGGCTTCCTGCTCGGCAGCCGCTGCGGCCGCCGGGCGAAGCGTGCCCCCGGGGAGGGCCGGACCGTGTACAGCTGCGAGACCGTTCGAGACGAGCTCTCCAATCTCCTCGACCAGGAGCTGGCCGGACGGATCCGGATGGAAGTCGAGCACCATCTGGCCGAATGTCGGGCCTGCCGCGCCCTCTACGACTCGACGCGCAAGACGCTGACGATCGTCAGCGACGCCGGGGGCTACGAGCTGGCGCCGCACGTCTCGGAGAGGCTCATGCGGCAGATCATGGCCAGGGCCGCGCGCGGGGAGGTCGACGACGGCCTGCCCGCGACCGAAGCGGCGCGGCTCGAGGGGCTCCGGCGGTACGGGATCCTGGACACGCCCCAGGAGCGCGATTTCGACGACCTCGTGCTCCTCGCGTCGCACGTCTGCGGAACGCCGATCGCGGCCGTCAGCATCGTCGACCGCGACCGCCAGTGGTTCAAGGCGAGGGTCGGCCTCGACGTGGCCGAGACGCCGCGGGACGTGGCCTTCTGCGCCCACGCCATCCTCGGCCGGGGCCTGATGGTCGTGCCGGACGCGCAGCACGACGCGCGGTTTGCGGCGAACCCTCTCGTCGTGGGCGAGCCGCACGTCCGGTTCTACGCCGGGGCTCCCCTGGTCACGCAGGACGGCGTGGCGCTCGGCACGCTCTGCGTCATCGACCGCGTGGCCCGCACGCTGCTGCCGGAGCAGGAACGCGCCCTCGTCGCCCTGGCCCGCGAGGTCGTCGCGCAGCTGGAGCTGCGCAAGGCCAACTCGGCGCTCGAGCAGACCCTCACGGCGCGCCTCGAGACCGAGGAGGCGTTGCGGACGAGCGAGGAGTTCAAGGCGCGCATCATCGCGTGCAGCCGGGACTGCATCAAGGTCCTCGACCTCGACGGGAACCTCCTGTCCATGAACGCCGGCGGCATGGAAGCCCTCGAGATCTGCGATCTCGCGCCGTTTCTGAACTGCTCCTGGATCGAGTTCTGGAAGGGAGACGACGCCGCCAGCGCCCGGGCCGCGGTCGCCGCGGCGCGCGGGGGTTCCATCGGCCGCTTCGTCGGCTACTTCGAAACGGTGCAGACCCGCAGCCCCCGGTGGTTCGACGTCGTCGTGAGCCCGATCTACGGCAAGGACCGCAGGCCGGAGCAGCTTCTCGCCGTCTCGCGGGACATCACCGACCAGAAGCGGTCCGAGGACCTGTTTCGAACGCTGACCCGGGCGACGGCCTCGGTGACCGGCAGCGAGTTCTTCCGGACGCTCGTCCGCCACGTCGCCTCCGCCTTGCGAGTCCGTTATGCCTTCGTCACGGAGTGCGTGGAGGGCACCGAAAACGTGCGGATGCTCGCGTTCTGGAAGTCGGAGGGCCTTTCCGAGAACCTGGAGTACGGCCTCGCCGGCACGCCGTGCCAGGCCGTCATCGAGGGCGAGGTTCGGTGCTATCCGGACCAGCTCGCGGCGCGCTTCCCCCTCGACACGGGGCTCGTCGAGTGGGAGGCCGAAAGTTTTCTGGGTATCCCGATGCGGGGACACGACGGGCGCGTGATCGGCCACCTCGCGATCCTCGACGACCGGCCCCTGCAGGAGGCCTCTCTCGACATTTCCGTGCTCCAGATCTTCGCGGATCGGGCCGCGGCCGAGCTCGAGCGTTTTCGGGCGCAGACCGAGCTCGAAGCGCTCAAGACCCGGCTGCAGGCCGAGAACGTCTACCTCCAGGAGGAGATTCGAACGCAGCACAACTTCGAGGAGATCATCGGAAACAGCCCGGCCCTCCTCCTGGCCCTGGACCGCGTCGAGCGCGTGGCGCAGACCGACTCCACGGTCCTGATCCAGGGAGAGACCGGCACCGGCAAGGAGCTCTTCGCCCGAGCCATTCACAGCCGGAGCGCGCGGCGCCAGCGTCCCCTCGTCAAGGTCAACTGCGGCGCGATTCCGGGGGGGCTGGTCGAAAGCGAGCTGTTCGGCCACGCGAAGGGCGCCTTCACGGGAGCCCTGGAACGGCGCACGGGCCGGTTCGAGCTCGCCGACGGCGGAACCATCTTCCTGGACGAGATCGGAGAGCTTCCGCTCGACACGCAGGTCAAGCTCCTCCGCGTCCTCCAGGAGCGGGAGTTCGAGCCCGTGGGATCGAGCCGCACGATTCGCGTGGACGTGCGGGTGATCGCGGCGTCCAACCGCGACCTCGAACGGGCGGTCGCGGAGGGCCGCTTTCGCGCGGACCTGCTCTATCGGCTCAACGTCGTTCCCGTGACCGTCCCGGCCCTGCGCGAGCGCCTCGAGGACGTGCCGCTGCTCGTCGCATTCTTCGCGGCGGGCCTGTCCAAGCGCCTCGGCAAGCCGATCGAAGGATTCAGCCGGCGCAGCATGGACCAGCTGCTGTCGTATTCCTGGCCGGGCAACGTTCGAGAGCTGCAGAACCTCGCCGAGCGCGCGGCGATCCTCTCCTCCGGGCCGATTCTCGAGCTCGATCGCGACCTTTCCGGCGGCGCCGCCGGCAGCCCGGCCGCCGGGCCGACCCTGACGCTCGAAGAGCTCGAGCGAACCCACATCCTCGCGGCCCTCAAGTCGACCGGGGGCGTCGTGGAGGGGCCCAGGGGCGCGGCCAGGATCCTGGGGCTGAACCCGAACACCCTCCGGAGCCGCATCAAGAAGCTCACCGTCGATCCCCGCCGCGAAATTTCGTAGGGGCCTTGAGATTTCGTAGCGGGCGCGTCTCTCCGGGCGCGCCCCGTTCCGCGTAACTCCTTCTGAAAAAGAGGGTTCTCTTTGCCAGGGCCCGCCCGT
Source organism: Thermoanaerobaculia bacterium (assembly GCA_041912555.1). Taxonomy (GTDB): domain Bacteria; phylum Acidobacteriota; class Thermoanaerobaculia; order UBA5066; family Gp7-AA6; genus DAHUXD01. Next base: position 286,844 of record JAYRMU010000019.1, read on the forward strand.
CGTGCTGGCCCCGCCCTTGCTCTCTCTACGAGGTAAGGAAAGCGAGATGACACCACATGCTGCGAATCACCCAGAACAACGACGGGCTGACGGTCGAAGGAAGCATCACGGGACCCTGGGTCGGGGAGCTGCGCCGGGCGGCGGAGGAATGCCTTTCGCTCCGGCCGGAGACGTCGCTCGACCTGTCCGGAGTCAGCTTCGTGGATGCGGAGGGAGCGACGCTGCTCCGCAGCCTGATCGATCGCCGGATGTCCATTCGGGCGAGCTCCCCGTTCGTCAGCGCCGTGCTGACGGAGCCCCGGCCGTGACCGGCTCCGGGATCTCGGCCGCCCCGGACGCGACCCTTCTCGAGCGGCTCCGGGCCGGCGACGAAGCCGCCTGCGAAGCGTTCCTTCGCGAGAACATGGGCCGCCTCCTCGCGGTGGCCCGCCGCTACCTGCGATGCGAGGAAGACGCCCGGGATGCCGTCCAGGACGCCTTCATCTCGGCGTTTCGCGCGATCGCGAGCTTCCAGGGAGGCTCCAGTCTGTCCACCTGGCTCCACCGCATCGTCGTCAACGCCTGCCTCATGAAGATCCGGACCAGGAAGCGTCGCCCCGAGGACTCGATCGAGGATCTCCTGCCCAATTTCGACGAGACCGGCCACCGGGTTGGCAACCTCGATCCGTGGGTGGAGTCCGCGGAGAGCGCCCTCGCCCGCAAGGAGACCCGGGAACGCGTGCGCGCCTCGATCGAGAAGCTCCCCGAAAGCTACCGCGCCGTCCTCCTCCTCCGCGACATCGACGAGCTCTCGACGGAAGAAGCCGCGCGGATGCTGGGAACGACGACGACCGCGGTCAAGGTCCGGCTCCACCGCGCGCGCCAGGCCCTCCGGACGCTGCTCGAGCCTTCCTTCACGGCGCAGTCTCGAACCGCCTGACGCCCCCGCCGCCGACACCGGCACCGGCGCCGGCGCGGGCGGCGGCGCATCAGTCCGCGGCCCGGAGGACGTCGACCCGGATCGTGTCGCCCTCGATCCGGCCCTCGATGCAGACCCTGCGGCCGACGAGGCGCGCGGGCAGGTCCTGGTCGTCGAGCTGAAAGAAGGTCCGAGGGCCCTCCTCGACGAAGCCCCAGGTGGCGCCCATCCTCACGCAGCGGCGCGCGCACTCCGCGTCGTCCGCGCCCATGTTTCCCGTCGCGAGCATGAGGGCGTGATCGGGCCCGCATTCCGTGTCGGTGATGAAGCCGACGAACACGCGGGCCTCGGAGCGCTCGAGTCCTTCCGGAGGCGCGAGGGCCAGGACGGCGGCGAGGGCGAAGCGGGCGGGGTTCACCCCGTCACGACCCGCACGATCGAGTTGAAGCCTCCATAGGGGTCCGGCTCCCGCAGGCCGTTGAGCGGATCCGCCAGCCACCGGCCGTCCACCACGAGCTTGTACCGATAGAGCCCGGGTCCCGGACTCTCCAGGGCCGTGCGCCAGGTTCCGTCCGGGTCGCGGCGCATCGGCGTCTTCGCCGGGCTCCAGCCGTTGAAGTCCCCGGCGACGGCCACGGACCGGGCGCGGTCTCCGTGGAACGCGAAGTGGAGCCGGCCCTCCCTGCACTCGACGGCCCGCGGCTCCGTCCCGACGTGCCCCTCGCCGAGCGCGGCTTCGAGCGCGGCCCGCGCGTCGAGGACCCCGTATCCCTGGCGGACCGCCGGGAGATCGCCGATCGGCCGAGCCGCGTGGAGGAGAAGGCGCTTGACGGCGGCGGGGGTGAGGCGGGGGTTGGCTTCCAGCATCTGCGCGACGACCGAGGCCACGACGGGCGCCGCGAAGGAGGTTCCGTCCACGTGCTGGTAGTGCGCCGCGACGATCTTCTCCTCGCGGAGCCGCCCGTCGATCCAGGCCCGCAGCGCGTCGACGCCGGGCCAGGCCCCGGCGGGGAGCCCGAGCGCCTCGGGCCGGGACTCCGCCACGAATCGACGCAGGCGGTGATCGGGGGCGGCCGACAGCCGCGCCAGGGTCTCCGCCCTCCGATACGCCTCCGTGTTCGGCAGGACCGGCGCCGCGACCCACATGGCGGGAGCGATGATCTCGGGTTTGACCAGCCCGTCGGCGGTCGTGCCGAAGCTCGAGCAGTAGAGCGCGAGATTCTTTCGTTCCGGGTCGTTCCCGTCGTCGTAGCCGCCGACCGCGATGCTCGAAGGAGCCGTCGCGGGGGGCAGGGCGCGATGGCGCTGCGTGCAGCCCGAGTTTCCCGCGGCGGCGACGACCACGAGGCCCCGTTCCACCGCCTCTTCGGCCAGGCGATTCACGCGGCTCTCCGCCAGGGGCCGATCCTCGTCGGCTCCGAGCGAGATGCTGACGACGCGGATCCCGTGTCGCTCGTGGTTGGCGAGCACCCACTCCAGTCCGCGGCCGATCGCCTCCTCGCCGATCGGCCCGTTGGCGCCCACGCCGACGAGAGCCAGCCGGGCTTCCGACGCGAGGCCCCGGTAGACGCCGTCGGAAAGAAACCCGTTGCCGGCCGCGACGACCGAGGTCTGCGTTCCGTGCCAGTCCACGGGGTCCGGGACGCGATCCGCCGCGAGGACGCGCTGCGGGTTCCAGACGTCGTGGAAGGCGACGACGCGGTCCTCCGGCTCGGTGAGATCCGGGTGGGGATGGAAGCCGGAGTCGATGAAGGCGATCGTCACGCCGCGGCCCCGATACGCCCCGTCGTCCTCGAGTCGTTCGGGCGTCGAGAGCACGGCAAAGCGGTTGGGGGCGTGGCCGTGACCCGAGTGGAGCGCCGCGCCGCCGGTCATCGACTACCCGATCGTGCCGGGGCCTTCGGGAGGGGACCGCTTCCGCGGCCGGACCGCTCCGCGCTCTTCGTGTCGGTCCCTCGCTCCTCCGGGGGGAGAGCGCCCCCTTCCGGATGGGACGGGGGAATCGAGAAGGTGACCACGGGCCCGCGCCGGTCCACGGCGTACCGGGCCGTCGCGCCGGGAATCGCGTCGGGTCCCGTCGCGAACGCGAGCAGGTTCCAGAGCTGACGGTCCCGGAGGTCCCCGGCGGTTCGCCCGAACACGTGAATCGTCATGCCAGCTTTGATTCCAGGCGAGGAGGTTGGTTTCGGCGGTTCTCGCGGCAGGGACGAGCGGCGCGGATGGGCCCCGGACCCGAAATGCCGGCCCGGGGCCCATCGCTCGCGCGGGGAGGGCGAGCGGTCAGCTGGCCTTCTTCTCTTCGGCCTTCTTGTGAGGCGCCGGCTTCGCGGCGACCTTCGTGAGGCTGCCGCCGCGGATCTTCAGGCAGGTGTCGGGGTTGATGCGGAGGAAGCCCTGCCCCTTGCAGGCGTTCGAGCCGTGGCAGCCGGACTGGCGGCAGCCGTCCGCGCCGCAATCGCCGACGCCCTTGCACTTGTTGACGCCCCAGCACGGTTTCTTGTCGCCGTCGTCGGGAGCCGGCTTCTGGTCCTCTCCGCGGAGCGCGCCCGGCATCGCGAGCGCCCCCGCCAGTGTCGCAACGAGCAGGGACCTGGAACTGGTCTTCACGAAATGTCCTCCTTCAGGATCTCGAGAGCGCCGGTCCATCCGGTGCTCCGCGTCCGTACGAACACGCCACGCGCGATGAGACGTCGGAAGGTCCCGATCAGCCGGGCGACGCCCCGGGCGGTCTCCGGCGCGCCGGAGAGGCCGTGCAGGTCGGGCAGCGTCACGCCGCCCGCGCTCGCCGCCTCCAGGATCGTCGCTTCGCCTTCCGAGATCGTTTCGACGAAGACCCGGCCGTCCCGGCGCGCGACGAGGACCGAGGAAGCGCGATCCTCGACCGGGATCGAGATGGCCTCGTCCCTGTCCTCGTGCCGGCACCTCCAGAGCGCCTCCAGCGGCCAGGCCGAGCGCACGAGCGCGACTCCCGGGGCAAGACCCATCCGCAGCGCGGCGACGTCGTCGGCGCTCTTCGCCTGCAGGTCCGCCCACGAGAGCGGCCGCGCGTCGGCGGCCGTGAAGCTCTCCGAGATCGTCCGCTCGAGCCTGGCGAGATCCGGCAGGAACGGAAGCTCGGCCGACAGGCGGTCGAACTCGAGGAAGCGGGCCATGCGGTCTCCCGCCCGGCCGAGGTCGAACGAGCGCGGCGGGAACACCCCGAGGTACCGCTCGACGAGAGCGGCGAAAGCCTCGGGCCCGACGATCCGGCGGACCGCCGTGTACTCCTGCTCGAGCGCTTCGACGATGCGGGCGGTGTAGCCGTGGGCGTAGATGTGCCAGCGGTCGGCGACGGAGCCGGCGCGCGGCCGGCGAAACGCGGATTCTCGCGCCGCCTCGCTCCTCGTCCTGCGCCCGAGGACGTCGTCCAGGAACTCGCGCTGCGTCTGCCGCGTGGCGATGGCCTCAAGCTGCGGTCGCATGCTCCACCTCTCCTTCGAAGCGCCGTGCTTCCGTCAGAATCTCGGCGGCGCGGCGCGCCTCCGCGAGAAGGACTCCGAGCGGCGGGATCTCCGCGTCCCGCTCGATGAGCGTCGGGACCGGGCCAAACCGCGCGATCGCGCCGCGGTAGAGCTCCCAGACCGCGGCGCGGACGGGACGGTCGTGGGTGTCGACGACGAAGTCCCCGAGGTCCTGGTGGCCGGCCAGGTGAATCTGCTCCACGCGCTCCCGGGGAAGGACGTCGAGGTAGCGCCAGGGATCGAGCCCGTGGTTCCGGGCGTTCACGTAGAGGTTGTTGACGTCGAGGAGGATGCCGCAGTCGGCCTCCTCGGCCACGGCCCGGACGAACTCGGCCTCGCTCAGCGCGGAGCAGCGCAACTCGAGGTAGCTCGAGACGTTTTCGACGAGGATCCGCCTGCCGAGGAACTCCTGCGCTTCGCGGATCCTGGCGGCCGTCGCGCGCACGCACTCCTCCGTGAACGGCAGGGGCAGGAGGTCGTGGCTGTTGTGCCCGCCGAGCCCGCTCCACGAGAGGTGGTCGGAAACGACGGCGGGAGAGAATCGGTCGACCAGGGCCTTGAGGCGCCGGAGGTAGGCGCGGCTCAGGGGCTCCGCGGAGCCGAGGGACATCGAGACGCCGTGAAACGCGATCGGGTAGTCGCGGCGGACCTTCTCCAGCACGTCGAGCGGCCTTCCACCGTCCACCAGGAAGTTCTCCGAGACCACCTCGAAGAAGGACGTCGAGGGCTTCTCCGCGAGGACGACGTCGAAGTGCTCCTTGCGCAGCCCGATGCCGCAGCCCGACGGAAGGGCGCGCCTCATCGGGTCACCGCGCCGCCGGCCGTCGCGCCCGGCGCTGCCTTCGCCCCTTCGAGCGTCGGGAGTTCCCTGTGGCCGACCCGGGCGCGGAGCCCCCGGGCTGCCAGAGCCACGGCGGGGGAAAGGGTCGCGAGCGCGAGCTGTTTCATGGGCTGTTCCTGGCACGATTGGATGCCGTGTTCCCGCGGAGGTTTCCCGGAGCCCCGAGCGCGTTGCCGAGCCGACCGTCGTGGATTGCGGCGGCGAAGAACGCTGGACGTCGTGGCCCCGAGCGGAGCGCCCTCGCGGGCCCGACCCGGGGTTGCGGCGGCGAGGAGGGGTGAAGGGCGCGGCTGCCCGGCTAGCCGGCTGGCCGCGGGGCCTCGTTCGCGCGCTCCCGCCCCAGGAGCTTCCGGAGGTGGAGATGCCGATGGCCGCGGGGATAGTCCGGAAGGCTGTGGACGATCTCGAACCCCAGCTTGCGATAGAACTCCGGCGCCTGGAAGCTGTGGGTGGCGAGCGCGATCTGGGAGCAGCCGCGCCGCCGCGCTTCCGCCTCCGCCAGCTGGAGGAGGCGGCGGCCGAGCCCCCGGCCGCGCGACGCCTCGCGCACCCAGACCTGGCGGATCTCGCAGCACCCGCCCCAGGTATGGCCACAGAGCCCTGCGATCACTTCTCCCTCGGCATCGCGGCCGAAAACGCTGAGACCCAGGGCGTCCGCGATCCCGGTCGTCCGGGAGTTGAACTCGTACAGACGGGCCTCGAGGAATTCGATCTCCGCCGCCGTCGGGTCCATTCCGACGACCGGCTCGGGATCCTCCCGCGCCGTCATGGACGGACGCCGGCGATGCCGAGACGGATCCTGTAGAGGCCCGACTGCGCGCAGAGGTAGAGGGTCTTTCCGTCCTCGTCGCCCCAGTTGAAGTTGTGGGGGTGCTTCGGCCCGACGATCGTCCCCAGGTGCCTGCCGTCGGAAGAGAGCACCCAGAGCCCGCCGGGCCCGGAGACGTAGAGGTTGCCCGCCTGGTCCACCTTGATGCCGTCGATGGCGTCGTCTCCCGGCGCCGCCGTCATGTCGAAGAAGAGCTCGCCCGTGCCCAGCGTGCCGTCGGGCCGGACCGGGTAGCGTTCGACGATCTTTCTCTTCTCGTCCCAGTTGCCGACGTAGAGGAACTTCTCGTCGGGAGAGAAGGCGATCCCGTTCGGGCCCGTGAGCTCGTCGGTCAGGAGCAGGAGCCTGCCCGCCGGGGTCAAGGCGTACACCCCCGAGAACTTCAGCTCCTTGCGCGGGTCGTCGAAGAACTTCGGCAGCCCGAACGGGGGATCCGTGAAGTAGAGCGTGCCGTCCGCGCGGTAGACGAGGTCGTTGGGGCTGTTCAGGCGCCTGCCCCTGTAGCGGTCGGCGAGAACGGTCTCGCGGCCGTCCTTCTCGAGCCTCACGACCCGGCGATTGCCGTGCTGATCGATGGTCAGGCGGCCCTCCCTGTCGAGCGTCAGGCCGTTCGAGCCCGGCTGGCCGTACTCCGCGATGTCCGCACCCGAGTACCCCGACGGGCTGCGGAAGACTTCCAGGCGCGCCCCGTCCGGCGCGTACTCGTAGATCACGTTGCGGTTGGGGTCCGAGAAGAGGAGGAACCCGCCATTCGCGATCCAGATCGGGCCCTCGGTGAAGGCGAAGCCCTCGGCGAGCTTCCACATCTTCGGATTGGGCCCGACGATCGCGTCGAAAGCGGGGTCCTTCCGGACGACCTCCACGTTCACTTCCGCCGGCGTGATGGCGATCGGCCCGGAGGAGCCCCCGTGGAACTCGAGCTTCGCTTCGCGGACGTAGATGAAGTTCGAGGGCGGGTTCGAGAGGGGGCCGTTCACGCCGAAGATCGCGAGCTGGATCTTCTGCCCCGGCTTGACGTTCCGGCCGACGACCAGCCGGTTCGGCGCGTTCCAGCCCGCGACCATCGAGCCGCCCCGCTGCCCCGGGTAGCGCGTGAGCTCTCCGTCCACCCAGACTTCGGCCGCGTCGTCCAGCGTCGTTTCGAGGACGACGGTCTTGCCCGTGGGGTCGTACTCGCCGATCTTCGCCGGGATCGTCACCGCGACGCGATACCAGTTGAAGCCGAGCCTTCCGTGCCCGCGGCGGCCCGAGAGCGCGTCGGAGGCAACGATCTCCCAGGTCGAATCGTCGAACCCGGCGGCGCCGGCGTGCGGCGTGAAGTCGTACGTCCGGCCGAGGCGCCCGGTCGGCTGGTTGTCGGCGCCCGGACCCGCGAATTCCGTCTCGACGATGCGCGTGTCGCTGTACCGCCATTGCCCGCTCACGAGGGCCAGCCCCTCCGGCGTCGCGAGGTCGATGACGGCCTCGGGCTTGCCCGCCGGGGCGTCCTGGGGGGCCTGGCCCTGCGCAAAAAAGGGGGCGGCGCCGAGGAGAAGAAGCGCCGCCGCCCGGAGGCCCGCAATGAGAGCTCGCATGGTCAGCGCACCTTGACGACGTAATAGGTGAATGCGGCCGGGACCTTCTCGAACCAGTGCGGGGTGCCCGCAGGGATGATCAGGACGTCGCCCTTCTTCAGCTCCTGCGTCAGGCCGTCCCGGATCTCCCTGCCACGCACCTCGTCCGGAGCCGTCGCCTTCGGGTCCACCACCGTTCCGCCGGTCACGATGGTCGCGGTGCCCTCGAGCACGTAGAGGATGTCGGCGTCCTTCGCGTGGACCTCGGCCTGCCCGGCCCCGTCGCGGCGGGACGCGTGGACCATGTAGCGTTCGCCCCGATCGAAGAGGACCGCGCCCCGGGCGAAGGCGCTCGAGACTTCCTTGCTGTCGAAGTAGGTCACCTTCTGCGGAGGCGCCGTCAGCGCCGCCGCACCCAGCGTGGCCAGCTCCTCGTCCTCCGCCGCGCTGGAGGCACCGGAAACGCCGACGGCCCCGACGATCTGCCCATCGACGACGATCGGAACCCCGCCCCGCAGGGGCGTGAAGTCGTTGACGGCGGTCATCGCCGTGCGGCCCTTGTTGATGAGGTCCTCGAAGAAGCTCGTCGGCTTCTTGAAGAGCGCGGCGGTTCTGGCCTTTCCGATCGAGATGAGCCCGCCCGCGGCGAAGGTGCCGTCGATTCGCTCGACGGCCATGAGGTTGCCGCCCTCGTCGACGACGGCGAAGACGCCCGTCGTCCTGCGCCTGCCGGCCTCCGCGACGGCGGCCGCGATGACCTTGTGGGCCCCCTCGATCGTCAGGGACTTCGTCTCGGCCCACTGGCCGGGCGCGGCGGCGGCCCGGAGCATCAAGACGGTTGCGGCTGCGGCAAGGCCTGCTGTTCGGCGCATGGACGTTCCTTTCGTTCTCGCGGATTGGATGCCGGAGGGTCCGAGCCGTTTCGGCCGGCGCGGTCTCCGGTTGCCCCGGCCCGTCGGCGGCGCGGTCGGGCGGCGGCTTCCATCCCCGCCCGGACGCCGCGAGATCGGCGTCGGTCCCCCGCGGCGCCTGCTATGAGCGGTTCAAGCAGTTCGAGCGATTCTTGCGAGATCCCCGAGGCGGGTGGCATCTTGTCCGGCGAGAACCTCCGCACTTACAATTTCGCCGACTTTCCCACGCATCGGCTCTCCCCTGGCGGCGGTGTCCCGCGGCGCTCCGGCGTGCAACGAACGTTTCTGAAGATTCCTCTGAGAGGGAAGGAGAGAACGAATGGCCTCGACGTCACCGAATCCCATCCATCCAGGTCACCGAATCCTCGGCATCGCCCTGGCGGGGGCGATCGCCCTGGGAGCGTCGGCCGGCCAGGCGCAGGCGCAAGGCAACGCGCCCGGCGCTTCGCCGAAGTACGCGCCCGACGTGCCCGCCAAGATCACCACGGCCGACTCCGTCGAAACCCGCATCGGCACCCTGAAGTTCAAGGACGGCGCTCCCGATCCCGCGACGGTTCAGCTGGCCTACGATCAGCTCGACTTCGGGCGCGGCATCGACGCCTTCCTCACCGGGATGTCGGCGACGTCGGTGTACGCGATCTGTCGCGGCCTGGAGGAAGCGGGGGTCAAGCCCAACCATGGCATCGGCATCACCGAGCAGCTGATGGACGCCCGCTCGCTGTTCTTGACGCCCAACACCACCACGATCTACGTGATGATGGAGGTCAATCTGAAGGACGAGCCGATCGTCGTGCGGGTGCCGCCGCGAGCGCTCGGCCCCGTGGACGACGCCGACTTTCGCTGGGTCACCGACGTGGGACTGACGGGCCCCGACAAGGGCGCGGGCGGGGACTATCTCTTCGTTCCCTCCGGCTACAAGGGCGCCGTGCCCGCGGCGGGTTATTTCGTGTCGAAGCCGCGCACCAATCGGCTCGCCATCTTCTACCGTGTGTTCGTCGAGAAGGGCGATCTCGCAGGGGCGTCCGCGAGCGTCAAGGCGAAGGCCGCGGTCTTCCCGTTGTCCCAGGCCGCGAAGCCGCCGGCGACGACGTTCGTCAACCTCTCGGGCGTGAAGTTCAACACGATCAGCGCCAACGACTTCAGCTTCTACGAGGAGCTGAACGGCGTGGTGCAGAACGAGCCCGCCGACTGGGTGGATCCGGACACCGTGGGCCTGTTCGCGGCGATCGGCATCCGCAAGGGGCAGCCGTTCGCGCCGGACGCGCGGATGAAGAAGACGTTGACGGAAGCGGTCGCGGTGGGCAATGCGATCGCCCGCGCGAACGCCTGGGCCTCGCGCGATCCCCGCACGCGGATCTTCAAGGACCGGCAATGGGTCACGCCGTTCGTGGGGGGCAGCTACCAGTTTCTCTCCGGCGCCGAGAGGCTCCTCGACGCCGAGGCGATGTTCTTCTACCTCGCCACCGGCATCACGCCCGCCATGAGCGAAGCGAAGCCCGGCACCGGCTCCGCCTATGCGCTCGCTTTCCGCGACGCGGCCGGCAACTACCTCGACGGCAGCCGCACCTACAAGGTGACTCTGCCCGGACCGATTCCCGCGAAGGCCTTCTGGGCCTTCACGGTCTACGACAACCAGACGCGCTCGCTGCTCCCCACCGACCAGAAGGCGGCTGGCCTGGACAGCAACCTTCCGGGACTCAAGAAGAACGCGGATGGCGGCGCGACCGTCTGGTTCGGACCGAAGGCGCCGGCCGGCAACGAGGCGAACTGGGTGCAGACGATGCCGGGCAGGGGCTTCAACCTCATCCTGCGGCTTTATGGGCCGCTCGAGCCCTGGTTCAACCAGACCTGGCAGCCGGGCGACCTCGAAGTCCAGCCCTGATCTCGTCCTGATCTCATGGGGTGGGCCGTGCGGCAATGGTGCCAATCGGCCCACTTTTTTTTGGCCCTTTTTGGCCCACCCGTGTCGCGCCCGGAAAGGGCGCGCTCAAGAGCTAGCCGCCTCGAGAGGGTCACGCCCGGAGGGCGCGGCGTGTGACTTGGAGCGGGAGTAGAACTGGTAGCCCCTACGGGAAGCGAACCCGTGTCGCGCCCGAAAGGGCGCGCTCAAGGGTGCCGCCTTGAGAGGGTCGCGTCCGCAGGACGCGGCGGGTGACTTACAGAGCCGGGAAGATGGTGGTAGCCC
>JAYRMU010000020.1:0-30043 GCA_041912555.1 Thermoanaerobaculia bacterium
CAGATCCCGTAACGCAGCGGAGGCGACGTTTACGGGATGTACCCCTTGATCGTCCGCACCATGACCCCCGGCTTGTCCACCGAGACCGCGACGGTCCGGTATTCGCCGTCGGGCTTCTGCGAGTCGGTGCGGAAGGCCAGGATGTACTGGGAGCGCAGCTCTTCCTCAATGCGCTTGGTCACCTCGCCGATCTTTGCCGCGCTCGAGATGTGAAAGACCTCGCCTCCCGACTCGCGGGCGATCTCGTTGATCTCCTTCCGGATCCCGAAATCGAGCACCGAGATGCCGACGCCGATGAAGTAGATCGGCGCTCCCCCCGAGCGGGCGTAGCGCAGCAGGGTCGGGAAGTCGACGTGCGAGTGGTTGTCCGCGCCGTCGGTCACGACGATGAGGGCCTTGCGTCCCTGCATCGTGCGGAACTGGTAGAGACCGAGCACGATCGAGTCGTAGAGCGCGGTCGCGCCCCGGGCTGACGTTTCGCGCGAGGCGCGCTGGAGCGCCGCGGAGTCGCCCGTCACCTCCTGGATCATGTGGGGCTGTTCGCGAAACTCGATGACGAATCCCTTGTCCTTGTCACGGATGAGGCCGCGGAAAAGCTCGGCCGAGGCGTCATGGACGAAGGGCATCGACTTCTCCATCGAGCCCGAGCCGTCCACGACCAGACCGATCGTCAGCGGAAGCTTCTCGGCGACCTCGAATCCCGTGACCGTCTGCTTGCGGCCGTCTTCCTGGACGGAGAAATCGTTCTCGGAGAGGCCCTTCACGAAGCGGTTGTCCTTGTCCATGGCGGAAATGTGCAGCTGCACGACGTCCACCCGCACGCTCTCGATCGTCGTGTTCGGGCCCTTCAGGAACCGGATGTCGTTGGCCTCCTTGCCGTCCTCGGCGATGGCCGTCGCCCGGAGGTAATCCGACTTCGAGTATTCGGCGAACGGGATCGTCACCTCGTACGGCCCGGCGCTCGTCCAGCTCTTGAGCTTCTTGTCTCCGAGAAACAGGTCGACCTGCTTCGCGACGCCCCCGGCGATCGACTGGACCGCGACCTTGACGCGCACGCTCCCGCCGGCGGGATCCGGAGTGGGCAGGATCTTGACCGCCAGGCGCGCCGACCCCTGGTTGATCGACCAGGCGTCCTCGTCGATGACCCGGCCGTTCGAGTCGTATCCGACCGCGCGGACGGTCTGCTTGCGCGGCACGTCGCCGAGGTCGATCTCGACCGAGTAGGGCGGCTTCGTGCGGCGCACGATGAGCTTGTCCTCGAGGTAGAACTCCACCTTCGTGATCGGCGGCGACGCGTCGGCCTCGAGGCGCAGCAGGCCGATCGGGGTCTCGCGCGCCGGCGGGAGGATCCGGAGCTTCGACTCGCCCGAGCTCACCGCCCCGGCGGCCTCGTCGGCCAGGACGATCGCCTCGGCCGCGGGCATGGTGGAGGCTTCGGTGGGAGCCATGTCGGGGGTGAACACGGCCCCGACCTCGGGCACCGAGAGGTCGATCGCGGCCTCGCCCACCTGCCGGCCGCCCGGCGCCGCCAGCACGAGCTTGAGCTTGTAGGTGCCGGGCTCGATCGAACGGAGGAACGCGTAGGTGAAGGTCGTGCGCTCGCCGATCTCACCGGACACCGGGTACTTGAACGCCTGGACGACCGTGTCGCCCTTCCAGAAGCCCCCCTGCAGCTCGCCCGTGAAGCTCCTCAGGCCGCGTTTGCCGGCCGCCATGGAGAGCTCGGGGGCCCGCAGGCGGACGCGGAGGACGGTCTTCAGGCCGGCCATCCCCAGGTACTCGGCGGTGACGTACAGGGGGAACGTGCCGGCCGCCGTCGAAAGGTCGGTCTCCCGGGTCTGCGCCGGGCCGGGGGCCGCGCACAGGACCGCCAGGACAAGGGCGAGGATCGAGGGAGCGGTTCGGAACTTCATGCTGAGGGAACGAACGACATGACGCTGGGGGGGAATTCCCGGCAGCCGGGTGGCGGCGCGGGCTCGGCCCTCAGGACGCCAGGGCCTCCGGGAGGGGCCCGGCCTGCGCGACGCCCGCGAAGAACGCGGTGACGGCCTCCCGGAAGTCCGAAGGCGTGGCGAGCTCCGAGATGCGGACCCTCAGGGCCCGGCCGTGCGGGAGCCCGCTGGTGTACCAGCCCGTCATCGTCCGGAGCTTGTGAAGGGCCTCCTTCGGGTCGTGCGCCGTCCGCTCGATCGCCGAGAAGTGCTCGAGCATCAGATCCCGGCGCTCCTCGAGCGTCGCCTCGCGCGCCGCGCGGCCGGCCAGCCGGTCCGCGATCTGCCGGAAGATCCAGGGGTTCTTCATCGTCGCGCGGCCGATCATGACCGCGTCGCACCCGGTCTGCTCGAAGAGCGCCAGCGCGTCCTCGGGGGCCGCGACATCGCCGTTGCCGACGACCGGGATCGACAGGTGGCGCTTCAGCTCCGCGATGCGGTCGCGGTCCGCCCGGCCCGTGTACATCTGCCGGGCCGTCCGAGCGTGCATCGCCACCGCGGCCACCCCTTCGTCCTCGCACATCTTCCCGAGGTCGAGGAAGTTCATGCGCCGGTCGTCGAGGCCGAGACGGAACTTCACCGTCAGGGGCATCGTCAGGCGCCCCCGGACTTCCCGCACGATCCGGCGCGCGAGCGGCAGGTCTCCCATCAGCGCGGCGCCCGCGCAGCCCTTGAGGACCTTGTTGGCGGGGCAGCCCATGTTGATGTCGCAGACGTCCGGGCCGAGCTCCTCGACGATGTCGGCCGCCGCGGCCATGCGCCCGGGGTCCGAGCCGTAGATCTGGATCGAGAGAGGACGCTCCTCGTCCGTGAAGACGAGCTTGCGCAGTTGCCGCGCATTGCCGCGCGTGATCGCCTCCGAGGAGATGAACTCCATCGTCACGAGGCCGACCCCGCCGATCCGGCGGAGCATCAGGCGATAGACGTGGTCCGTGATCCCCGCCATCGGGGCCAGCACCAGCGGCGGATCCACCCGGACCTGACCGATCTGCATCATGGAACCGCCCATTTTAATGCGTCCGGCGGTGCGCCGTGCGGCGCAGATCCCGTAACGCAGCGGAGGCGACGCTAGTTCGGCATCCCCACGCCCCAGTAGTTCTCGTCGAAGAAGGGACCGAAGTCCTTCTTGGTCATGAACTGGAGCAGGGCGGCAAGCGACTTCGTCGAGACGAACTTCCAGCGGAACGACTTCTGGTACGACTTGAGAAAGGTCAGGAAGACGTCGTCGCCGAGCTGGTGGTGGAGGGCGGCGAGGAGAAAGGGGCCCTTGTTGTAGAGAAGCCCGGTCCGGATCTCGTACTGCGTCGTCGCGTCGTTGGCGACGTAGGCGCGGTTGGCCAGCGGAATCGGCGCCTTGTCGGTGGCAAACCGCGCCGCGCCCTTCCAGTGGCTGACGAGCGACCTGTAGGTGCTGTCCCCCTTCGCGATCTTGAGGAAGATGGCCGCGGAGTACTCCGCGAAGGACTCGGTCAGCGACTGCTCCTCGTGGCTCGGCATCTTGACCGCGATGCCCCAGTACTGGTGCGCGATCTCGTGGGCGAAGCGCTCGTTGACGCCGCCGGAGTAGAGCTGGTTCTCCTCGCTGCCTCCCAGGGGGTTGAACGCCTCCTTCGTGATGAACATGACGCCGGGCGGCGCCTGGCCGAACCCGTAGCTGTCGATCTCGAGGATGTTGAACTCGGAGACCGGGAACGGCCCCAGGAACTCCTTGTAGACGCCGATGATCGTGGCCGCGAGATCCGTCAGCTGCTTGACCGCGCGGTCGTTCTTCAACGCGTACGTCGCGACCCGGATCGTGACGCCGTCGCGGACCTCCTCCTTGAAGTCGTAATCGCCCGCGAGGATCACCGCGAACTGGATGGGGTTCTCGACCCTCGTCTCGAGAACGTTGTCGTCGCCCTCCTGGACCCTGCGGATCGTCCGGCCCGGCGCGAAGGGGACGAACGGCTTCCTGACCCGCACGACGGCGTGGAAGGTGTAGTACTGCTCGCACAGCTCGGGCTGCGGAAACCAGTCCCACACGCCGAGCTCCCAGAAGTTGCTGCCTCCCGGATGGACGAGGAAGTCGCCGTCGATCTCGAAGCGGATCTTGAGAGGCCGGTCCGCGGCCGCCGGCTCGGCGGGCTGGACGAGCAGCTCGCCGTTCTCGTGCCAGTAGCCGAGGGCGCGGCCCTGTTCGTCGGTCACCCTCTTCACCTTCTCGCTGCGCGTCGCCAGGTGCGCCCCGAAGCTCGTGTAGACCGTGCCCTCGAGGTCGAAGCGGAAGGCGCCGAGGACCTCCTTCTGCGGGACGAGCGTCTCGGTCACCGAGAGCCGCACGTCCTTGTCGTCGGAGGCCACGACCTCGAGGTCCACGTCGGTCAGGACGAAGCGGGGGATCGGCGGATCGCGGGGATCGCGGCCGATCGGCTGGCGCGACAGGGTCGTCGTGAAGAGCATCCCCTTGAGCTTCGACTCCCCGGAGGAGGCGTCGTGCAGGAGGGCCAGGCGTTCGCTGGCGTTCTGCGTCTCGTCCCGCACGTACAGCCAGTCGTCGGCCCCGCCCAGCATCTCGACCCACACGTACGGCCGGGCCGGGGCGTTGAGCTTCTGGAGGGCGAACCCGAAGGAGAGGGGCGTCCCCGTCCTCCGCAGAAGCCGTTCCCGGTGCGTCTGGAAGGCCGCCGTCAGGGCCCGCGGCGCGAGGCCCGGCAGCTCGGGGACCTTTTCGCCGGCGGCGAGCCAGAGGAGGCTCGTGAACTTGTCCTTGATGCGAACGCCCTGGTCCGTCTTCTCGGGAGACACGTGCGTCGACTTCTTCGCGACGTAGGTCACGACCGGGGCCTCGATGGGATCGGCGGACACGTACTCCATCGTCCCGGTTCCGAGAAAGAAAATCCCGACGACCTCGTCGCCGGCCTTCACGTACGTGGCCTCTCCCTGCGCGAACTGGCAGTCGAAGTGCCCCGACTTGAGGTGCAGGTTCGCGACGCGCGCCGCCTGATCGCCGACCTGCAGCTTTTCGAATCGTTCGACCGTTTCGGCCAGGCCCGGTCCGGCGGCGCCCGCCGTCCGCGCCGCGAGAAGCGCCGACGCGAGAAGTCCCGCGAGCTTCACGATCCACCCGCCTTTCGGAAGATGCCGGGCAGGGCGCCCGGAGTGTTGTCCGCCATGACACCACACTCCGGCCGGGGGGCCAAAGCCGAACCGCGCGCGCCGGGACTTTTTCGAGCTGCCGCGCGGCGCCTAGTTCTCGTACGACTGGCGGTAGAGCAGGACGAGCGGCCGCGGGGACAGCAGCTGGATCGTGTGCTTTCCGCGGGTCCCCGCCGGCGGGCGGAACACGAGCGCGTAGTGGCCGCTGACGGCGCGCTCGACCGTCTTCATCGCCCACCGCGGAAAGTCGTGGGTCGGCAGGTAGTACCCCCCGGTCTCGAAGGACAGGGCCTCGAGGCCGGCCGCGAGTCCGTGGCTGCCGCCGCTGACGTCGAGCGTGAAGACGGGGGCCTGCGCCTGCTGCAGCGCGAGGCTCGCCTCCTGGTACTCCCGGGAAAACGAGACGCGGCCGAGGCTGCGGTCGGCGCTCAGCGCGCTCCAGCTCCCGACGCCCCATCCGAAGAACAGGACGGCCTTCGCGCCGGGCAGGGGGCGCAGGGCCTTTCCGATCACCCCGAGCGCCTTCTCGATCGACGTGGCCCCCGCGCCGGCCGGGATCACGGCCGCCAGGGAGGGAGGCGCCGCGTTGCTCTCTCCGTCCTTCGCGACCAGGGCGTCGAGGACCGCCGCGCGCAGCTTCGCCCGGTCGTTCGTGAAGTCCTGGCGCAGCCAGAGCCGCGAGCCGAAGACGAGGACCGCGACCCGATCGGCGGGCTTGAGGGTGTCGAGGAACTCGAGGGCCTGGCGGGCCATCCGCATGTGCCCCTCGGCCTTCTGCGCCTGGATCTCCCACTGGAAGAGCAGCACCATCAGGCGTCCGGAGGACTCGTCGGCAGGGGCTCCCGCCTCCGCCGGTTCGGTAACCGGGGCGGACTCGCCGGTGCGCTGGATCCCGCTCCACTCCAGGCTGTCGATCTCGACGGCCGCTCCGTCCACGAGCAGCCGGAAGTCCGAGGCCTTCAGGTCGCTGACCGGATTGCCCGACCGGTCCGAGGCATGGACGGTGAGCTCGACGAGCCCGACCATCACGTGCTCCTCGACGGGTTGCTGCGCGCGGGCCGCGGCAACCTCGAAGACGGCGGCGAGCGCCACGATCGCGGGCAGAGCCCGGAAGTGGAGGGCTCGCCGGCCCCGGAGGGCGTTACTTGAGGAGGTCCGCGTAGGTCTTGACCTCCGTGTACCCCTTCGGCTTCTCGAAGAGATCCGTATCGGCGCCCACACGCACGTCGAGCAGCTCGGTCGTCGTGAAAGGCTGGTACTCGTCGCCCTGGTCCTTCTTCGCGTGCTCGATCTTCACGACGAGCTTTTCGAGATCGCGCGCGACCCAGATCGTCACCTGGTCGCCGGACGGAAGGCTCATCTGCCAGCGGTCGCAGGGGTGGAGGCCGTGGGCGTCGTCGCCGATCTTCCTGATCTGGCCGCCGAACCGGTCGGCGTAGGCGCGCGGGTCGAAGTTGGGCTCGAGCGGGTAGCCGGGCACGAGCTCCTCGGTCGGAGTCCATGGCGTGGCCATGAACTTCCTCGTGGACGGCCGGATCTGCCAGATCTGCTTCAGGTCGGGGCGCAGGATCTTGACGAGGGGCGCTCCGTCCATCCGCGCCTCGACGCGCTTCGACTCGCCGCGCACCGCGACCTCGAACCGCTCGTCCTTCGAGAACGCGAGGACCGCCCGGTAGCCGTCCTTCGCGACGGTCTTGAGCCCGCCGCCGCAGGCCACGGCGAGCAGGACGAGCGCGGCGGCGGCGCCCCGCGCGGCGCGGCTCACCGCGCCCCCGGGATGAGGATGAGGGTCTCCTGGGGCGTTCCCAGCGGCTCGGCGCCCTTGTCGGTGACGACGTAGTCCTCCTCGAGCCCGAAGCCCACGAGGCCGCCCATCATCCACGGCAGCTCCGTCTGGAGCGCGGGCTCGACCGCGAACGTCTGGTCGCGCTCGATCGCGTAGCCGCCGAGCTTGCCGTAGCGGTCGGGCCAGGCCGGCGCGAGCAGCGGCCCGAGGTCGTGCGTGTAGAAGCCGATCGGGTGCCCGGTCGCGTGCAGGAACTCCTCGTAGCCGGCGTCGGTGACCACCTTCCGCGCCGCGGTGTCGACGGCGGTTCCGGTCGCGCCCGGCTTGAGGGCCGCCGCCGCGGCGCGGTTGGCGGAGCGCACGGTGGCGAACGCCTTCACGACCTCGGGCGGAGCCTCCGTCTCGCCCGGCCGCAGCACGTAGGCCATCCGCTGGATGTCGGTCTTGTAGCCGTCGTCGTCCACGCCGAAGTCGATCCGGATCACGGCCCCCGGCAGGATCGCCGCGTCCGACGCCGCCGAGTGGCCCCGCGAGAGGCCGGCCATCACGTTCGGGTCCTGGTCCTCCTCCCAGGAGGAACCGAGGCCCATCTCCCGGCGGCGCTTGCGGATGAAGTCCGCGAGGTCCTTCTCCGTCGTCTTGCCGGGCACGATGACGGCCGGGGTGAGCGCCTCCGCCAGGATCTGCTCGCTCTTCTGGACGGCCTCGCGCAGCTTCGCGATCTCGGCCGGGGTCTTGCGGCTGCGGTACGACACGAGGAAGGCCTCGGCGGACACCAGCCGCTTCGAAAAGTCCGGCCCGAGCGTGTCGCGCAGCCACTGGAGATTGCCGGCCGTCAGGCCGTCGGCCAGCGGCTCGTCGCGCGACATGTCGACCGCGATCGTCTTCGGGTTCAGGCCCTCGATCTCGGCCTTGAGCGCCGGCCCCGCGCCTTCCTTCCCGTAGGGGACGACGCGCGTGTAAAGACCCGACTTCTCGAACGGCTCCGTGTCGTAGCTCGCCACGATCGCGACGCGCTCGAGGCGGTCTCCCTTGTCCACGAAGAGGCAGGCGACGCGCCCGACGGCGTGATCCGCCGCGACGTCGAACGCGACCGGGTCCACCGCGCCCTCGCGCGTCAGGACGAGCCAGGAATCGATGCCCGAGCGCCTCAGGGAGGACACGAGGTACCGGTCCATCCGTTCCTTGCGGGAACGGATCTTGAGGGGGACCTGCGGCCCGGGGGGCGTCGGCGTCACCTTCGGCCGAACCGTCGGCCGCGGCGGATTGACCTGCGCCGCCAGCGCGACGGCGCAAAGAAATGCGAGCAGTTTCATGGGGGCAACTCTAGCAGTCCCGGAACGCAGCGCAGGCGACGTGGAACGAGGCCCGATGCAATAATGCGGCGCCATATGACGTGGTGGGAATCCTGGTTCGGCGAGGAGTACCTCGACCTCTACCCCCACCGCGACCTCGCTTCGGCGCGCCGCGAGGCGTCGTTCGCGCTCACGCACCTGCCGCCGCGGCCGACGCCGCTGCTGGACCTGTGCTGCGGGACCGGCCGGCATTCCATCCCGCTCGCCGAGGCCGGGTCGCCGCCCGTCGGCCTGGACTACTCGGCCCCTCTGCTCGACCTCGCCCGCCGCCGCGACCGGCACGTCCTGCTCGTGCGCGGAGACATGCGCGCCCTGCCCTTCCACGACGGCTCCTTCCGCGCCGTCGTCAACTTCTTCACGAGCTTCGGCTACTTCCGGACCGAGGAGGAGAACCGGGCTGTCGTCACCGAGATCGAGCGCGTGCTGTGTCCGGGGGGCGCCTTCCTGTGCGACACGTTCGGGCGCGACCACGTGCTGGCGCGCCTCGTGCCCGAGGAGCGCCGCTCGTGCGCCGGCAAGGAATTCCGGATCCGCCGATCCTGGAACGCCTCGACGGCGAGACTCGAGAAGGAGATCGAGGTCCGGCGGGCCGGGTCGGCCGAGATCTTCCGCGAGAGCGTCCGCGCCTACGCCCCGAACGAGCTCGTCGCCCTGCTCGAGGGGTCGGGCCTCGCGGTCGCCTCGCTGTGGGGCGACTTCGACGCCTCGTCGCTCGGCCCCGACTCGCCGCGCCTGATCGTCCTGGCGCGCAAACCGGAGAAACCGTCGTGATCCCCTACGCGAAATACCCGGGCCTCTCGCCTCTCTTCCTCGAGTTCCTCGCCGGCGCGCCGTCGCTCTACCCGGACCCGCCCACCCTCGAGGCCGGCGCCGAGCGCGGCCGCCAGCTGCTCGCCGCGGGCCGCCGCGCGAGGATCCCGGCTTCGGCGTTCCGATGTCGCGGCCCCGAAGCGCGGAGCATGGCCGAGGACCTCGCCGCCGGCCGCGCGGTCGCCGTCTCGGCGGGACACCAGGTCGGCCTCTTCACCGGCCCCCTCTTCACCCTCATGAAGGCCTTCGACGCCATCCACCTCGCGCGCGAGCTCTCGCGGCGCGGCGTCCCGGCCGTTCCCGTCTTCTGGGCCCTGACCGACGACCACGACCTCCAGGAAATCGCGCACACCGCCCGTCCGACCCCCGAGGGGCCGCAGGAGCTCGTCCTCGAGGGGGCGGACCGCCAGAACCGCCAGCCGGTGGGGCGCCTGCCGATACCGGACGGCGTTCGAGCGATCGCCGAGGCGTTCCGTCCCGATGCGCGGGACGACGCCGGGACCGCGATCCTCGAAGCCTTCGCGGCGCGCTCGGCCCCCGGCACGACGTACGGCGATGCGTTCATCGAGACGCTGCTCGACCTCGTCGGCCCGGATCCGCTGCTGGTGCTCGACCCGCTCGGCGAAGCCCTGAGGGCCCCCACGGTGGAGCTCTTCCTCGAGGCGGCGCGCCAGGCGGGCCCCCTGCGCGCCGCACTCCGGGCGACCGAAAGTGCGCTGGCCGACTCGGGGCGGCCGGTCCCGGCGCCCGTCCCGGAGGGCTTTTCCTTCTTCGCGATCGACCGGGACGGCCGGCGGCGGATCGACGACGTCGAGGCCGCGGCCGCGCGGGTCCGAGCGGGCGAGGCGTGGCCCTCGGCCGACGTCATAACCCGGCCGGTCCTGAAGTCGTATCTCTTCCCCATGGCCATGAGCGTCCTCGGGGCGGCGGAGATCGCGTACCACGCGCAGAGCCTGCCGCTCTTCCGGCTCTTCGGAGTCGAGCCCCCGGTGCTCGTGCCCCGCACCCACGTGGTGGCCCGAGGCCCCGTCGAACGCCGCCTGGCCGGGCAGCTCGGCGTCTCCGACGAGGACCTGCTCGCCGCCCCGCCCGCCCCCGGCGATCGGCCCGTGCCCGAAGCCGACGCCGTGGCGCGATCCGGGGATTCGAGCGCGGAGGGTCTCGCGGCCCTCTCCGGGCCGCTCGAGGCGCTCGACCCCTCCCTGGCCGGCGCGCTCGAGACGGCGAGGAAGAAGATCGCCTACCAGTACGAGCAGCTCGCCGAGCGCGCCCGCAAGGCGGCCGAGCGCAAGGAGGACGTGACGTCCAACCGCCGCCGGCGGCTGGCGCAGGCGCTCCTTCCCGGAGGGATTCCCGCGGATCGCGTCTATCCGCCGCTTTCCTGGATGCTGGCATGGGGGCCCGGAATCGCGGACGCGCTGCGGCGCGCGGCGGGCCGCTCGACCGAGGGCGCCGCCATCGTGGACCTCGGGCTCGACGCGGGAGCGGACGGCCATGGCCGTTGACGTCCTCGCGATCGCCGCGCACCCGGACGACGTCGAGCTGACCTGCGGCGGCACGCTCGCGAGCCTCAAGGCCCGCGGGTACCGCTTCGGCATCGTGGACCTGACGCGCGGGGAGATGGGCACGCGCGGCACCCCGGAAATCCGGGCCGCGGAGGCGCAGCGCGCCGCCGCGATTCTCGGCGCCGAATTCCGCGAGGCGCTCGACCTCGGGGACGGCGGGCTCGGACGCGGGCGCGACGAGGAGCGGGCGGTCATCGAGGTCATCCGCCGCGAGAAGCCGCGCCTCGTGCTGGCGCCGTACCCCGACGACCGCCACCCCGACCACCGCCGCGCCGGGCAGCTCGTGACCGACGCGGCCTACTACGCGGGCCTGCGCAAGCTCGAGACCGCGCACCCGGCCCACCGACCCCAGTCCACGATCTACTTTCCGACCTTCGACCCGCGGGATCCGGACTTCGTCGTGGACGTCACGCCCTTCATCGAGACGCGGCGCGCGGCGATGCGCGCGTTCGCGAGCCAGTTCCACGATCCGAAGTCCACGGAGCCGCAGACGATCCTCTCGCAGGCGGACTTCCTCGACATGGTCGAGTCGCGGTCGCGCCAGCACGGCGCCCTGATCGGCGTCGAGTTCGGCGAGGGCTTCGTCTCGCGCCGGCCGCCGCGCGTGGACGATCTCGTGAAGGCGTTCGCGGGATTCGAACCCGGGTTCTAGGACGCGGCCCCTCCATGAAGATCGGCATCACCTGCTATCCCACGTTCGGCGGCAGCGGCGTCGTCGCGACCGAGCTCGGCATCGCGCTCGCCGACCGCGGCGACGAGGTCCACTTCATCTCCTACGCGCTGCCCTCGCGCCTCGAGCTGCCGCGCGAGCGCGTCCACTTCCACGAGGTCGTCGCGCCCTCGTACCCGCTCTTCGTCACGCCGCCCTACACGCTGGCGCTCGCGACGAAGATGGCCGAGGTCGCCGCGCACGCGAAGCTCGACCTGCTCCACGTCCACTACGCGCTGCCCCACGCCATCTCCGCGATCCTCGCCCGCGAGATGGGCAACGGCAATGGCGTGCGCCTGAAGGTCGTCACGACGCTGCACGGCACCGACATCACGATCGTCGGCCAGGACCGCTCGTACCTGCCGATCACGCGCTGGGGCATCGAGAAGAGCGACGCCGTGACGGCCGTCTCGCGCTACCTCAAGGACGTGACCGTCCGCGAGTTCGGCGTGCGGCGCCCGATCGAGGTCCTTCCCAACTTCGTGGACACCCGGCAGTACCGGCCCGACGGCGCCTCGCCCTTCGCGCGGGCCCTCTCCCGCCGCGGGGAGGCGCTGCTCGTCCACGTCTCGAACTTCCGCCCCGTGAAGCGCATCGCCGACGTCCTCGCGGTCTTCGATCGCGTGCGGCGGCAGATCCCGGCGCGCCTGCTGCTCATCGGCGACGGGCCGGACCGCTCGCTGGCCGAGCGCCTCGCGCGCGAGGGCGGCTACGAGGACCGCACCACGTTTCTCGGCAACGTGGCGGCGATCGAGACGATCCTTCCGGCCGCGCAACTGCTCCTCCTGCCGTCGGACGCCGAGTCCTTCGGCCTCGCGGCGCTCGAGGCGATGTCGTGCGGCGTGCCCGTCATCGGGACAGCGGCCGGCGGCCTGCCCGAGGTCGTCGAGGACGGGCGGCACGGATTCCTCCGCCCGGTCGGGGACGTGGACGGCATGGCCCGGGGCGCGCTCGCCCTCCTCCAGGACCCGGCCCTCTGGAGCCGTTTCTCCGGCGACTGCCGGCAGCGCGCCGTGCGCGAGTTTCCGACGGAGGCCCTCGTCGGGCGCTACCGCGCGCTGTACGAAGCGACCCTCGCGGGGTGACCGCCGAGAGCGACGCCCGCCGCGTCCCGTCCCGGGAGGGCCGGGGCGAGGTCCGCGAAAAGGCCTCGCGGTTCTTCGGGTTCGCGGCGCGCGCCGGCTCGCCGGCGGAGGCCGAGGCGTTCGTCGCGCGCCTCAAACGCGAGCACCACGACGCCACGCACGTGGCCTTCGCCTGGAAGACCGGGCCGGCGCCGTCCGGCTCGACGCGGGCCTCCGACGCCGGGGAACCCGCCGGCACCGCGGGAAAGCCGATTCTCGGCGCGATCGAGAGCGCCGGCCTCTCGGACGCCGTCGTCGCCGTCGTTCGCCACTACGGCGGGACGAAGCTCGGAACCGGGGGGCTCGCCCGGGCCTACCGCCTCGCGGCCGACCTCGCGCTCGAGGCCGCGGGCGCGGAAACCGTCTACGAGGCCGTCCGGCTGGAGGTGCGTCCCGGCTACGACCGCGCCGGCGCGGTGCGGCGCCTGCTCGACCCGCCTTCGGTCCGGCTGGTGTCGGAGCGGTTCGACCCCGAGCCCGTGCTGATCCTCGAAGTGCGCCTCTCGAGACGGGCGGCCGTCGAGGCCGCGCTCGGCGAGGCGCGCGTCGCCTGCTCGGTTCTGACCTAGCTCTCTTGCTCCGAGATTCGAAACCCGGAATCCGGAATCGCCTTCAGCCCCCGTTCCCGCTCGTCCCGCGAGCAGAAGGCCGCGTGCCAGGAGTTCGACGCGAGCTGACGCAGCTCGGTGTCCGAGAGCCCGAGCGTTTCGCGGGCGAACCGGTATTCGCCCCGCGTCGTCGTCCCGAAGAGGACCGGGTCGTCGGCCGAGAGCGTGACGCGGACACCCGCGGCGAGCAGCGCGCGGAGCGGGTGCCCGGCGCCGCGGGCCACCGCGCCCGTCTGCAGGTTTCCGGTCGGCGCGACGCAGAGGATCGTGTCCTCCTCCGCGAGGCGCTCGAGCAGGCGCGGGTCGGCGGCGGCGGCGATGCCGTGGTCCAGGCGGTCGGGCCGCAGCGCGTCGAGCACCTCGCGGACCGAGTCCGGGCCGGCCCATTCGCCGGCGTGGACCGACGTGCGCAGGCCGAGGGCCCGGGCGCGCAGGTACACCCCGGCGAACGCGGCGGCGGGCACGGCCGCTTCGTCGCCGCCCATGCCGAACCCGACGATCGATTCGAGCGACCGGCGCGCGTAGAGATCGAGGACGCGATCCGCGGACTCGGGCCCCCAGTGGCGCACGGCGTCGAGCAGGATGCGACAGAGGATCCCGCGGGCCTCGAGCGCCTCGCGGAAGCCGACGTCGATCGCCTCGAGGCACGCCCCCGCGTCGAGGCCGATGCGCGCGAAGATCTCGGGCGAGACGTAGACCTCGGCGTAGTCGAGCCGGTCGTCCGCGAGGGCGCCCGCCACCGCGAGGGCCGCCGCCACGTAGTCTTCGGGCCGCCAGAACAGCCGGCAGATCTCGGCATAGAGCCCGAGGAACCCGGCCGGATCCGCGACCGCGCGGCGCTCCGCCTCGAACACCGCGGGATCGGCGAACCGGTGGCCGGCCCGCGCGGCGAGCCGGCCGATCTCGGCCGCCGGCACGCAGCCCTCGAAGTGGAGATGGCAGTCGGCCAGCGCGGGGAGACTGCCGGAGGAGAGAACGGAGCTTTCGGACTTCACAATCGGGCACCTGCCCTTCACAATCGCCAGACGCCCGAACTATATGCGCCGTTCCCGACTCCTTGCGCTCTTTCTCGACGTGCTCGTCTGCGCGGTGCCCGCCGACCTCGCCGGCCTCGCCCTGACCTGGCTGCTCTGGCGGTTCTTTCCGGCCTGGCGCGGCGCGATCCCGGCCGTCTGGGCCTCGGCGGGCCTCGGCGCCACGGCGGCGTTCCTCCTTCGAGACGCCCGGGGGGGGCGGGCCAGGCGCTGGCTGGCCCTCGAGGCCCGGCGCGAAGACGGGACCCTTCCGGGGGCCTGGGGCTCGATCCGGCGAAACTTCCCCCTCCTCGTCCCCTTCTGGAACCTGTACGACGCGTGGCCCCTGCTGTCGGACGGCGGCCTTCCCCGCCGCACCGATCGGAGGACCGGAATCCGCATGTTGCAGATAACATGAGAGATGCCGGCCGCCGGGGAGGGCCCCGGGCCGGGCTGAACCTTTTTGCCCGCTTTCCGTTGTAAAGAACCGGAGAGACATGAACGCCACACGCCGCACCGCCGCCGTTCTCCTGGCCCTGGCGCTCGCCGCGCCGCTTTCGGCCGGGAGCCCGGAACAGGAGGTCTTCGAGAAGGCCTACTCGATGGACGGGATCGCGAAGATCTCCGTCGAGAACGTGAACGGCAACATCGAGGCGACGGCGTGGGACAAGCCCTACTTCAAGGTGCGGGCCGTCAAGAAGGCCGAGGGCGGCCGCGCGCAGGAGACGCTGCGCCTGACCGAGATCCGGGTGCAGAAGGTCGGCGACCAGATCAAGGTCGAAACCGTGAACCCGAAGCGGCGCCGCCTCTTCGGGTTTCTCGACTTCGGCTCCTCCGGGGCCCACGTCGACTACGAGCTGCAGATTCCGGCGAGGACCGACGTGCGCTTCGAGACCTGCAACGGCAAGCTCGCGGCCAGCGGGTTCTCGGGCACGATCTCCAGCGACGCCGTCAACGGCTCGATCGAGCTGGCCGGGATCGCCGGGCCCACCAGCGCCAACACGGTCAACGGATCCGTGCGCCTCGCGTTCGCCGGCCCGCTGCGCAAGACCCGGATCGAGACCGTCAACGGCTCGATCGACGTGGCCTTCGACAAGGCGTCCTCGGTCCGCTACGACCTCGAGACCGTCAACGGGCACATCGAGGGCAACTTCGAGATGCCGGTCGAGGGAAAGTTCGGCCCGAAAGAGGCGCGCGGCAGCTACAACGGCGGGACCGAGCCGCTCCACTGCGAGACGGTCAACGGCACGATCCGGCTGAAGACGAACTAGCCCAAGGCCGCTGATATCCTCGGCCCATGACCGCCGAGGGCTCCTCCCCGACGCGTCCCTGGCTCCTCGTCCTCGCCTACCTTCCCGCGCTCGGGTTCCTGGCGCTCCTGCTTTCCCGCGACCGCGAGGTGCGCTGGCACGCGCGCAACGGGCTCCTGCTCTTCGCCGCGGTCACCGCGGTCGGCGTGGCGGCCACCCTCGTCGGCGTTCTCGCGCCCTCGCTGACCTGCCTGTACGCGGTGGCGATGGCGATCGTCTCCTTCCTCTACGTGTCGATTGCGGCCCTCGCGGCCGTCAAGGCGCTGGAAGGCCAGCGGCTCATGATCCCGGGGATCTCCACCTATGCAAGCCGCCTCTCCTCCGCCGACTGAGGGCCCGCCGGCGGGACGGCGCGCCTCGCTCGCGGGGCCCGTCCTCGCGGCGCTGCTGGGGCTGGCGGTCGGCGACGCGTTCCGGCCGCCCTCGGAACAGGCCGCCGCGCGCCTCGCCGTGGGCGCGATCGACGTCTACCGGGCGACGGTGTCGCCCCTCCTCGCCCGGACCGGCGTGGTGCACTGCCGCTTCGAGCCGAGCTGCTCCGCATACGGCCGCGAAGCGATCGTCCGGTACGGCTCGCCCAGGGGATTCGCGCTCGCGGCGGGGCGGGTCTTCCGGTGCAATCCCTGGAGCCGCGGAGGAGTGGATCCGGTGCCGTAGAGCGAGAGGCAGAGCGCAGGAGTCAGGAGGCAGGAGGCAGAAGCGATACCGGAGGAGTGGTGCCGTCGGCCGGACTCGAACCGGCATGGGTTACCCCATACGCCCCTCAAACGTACGTGTCTACCAATTCCACCACGACGGCACGGGGGACGATTCTAAGGCTTCGAGGGATTGCTGGAAGAGGGCTGAGCGGGGTTGCCGGTCGCGGGGGCGGCCGGGGCCGGCGCCGCCGGGGCGGCCTGGCCGGGCGCGGCCTGCGACGCGGGAGCCGGCGCGGGCGCCTTCTGGCCCGCGGCCGCCGGCAGGTCCTTCGCAATGACGGAGGACTTCGGCCGGGCCTCGATGACCGAGAGCAGGAACGAGATCAGGACGAAGCCGATGAAGGCCCCGGTCGTGAGCTTGTGCAGGAACGTCGTGGCCCCGCGGGCGCCGAAGGCCGTCTGGCTCGAGCCGCCGCCGAAGGCGCCGGCGATGTCCGCACCCTTCCCCTGCTGGAGGAGGACCACCAGGATGAGGAAGAAACAGATGATGACGTAGATCGTGACCAGGGCGATGTACACGGGGCCTCCACGA
Source organism: Thermoanaerobaculia bacterium (assembly GCA_041912555.1). Taxonomy (GTDB): domain Bacteria; phylum Acidobacteriota; class Thermoanaerobaculia; order UBA5066; family Gp7-AA6; genus DAHUXD01. The sequence goes on from JAYRMU010000020.1 coordinate 16,637, forward strand.
AAAGGGGCCGAAGTGTACGCGCCCCGCCGGGGGGCGTCAAGCGCGGGCGATGGCCTCGAACGAGGCCGCCGACAGGCTCGCTCCGCCGATCAGGAAGCCCGCGACGCCGGGCACGGCGAGCATCGGACCGGCGTTTTCGGGCGTGACCGACCCCCCGTAGAGCAGCCGCAGGCTCCGGCGGGACGGCAGGAGGCTGGCGATGTGCGCGCAGGCGGCCCCGCAGTCCTCGGCCGTGGCGGTCCGGCCGGCCCCGATCGCCCAGACCGGCTCATAGGCCACGACGAGCGCCTCGCCGGAGGGGTCCGCCTCCAGCGTGTCGAGCTGCCGCACGAGCGTGGCCGCGGTGAGCCCGGCGTCGCGCTCCGCCTCGGTCTCGCCGACGCAGTAGATCGGCGTCAGACCCGCCTCGCGGCAGCGGGCGATCTTCTTCGCGAGGATCGGGCCGTCTTCCCCGAACAACCTGCGCCGCTCGGAGTGCCCGACGATCGCGTAGCGGCAGCCCGCGTCCGCGGCCATCGCCGCCGAGACCTCCCCCGTGAACGCGCCCTCGGCCTCGGCCGCGACGTTCTGGCAGGCGAGCGCCCAGCGGCCCCGGTCGTCCCGCGCCGCGTCGAGGGCGGTCCAGGGCGGGGCCAGGACGAGATCGGCGCCGGCGAGGCCCGCGCCGATCCGCCGCCCGAGCTCCTCGACGAACGCGCGCGCCGGGCCGCGCGTCTTGTGCATTTTCCAGTTGGCGACGAAGAGCTTCACGGCGCGAGGGCGTCGATCCCCGGCAGGCGTCCTTCCGCGAGGAACTCGAGCGAGGCGCCGCCGCCCGTCGAGACGTGCGTGAACTTCTCCGCGACGCCGGCGGCGTGCGCGGCCTGGACGCTCTCGCCGCCTCCGACGACCGTCACGGCCTTCGACGCCGCGACGATCCGGGCGACCCCCATCGTCCCCGCGTCGAAGGGCGGCTTCTCGAAGACGCCCATGGGGCCGTTCCAGAAGATCGTCTTCGCGGGGCCGAGGAGCCGCTCGAACTGCTCCAGGGTGCGCGGGCCGACGTCGAGGGCCATCCGGTCGTCCGGAATCTTGTTGATCCCGACCGTCTTCGCCCCGGCCCCGTCGTCGGGCGACTTCGCCACCACGAAATCCGAGGGCAGGGCGATCGTCTTGCCCGACTCCTTGCAGAAGTCGAGGATCTCGCGCGCGAGCGCGACCTTGTCCTCCTCGAGGAGAGACCGGCCGACGGAGAGGCCGAGGGCGCGCACGAAGTGGTTGGCCATGCCGCCGCCCACGAGCAGCAGGTCCGCGCGGCGCGAGAGCACGCGCAGGGTGTCGATCTTTCCGGAGATCTTCGCCCCGCCGAGGATCGCCGCGAAGGGCCGCGCGGGCTCGAGCAGGCGAGAGAGCTCGCGCACTTCCTTCTCGAGCAGGAGACCGGCGCCCTTCTCCCCGACCCGCTGCGGCACGCCGACGATCGAGGCGTGCGCGCGGTGCGCCGCCCCGAAGGCGTCGTCCACGTAGACCTCGGCCAGAGCCGCGAGGGCGTCGGCGAAGGCGGGCTCGTTGGCTTCCTCGCCGGCGTGGAAGCGGAGGTTCTCGAGCAGCAGGACCTCTCCGGGCCCGAGGGCGTCGACCGCCTTCGCGGCTTCGGGGCCGACGCAGTCGTCCACGAACCGCACGGGCTTGCCGAGCAGCTCCGCGAAGCGCGTCGCGACGGGCGCAAGCGACAGCTCGGGCTTGCGCTTGCCCTTCGCCTTGCCGAGGTGCGACGCGCAGACGACCCGCGCGCCCCGCTCCATCGCCAGCCGGACGGTCGGGAGCGTCTCGGCGATCCGCGTGTCGTCGGAGACGCGGCCCGCGTCCAGGGGCACGTTGAAGTCGACCCGGAGGAAGAGCTTTTTCCCCTGCAGGGACAGATCTCGGATGGATTTCATCGGGCCGGTAGAATAGCGCAGTGACACGGCGCCTGGCCGCCCTCCTGCTTCTCCTCGCGGCGGCCGCGCTCCCGGCCGCGGACCTGCCGCAGGCCTCCCTCGGCTCCGGCGGCGGCGTCGCCGCGGAGGAGGGCACGGCCGCCGAAGCGGGGATCGCCATCCTGCGGCAGGGGGGAAACGCCGCCGACGCCGCGGTGGCCGTCGCGTTCGCCCTGGCCGTGACGTGGCCCGAGGCCGGCAACATCGGCGGGGGCGGATTCTGGATCTCCCGCGACGCGTCGGGCCGCGTGCTGAGCCTCGACTTCCGGGAGACGGCCCCGAGGGCGGCGCGGCGCGATCTCTTCTTCGGGGGCGCCGCGAAGCCGCCGGCGTCCTCGACCGAAGGGCCCCTCGCGTCGGGCGTCCCGGGCTCGGTCGCCGGACTCGCGCTCGCGCACCGCAAGGCCGGACGCCTCCCTTGGAAAGCCGTCGTCGAGCCCGCCGTGCGGCTGGCCCGCGACGGCTTCGTGATGACCGCCAACGTCTCCGAGTCGATCGCGGCCGACCGAGAGCGCCTCTCCAGGGATCCCGAGACGGCGCGCATCTTCCTGCCCAACGGCGCCGCGCCGGCCCCCGGCTCGCTCTTCCGGCAGCCGGCCCTGGCGAAGACGCTCGAGGCCATCCGCGACCGCGGCGAGGACGGGTTCTACCGGGGGGAGATCGCGCGCGCCATCGCCGACTCGCAGAAGAGGGGCGGAGGCCTGATCACCCGCGGGGACCTCGCCCGGTACGAGGCGAAGGTGCGGCCGGCCCTGCGCTTCCGGTTCCTCGGGGCCGACGTCCTGACGACGCCCGCGCCGTCGTCGGGGCCCGTGCTCGCCGAGATGGCGCTCGCCGTCGAGCTCGCCGCTTCGAGCGTCCGGGCCGAGGGCGCGCCCGGCATGCACTGGCTCGCCGAGATCGAGAAGCGCGCGTTTCGCGACCGCAACCGGTTCCTCGGCGACCCCGCGTTTCCGGGCGTCGAAGAGAAGCTCTTCACCGATCCCGCCCGCATCCGGCGCCTGGTCGCCTCGATCCGCCCCGACCGCGCCACGCCGTCGGCCGACCTGGGACAGGTCTTCCCCGAGAAGCCGACGACGACGCACTTCTCCGTCGTGGACGGCGACGGGATGGTCGTCGCCGTGACGACGACGCTCAACGACTCTTTCGGCAACGCGCGCGTCGCGCCCGGCCTCGGCTTCCTCTGGAACAACGAGATGGACGACTTCGCGACCCGGCCGGGCGAGAAGAACATGTACGGGCTGGTCCAGGGCGAAACCAACTCCGTCGCGCCCGGAAAACGCATGCTGTCCTCGATGTGCCCGACGATCGCCGTCCTTCCGAACCGCGGCGTGTTCGCGTGGGGCGTGCCGGGGGGCTCGACGATCCTGACGACCAACCTCCAGGTGCTCCTCGGCCTTATCCTCCACGCGCGCCCGCTCGTCGCCGCGGTCGCGGCGCCGCGCTTCCACCAGCAGGACATCCCCGACGTCGTGGAGGTCGAGCGCGACGGCTTCGACCCCGCGTGGATCGCCGCGCTCGAGGCCATGGGACACGCGGTCAAGACGAGCGACCGCGACCCCGTGCCGGGGAAGATCGGCCGCGTGCACGCGGTCGCGGCCCTGACGGGCGGAAAGTCGGAGGCCGTCGCGGACCCCCGGCGCCACGGCGCCGGCCTCGTCGCGCGCTCCGCCCCGTGAGCGTCCTCGAGCTCTTCCGGCCGCTCTACCGCGAGGGACGGATCCTGCGGCTGCTCGACCAGCGCCGCCTTCCGGGCGAGGAGGTCTGGCTCGATCTCGAGCGCGCGCCCGAGGTCGCGGTCGCGATCCGCGACATGGCCGTGCGCGGCGCTCCGGCAATCGGGGTCGCCGCGGCCTACGGCGCCGCGTTCTCGCTGCGCAGCGGCGGCACGACGCCCCCGGCCGAGCGCTTCGGGACGGCCCGGCGCCTGCTCGCCGCGACGCGCCCGACCGCCGTCAACCTCTTCGCCGCGCTCGACCGGATGGAGCGCCGATTCGAGGCCGTCGCCGACGACGCGCCCGTCGCGGTCGAGGAGGCGCTCGTCGCCGAGGCCGACGCCGTCGCGGCCGAGGACATCGCGGCCTGCCGCCGGATCGGCTCCCTGGGCGCGGCGCTGCTCGCGGGCGAGGGCGCGGTCCTCACGCACTGCAACGCCGGAGCTCTGGCGACGGGCGGGTACGGCACCGCGCTCGGCGTCATCCGCGGCGCCGTCGAGGCGGGAAAGCCGATCCGCGTCCTGGCGTCGGAGACGCGGCCCTTCCTCCAGGGCGCCCGGCTGACGGCCTGGGAGCTCTCCCGCGACCGGATCCCGGTCGAGCTCATCACCGACAGCATGGCGGGCCATTTTCTCTCGCGCGGCGGCATCGAGGCCGTCGTCGTCGGCGCCGACCGGATCGCGTCGAACGGCGACGTCGCGAACAAGATCGGAACCTATTCGCTGGCGGTCCTCGCGAGGGAGAACGGCGTGCCGTTCTACGTCGCCGCGCCGACGACCACGATCGACCTCGCCTGCCCCGACGGGGATTCCATCCCGATCGAGGAGCGGCCGGGCTCCGAGGTCCTGACGTTCGCCGGGCAGTCGATCGCGCCGGCCGGCGTGACGGCGCGGTACGCCGCCTTCGACGTGACGCCCGCGCGCTACGTGACGGCCATCGTCACCGACCGGGGAATCTGCCGGGCGCCGTACGGCCCGAGCCTCCGGGAGGCGGCCGGCCGGTGATCGTCCTCGGGATCGAGACCTCCTGCGACGAGACCTCCGTCGCCGTGATGGACGGCGAAGGGCGCGTGCTCGCCAACGTCGTGTCGTCGCAGATGGCGGCCCACGCGCGCTACGGCGGCGTCGTCCCGGAGGTCGCGGCGCGCGCGCACCTCGAGAACCTCCCCGCCGTGCTCGAGGACGCGCTGGCGCGCGCGAACGTCCGGCTCGAGGACGTCGGACTCGTCGCGGCCACCGCCGGGCCAGGGCTGATCGGCGCGCTGCTCGTCGGCCTCTCCGCGGGCAAGGCCCTCGCCTTCGCGCGCGGGATCCCGCTCGTGGGCGTCAACCACCTCGAAGGCCACCTCTTCTCGGCGCACCTCCAGCCCGGAGGCGGAGAACCGCTGCCGGTCGCCTACCCCTTCCACGGGCTCGTCGTGTCCGGGGGCCACGCCGAGCTCGTCCGGGTCGAGGACGGCCGGATCGTGCCGCTCGCCCGCACGCGCGACGACGCCCCGGGCGAGGCCTTCGACAAGATCGCCCGCCGCGCGGGCCTCGGCTATCCGGGCGGCCCGGTCGTGGACCGGATCGCGGCGCGCGGCCGCGGGGACCGGCATCCGTTCGCGATCGGGAGGACCGGCGACGGCTCGCGCGACTTCTCGTTCTCGGGCCTGAAGACGGCGATGCTGCGGGAGCTCGAGAAGCGCGGCATCGACGGCTCGCCCCTCGATCCCGAAGCGCTCGATCCGGATCTCGTCGACCTGCTCGCCTCCTTCCAGCACGCGATCGTGGCCGCGCTGCTCGACCGGGTCGCGGGGGTCCACGCCGAGGAGGGCATCCGGGAGCTCGCCCTGTCGGGCGGGGTGGCCGCCAACTCGGAGCTGCGGGCGGCGCTGGAGGCCTGGGGGCGGGAGGGAGGCGTTCCCGTCCGCCTGCCCCACCGGTCGTTCACGACCGACAACGCGGCCATGATCGCCTGGGCCGGCCTGCTGCGCTTCCGGCGCGACGGGGCCCCCGATCCCGCCGCGGCCGCGGCCCGCTCGCGCTGGCCGCTCGGGACCTGAATGGCTGCTGTATCATCCCCCGTTCGCCGATGACCGACCCGAGCCGCATCCGCAACTTCTCGATCGTCGCCCACATCGACCACGGGAAGACGACGCTGTCGGACCGCATCCTGCAGCGGTGCAACGCCGTGACCGCGCGCGAGATGCACGAGCAGATGCTCGACGACATGGACCTCGAGAAGGAGCGCGGGATCACGATCAAGGCGCGGGCCGTGACCCTGCGCTACACCGCGCGGGACGGCCAGGAGTACGTCCTCAACCTCATCGACACGCCCGGCCACGTCGACTTCTCCTACGAGGTGTCCCGGTCCCTCGCGGCCTGCGAGGGAGCGGTGCTCGTCGTGGACGCCACCCAGGGCGTCGAGGCGCAGACCCTCGCCAACGCGTACCTCGCCACCCACCACAACCTCGTCATCGTCCCCGTCATCAACAAGATCGACCTTCCCTCCGCCGAGCCCGAGAAGGCCCGCGAGCAGATCGAGCAGGTCGTCGGGATTCCGGCCGACGACGCGGTGCTGACCTCGGCGAAGATGGGCACGGGCATCGAGGAGCTCATCGAGCGCATCGTGCGCGACGTCCCGCCGCCGAAGGGCGACCCCGACGCGCCGCTCAAGGCCCTGCTCTTCGACTCCTGGTACGACCCGTACCGCGGGGTGACGTCGCTCGTGCGGATCGTGGACGGCAAACTCGAGCCGCACATGAAGATCCGCGCCATGGGCACGGGCCTCGAGACCGACGTCGAGGCGCTCGGCGTGTTCCGGCCCCAGGCCGAGGAGGTGCCGGCCCTCTCGGTCGGCGAGGTCGGGTCCTTCTGGGGAAACATCAAGGACCTGCACTCGACCCGGATCGGCGACACCGTCACCGAGGTCCGCCGCCCGACGGCCGAGCCGCTGCCCGGCTTCGCCGAGGCCAAGCCCATGGTCTTCGCCGGCCTCTTTCCGACGGACGCGGACGAATACGCGAACCTGCGCGACGCCATGGAAAAGCTGCGCCTGAACGACGCGTCGTTCACCTTCGAGCCCGAGAACTCGACGGCCCTCGGCTTCGGGTTCCGCTGCGGCTTCCTCGGCCTCCTCCACATGGAGATCGTCCAGGAGCGGCTCGAGCGCGAGTTCGACCTCGACCTCATCACGACCGCCCCCGGCGTCAACTACCGGGTCACCACGACGAAGGGCGAGATCCTCGAGATCGTCAACCCGAACCACCTTCCCGCGCCCAACTACATCGAGAGGATCGAGGAGCCGTACATCACCGCGACGATCATCACGCGCGACGACTTCCTCGGCGGCCTCCTGAAGCTCTGCGAGGAGCGCCACGGCACGCAGAAGTCGCTCGAGTACCTGGCCGCCAACCGCGTGGTCCTGACCTACGACTTCCCGCTCAACGAAGTCGTCCTCGACTTCTACGACAAGCTGAAGTCCATCTCGAAGGGCTACGCCTCGTTCGACTACGAGTTCTCGGGCTACCGCGAGGGCGACCTCATCAAGCTCGACCTGCTCGTCAACGGCGACCCGGTCGACGCCCTGTCCCTCATCGTCCACCGGGACGTGGCCGCCGTGAAGGGCCGGTTCCTGGCCGCGAAAATGAAGGAGATCATCCCCCGGCAGATGTTCGAGGTCGTGATCCAGGCCGCGATCGGCTCGAAGATCATCGCCCGCGAGCAGGTCTCGGCGATCCGCAAGAACGTGCTCGCGAAGTGCTACGGTGGCGACATCACGAGAAAGCGCAAGCTCCTCGAAAAACAGAAGGAGGGCAAGAAGCGCATGAAGCGGGTGGGCCGCGTGGACATCCCGCAGGAGGCGTTTCTCGCCGTGTTGAAAGTCGAATGAACGAACCCTCCGCCGCCCCCGAAACGGCCGCCGCCCCCGTCCACTCGACGGCGCGCGAATGGTACGAGTCCCTGCTCGTCGCCGGGATCTTCGTGCTCTTCGTGCGGACCTTCGTGGTCCAGACCTACCAGGTCCCGACCGGCTCGATGGAGCGCACGATCCTCGTGGGCGACCACCTGCTCGTCAACAAGTTCGCCTACGCCCCGCGCCTGCCGGCCCTGGCGCGCTGGCTGCCCTACCGCGACGTCCGCCCGGGCGACATCGTCGTCTTCAAGAAGCCGGGCGACGACGTGAACCCCGGCAACGTCCTCGTCAAGCGCGCCGTCGCGAAGGGCGGGGACACGGTCGCCGTGCGCGACAAGCGCCTCTTCGTCAACGGCCAGGCCGAGGAGCGCTCCTCGATCCAGCACATCGACCCCGAGATCTACCCCGACAACCCCGCCGTTCCCGACATGGCGCGCCGCCGCGACCAGTTCGGCCCCTTCACGGTGCCGCCGGACTCCTTCTTCGGCATGGGCGACAACCGCGACAACTCCCTCGACAGCCGCTACTGGGGCGCCATTCCGAGGGCCAACATCTTCGGCCGGCCGGTCGTCCTGTACTGGTCGTACGAGGCGGAGCCGAACTCCCACATCTGGCGCGGGCCGGTCGCGAAGATCCGCCAGCTCGCCAGCGTCGCGCTCCACTTCTTCTCGCGGACCCGATGGGACCGGATGTTCACCGTGGTGCGGTAACGGCGGCGGGCGTCCCGGCGGACGCCGCGCCGCGCGGCCTGCGCGAGCGCGCGGACCCGATCCTCGCCGCGGTCGTCTTCGCGCTCTTCGCGCGGACCTTCCTCTTCCAGGCGTTCGAGGTCCCCAGCCCGTCGATGGAGAAGAACGTCCTCACCGGGGACCGTCTCGTCGTCAACAAGTTCGTCCTCGCCCCCCGCCCCGGCCCGCTCGGGGCCGCGCTGCCCGCGCGCCCGGTCCGCCGGGGCGACGTCGTCGTTTTCCGCTACCCGGCCGATCCGCAGCGCGACTTCATCAAGCGCGTCGTCGGGCTTCCGGGCGAAACGGTCGCGATCCGCGACAAGCGCGTCTACGTCGACGGACGGCTGCTCGACGAGCCCTACGCGTTCCACGCCGACGACACCGTCTGGCCGGATGATCCCTCGATTTCTCCGGACCATCGCCGGCGCGATCAGCTCCCGCCGACGCGCGTCGAGGACGGCGCGTACTTCGTGATGGGGGACAACCGCGACGATTCGAGCGACAGCCGGAGCTGGGGCCCCGTGCCGGCCGGCCACCTCGAGGGGCGCGCGCTCTTCGTCTACTGGTCCTTTCTCCCCCGCGCCTCGGACGCGCCGGAGGGCCTGCGCGCCCTCGCGCGCTTCCCGATCGAGGCCGTCCGGCGCACGCGGTGGGGGCGCCTGTTCCGTCTCGTGCGCTGACCGGAGGGATTCCGGGGTAAAATCGCGCGAAACCGGAGGACAGAGCGCATGAGACGGTCACGGGGAATCCGCGGAAGCGCCAACGCTGGCTGCATCGTGTGGCTCGTCATTCTCGGGTTCGTCGGGTACGTCCTCTGGAAGGTCGTCCCGGTCAAGATCGCCTCCTCCGAGTTCTACGACGTGATGCAGGAGCAGGCCGCCTTCGGCTCGATCAAGGATCCCAAGTTCATCGAGTTCGAGATCCTGCGGCGGGCCGAGGAGCTCAAGATCCCGATCAAGAAGGACAACCTGAAGGTCACGCGGTCGCGCGAGGCGATCGTCGTGGAAGCCCACTACGAGATCACGATCGACTTCTTCAACGGGGCGTACAAGTACGTCTGGAAGTTCGATCCGATCGTGCAGCGACCGCTCTTCGCGGTGTAGAGCCGCGGCCCGAGGCGGATGGCTCCGGAACCCGCCACGCTGTCCATCTCGGCGGTGTCGCGCCGGACGGGGATCCCCGTCAGCACGCTGCGGTTCTACGAGCGCGAGCTCTCCGGGCTCTTCCACATCCGCAAGACGGAAGGGGGCCATCGCCGGTACGCCGAGCGCGACGTCGAGCGCTTCGCCACGGTCCGCCGCCTCACCGAGACCGAGGGCCTCGGCCTCGCCGAGGTCCGCCGCGCGGTGCTCTCGCGGGGCGGGAGCGAGCCCCTTCGGGAGGAGGCCGAGAAGCTGGCCGAGGCCCAGGCGGCGGCCGCCGACAGGGTCGAGGCCCTGGCCCGGAGGGTCGCCGAGCTGGAGGGGCGCGTCGCGGCGCTCGAAGCGGGCGGAGCTCGGAAGCGCAGGTGGCTGGGGGGAGAGTAGGGAGCAGGAGGCAGGAGGCAGGAGGCGGTAAGCCATGGAATTTTCCGCTGGGGGCGGCGATTCCGGAGCGATCAAGGAGACAAGAGCCATGAAAATCCTGCGCACCGTGTCGTGCCTGCTGGTCTTCGCCGCGCTCGCCGGACCGGCGCGGGCGGACGGACCGGCCATCGGCGCCGCCGCCCCCGCGTTCCAGCTGACGACCCTGGACGGAAAGCCCTTCTCGCTCGCCGATGCCGAGAAGACCCACGACTACGTCGTGCTGATGTTCGTCGCGACCCAGTGCCCGTACTCCAACGCCTACAACGACCGCATGCGCGACATGGCCGCCACGTACGCGAAGAAGGGCGTCCTCTTCGTGGGCATCAACAGCAACAAGACGGAAAGCGTCGAAGAAGCCGTCGCCCACGCGAAGCAGCACGGCCACACGTTTCCCATTCTGAAGGATCCGGGCAACAAGGTCGCGGACCTGTACGACGCGAAGCGCACGCCCGAAGTCTTCGTGGTCGGGAAGGGCGGCAAGCTCCTGTACCACGGCCGCATCGACGACAACTCGGACGACGCCTCCAAGGTGACGTCCCCGGACCTCAAGAACGCCCTCGACGCCCTGCTCGCCGGGCAGCCCGTGGCCAAGGCGGAAACGAAGGCATTCGGCTGCACGATCAAGCGGGCATGAGGATTTCCGACTTCGGATTGCGGATTCCGGATTGGAGGGCGGCCGCGGCCGCCCTCCTGCTCCTCGGCATCGCGTCGGGAGCGGCCGCGGCCGACGCCCCGAAGCTCGCGGGCGACCTGGACGCGAAGGGCCTGGCCGCGGCGATCGCGAAGGAGCGGGGCAAGGTCGTCGTCCTGAACTTCTGGGCGACCTGGTGCGTCCCCTGCCGCGAAGAGTTCCCGGACCTCGTCCGTCTCGAGAAGGCCTACCGGGCCCGGGGCGTCGCGGTCCTCGGCGTCTCGATCGACCTCCCGAAGGACCTGCCGAAAATCGAGAAGTTCCTCGCCGCCGCCCGGCCCGACTTTCCCAACTACGTGAAGCGCGCGGGCGGCGACGACCAGGACTTCATCGAGTCGGTGGACCCGAAGTGGGGCGGGGAGCTGCCCTTCACCGTCGTGTACGGGAAGGACGGGAAGAAGGCGCGGACCCTCTCGGGCAAGCAGACGTACGCGGACTTCGAGCGCGCGGTGGCCGAGCTCTCGAAGTAGCCGTCAGCCCTCGTCCCGGCCGCGCGGGGAGCGGCCGCGCCGGCGCCCGTCGAGGCCCCAGACCTTTCCCGGGTTGACGGCGCAGAGCAGGACCAGCAGGAGCAGGGCGAACTTCGTCGTCAGCCCCGCCGTGATCCAGTCGTCCCACGGGGCGCCGGCCGCGGGCCTGGCCTGGCCGAGCGCGATGGACAGCATGAGCAGGGCCCCTCCGCCGGAGGCGATCCGTGTCAGGAAGCCCGCGACGAGCCCCGCGCCGACGGCCAGCTCCCCGAGGGCGACGACCCAGCCGAACGCCTCGGCGTGCGGCACGACGGCCGTCTCCAGGAAGTGCTTCCAGAACGGCAGCGACCCGGCCGCGATCCCGTGCACCTCCCTCGCGAATCCCCCGCGCACGAAGTCGCCCGTCAGCTTCGAGAGGCCCTCGGCAACGAACAGGACGCCCGTGAGGATGCGGACGATGGCGGCGACGCGCACGGGGCGAAGTGTACAGCGGCGGGACCGGCCCGAGCCGCGTCGGGCCGCGCCGCCGGGGCCGCGCCCACGCACTCGCAGGACACGGCGTCATCCCCCTGGGACAGCCCGCGGAGCGGCGGCGGGCCCCGATCGCCGCCGGGCCCGTCCTGGACGACGAGGCGCTCGTGGACCGGATTTTGCTAGAGTTCGCCTTCGTCACCGAATACGCGGGGCACGGGCCCCCTCTTAAGGAGATCCGGACATGAAGCTCTCGCGTTACGCCCTCGCCGCCTCCCTCGCCGCCACGATCGGCCTCGCCGGAACCGCCGGGGCCGACGCCCCGAAGCAGGGCCGGGCGCGCGTCGCGCGCACCGCTCCTCGCGGCGCCGCCCAGCCCAAGGCCGCCGCGGCCACGGCCGCGACGTCCTACTCGGTCGAGGTGCCCTACGTGCAGAGCTACGCGCCCCCCAACGGCGGGCAGAGCGGCACGCTGGTCCTGAACTCCGCCCACAGCTTCAACGTCACGCTGCTCGCCACGGACCAGCACCACGGGAACGCGACGGGGGCGGGAGTCGCGCTGCCGCAGACGGACACGTTCGGGTACTTCTCGCTGCCCACGATCACGCAGAACCCGAGCAACCCCGAAGTCTTCGTGAAGATCCTGGACGGCGTGCCGCTCAACGGCAACTACTGGGTCTTCTACGGCCACCTGACCGACCTGATCTACGACCTCACGGTCACCGACAACGTGACGGGCGCCTCGAAGACGTACCACAAGGACGCCGGGAACCAGCCCGGCGGGTTCGACACGGGCAGCTTCCCGGGCAGCTCCGTCACCACGCCCGCCGGCAAGGCCGCGCGCGTCGCGACGCCGAACTCCTTCCTGCGCACCTCCGTGGACATCTCGAACAATACGAACCAGGACGGCGTCAACGCGACGATGCAGTACTGCTACTCGACGGCCGGCGCCTTCCAGAGCTGCACGACGCCGCGGACGATTTCCCTCGGCCACCGCGACAACTTCCACCAGGACGACATCGTCGGCTACCTCGGATCTCTCGGCGACCTGCCCCAGAGCTCCGTGGCCGACTCCATCGGGACGCTCCTCGTCACCTTCGACAACCTGCCCTCCTCGGTGGGCTGGGAGGGCACGGTCTCGGCCAACACCTACAACCGCGTCTCCGAGGTGGATCCCCTGCGCGGCACCGTCGGCTGCGGCGTGAACGCCTCGCTCTTTTTCGAGTCGGCGACCGGCTCGCTCGTCGGCACGGCGCGCGACACGGTCCCGGCGCCGAGCGCCGAGGCCGGCTCGATCTCCTCGACGCTGGGCGTGCACAACACGGACGCCAACGGGACGGGCGCCAACGTGACCGTGGACGTCCAGCTCTACGACCCGGCCTCCGGCGCGCCCATCGGCAACACGATCACCCTCTCCGACATCGCCCCCGGCGAGCTGCGCCTCGTGGACGACCTTTTCGGCGCGGCGGGAATCCCGACCAACGTGTCCAACGCCATCGTCTTCGTGGACACGCGGAACACGTCCACGAACTCACCCACGGTCGAAGGGTTCATCCTCGACCAGGACACCGACTCGCTCGACACGCGGTACCACGAGATGTCGTGCGCGGCGGGGTGCTTTTGACGTCGCCTCCGCTACCGTCGCCTCCGCTCCGCGAGGGGTCTGCGCCCCGTTGGGGCGCACCGGCGTCCGGCTCGCCCGGATGCGGGCTCGACCGGACGCCTGACCCCTCGCTGCGCTCCGGCTCCCGCGGCGCGGGCCTCCTCCCTCCCTTCGGTCGGGAGACTTCCCGCGCCGCGAGCGATAGGAAGAGATGGGCGCGCCGAGCCGCGCTCTACCCCCTCTCCCTCCGGGACCCCGACCACCAGAGGCAGACCCTCAGCAGTAGGGTGCGCCGTGCGGAGCACGGCG
>JAYRMU010000021.1:0-30071 GCA_041912555.1 Thermoanaerobaculia bacterium
CCGAGGTCGTTGCCGGGGGTGTTGCCGAGGTCGCGGGTCCAGGCCACCGCGTCCGCGACGGCCTGCGCCTCGCGGACGGCGCCGCCGAGGGAGCGGGCCCGGAGCTTTCCGGGCGGCACGAGCGTCGCGGTCCCGGCCGCGGTTTTCTTCGCTCCCCTGGACTTGTACCGCTCGAACGCGTAGTCCGCGAGCGCGACGTGCGCCAGAAGCGACCGGAAGGCCTCCTCGGAGACCGCCTCGTCGAAGCACAGGACCAGGTCCCGGCGAGGCGTCCGCAGCGCCTCGCGAAGCACTCGCCTCAGCACGGCGCGCAGGCGGGAGGCCGTCGCCGGCCCCTTGCCGAGGCCGCAGAGGGTCCAGCCGCCCTCGGTGGCGATCTCCCGCTCCTTGCCGTGAAACCCGGCCGCGCGGGCGGCCGCCCGGAGCGCCGCGCGCACCGGCGCGGGAGCCCCGGAGGACGGGTCGCGGCTTTCCTGAAGGAAGGCGATCCGCCTCGCGGCGACCCCTCCCGGAACCCGGTCGCTCAGTCGAATGCGCATGACCGCGGACGATAACAGAGCCTCATTTTTTTTCGTTCCATTGTGCTAACTTTCCCGGCCCATGACGACCATCACCGAAACCCACCTGTCCGGCGCCCGCCTTTCCCGGCGGGGCAAGGTCCGCGAGCTCTACGACCTCGGCTCCTCTCTACTCCTTGTCGCGAGCGACCGCATCTCGGCCTTCGACGTGGTCCTGTCGCCCGGAATCCCCGACAAGGGCAAGATTCTGACGCAGCTTTCGACCTTCTGGTTCCGGAAGTTCTCGGAGGTCGAGAACCACCTCCTCGAGACCGACATCGCCCGGTTCCCGGAAGAGCTCCGGCCGGACGCCGCGATGCTGGCCGGCCGGTCGGTCGTCGTCCGGAAATGCGAGGTCATCCCCTTCGAATGCGTCGCCCGCGGCTACCTGGCGGGGTCGGGCTGGGCCGAGTACCGGAAGTCGGGCCGGGTCTGCGGCATCCCCCTTCCGGAGGGACTGCGCGAAGCCGACCGCCTCCCCGAGCCGATCTTCACGCCGGCGACCAAGGCCGAGACGGGACACGACGAGAACATCTCCTTCGAGACGATGGCCCGGGCCCTGCCCGCCGGCGACGCCGAGCAGCTGCGCGACCTGACCCTGTCCCTCTACCGCAAGGCCGCCGAGTACTCGGCCTCGCGCGGCCTCATCCTGGCCGACACGAAGCTCGAGTTCGGCCGCCTCGACGGCCGGATCGTCTGGATCGACGAGGCCTTCACGCCCGATTCGTCGCGCTACTGGGACATGGCCCAGTACGCCCCGGGCCGCGGCCAGCCGTCCTTCGACAAGCAGTTCGTGCGGGACTGGCTCGAATCCACCGGCTGGGACAAGCGGCCTCCCGCGCCGAAGCTTCCCGAAGGCGTCGTGCGGACGACCCGCGAGAAGTACCTCGACGCGTACCGGAAGCTGACCGACACGATGCCGGAGCATCTGAGCCAGCAGTAAGACGGTTCGCGGGGGCGCTCGCCCTCGTTCAGGCTCGAGCGAGCTCGGCGAGGAAGTCGGCGACGCGGTGAACCGGCCGGCAGGCCAGGTCCGGAAACGCCGCGGCGTCTCCCGCGTTTCCGGCGGGCAGGTACACGGTCCGGAATCCGAGAGCGGCGGCCTCCTTGAGACGGGAGGCGGCCGCCGGGACGCGGCGCACCTCGCCGAGCAGGCCGATTTCCCCGAAGAAGACGCTGCCCTCCGGGAGCGGCTTGCCGCGCGCCGAGGACACCAGCGCGGCCACGATCGCGAGGTCCGCGGCGGGCTCGGTCACCTCGATCCCGCCCGTGCAGGAGACGAAGACCTCCCGCGCCGCCAGGGCGAGCCCCGCGCCGTCGAGCACCGCCAGCAGCAGGGCGAGGCGGCCCCCGTCCACGCCGATGCCGACCCGGCGGGGCGATCCGGCCGACGTCGAGCCGACCAGGGCCTGCATCTCGACGAGCACCGAGCGCGTCCCCTCGCGCGCCGCCGTGACCGCGCTGCCGGCGAGGCCGGCGCGCCGCTCCGCGAGCAGCGTGGCGGAGGCGTCCGGCAGCTCCACGAGGCCGTCGCCCGTCATCTCGTAGAGCGCGATCTCGTCCACCGGGCCGAAGCGGTTCTTCGTGGCGCGCAGCAGGCGCCGCGACGAGCCTCGGTCGCCTTCGATCGAGATCACGGCGTCCACGAGGTGCTCGAGCGACTTGGGGCCCGCGAGGGACCCGTCCTTCGTGACGTGACCGACGAGCAGGACCGGGACGTTGCGCGTCTTGGCGTAGCGGGTCAGCTCGGAGGCCGCGGCCCGCACCTGGGAGACGGTGCCGGGCGCCGAGGCGAGCGAGGGCTCCCGCACCGCCTGGACCGAGTCGATCACCACGACCGCCGGCGAGCGCGCCTCGGCCTCGGCGACGATGCGCGACACGTCGGTCTCGGCCAGCACGAGCAGGCGCCCCTCGTGGATTCCGAGACGGCCGCCCCGCAGCCGCACCTGTGGCGCCGATTCCTCGGCGCTGGCGTAGAGGACGTCGCGGGACCGGACGGCGAGCCCCCGCCCCGCCTGCAGCAGGAGGGTGGACTTGCCGATGCCGGGCTCCCCGCCGAGCAGGACGACCGATCCGGGCACGAGACCGCCTCCGAGCACGCGGTCGAGCCCGTCGAGGCCCGTCGCCAGGCGCGGCCGCTCCTCGGGGTCGATCTCGCCGATCGAGACGGCCCGGGACTCCGCCGGGACCGCGCCGCGCGCGGCGGGGCCTCGCATCTCCTCGGCGAACGAGTTCCACTCGCCGCAATCCGGGCAGCGGCCCAGCCACTTGGGAGACGTGGCGCCGCAGGACTGGCAGGCGAAGACGGCGGTGACCCGGGCGGCCATTTGCTCAGTCTCCGCTTCCGGGCTTGCGGGCCCGATAGACGCGGGTGACCCGCGGACCGAACCCGCAGAGGATCTCGTACGGGATCGTCCCGGCGGCCCGGGCGAGGTCCCAGGCCGTCACCGACTCCGTCCCCTGCGCGCCCAGGCAGACGACCCGATCCCCCCGCTCGAGGCCGAGACCGGTCGCGTCGACGACGGTGAGGTCCATGCTGACCGTGCCGACGACCGGCGCCCGCCGGCCGCGAACGAGCACCGAGGCGCTTCCGGACAATGCGCGCCGATAGCCGTCGTTGTATCCGATCGGAAGCACCGCGGCCGTGGTCTCGCGCTCGGTCACGAAGCGGCCCCCGTACCCGAGCGGGGTTCCGGCCGGGACCCGGCGCAGGGCGACGATCTCGGTTTCGACCCTCATCGCCGGAACCAGCGCCGCCTCCGGCACGCCGGAGGGAGCCACGCCATAGAGCGCGAGGCCCGGGCGCACGGCGTCGAGCCACGCGTCCGGCGTTGCGAGGACCGCCGCCGAGTTGGCCGCGTGGACGATCCCGGGACCCACGCCGGCGGCGCGGAGTCTCTCGACTCCCTCCCTCAATCCCGCCAGCTGCCGCGCCGTCGCCGGCGACGCGGGATCGTCCGCGGAGGACAGGTTCGCGAAGGTCCCCGCGACCACGAGACCAGGCGCCCGGCGGAGCACGGCGACGGCGGCCTCGAGATCGTCCAGCCGGATGCCCGCCCGACCCATCCCCGTGTCGAGCTCGAGATGCACGGAGAGCGGCCCTCCGGGGCCGCGGGTGGCCGAGGCGAAGTCGGCCGCCTGGGCCACGTCGTAGAGCGTCGGGGTCAGCCCGTACGCGCGCAGGGTCGGCAGGTCTCGCGGCTCCGCCCTGGAGAGCACCACGACCTCGCCCTCCACGCCCGCCCGCCGCAGCGCCACCCCCTCGCCGACCTGCGCGACGGCGAAGCGGTCAGCGCCCTCGCGGCTGAGCCTCCGCGCGACCGCCGGCGCGCCGTGCCCGTAGGCGTCGGCCTTGACCACGGCGTACAGGGGGCGCGCGGGCCCGACCCGCCCGCTCAACAGCCGGTAGTTCGAGGCGATCGCGTCGAGGTCGACGATGGCGCGCGCGGCGCCGCTCGGGGCCGGGTTCGCGCCTGCGTGTTCGAGGTTCAAGGCAGGGCAACCTTAGCGCGAATTCCGGAGCGTGACTCCGGGCCCCGAACCGGCACTCCGGCAGCGCGGCACCGGCGTCCTAGAACGGCTGCCCCTCCGCCTGGGACGGCGGGCCGCCCGCGTAGTTGGCGAAGGTCATGTGGTCCCCGAGGAAGACGACCGGGAAGTCGCCGGTCGGCCCGTTGCGCTGCTTGGCGATGATGACGTCGGCCACGCCCTTGCGCTCCGTGTCCTTGTCGTAGAGCTCCTCGCGGTAGAGGAAGACGACCATGTCGGCGTCCTGCTCGATCGAGCCCGAGTCCCGGAGGTCGGCCAGCTGGGGCTTGCGCAGCTCGCCCTTGCGCTGTTCGGGCTGGCGGGACAGCTGCGAGAGCGCGATGATCGGAACCCGGAGCTCCTTGGCGAGCAGCTTGAGCCCGCGGGAGATCATGGAGACCTCCTGGGTCCGGTTGTCGAAGCGGCCGTGGCCCGCCATCAGCTGCATGTAGTCCACGATGAGCAGGTCGAGCCCGTGCTCGCGCTTCAACCGCTGGCCCTTGGCGCGCATCTCCGGGACGTTGAGCGCGGCGCTGTCGTCGATGTAGAAGCGGGCCCCGTGGATCTTGGACTGCGCGAGCACCAGCCGCTGCATCGCCTCCTTCGAGGCATAGCCGTCGCGCACCTTCTTGGCGTCCACGTCGGCCTCGGAGCAGAGAACGCGGAAGCCGAGCTGCTCGCGCGACATCTCGAGCGAGAAGAACCCGACCGACCGGCCTTCCCGGATCGCGACGTGCTGGGCGATGTTCAGCGCGAACGAGGTCTTCCCGACCGACGGGCGGGCGGCGAGGACGATGAGGTCGGTCCCCTGGAGGCCCGAGGTCATGCGATCGAGCTCCGTGAACCCCGTCGCGAGGCCCGAGAGCATCCCCTGCCGGCCGCGGGCGTCCTCGATGACCTCGAGGTTGCGGCTGACGACCGCGCCGATGGGCTCGAACCCGCCCTGGACGGAGCCCTCGGCGATGTCGAAGATCTCGCCGGTCGCCTCGCCGAGCAGCGCCTCGGCGTCCCGCTCGCCGGCCAGGCCCTCGCGGACGATCCTCTGCCCCGCCCGGATGAGCCGCCGGAGGGTCGATTTCTCCTTGACGATCCGCGCGTACTGCTCGACGTTGCCGACGTCCGGGACGCCGTCGAGCAGCGCCGCCAGGTACGAGGCGCCGCCGACCTGGTCGATGGCTCCGCGCCGGTCGAGCTCTTCCTTGAGCGTGAGGACGTCGATCTCGGACGAGCGCTGGGAGAGCTCGAGCATCGCCGCGTAGATCCGGCGGTGCGTGTCCGGGAAGAAATCGTCCTCCGAGAGGATGGGGACGACGAAGCTGAGCGAAGCCGGATCGAGCAGGACCGCCCCGAGGACCGAGCGTTCGGCCTCGAGGTTCGCGGGCAGCGACTTGTCGGCAGTAACTTGATCGAGCATCGCGGAAGTGGCCGCGATTTTCGTCGCGCCCTCGAGCGGAGTCAACGGGCTCCAGGATTTCCGCACGCGCAATCACCGCCTCCCGCGCGACGCCTGCGGAGGAAAAAATTTCTTTTCCGCAATCGCCGCGTTTTCCGCAGCTCCATTGAGCCGCGCGCGGTCGGACAGTTGATGTCCGGGTCCCGGCCGCGAGGCGCGAAGCGCTCCCCGCGGCCGTCTACGGCTTGCGGGATCTCAGCGTTTCGAGCATCCGCGCGTCGCCGACCACGGCGCCCGGGTTCTTGCGGCCCTCGGGAGTCCCGTGAAAGTCGCTGCCCGCCGTCTGGGCGAGACCGAGCTGCCGGGACAGGGACAGGAACCGGCGCTCCTCGTCCGGCCCGTGATCGGGATGGAACACCTCGATCGCGTCGAGGCCCTCCGCGGCGAGCGCGCGGATGAGGGCGTCCGTGTCCTTGTACCAGACCGCGTGCGCGATCGAGGAGACGCCGCCCGCCTCGCGGATCGCCCGGACGACCTCGACCGCCTTCCATTTCTCGTAGGGGACGTACCAGGGATGCTCGCGGCCGAGGAAGCGGCTGAACGCCTCGTCGTTCGTGGCCGCGTAGCCGGCGCGGATCAGGGCCCGGGCCAGGTGCGGGCGCCCCCACACGCCGTCCCCGACGTCCTGACGGATCGCGTCGAGGTCGATCTTGTAGCCGTGCTCGACGAGCCGGGCGGCCATCCGCTCGCCCCGGGTCCGCCGCTCCTCCTGCCGAAGGGCCAGAGCCGCATTCAAGCGTTCGTTCGTCTCGTCCACGAAGAGGGCCAGGATGTGGATGTCGTCCTGGCCTCCCCACTCCGCCGAGATTTCGGCCCCCGAGATCAGCTCGATTCCGCTCTTCTTGGCCTCGGCTCGCGCCTCCGGGAGGCCCTGGAGGGTGTCGTGATCGGTCAGCGCGAAGGCGTCCAGACCCGCCGCGGCCATCCGGCGGACCAGCGCCGCGGGGGAATCCAGCCCGTCCGAGACGGTCGAGTGGCTGTGGAGGTCGATTTTCATGGCGGGCCGATCTTAGCCCGAGACGGCGCCCGGCTCCCGGTCGGGATAGAATCGCGCCCCCCGCGGCAGAACCGCGGCGAATTCATCCTCGAAGGAGTTCAAAGAATGGCTCTCAAAGCTGGCGACATTGCCCCCGATTTCACGCTCCCCTCGACCGTCGGCGACAAGGTCACCCTGTCCGACTACCGCGGCAAGAAAAGCGTGATCCTCCTGTTCTATCCCCTCGACTTCTCGCCCGTCTGCTCGGTCGAAACGAAGCAGTGCGCCGAGATGCTCCCGACCCGGGGTGCCGGCGACGTCGAGGTCCTCGGGATCTCCGTGGACTCCCTCTGGACGCACAAGGCCTTCGCGGCGGCGCAGGGGATCTCCTACCCGCTGCTCGCCGACTTCCATCCCAAGGGCGCGGTGTCCGAGAAGTACGGCGTCTACATCGCCGACAAGGGCATTTCGGCGCGGACCGCCTTCATCATCGGCAAGGACGGGAAGATCCGGGAGATCGTCGCCAGCGACATCCCCGTCGGCCGGGACATCGCGGGACTGCTCGACAAGGCCCGGGCCGCCTAGGTCCGGACCTCGACAGACGGCGGGTTCGCGGGGATCGGCATGAAGAATCGCACTTCCATGAGCGAAACGGCTTCGAGCGTGCCGACCCTCGCGGACACCGACCGCATCCGGGACATCGCGGGGCACTTCCGCAAGATCATCGAGCTGCTCGGCCTCGACCTCGCCGACCCGAACCTCGTCGAGACGCCCGAGCGCGTCGCGAAGATGTACCTCGAGCTCTTCGAGGGTCTCTCGGAGGGGGCCGAGCCCAAGGTCACCTTCTTCCCCAACGACGAGAAGTACTCGGCGATGGTCATCGAGAAGGACATCCCGTTCTACTCGCTCTGCTCTCACCATTTCGTGCCGTTCTACGGCCACGCGCACGTCGCATACATCCCGAACCAGTCGATCGTGGGGCTTTCGAAGATGGCGCGGATCGTGGAGTTCTACGCCCGGCGCCCCCAGCTCCAGGAACGCCTGACCGAGCAGATCGCCCGCTACATGGCCGAGAAGCTCGACCCCCAGGGGGTGATGGTCGTCGTCGAGGCGCGCCACCTCTGCGTCGAGATGCGCGGCGTCAAGAAGCCCGGAGCGCTGACCGTCACGTCGGCCATCCGCGGCATCTTCAACACCCAGTCGGTCCGCGAAGAGTTCCTCGACCTCCTGAACCGCCGCCCCCAGTAAGAGGCCTCCGGCCTCCCGCCTCCTGCCTCCTGCCTCCTGCCTCCTGCCTCCTGCTCCCCCCTCCCCGTTCACTGCTTCCAAACCACCCCGTCCTTCATGACGAACGACACCTTCTCCAGGACCTTCACGTCCGCGAGCGGATCGCCGGGGACGGCCACCACGTCCGCGTAGGCTCCCGGCGCCAGGACGCCGATCCGGCCGGACATGCCGAGCATCTCGGCGGCCCTCGACGTCGCCGCCTGGATCGCGGCCATCGGCGTCATGCCGAACTCGACCATCCGGGGAAACTCGCGGGCGATCGGCTCGGTCCAGGCGAAGCCGCCGACGTCGGTGCCGAAGGCGATTTTCACGCCCCCGCGGACGGCCTTCTGGAGCGAGGGCCCGTGGACCGCGGCGCGCTTGCGGTCGAGCGCCCCCTCGGGCGTCCCTTCCGGCGCCCAGCCCTCGTAGTAGACGACCATGGTCGGGACGAGCCAGGTCCCCTGCCGGACCATCTGCGCGATCGCCGCGTCGTCGAGCTCGAGCCCGTGCTCGATCGAGTCGCAGCCGCCGTCGAGGGCGCGGTGGAGCCCGACGCCGTTGTACGCGTGGCAGGCGACCTTGCGGCCCCACCCGTGGGCCTCGTCCACGACGGCTTTGAGCTCCTCCACCGTGAGGGTCGGCTGCGAGACCAGGTTTCCCTGGCCGTCGACCCACGAGCGGTGGGTCATGTAGACCTTGAGCCAGTCCGCGCCGTTCGAGAGCTGCTCGCGCGCCGCCTTGCGCGCCTCGACGGGACCGTCGACGAGCTGCGCGCCCTTCGGCACGGAGATCTCCGGATCGTATCCCTCGAGCGGATAGCCCCCGGTCGTCGAGATCGCCCGGGTGACGACGAACATGCGCGGCCCCGGGATGTATCCCCCCTCCACCGCCCGCTTGATGCCGACGTCGCCGTAGCCGGCGCCCTCGGTCTCGACGTCCCGGATCGTCGTGAATCCCTGCTCGAGCGCGCGCCGCGCCGAGACCGTGGCGCGCGCCGCACGGAACGCCATGCCCTGCTTGAGCAGCTGAACGTCGTACCCGCCCTCGGCAGGGTCCTCGCCCTGGAGAAAGATGTGCGTGTGCGCGTCGATGAGACCGGGCAGGACGGTCGCCCCGGACAGATCGATCACCCGCGCCCCCGAGGGCACCTTCGCGGAGCTCCAGTCGCCCACGCTTTCGATCCGGTTTCCCCGTACGACGATCGCCTGCTCGCGCCGCGGAGAGGGCGAAACGCCGTCGATCAGGGTCCCGGCGTGGATCACGATGGCGGGCGGGGCCACGTCCGCCTGCGCGGCGGCCGAAACGGCCGGGAGCACCAGGAACGTCGCGAGCAATCCGAGACGACGCATGGCCACCTCCGTGCGGCATTGCACCACAGGGGCGCTGCAGCCTCTGCGAGCGTGCCGATATTTATTCGGGGATTACCTCAAATAACCTGATTAAATTAGGCACCGAAGCGCCTTGAGCCCCTCGAGAGTTCGGAAGCCATGCCAGCAATAGTCGTCCCCGGCGACGAAGACCCGGCGCGTGTGGCTCCCGAACAGCCGCTCCGCCAGCGCGCCGTGCTTCTCCTCCGAGAAGGGATACGGCTCGCTCGGGAAGACGTGCACTTCGGCCTGCCGGGCGAGCGCCTCCGAGGGCTGCGTCGTCGGATACCGGACGTCCTCGCCCCCGTAGACGTTCTTCCCGCCGCCGAGGCGGAGGAGATCGGCGACGTAGGTGTCGTCCGAGATCGTCATCCAGGGGTCCTTCCAGATCCAGTAGGCGTAGCGGAACGGGGCCCTCGGCGGGGCCGCCTCGAGCGCCGCGATCTCCGTCTCGATCCTCGCGGCGAGCCCGTCCGCCTGGTCCGAGGTCCCCAGCCGCCTCCCCCACTGCCGGATCGACTCGGGCACTTCCGCGACGGTCTTCGGCAGCGTCACGTCCACCTCGATCCCGGCCGCCCGGAGCGCCTCCACGTCCTCGCGCCGGTTCTCCTCGGCGTTGGCGAAGACGAGGTCCGGCGCGAGATCGAGAATCCGGGCGAGGTCCGGGCTCTTGGTCCCGCCCACGCGCGGCAGGCCCCACAGCATGCCGCTCGGGCGCGTGCAGTACCGGGTGACGCCCGCCAGGGACCTGAGGCCCCCGATCGCGACGATCGTCTCGGTGATGGACGGGCAGAGGGAGACCACCCGTGTCGCAGGCACGCCGGAAGTCTATGCCGGGAATCTTCGCTACACTCCCGGAAGCTTGGACGTCTCGGCCAAAGACCTCGCCCTCCTCCTGCGCTCGCGCCATCCGCTCGTGGTGTGCGAGACCGTCGAGGAGCAGCGCTTCGAGGCGCTCGTGCGCGACGTCTCGAGCGGCCTGGCGCTGCCCTTCTGGAGCTGGAGCGCGGCGAGCGGCCTGACCCCGGCGCACCCCCAGGACGCCGAGCCCTCGGTCGACCTGGCCTACGCCCTGCGGATCGTCCGCAGGACGGCCGGCGACGGAACCTTCCTTCTCAAGGACCCGATGGCGCATCTCGAGAACGCCTCGACCCTGCGCCTCCTGCGCGAGACCGCCCAGGAGTTCGCGGGCACGGCGCGCACGATCGTCCTGGTCGGCCCCGCGATGCCCGAAAAGCCGGAGCTCTCGGACGTGGCCGTCCGGTTCGAGTTCGCCCTGCCCGGCCCGGACGAGCTGCGCGACCTGCTGGCGAAGGTGCTGCGAAACCTCCCCCGCGAGGGCGCGGGCCCCCGGATCACCCTCTCCCGCAACGAGATGGAAGGCGTGGTCTCGGACCTCAAGGGCCTGACCCTGTTCGAAGCCGAGCGCGCCCTCGCCCAGGCCATCGTCGAGGACAACGCGCTCACGGTCGAGGACCGCGGCCGGCTGCGCCAGATGAAGAAGGGTCTCGTCGAGGGCGGCGGGCTCCTCGAGTTCATCCCGACCCCCGAGGGGCTCGACCAGATCGGCGGCCTCGAGAAGCTCAAGAAGTGGATCGCGACCCGCAAGATCGGCCTGCTGCCCGGAGCCGGCGAGACGCCGCTCGATCCGCCCAAGGGGATCCTCCTGCTCGGCGTCCAGGGCTGCGGCAAGAGCCTGGCCGCCAAGGCCGTCGCCGCGACGTGGGACCTGCCGCTGCTCGCCCTCGACGCCGGCAAGCTGCTCGCGCCGTTCGTCGGCGAGTCGGAGCGCAACCTCCGCGATGCGCTGCGCCGGGTCGAGCGCATGGCGCCGTGCGTCCTGTGGATCGACGAGATCGAGAAGGCGTTCGCCTCCTCGCATTCCTCGGAGTCCGACGGGGGCGTCTCCAAGCGGCTGGTCGGCGCCCTGCTCGTGTGGATGCAGGAACGGGCCTCGCGCGTCTTCCTCGTCGCGACCGCGAACTCCGTCGAGGAAGTGCCGCCCGAGATGATGCGCAAGGGGCGGATCGACGAGATCTTCTTCGTCGACCTGCCCGGCGCCGCCGCCCGCGCCGAGATCTTCCGCCTGCACCTGGCCCGCCGCGGCGAGTCACCTGCGCGCTTCGACCTCGACGAGCTCGCCGCCGGCTCCGGCGGCTTCTCGGGAGCCGAGATCGAGCAGGCGATCGTGTCCGCGCTCTACGAGGCCCGCGCCGGGGGCTTCCGCCTGGATTCGGCGGGCATCCTGGTGGCCCTGCGCTCGACGCGCCCGCTCTCGGTCACGCGGGGCGAGCAGATCGAGGCGCTCCGCCGCTGGGCCGCGGGCCGCTGCGTCCCGGCCAACGCGCCGGACGACGACCTCTTCGCGCGCGGCTCGAGCGGCGCTCCCTTCACTTCGCCGTGACCTGCATGTGGTCCCGGCGGTTCTGCCGCCAGCACGCCTCGTCGTTCTCCTCGCAGAAGGGCTTCTCCTTCCCGTAGGAGACCGTCCGGATCCGGTTCTCGGCGATCCCCAGCGACAGGAGGTATTCGCGCGCGGCCTCGGCCCGCCGCTCGCCGAGCGCGAGGTTGTACGCCTCGGTGCCCCGTTCGTCGCAATGGCCCTCCAGCAGGACCTGGACGGTCGAGAACTTCCGGAGCCACTCGGCGTCCTTCGCGAGCGACGCCCGCGCGTCCTCGCGCAGGTCGGCCGTGTCGTAGTCGAAGAACGCGTCGACGAGGTATCCCTTCCGGTTCAGCGCCGCGAGGTCCTGGCTCAGCACCTCCGCGTCCGGGTCCCGGAGGGATGCGGCGGCCGGCGGCGGGGCCACGGCGGTGGAGGCCGGCCCGGCGACCTGCACGGGCGGCCGGGCCGCGGCGGCGGTCGTCGGGGGGTTCTTCTTGCACGCGGCCAGGTCGAGGGCCGCCAGGGCGAGGGCCAGGCCGAGGGCCGTCCGGGGGTTCGCGTTCATGATGGTCATCCTCCTTGAGGACCGGGAACTCCATCGTATCGCGATATATTCCGATCTGGTCATTTCTATCGCGGCGCGATATGCTTTCGGCCGATGGCAGGCCGCGCCCGGGCGCTCGAGGAGTCCGACTATCGGAGGCTGGCGCGGTTCCGCTACGCGCTGCGCCGGTTCCTCCGCTTCTCCGAGAACGCGGCCCGCCAGGCCGGCGTGCTGCCGGCGCAGTACCAGCTCCTCCTGTTCGTCCGCAGCTTCGGCAGGCAGCCGCCGACGGTGGCGGACCTCGCCGAGCGCCTCCAGATCCGGCACCAGAGCGCGGTCGGACTGATCGACCGGTGCGCCCGCGCCGGGCTCGTCCGCCGCCGGCGCGACGCCGACGACGCCCGGAAGGTCCGCGTCCACCTGACCGCGCCGGGCGCGCGCCTGCTCGCGCGGCTCGTCCTCGAGCACTACCGCGGCATCGCCGAGCTGCGGCGGGCCGTTCCCCGCCCGGGCTCCTTCCGCATTCCCCTTCCCGACAAGGAGAGACACCGTGGCTGACTACGTTCTGCCGGACCTCGCCTACGATTACGGCGCTCTCGAGCCCCACATCAGCGGCCGCATCATGGAGCTCCACCACGACAAGCACCACGCCGCGTACGTCAAGGGCGCCAACGTCGCGCTCGAACGGCTGGCCGAGGCCCGCGCCGAGGAGAACTTCGACGGCATGCCGGCCCTCGAACGGGCCCTCGCCTTCAACCTGTCGGGCCACGTCCTGCACTCTCTCTTCTGGAACAACATGGCTCCCCGCGCCGGCGGCGAGCCCCAGGGACGCCTCGCCGAGGCCATCGCGCGCGACTTCGGCGGCTTCGGCAGGTTCCAGAAGCAGATGAAGGCGGCGGCGGGCAGCCTCATGGGCTCGGGCTGGGCCGCCCTGGTCTGGGAGCCGACGGGCCGCCGCCTCCTCGTGTCGCAGATCTACGACCACCAGTCCAACGTGGCCCAGGCGGGCGATCCCCTGCTCGTGCTCGACGCGTGGGAGCACGCGTTCTACCTCCAGTACGAGAACCGCAAGACGGAATTCTTCGACGCGGTGTGGAACGTCTGGAACTGGGCCGACGTCGCGGCCCGCTTCGACGCCGCCGTCGCGGCCCGGCCGTGAAGCCGGCCGGGGAACCGCCGGCCGCGGATCGTCTCGGCGACTACTCGACCGATCGGAGGGTGCTTCCGCTCGCCGCCGGCGCCGCCGGCATCGGCGTCATCGCCTCGGGCGTTGCCTGGGCCCTCGTGCGCCTCATCGACCTGATCACCAACCTCGCCTATTTCGGCCGCCTCTCGGTCCAGAGCGCTTCGCCGGCGCACAACCCCCTCGGGGGCTGGGCCGTGCTCGTTCCCGTCGCGGGAGGGCTCGCGATCGGCGCGATGGCCCGATGGGGCTCGCCCAAGATCCGGGGCCATGGCATTCCGGAGGCGCTCGAGGCGATCCTGATCGGGCGCAGCCGGCTCGAGGGCCGCGTCGCCATCCTGAAGCCGGTGTCCTCGGCGATCTCGATCGGGACCGGCGGGCCGTTCGGCGCCGAAGGGCCGATCATCATGACGGGCGGCGCTTTCGGCTCCCTTCTCGGCCAGCTCTTCCGCCTCTCCTCGGCCGAGCGCAAGACGCTGCTCGTCGCGGGCGCCGCCGCCGGCATGTCCGCCATCTTCGCCTCGCCGATCGCGGCCGCCCTCCTGGCGGTCGAGCTCCTGCTCTTCGAGTGGAAGCCGCGCAGTTTCATCCCGGTCGTCCTGGCCTCCGCCGTGGCGTCGGCGGCGCGCGTTCCGCTGCTCGGAGCCGGCCCGGTGTTTCCGGTCGCTCCGCATGCCGCCGTCCCGGCCTCGGGGCTGGCGGCCGCGTGCGCCCTCGGCGTCCTGGTCGGGTTCGCGTCGGGCCTCCTCACGGCCCTCGTCTACGGGTTCGAGGACTTCTTCCAGAAGATCCCGATCCACTGGATGTGGTGGCCGGCGCTGGGCGGCCTGTGCGTCGGCGTGGGAGGGCTGGCGGATCCCCGTGTCCTCGGCGTGGGCTACGGAACGATCCACGCCCTCCTCGCAGGCACCGTGCCGCCGGGGGCCGCGGCCAGCCTCACCGTCGCCAAGGCGGCCGTCTGGTCGGTCGCGCTCGGCTCGGGGACCTCCGGCGGCGTCCTCGCTCCCCTGCTCATGATGGGCGGGGCGCTGGGGTCGCTCGCCGCCGCGCTGCTGCCCCACGCCGACGCCGGCCTCTGGGCCACGGTCGGGATGGCCGCGATGATGGGCGGCACGATGCGCTCGCCGCTGACCGCGACCTTCTTCGCGGCGGAGCTGACGCACGACTGGAACCTCCTGCCCGCCCTGCTCGTCGGGTCCGTCGCCGCCTACGCCGTGACCGTCCTGCTGCTGCGGCGGTCGATCCTGACGGAGAAGATCGCCCGCCGGGGCCACCACGTCGTCCGCGAGTACTCCGTCGACCCGTTCGAGCTCCACCGGGTCGGCGAGGTCATGGAGGGCGCCGTCCCGACGGTCTCGACCGCGACGAGCGTCCGCGAGCTGTCCGAACGGATCCGGACGGACGCGGCGCTCGCCCGCCGCCAGGGCACGCCCATCGTGGACTCGTCCGGGCGCCTCGTCGGCATCGTCACCCGCAGCGACCTGGTGCGCGCCCTCGAACGGGAGCCGGACGGGCGCACCGCCGTGCTCGACGCGGGAACCCGCGACCTCGTCCTGGCCTACGAGGACGAGCCGATCCGCGACGCCGTGGACCGGATGCTGCGCCACGACATCGGCCGGCTGCCGGTCGTGGACCGCGACGATCCGGGGCGCCTCGTCGGGTACCTCGGCCGCTCCGGGGTCCTCTCCGCCCGCGAGCGGCTGCTCCACGAGGAGAACGTCCGCGAGCGCGGTCCGAGCGTGGTCACTTCGTGACGCTGTAAACCATGGCGAGCCCCTGGGGATCCGCCTCCGCGCCGCCGAGGTAGCGATGCAGCCAGTCCATGACCGTGTTGTGCCAGAGGCAGGAGTTCCCCGGCTTCAGGACCCAGTGGCCCTCGTCCGGGAACGTCAGGAGCTTGGAGGGCACGCCCTGGAGCTGCAGGGCCGTGAAGAGCTGGAGGCCCTGGCCGAAGGGAACGCGGTAGTCGCGCTCGTTGGTGATCACGAGCATCGGCGTCTTGAAGTGGCCGGCCGATTCCATCGGGCTCCACTTGCGGTACTGGTCCGAGTTCCAGGGCCAGCCCTTGAACTCCCAGTTGGGGAACCAGAGCTCCTCCGTCTCGAGGTTGGCCGAGGCGAGGTCGAAGGTCCCGTCGTGGGACACGAGCACCTTGAACCGCTGCGTGTGCCCGGCGATCCAGTTGACCATGTACCCGCCGTAGGAAGCGCCCGCGGCGCCGATGCGCTCCCGGTCCACGTAAGGCAGGCTCTCGAGGTCGTCGGCCTGGCGCATGAGGTCGTCGTAGACCTGGCCGCCCCAGTCGCCGCTGATCGCGTCGAGAAAATCCTGTCCGAATCCGGTGGAGCCCCGAGGGTTGGCGGCATAGACGACGTAGCCGTACGCGGCCCAGACCTGCGGATTCCAGCGGTAGGACCAGCCGTCGACCCAGGCGCCCTGCGGGCCCCCGTGGATGAGGAAGACGGCCGGGTACTTTTTCGCGGGGTCGAAGGAGGGCGGCTTGACGACCCAGGCCTGGAGCTTGCGCCGGTCGGAGGAATCGGTGAAGCGCGCGGAGACCTCCCCGAGCGTGAGATCGCGGAAGAGGGCGTCGTTGACGTGCGTGACGGCCGCGGGAGCCTTTCCGTCCAGGCCGACGCTCCAGAGCTCGGCCGCCCGGGACAGCGTGCTCGTGCCGAACACGGCGCGCCCGCCCGCCAGCTCGAGGCCCGCGATCGACCCGCCGGTCCAGAGCGCGACCGGGGCGCCTCCGGCCAGCGCGATCCGGTACAGCGTCTCGCGACCGCGCACCTGGGACGCGAACACGATCGCCTTCGAGTCCGGCGTCCAGCGGAAGTCGTCCACCCAGAAATCGAAGTCGTCGGTCAGGCCGCGCGACCGTCCGGTCGCCCGGTCGAGGACCATCAGCCGGAACCGGTCCGCTTCGAAGCCGGCCCTCTTCTGCGCGCGCCAGGCGACCCACTTCCCGTCGGGCGAGAAACGCGGCGACCCGTCGAACGCCGGGTTCGAGGCCGTCAGGTTCCGCGGAGCCGCGCCGCCCGCGAACGGCGCGATCCAGACGTCCGAGTTCGTGGACAGCGCCTCGACCCGGTCCGGGTTCGACGCGTAGACGAAGTCCCGGCCGTCGGGCGAGACGTCCCAGTCCGCGCCGCCTCCGACCGAGAAGGGCGGGGCGTCGCGGTCGCCGGGCGTCAGGTCCACCGCGGCGCCCGTTCCCGAGGAGGGCACCTTCCAGACGTGGGTGCGCGTGCCATCCTTCCAGGAGTCCCAGTGGCGGAAGAGCAGGCGCTCGGCCACGCGCGCCTTGACCTTCGCGCCGTCGCGGGCCTTCAGCGTCTTCTCGAGGCAGGCGGTGTCGGCGCAGTCGGGAAAGACCTCCGAGGAGATCAGGAACCACTTTCCGTCGGGCGACCAGCTGTACGCGGACACCTCCGTCGGGAAGGAGGTCGCCTTGACCGGGTCTCCTCCCGAAAGGTCCAGGACCCAGATCTGCGAGGAGCCGTCCCGGTTGGACACGAACGCGAGCCGGCGGCCGTCGGGCGAGAACCGGGGATCGCCGTCCCGCTTCTCGCCGGAGGTCATCCGCCGCGCCTCGCCTCCCCCGGCGGGGACCATCCAGATCGCCGAACGCGAGGTGTTGGCCGCGACGTCCGGCGTCGAGACCGCAAACGCGACCTGGCGGCCGTCCGGCGAGACGGAGAACCCGCCGACGCGCTGCACCCGGGCAAGCTCCTCGAACCTCACCGGCCGCTCCGCGGCCGAGAGGACTGCCGCGGCGGCGGCGAGACAACCGGCGACGGCCATTCCGCGAAAGCGCATGGGAAGCCCCTCCAGGGCGCGCATTCTACAGGCCGCCGGGAAGCGCGCGCCTTCGGATCGCTTTGGTATCATTCCGGGTCCCGCGGGTCGAAGCCCGCCAAAGGAGAAGCATGTCCACCGCCGTTCTCGACGAAAAGAGGTCCGAGCCCGCCAGCCGGACGCCCGTCCTCAACGACTTTTCCATCCACGTCGCCACCGCCAACGGCTCCGGCAGCCAGTCCTCGAACAGCATCCTCATGCGGGCGATCTTCCAGATGGGGATCCCGGTCTCGGGCAAGAACCTCTTCCCGTCGAACATCCAGGGCCTTCCGACGTGGTTCACGATCCGCGCCTCGAAGGAGGGCTTCATTGCCCGGCGGCGCGATGTCGGGGTCCTGATCTGCATGAACCCCGAGACCGCGCACGAGGACGTCCGCACGGTCGCCCCGGGCGCGGCGGTGATCTACGAGGAGAGCCTCAAGCTCGACACGCTGCGCAGCGACGTCGTCTTCTACCCCGTCCCGTTCCAGAAGCTCGTGCTCGAGCTCGTCCACGACGGAAAGCTGCGGCGCCTCGCGGTCAACATGATCTACGTCGGCGTGGCCGCGTGGCTGCTCGGCGTGGAAATGGCCGAGATCGAGAAAGCCGTCGCCAAGCAGTTCAAGAGCAAGGCCGCCGCCGTCGAAGTCAACATGAAGGCGATCCGCGGCGGGCTCGAGTGGGCCGGGAAGAACCTGACCAAGCGCGACCCCTTCCGCCTCGAGCGGATGAACGCCACGGCCGGCAAGATCATCATCGAGGGCAACGCCGCGTCGGCGATCGGCTGCATGATGGCCGGCGTCCAGTTCCTCGCGTGGTACCCGATCACGCCGTCCTCGTCGCTGGCCGAGGCCCTCATCGACTACGCCGGAAAGCATCGCGTCGATCCGGACACGGGCAAGTCCACGTTCGCCGTCGTCCAGGCCGAGGACGAGCTCGCCGCGCTCGGCATGGTGCTCGGCGCCGGCTGGGCGGGCGCCCGCGCCATGACGACCACCTCGGGTCCGGGCATCTCGCTGATGTCGGAATTCACCGGCCTCGGGTACTACGCCGAGGTCCCCGCCGTCATCGTCGACGTCCAGCGGGTGGGCCCTTCGACCGGCCTGCCCACGCGCACGATGCAGGGCGACATCACGTCCACGTACAACCTGTCCCACGGCGACGCCAGGCACATCCTGCTGCTGCCGGGGTCGGTCGAGGAGTGCTACTCCATGGCGATGGACGCCTTCGACCTCGCCGAGCGGTTCCAGACGCCCGTCTTCCTCATGACCGACCTCGACCTCGGCATGAACAACTGGATGGCGGACCCGTTCCCGTACCCCGACAAGGCCCTCGACCGCGGCAAGGTCCTGCGCACGAAGGAAGAGCTCGAGGCGCACGTCGCGAAGTTCCGGGAGTTCGCCCGCTACCGCGACGTGGACGGCGACGGCATCCCCTGGCGCACGCTGCCCGGATTCATCGACGCGCTCTCGGCCACCTACTTCACGCGCGGATCCGGCCACAACGAGCGCGCGCAGTACACCGAGCGCCCGGACGACTACAAGAACAACATGGACCGGCTGGCGCGCAAGCTCGAGACGGCCCGCCTCCACGTTCCGAAGCCGGCGGTCTCGCAGGTCCCCGGAGCCCGGGTGGGCGTCGTCGCCTACGGATCGTCCGACTTCGCCGTCGAGGAAGCCCGCGTCCTGCTCGCCCGCAAGGGCGTCGAGACGGGCTACCTGCGCCTGCGCGCGCTGCCCTTCACGGCGGACGTCGCGGCCTTCGTCGCGGCCCACGACCGCGTCTACGTCGTGGACCAGAACCGCGACGGGCAGATGTACGACCTCCTGCGCCTCGAGCTCGGCGCCGACGCGCTGAAGCTGCGCTCCATCCGCCACTACGACGGCTTCCCCCTCGACGCCGAGACGGTGATCGAAGGGATCGAGGCCGGGGAGAAGAACTGATGTCCTCCGTCGCCGAACCCAAGACCCCTCCCTCGAACCGCGTCGGCCTGACCGTCAAGGACTACGGCGGCTCCAAGTCCACCCTCTGCGTGGGCTGCGGCCACGACGTCATCACGCGGCAGATCACGCAGGCGCTGTACGAGATGTCGGTGCCGCCCTACAAGGTGGCCAAGATGTCCGGCATCGGGTGCTCGTCGAAGACGACCGCCTACTTCGCGGACCGGGGCCACGGCTTCAACGCCGTCCACGGGCGGATGCCCGCGGTCGCGACCGGGGCGATGATGGTGAACCCGGGCCTGCTCGCGATCGGCGTCTCCGGCGACGGCGACACGGCCTCGATCGGCGCCGGCCAGTTCGTCCACCTGCTGCGCCGCAACGTGCCGATGGTCTACATCGTCGAGAACAACGGCGTCTACGGCCTGACGAAGGGCCAGTTCTCGGCCACCGCCGACGCCGGCTCCAGGCTCAAGACGGGGGTCGTCAACGACCTGCCGGCCATCGACCTCTGCGCGATGGCGATCGAGCTCGGCTGCGGCTACGTCGCGCGGTCGTTCTCGGGCGACATGAAGCAGCTCGTCGCCCTCCTCAAGGGCGCGATGGCGCACCGCGGCACCGCGCTCGTGGACGTCGTGTCGCCGTGCGTGACCTTCAACAACCACGACTCCTCGACCAAGTCGTACAAGTGGGCCAAGGACCACGAGATCCCCATCCACGAGATCGGCTTCATCCCGTACTACGACGAGATCTCCGTCGAATACGACCCGGGCACGACGCAGGACGTCGAGCTCCACGACGGTTCGCACATCCGCCTGCGCAAGCTCCGGGAGGACTACGACGCGACCGACAAGGCCCAGGCGCTCGCCCTCTGCCAGGAAGCGCAGGCCAAGACCGAGTTCCTGACCGGGCTGATCTACGTCGAGCCCGCCAAGAAGGACTTCCTCGAGCTCTCCGGACTGGGCCGCGAGCCGATCGTCGCCGTCCCCGACGCCCGCCTGCGCCCTTCGAAGGCGGCGCTCGAAGAGATCATGGACGCTCTCAAGTGACCTTCGCGCGGCTCGCAACCGCGAGCCCGCGCGAAGGTCATCCCGAGGCGCGGAGCGCCGAGGGATCCCGGACTCGGCGAGCCAAAATCCCCCTGGCGCGGCTCCCAACCGCGAGCCCGCGAGACGGTCATCCCGTGACGCCTCGTTGCTCACAGCCGGGAATGAATCGCTCGCCCGCCGGTTGAGAACGGCATGCCCCAGCGCGCGTGGACGGCCGCCCTTCTGGTCTTCCCGGCTCTCCTGCTCTCCGCCTCGTCCCCGAAGCCGACCTCGACGCCGGCGCCGAAGAACTCCTGCGCCGGCTGCAAGGAGCGCCGCCCCACCCTCGACCCGGCGCGGCTGCCGAAGGGCTCCGAGGAGGGCGCCGCCGAGGGCTACGCCATCGCCCGCAGGTACCCGGCCACCCTCGACACGCTCCACTGCTTCTGCGAGTGCGCCGAGAGCCCGATGTTCCATCACAAGACCCTGCTGACCTGCTACACCGACCTCCACGCGGCCGGCTGCGGCATCTGCCTCTCCGAGGCGAAGCTGGCCGCGCAGCTGAAAGACAAGGGCCTGTCGGACGAGGAGGTCAAGGTCACGGTCGAGTCGGTGCACCGCACCGACGGGCACCCCCCGACGAACTAGCCCCGCCGCGACAGGTTCCAGTAGACGAAGGCGTCGAGATCCAGCGGCGACTTCGCGGCCGTTTCGCGGAGGCAGCCCGCGTAAGCCTCGAGCGCCTCGTGCTCCCCTTCCGGAAGGCGCGCGCCGAGGGTCAGGGTCCACCGCCCCCGCGGAATCGTCAGGAATGCCGGACGGCACGGCACACCCGCCGCGCGGGCCAGGCGGAACGGGCGCGGGTCGAGGCGAACGCGCCCCCCCAGCAGCGGCGACTCCCACGCCTGCGCCGCGGGCAGGTCGGCGGCCGCGATGAGGCTCCCCGATCTCAGCGCCGTGCGCAGCCGGTGGACGCGCGCCGCCGGGAGGAAGTGGGGAAACGGCAGCGGGAAGCGCTCGTCGAAGAGACGATCCTGCCTCTCCGCTTCCGGGCGCTCGAGGTTGTGCGGACCGAGAACGTTCGCGGCGAGCACCCCCCGGGCCCGCAGGGTGTAGCGCAGGGCCTGGAGCGACCCGAGGTGCGCCGAGACGTAGAGGCACGGCCCGGGCGAGGGCGGCGGCCCCGCGAGGCGCGCGCTCCAGCGCCCCGTGGCGAGGCGGCGCGAGGCGAGGCGGGCCAGCAGGACCCGCCGGGCGGCCGCTCTCGGTCCGGCCCCGGCCGGAAGCGCCGGGAAGGCGCGCCGCAGGTCCGCCCACTGGGCGAGGGTGATGCCCGTCAGCGCGGCGACGCGACGGTCCGAGAGCACCGGGAGGCCGCCCGACCCCGCGCCTAGGCCGTGAACGCCTTCTGGGCCTGGGAAGGGGCGTTCAGGGGCCCCGGCCCCGCGTCGCGGTCCGGAAGGGCAACTCCTCCGGCCCGGAGCCGGTCCCGCTCGCCGCTGCCGGCGAGCACGGGAAGACGCGAAGCGTCCGTCGGAGGCGTGGTGCCGTCGCCCGGGTAGTACGGGCGGTAGCCGTACCCGTGCTCCTCGATTTCCTTCTTCGTCTCGCGGAGCCGGTCGATCGAGAACACCGCATCCTCGCGGGTGAAGAACGCCATCTCGTAGTTGCGCGTCATCCAGATCGCGTCCTTCGGGCAGGCGTCCACGCAGAAGCCGCAGAAGACGCAGCGCATCATGTCGATGTCGAACACGACGGGGTACTTCTCGTACGCGATTTTCGGGTGCTCGCCCGCCACGATCGTGATGCACTCGGCCGGGCAGGCCTGCTGGCACATGTAGCAGGCCACGCACTTCATGGTCCCGTCCTCGCGGGTCTTCAGGATGTGCTTACCCCGGAAGCGCCCCGAGTAGTTGCGCTTCTTCTCGGGGTACAGGATCGTCGGCATGCCCTTCCTGTTGGCGAGATTGCGGGCCAGGTGGCGCAGCGTCACCCACATGCCGCGCAGGATCTCGGGCAGATACAGCTTCTGCAGGAGCGTCAGCTTGTCCGGGACGCGCCGGCTGACGTCGATGACGCCGCTCATCGGTCGAGCTCCCCGGCGATGACGTTGAGCGTCCCGAGGGTCGCGATCGCGTCGGACACCGTGCCCCCGACGACCATGTGCTCGAAGGCCGCCATGTTCGGGAAGCACGGAGGCCGCACCTTCAGGCGGTACGGGCCGCCGCGGCCGTCGGAGACCGCGTAGAAGCCGAGCTCGCCGTTGCCGCCCTCGATCCACTCGTACCGCTCGCCGGCCGGCGCCCGGATGCCTTCCATCGTGAGCTTGAAGTGGTAGATGAGCGACTCCATGTCGTGGTAGACGGCGTCCTTCGGGGGAAGGACGACCCGCCAGTCGTCGGAATTCACGGGACCGCTCGCGGGGAGGATCTCGAGGGCCTGCCGGATGATCTTGAGCGACTGCCGCATCTCCTCGAGCCGGACGAGGTAGCGCGCGAAGTTGTCGCCGTCCTGGGCGATCGGCACGTCCCAGTCGAACCTGTCGTAGAAGTCGTAGGGGCGGGCGCGCCGCACGTCGTAGGGCACGCCGGACGCCCGGAGCATCGGGCCCGTCATCCCCCAGGCGATCGCCTGCTCCTTCGTCACGATGCCCGTGCCCGACAGGCGGTTGCGCACGATCCGGTTGTTGTTGACGAGCTTCTCGACGTCCGCGAGGAAGACCGGGATGGACTCGAGGAGACCCCGACAGCGGGCCACGAAGTCGTCGGGAACGTCCACCGCGAGCCCTCCGACCCGGACGTACGAGACCGTCAGCCGGGCGCCGCAGCAGGCCTCCAGCAGGTCGTAGATGTTCTCGCGGTTCTGGTAGAGGTAGATGAAGTTGGTCAGCGCGCCGATGTCCACGAGGTTCGCGCCGATGCAGACGCAGTGGTCCATGATCCGCGTGAACTCGGAGAGGATCGTCCGGATCAGGCGCCCGCGGTCCGGGACCTCGACGCCGAGCATCGCCTCCACCGTCCGGACGTAGCCGACGCCGTTGAGCATCGCCGACACGTAGTTGAGGCGGTCCGTGTACGGGATGATCTGGTTCCAGTGGTGGGTCTCCGCCATCTTCTCGAAGCAGCGGTGGAGGTACCCGATCATCGTCTCCGCGCGCACGATCTTTTCGCCGTCCAGGCGCGCGACGAGGTGGATGATCCCGTGCGTCGCCGGATGGGACGGCCCGATCGAGATCGTCTGGGTCTCGAAGTGCCCCGCCCGCTCGTCGGTGTGCTTCGACCACTCCGGCATCCGGATGTCTTCCTCGGCGAAGAACCACCGCTGCCCGGGCGCGTAGTCCTTGCGCAGCGGGTGGCCGACGAACGCGTCGTGGCACAGGAGACGGTGGAGGTTCGGGTGCCCCGGCACGTCGAAGCCGTAGAGGTCGTAGGCCTCGCGCTCGAACCAGTTGGAAGCCGGGTAGGTGTCGTGGACGCTCGGCAGCGAGGGCCGGTCGGCATCGGGGAGCAGGACCCGCACCCTCAGGTGCTCGTTGCGGGAGAGCGAGTGGAGGTGGACGACCGCCTCGAAGCGCGTCTTCTGGCCCGCGCGCCGGAGGTTGTCCACGCCGCACAGGTCCAGGAAGAGGTCGTAGCGGCAGCCCGGATCGTCGCGGAGGAAGCGCGCCAGCGCCGGCCAGTCCGCGGCGGACACCTCGACCGTCGGCAGGTCGCGGTCCTGGACCTCGGCACGGCCGGCCACGGGCGAGGCGGACACCCGCTCGCGCACGCGCTCGGCGGCGGGAGACAGCGCCGCCTCGGCCGCCACGGTCACGAGAGGCGCTCCGCGTCGAACCGGGCGGAGCGGCCGTCGCGCGACTTCTCGCCGGAGGCGATCTTCGCCTGCAGCTGGATGATGGCGTGGATGAGCTCTTCGGGCGTGGGCGGGCAGCCGGGAACGTAGACGTCCACGGGCACGATCTCGTCGATGCCCTGCGTCACGTGGTAGGCGCGGTAGAAGCCCCCCGACGAGGCGCACACGCCCATCGAGATCACCCACTTCGGCTCCGGCATCTGGTCGTAGATCTTCCGCAGGACGGGCGCCATCTTGTCGGTCACGGTTCCGGCGACCACCAGCAGGTCGGCCTGGCGCGGCGAGAACCGCACCACCTCCGACCCGAAGCGGGAGATGTCGTAGTGCGCGGCCGCGACCGACATGAACTCGATGCCGCAGCAGGCGGTCGCGAACGGGAAGGGCCAGAGGGAGTTCTTGCGGGCCCAGCCCACCATCTCCTCGAGGCGGGTGACGAAGAAGTCCGCGCCCCCGGCGGCCCCCGCCTTCGGAGGCTGGAGCGCGGGCAGCTCACCCTTCTTGCCGAAGAGACCCATCGCCGAGGGATTCTATTGCAAAACCCGAAAGCCCCGTCGAGCCCGTCGGGCCGGCGCTTCAGCCGAAATTCACCGTGTAGGCGAGCGTCTTCATGTCCCGCATGCGGTCGAGGTAGACGAGCCCGTCGAGGTGGTCGATCTCGTGCTGGAGGACCCTCGCGTGGAACCCGGACGCCTCGAACTCGACGGGCTTGCCGGAGCGGTCGATCGCCCGGACCCGGATGGTCTCGAACCGCGGCACGACCCGCCCGAGGAGGAAGGGAACCGACAGGCACCCCTCCGAGTCCTGCTCGAGCTTGTCGCCGACGGCCTCGTACGACGCGTTGAAGTACGCCGTCAGCGGGACCTCGGGCTCCTTGCGCTTGCGCGTCTCGGGATGGACCTCGTAGAGGAAGACCCGCAGCGGCGTGAAGACCTGGGGCGCCGCGATGCCGGTCCCGTCGTATTCCCGCATCGTGTCCTCGAGGTCCGAGAGGAACGCCTCGTAGTCTCCGCGGGCGATGGCCTCGGGGTCCACCTCCTGCGCCACCGAGCGGAGGACCTTGACCCCGAGCTTTGCGACTTTCAAGATCATGCGAGGTGAAGTGTCGGGGTTCGGGTTCCAAGTTTCAAGCTTCCCGAGCGCGCGGAATCGGAAACCTGAAACCTGAAACCTGAAACCTGAAACCAAGGATGGTGCCCAGGGACGGAATTGAACCGCCGACACAGGGATTTTCAGTCCCTTGCTCTACCAACTGAGCTACCTGGGCTCCGGGCGGGCCGTCGAACCGGAGGGCGGAGTCTAGCCGAAACGCTCCCCGGGGGGCAACGTGACCCGACGTCAGGGCCGCGCGACCGTCCGCGGCGCCCGCGCGGGCTCCGGCGGCCGCGCCGGAGCTTCCCGGGGGAAGCGGTCCTGGCCCACGGCGAAGAGCACGCCGTTGTTCTGGGCGTAGAGGATCCCGTCGGGTCCGATCGAAACCGGCGTGTACGCCGCGCCGAGCGCCGTGTCCAGGAAGGTCTGGCCCGTGACGGCGCCGTCGCGATCGAACCCGTAGAGGGTGCCGTCCTCGCTGTTCAGGTACACGCTGCCGCCGCCGTCGATCGATGGCTGGTTGACGCACCACTCGAAGCCCTCGGGGTGGTCGTCGACGCAGGCGATCGTCCCGTCCGACCTTCGCACGCAGCTCTGCGTGTTCGTCGCGCGGAACGACCACTGCGGCACGAGCGCGGCGTCGAGCGACGACACGAAGTAGTACGCGTCCCCGTCGGAGCTCGAATAGTGGTTGTCCTTCGTCAGGATCGACGCGGTGCCGTCGCGCTCCACGACGGCGGGCGTGATGTCCCAGCCGAAGTCGTAGGTCGCGACGGCGCCGCCCTGGGCGTCGAACTCGAAGAGGTGGCCGCGGGAGAAGTTGTACGACGAGTATGTCCCGATCAGGACCGCCCCGTTCGGAAGGACGACCGGCGAGGACGTGCCGGCGTCGTTGACCCGGCCGGCAGGCCGGCCGTTGGTCGCGGGGTCCACGCCGGCGTTCGCTCCGGACCGGCAGCCGAGGTTGGAATCGTCGTTGGCGAGCAGGACGCCGCACCCGTCGTCGAGGATCCCGCGGAACGAGGCCGACCAGGCCGGCGTCAGGTCCGGGTGGACCGCGACGAGGTATCCGTAGCGATCCGCGCGGTGGGCGCGGCTGACCGTGTAGATCGTCCCGTCGGGCGCGATCGCGGGGACGACGTTCAGGCCCGGGCGCTGGGCGCCGCACGGCACCGTCGGGGGCACGGCCGTCGGAGAGGGAGGCCAGGGCCGCTGGTCCGGGGAAAACGAGGTCTCGCACGCGTCCGAGGCGCCCGGCGCGCCGGAGACGAGCGCGGAAAAGTCGGCGCGCGCGGCCTCGCCGTTGGCCGCGATCCGGACGAGCCAGGCCCCGGTGATCGGCGCCAGGGCGTCGGCCGGCGACAGCCCGACGACGTCGTACACGACCCCGCCATCCGGAGCCACCGCCAGGCCGCCGGCGACGTAGCGCGAGGCGTCCAGGTCCGAAAACGGATTCACCCGCGACCGCTCGACGCCCGTCTCCTTCGAGACGCGATGGACGCTGCCGCCCAGGCCCGGCACCCAGAGGTCCTCGCCGGACATCGCGGGCAGGAGCACCGGCTCCCACCGCGCGAGCGCGAGCGGCTCGGGCTTCCAGTCCGTGTCGAACGTCCACACGACCTCGAGCCGCCCGGCGATCCACTGGAGCTTCTTCACGCTCCACGTCAGGGAATCCCAGTTCCCGAAGCCCGTGTACGCGCCGGACTTGAAGACCATGTACACGCCGGTTTCGTCCGCGAGCGGTACCGCGTAGTGGGCGAACAGGTCGCCGCCTCCCTCCGCCTTCATCTGCTCGACGAAGGGGTCGTAGACCACCCGGGCGAGGATCGCCTGAAGCGGCTGGGCGCTCACCGGCGAGGCGCCCGCGTGCTGCGGAGTCCTCCCCCACTGGGGCCATCCGCGCGCGGGCTCGTCGCCGAGGCCGGAAACGGCGGCCAGGACCCCCGCGCACGCCGCGGCGAGGAGCCGGCGGCTTCCCGTCCGGGGCTTGCCGTGGGCGCGGATTCGCGAAATCATCATCGCCGCATCATACGAAGGACCGTGGTCGCGCGGGAATTCCCGCCGCCCGAGAGGGGTTTTTTCGCCGAATGCCGACATTCCGAGTTTTTCCGCGCCTCGCCGCGACCGCCCTCGCTTTCGCCCTGGCCGCGCCCGGCGGGGCGCAAACGGGGGCGCCGTCCCCCTCCCCCGCGCCGCCCGCCGCCAATCGCGCCGTCACGAGCCCCGGCAACGCCGAGTGGGCCGCGAGCGTCGCGGACGCCCGCGCCCGGGCGACCACCCAGAAGAAGCTCGTCTTCTACGAGTTCGTCAGCAAGGACTGCGGCGACTGCCGCCGGATGCAGGGCCTGCTCGACCCCGCGTTCGACTTCGAAGCGCTCCTGATCGGGATGGTCCCGGTCCAGGTCGCGCTCTCGTCGCCCGACGGAAAGACCCTGGGCGAGCGCTACAACGTCACCGAGGAGCCGAGCATCCTGATCGCCACGCCCGAAGGCCGGCTGGTGTTCCTCATGCAGGGGTTCAAGGACGCGCAGGATTTCTACACCCACGCCCACCGCGACCTCGACGCGTACCGCAAATTCGCGAAGGAGGTGGACGGCCAGGACGTCGCCACCCTCTCGGCCGCCGAGGCCTACTCCACGGGGCGCGCGCTCTACGCGCGATTCGACTTCGAGGGCGCCATCTCCCGTCTCCAGCGGGCCGCCAGCGCCCCGGACGCCAAGCCCGAGGTCCGCGAGAGCGCCCTGATGGGCATGGCTGCCGCGCAGCGCCAGCTCGGCCAGTACCCGGCCGCGCGCCGGTCCGCGGAGAAGGTGATCGCCACGACGAAGAACGGCGACCAGAAGGAGCGCGCCGAGCTCTTCGTCGCCGAGCTTGCCCTGGCCCAGAACCGGCCCGGTGAGGCGCTGGCCGACTACCAGAAGTTCGTGCGCGACCACCCGAAGTCGCCGTACCTCGAGAAGGTCCAGGGCTTCATCAAGAAGCTCGAGATGGCGGCGCCGCGGCCATGAGGCGGCTCGCGCTCCTCGCGCTGATCGTCCTCGCCGCCGCGGGCCCCGTCTTCGGCGCGGGCGGCGCCGCGCCCGATCCCGCGACGCTCCTGACCGTCCAGGCGTCGGTGGCGACGACCGCCGCGGGCCGCGGCACCCTCGCCGTCCACGCCAGGCTCGCCGCCGGCTGGCACACGAACAGCCACAAGCCCTCGGACGACTACCTCATCCCGACGGAGGTCAAGCTCCAGCCGGCGGAGGGCGTCCGCTTCGGCGAGCCGCGCTACCCCGAGGGCAAATCGGAGAAATTCGCGTTCTCCGACAAGCCGCTCTCCGTGTACACGGACGAGTTCGTCATCGAGGTTCCCGCGGAATGGGCCGCGTCGGGGCCGGCGCCCGTCCTCTCGGGCTCGGTCGAGTTCCAGGCCTGCAACGACACGCAGTGCCTCGCGCCCGTCTCCGTCCCCTTCCGCGCCGAGCCGGCCTCCGCCGCGGCCGCCGGGGCGGCGCCGCCCATCACCGGAGGGGCCATTCCGCTGTCCGAGGCCCGCCGGCTCCAGGGGTCCACCGCGGCGGCAGGCGCCTCGGAGGATTTCGGCGACCTCCTGAAGCGGCGCGGCCTGCCCGGCGTTCTGCTCCTCCTCTTCGGATGGGGGCTCGCCCTGAACCTCACGCCCTGCGTCTATCCCGTGATCCCGCTGACCGTCAGCTTCTTCGGGGGCCAGGCGCACGGCCACAGCCGCCGCACGTTCCTCCTCGCGGCCGCCTACGTCCTCGGAATGGCGACCATGTACTCCTCGCTCGGCGTCGCCGCCGCCCTCTCCGGAAGGCTCTTCGGCGTCGCGCTCCAGTCGCCCTGGGTCCTCGGCGGGGTCGCCCTCGTCCTGGTCGCGCTCGCGCTCTCGATGTTCGGCCTCTACGACATCCAGATGCCGACCGCTCTCATGCAGAAGGCCGGCGCGCGCCGCGGCCTCGCCGGAGCGTACGGGATGGGACTGCTCGTCGGCGTCGTCGCCGCGCCCTGCGTGGGGCCCGTCGTCCTGGGACTGCTCGCCTTCGTCGCCGCGACCCAGGACGCCGTTCTCGGCTTCCTGTTCTTCTTCGTCCTCTCCCTCGGGCTCGGACTGCCCTTCCTGTTTCTCGCCGCGTTCTCCGGCCGGCTCGCCGAGCTGCCGCGCGCCGGAGCGTGGATGGAAGGCGTCAAGAAGATCTTCGGCTGGCTGCTTCTCGCGATGGCCGCCTACTTCGTGCGGACCGCGCTGCCCGGAGCGCTCGGAACCTGGATCCTTCCCGCCGTTCTCGCGATCGGCGCGATCGCGCTCCTCGTCGTCCACGGGACGCTGAAGCTCGGCGTGCGGGCGACCGTGGCCGCCCTGTTTCTGGCCGCCGGCCTCTTCTTCGCGCCGATCGGCCGGGCGGAGGCGGAAGGGCCGTCCTGGGCCGCCTACGACGCCGCCCGCATCACCGCCGCCGGAAAGCCGGCCGTGGTGGATTTCGCGGCCTCCTGGTGCCTGCCCTGCATCGAGCTCGACAAGAAGACGTTCTCGGACCCCCGCGTGCGCGAGGCCCTCGCCCGCCGCGGCCTCTACAAGGCCGACATGACCAAGGCCGCCGCCCCCGACACCGTCGCGCTCGCCGAGAAGTTCGCCATCCTCGGCGTTCCCACCGTCATCTTCCTCGACGCCGCCGGCCAGGAACGCAAGGACCTGCGCCTCGTCGGCTTCGAGGACCCGGACGCATTCCTGAAGCGGCTCGAAAAGGCGCCCTAACGCCGCCTCCGCCGCGCCCGCGGAGATTGGTCGCGACGCGTACGACTCGATGCCGCGCCGCTGAAGATCATCGGCGCAGCAACGCCGACAGGCCCCCCCTCACTTCACCCCTTCCGGCGGGCGAGGGCCAAATACCCCTGGGTGGCGCAGTCAGCGCCCCTCACCCCGGCCCTCTCCCGGAGGGAGAGGGGGGAAGACGGCGTACCGGGGTGGCGTAGTCACCGCCCCTCACCCCGGCCCTCTCCCGGAGGGAGAGGGGGTAAGACGTGGCTCGTCGCGCCCTACTCTTTCAATCGCTCGCGGCGTGAG
>JAYRMU010000022.1:0-3661 GCA_041912555.1 Thermoanaerobaculia bacterium
CCACCAGCGGACGGCGAGCTCGATGGCGAGCACCGCCGCGAACGCGCGCACGGCCGCGGACCAGAAAGTGATGACGCCCTGGTCGCGGATGACACCGTTGAGGCCGCCGAGCGCCACGACGGCCGAGAAGGCGAAGGCGACGAGGATGATGCCCATGACGATCGCGGATTCGGCGCGGCGGTCGCGCGTCTTCGCCCAGTAGCGCAGGGCGCTCACGAACGCGAACCCGGCGGCGATGACGTAGAAGGCCGCGAGCAGGGAGGGGAAGAGGGGCTCGGCGGTCACCACGTCACCGTCGTCCCTTCCGGGTGAGCGCGGCGACGTCCACCACGACCAGGCTGACGATCGTGCCCAGGATGCTGCCCGTCACGAGCGGGTCCACCTGGTACTCCGGCGAGGCCGCGTCCCAGAGGATGATCGCCGCCAGCAGCGCGACGAGGAACACCGCGATCGCGCGCCTGACGCT
Source organism: Thermoanaerobaculia bacterium (assembly GCA_041912555.1). Lineage (GTDB taxonomy): Bacteria > Acidobacteriota > Thermoanaerobaculia > UBA5066 > Gp7-AA6 > DAHUXD01. The sequence continues at coordinate 467 of JAYRMU010000022.1, forward strand.
GCCGAACTCCGAGCCCGGCCCGAGTCCGGTCATCCACGGCCCGCATCACGGACGCTCGGGGGCTGGAGTGCCGGGGATGACGCTCCCCGGCGGGCGGTGGTCGGAGGGCGCCCGGGGAGACACGCGGAGGAAGACGCGTGCGGAGGGCGGAAGCGCCCGCTGACGATCACGCCTTACAGGCTGACTATCCGCCTAGCGTCCGTCTAGAGTGTCAGATGTGACGGTCAGGCCGTCGGGCAGCTGGTGCCTGAGCACGTAGACGAGCTGCGCGCGGTTCGTGACCCGGTACTTGCGGTAGATGCGGGCCAGGCGCTCGCGGAAGGCGCGGTCGGTGATCCCGAACTCGTCCGCAGCGACCTTGACGGACCCGCAGGTGAGGTAGAGGACGACGATGCGGACCTCGGCCTGCGTCGCCGTCGGCACGGCATCAGTCCTCCAGCCCGGCCACGAGGACGAGCGCCGCGAGGAGCAGCAGGGCGACGAACGCGAGCTCAGCCGTCATGGCTGACACCCATTCTGACAGCCAAGTTGACGTCGCGACGGGTGCCACGAACCGGCCCTCGCGGGCCGATTCGTGCTTGGCGGTGGGGTGGCCAGCGGGGCTCGAACCCGCGACCTTCGGAGCCACAATCCGATGGTTCCGTGCTCAGAATTGCCCTTTGACAGCCATGTATGTAGTCGTTTCATCCCGACCCGCCGTCGATGGCGTCGAGGACGGATTGGCGAGTCAGACCCTGATGCCAACCGACCATGACGGAGGGAATGTCATTCACGGCCTCCCGAATGCGCTGCCTCTCGGCTTCCACGGCCTCGGCTTCGATAGCGAGGATGGCGATCTCGATGTTCTCGTACATCGGTGGGAATAGGTCCCAGCGAGCCTTCAGAACCCGCTTCCCCGCGTGGGTCATCGACTCACCTCCCATCGGACCTTCGCGCCCGTCGGCATCTTCGGCTCGTAGAACAGCGTCGGCTTGTCGAGGGCGCGCGGTCCGGCGGTGTGCGCCCATCCCTCGCGCGCCTCGAGCTCGGCCACGCGATCCCATCCGCTCGCCCGCAGACTTGTCCCAGGCTCGTCTGCAAGCGTGTACGTCACGACACGCAGATAGCCCATCGCCCATGCGGCGCGGACAGCTGCTCGGTAGAGCATCGACGGCGCGTTGCGCGTCCCGTCGGTTGCGACGCGGAGCACCTCGAGCGTGCGACCGTCGTCGAGTCCCCGAGCGACGGGACGGCCCACGATCGCGACGCCGTGCAGCGTGCCCTCGTATTCGACGCCGATGGAGAACTTGTGCCCGATGGGCGGGTCGTTGTGGCGGTGGATCCGTGCGACGTACGCTTTCGCATCGGCGAGCGATACCGGGACGACCTCCAGCCGCCCTAGCGTCCCAGCCGGTCCGCCAGCCTCTTCGCCACGTCGAGCTCCGCTCCCTCGACCAGGTGCCCGTACGTGTCGCTCGTCATCGCGATCGTCGAGTGGCCCACGGCCCGCTTCACAGCGTCGAGCGTCGCTCCCGACGCGAGCATGAGCGACACGGCCGTGTGCCGCAGCGCGTGGATCGTCACGTCGGGCGGCAGCCCCAGCCGCTCCCGCGTCGCCGCCCACTCCCGCGCCACCGCCCGCGGGTCGCGCGGCGCGCCCGTCGGGGACGTGAAGACGAGGCCGTTGGGCGTCTCGACATCCGGGCGCACCAGCGCCAGCGGGACCGGCAGCCCGACCGTCCGCCAGCCAGCCCTGCTCTTCGGCTCCACCCGCTGGAGCCTCGGCCCAGAGCGGAAGCGCCGGTCCACCGGCCGCAGGCTGCCCGTCACCGTCACGGTGTCCGGTCCCACGTCCCGCCAACGCAGCCCGAGCGCCTCCCCGAGGCGCAGGCCCGTCGTGACCAGCAGCGTCCAGAACGGGTCGCCGTCCGCGATGAGGCGCCGCGCCTCCGCCGGCGTGAGGATGCGGGGCTCCCGCCGCACCGTCCGGGGCGGGTCCACGTCCGCCGCCACGTTGCGGTCGATCATCCCGTCCCGCACCGCCTGCTTCAGGGCCATCCGCAGCACCGTCAGGTTCGACGCCACCGAGCGCGGCGCGTGCCCGTCCTCGGTCATCGCCCGCAGGTGCAGCCGCACGTCCGCCGGGGAGAGGCGCGCGAGCGGGATGGCCGAGAGGTCCGCGAGGTGCCGGACGTGCAGCTCGTAGCTCACCCACGTGGACGGGCGCACCCGCGGCGGGCGCATCGTGTCGAGCCACGTCGCGAGCCATCTACCGGTCGTCAGCTTCGTCTGCGGCCGGGACGCCGCGCCGAGCTCGCGCAGCGCCTCTCGCACCTGCGCCTTCGTCGGCTCGGAACGGAAGTACCGTAGCCGCTTGCGCCCCGCCCGATCGCGGACGGCCACGACCCAGCGCTTGTCGCCTTGCCGCTGGTAGACGCTCCCGCTCCCCCAGGCCCTCGCCATGTCGTCCATCTTGCACCAACGAGAGCGCCTCGCGGCGCAGGGACTCGGCCACGTCGTCGGGGTGGAAGAGCACGCGCCGGCCGATGACGACCGCGGGGATGCGCCGCTCGCGCGCCATCGCGAGCAGGCTGTTCTCCCCGATGCCGAGCAGCCGGCCGAGCTCCTCCGCGCCGACGAAGACGCTCATGCCGCGGCCACGATCGAGATGAGCGACGCGATTCCCAACAGTCCAAGCAGGATCATGAACACCGCGATGCCGACGAAGAACAGGGCGGTAGCCAAGTCCAATACGCGATCAGTTGTTCGGGCTGGTCTACCTTCAATCCCGAACGTGGGCGGCCCTTCGTGCTCCAGCGTCCAGCCCGGGCCGAGCACGATGAGGGTCCGGTCGCGGATGGCTCGCTCCATCAGCTCGAGTCGCTCGGGTGTCACGTCCTCGTCCGTCTCCACGACGACGCGCCCGTCGGGCCAGAGGCGAATCTTGCCGCTCATGCCGCGTACAGCCCCGTCGCCGCGGTGCGCGGGTCGAACGGCTGCACGCCGTCGTCCGGCTCCGTCCAGGTGTACTCGCGATCGTGCGGCCGGCGGACATACCAGAGCGTCGCCGCGGCGATGAGGAGGGCGGCGAGGGCGAGGAGGAGTCTCATCGGTCGTACTCCTCTGGCTCCGGCTTGTAGTCCGGCGTGGCGAAACGCGGGGCGATGATGGCCCCTCCTGCCGACGGAGCCACGCTGAACCCAAGCGCCGCGAAGC
>JAYRMU010000023.1:0-32586 GCA_041912555.1 Thermoanaerobaculia bacterium
CCACTCGTTGTTCAGGCTGAACGCTTCCTGCTGGAGACCGTTGTAGAGCTTCTCGGCGTCATACCGCACGCCGAAGTTCGCCGTCAGGGCCGGGGTGATCCTCCACTGGTCCTGCACGAAACCGCTGTAGCGCTTGGTCGGGGTGTTGAACGGGGCCGTCACGAGCGGCGTCAGATCCGTTCCGTTGGCCGTGTAGTAGTCGTGCTGGTAGTAGACCTGGTACGTCTCGCCCTGGACGTTCGTCCAGAACGGCGCCTGCGAGAGGTCGCAGGTGCTGTTGGAGCCCTGGAGGCAGGGCCGGATCTCGTTGCGGTAGCTGCCCGTGCGATAGGTCGAGCCGTACGTGTCGACCTTCTCGTAGTCGCCGCCGATCTTGAACTCGTGGTTGCCGACGTAACCGGTGTAGTTGCCGGAGTACGCCTGGCGCGTCGAGTAGTTGTTGGCGATCGGTCCGAACACCTGGCCGTAGCCGCCCGAGTAGTCGAAGACGCCCGGGTTCGTGACGGCCGTCGTCAGGTCGATCTGCTGCACCACGCCGCGGCCGTTGGGCTGCGTCGCGAAGCGGTCGGCGTGCTGGCCGTAGGCCAGGGTCAGGATGCCGCTGGCGCCGAAGAGCTGGTTCAAGCGCGCGCCGTAGTCCGGTCCGCCCACGTCGATGCGGCCCGTGTTGGCGAGCGGGTTGAAGCTCTGCGGGTTCGCGTTGATGGTGCCGACCTGGGACTGCCGGTCGGAGAAGTACACGCCCTGCAGCGTCGTGCTCTGCGCCAGGTTCAGCGTCAGCTTCAGGGAGTACTTGTTCTCCGTCAGCGTGTCCGGGAAGTCGAACCCCGTGGCGACGCCGCTGACGGGCTGGATCGCCTGGCCCGTGATGACGCGGTCATACGCCGCGAAGAACCAGATCCGGTCCTTCCACATGTAGCCGCCGAGGTCGAGGCCGCCTTCCGAGCGGGTGTTCTTGACCGTGAGCGGGGTGACCTGCGAGTTGCCGACCCGCGAGAAGTCCGGGGTGATCTCGTTCTTCTGGTCGGAGGCCATTCCCAGGCTGTTGTAGTAGCCGAAGATTCCGCCGTGGAACTCGTTGCCGCCCGACTTCGTGATGACGTTCACGATGCCGCCGGTGTTGCGGCCGTACTCGGCCTGGTAACCCGAGGTCTTGACTTCGACTTCCTGGATGAACTCGTTGTTGATGTCCTTGCCCTGGATGCCCTTGATGACGTTCGTCGTGTTGACGCCGTCGATCAGGAACGAGTTCTCGGCCGACGTCGAACCGTAGATCGAGATCGCCATCGAACGGCCCTGCGTCTCGCCGTTGTCGGCCTGGACGCCCGGCTGCGTGAAGACGATGTCGGCGTAGTTGCGGCTCGAGAGCGGCAGCTTGTCGATCACCTTGCCGGCAAAGTTCGAGCCCGCCGTCGTCGACGTCGAGTCGATCAGCGGCGCCTCGCCCGTCACCGTCACTTCGGCGGTGGTCGAGAGAGCGAGCTGCAGGTTGGCCTGGACGGTCGCGTCGAGAGCGACGGTGGCCTTCTTCTGCACCTTGCCGAAGCCGGCGAGCGTGGCCGTCACGGTGTAGTCACCGGGAACCAGGCTCAGGAAGCGGTAGCGGCCGTCGGCCGCCGTGACCGCCGACTTGGCTCCCTGGAGGTGAATACCCGTGAGCTCCACGGTCACCCCAGGAAGAGCGGCGCCGCTCTGGTCGGTAATCTGTCCCTCGATCGTTCCCGTCGTCTGCGCGAGCATGGCGACAGGAGCGGCGAGAAGCAGGCATACCGCCAGAACGAAACTGAATCGGTACACAGACTTCATTCCTTCCTCCTTATAAAAACTCGGTCGAGAGTTCCGGACGGCCAATAAGAAAGCAATGTCACTGCCATAATTTTCCAAGAATTGGGGGAACTCTAACTAACTGGCAGCACGCAAGAAAAGAAAAATCTGGCCCTGCGGCCAGTTCGCAAAAACTACCGTCCAATGGATTGATGTACGGATTATTGGATAGCTGACCGGCTGGTCAGAAAACGCGGGGGACCCATCGCGACCGAAGAGCCCCTAAGGGTCCTCGAAGGCGCGATTAGCTGGTGGCGGTCTCGGCGCGCAGGACGACGAGCCGGGCTCCGCCCTCCACGGGTCGCCCCCGCTCGACCTCGACCAGCAGCACCCGTCCGCCCCGCGCCGAGCGAATCTCGTTCTGCATCTTCATCGCTTCGAGCACGAGGAGCAGGGTCCCGGGCGCCACCAGATCGCCGACCGACACGGCGACCTCGACCACGCGCCCGGGCATGAGCGCGCGAACCTCCTCGTCCTCGTCGCCGTGCCCGCCGGCGTCGGGCGCATGGGCCAGACGGTCCCGCAGGGGCTCGGCGAGGGCGATCCGGCGCCGCCCGCCGGCCGTCGAAACCTCCACTTCGCCCTTGTCCTGCGGCACGACGCGGCCGCAGATCTGCCGGCCGTCCTCGAACAGGAGCGAGAGCCGTCCGTCGGGAAGCAGCGCCGCCTGCGCCGCCTCGGTGCGGCCCGCCCGGGTGAAGGTGCATCGCGTGCCGTCGAGGACGAGCGCGATCTCCTCGGGCTCCCCCGCCCCGCGGTGAATGAACGTGAGCCGGCGCATCAGGAACCCGATCCGCGCAGCGCCTCGCGGCGCGCCGATGACTGCCACAGCGACGGCGCCTCGGCGGCCGCGCGGGGCCTCGGCTCGGATCCGCTCCCGGCCAGCCCCGCCGCGGCGAGGAGGATCTCTTCCGGGCTCGCCGCTTCGGGCGCGAACAGGCCCGCCGCCAGGCGGCGGTCGAGCCACTGCACGTCGAATTCTCCGGCTGCGAACTCCGCGTCGGCGGCGAGAACGCGGAAGAGCGGCAGCGTCGTCTCGACCCCGCCGATCTCGTAGTCCGCGAGCGCCCGCGCCAGGCGCGCGATCGCCGCCGGCCGGTCCGCCCCGTGGACGACCAGCTTGCCGAGCATCGGGTCGTAGTCGATCGGGACGACGGAGCCCGATTCGATGCCGACGTCGTTGCGCACGCCCGGTCCCTGCGGCAGGCGCAGCGCCGTGACGAGGCCCGGCGAGGGAGCGAAGCCGCGCCGGGGGTCCTCCGCGTACACGCGGCACTCGATCGCGTGGCCCCGGGGGACGAGGCTCTCCGCCGAGAAGGGAAGGGGCTCTCCGAGCGCGATGCGGATCATCGCGGCCGCCAGGTCCACTCCCCAGACCTCCTCGGTCACGGGGTGCTCGACCTGCAGGCGCGTGTTCATCTCGAGGAAGTAGAAGGACCCGTCGGGCGCGAGCAGGAACTCGACGGTCCCGCACGAGCTGTAGGACACGGCGCGCGCGGCCGCGACCGCCGCTTCGAAGAGGCGCGCGCGCAGGGGACCGCCGACCGCCGGCGAAGGGCATTCCTCGACGACCTTCTGGTGCCGGCGCTGGATGCTGCACTCGCGCTCGCCCACCGCCACGATGCGGCCCTGCGCGTCGCCCACGACCTGGACCTCGATGTGGCGCGGGCGCTCGACGAGCTTCTCCGCGTAGACGGCCCCGTCCCCGAACGAGGCTTCCGCCTCGGACGAAACCCGCGCGAACGCGGCCGCCAGCTCCGCCTCGGCGTCCACGCGGCGCATGCCCTTGCCCCCGCCGCCGGCGGAGGCCTTCAGCAGGAGGGGGTATCCGGCACGGCGCCCGAACTCGGCCAGGTCGGCGGCGTCGCGGGCCGGGCCCGTCATCCCGGGGACCACCGGGACCCCGGCCTTCTCCATGAGCCGGCGGCTCCCGGTCTTCGAGCCCATCGCGCCGATGGCGTCGGGCGAGGGCCCGACGAACGTCAGTCCCGCGTCGGCGCACGAGCGGGCGAAGGCCGCGTTCTCGGCGAGAAACCCGTAGCCGGGATGCACGAGGGACGCGCCGGTCTTCTTCGCCGCGGCGAGCAGCGCCGGGACCGACAGGTAACTTTCGCGCGCCGGCGCCGGACCGAGGCGCACCGCGTGGTCCGCGGCCGCGACGTGCGGGGAGGAGCGATCGGCGTCCGAGAAGACCGCCACGGTCTCGATCCCGAGGTCCCGGCACGCGCGGAAGATGCGCAGGGCGATCTCGCCGCGGTTGGCGACCAGGAGGCGCTTCTTCGAAGGGGAGGCCGTCACGGCGTCAGAGCGGGATGTTTCCGTGCTTCTTCTTCGGCATCGCCGCCCGCTTGCCCTCGAGCAGCTGGAAGGCGGCGATGAGGCGGGCCCGGGTCTCGCTCGGCTCGATGATGTCGTCCACGTAGCCGCGCCGGGCCGCGATGTAGGGCGTGGCGAAGTTGGCGGTGTACTCGGCGACCTTGGCGGCACGGGCCTCGGGCGGCGCGTCGGGAGGCAGCTCCCGGCGGTACAGGATGTTGACGGCGCCCTCCGGGCCCATGACCGCGATCTCGGCGGTCGGGTAGGCGAAGTTGAAGTCGGTCCCCAGGTCCTTCGACAGCATCACGCAGTAGGCGCCGCCGTAGGCCTTGCGGGTGATGACCGAGACCTTCGGCACGGTCGCCTCGGCGAACGCGTAGAGGAGCTTCGCGCCGTGGCGGATGATCCCGCCGAACTCCTGGCGCGTGCCCGGGAGAAAGCCGGGGACGTCCTCGAAGACGAGCAGGGGGATGCCGAAGGCGTCGCAGAAGCGCACGAAGCGCGCTCCCTTGACCGAGGCATCGATGTCGAGCACGCCCGCCAGGTGCAGCGGCTGGTTGGCGACGACGCCCACCGACCGTCCGGCGAGGCGGATGAACCCGACGAGCAGGTTGCGCGCGAAGGCCCCCTGCACCTCGAGAAACTCGCCCCCGTCGGCCACGCGGCGGACGAGCTCGCTCATGTCGTAGGGGCGGTTCGGCTCCTCCGGGATGAACGCGTTGAGGTCCACCCCTCCGGCCGGGGCGTCGCGGGGCTCGCGGCGCGGCGGATCGTCGAGGTTGTTGCCCGGCAGGTACGAGAGCAGCTCGCGGATGCCCGCCAGGACGGCCTCGTCGTTGCGGCGCACGAAGTGCGCCACGCCGGACACGCTCGAGTGCGTCCGCGAGCCGCCGAGCTCCTCCTTGGTGACCTCCTCGTGCGTGACCGTCCGGATGACGTCGGGCCCCGTGACGAAGAGGTACGACGTCTTCTCGGTCATGAACACGAAGTCGGTGATGGCCGGGGAGTAGACCGCGCCGCCGGCGCACGGCCCGAGGATCGCCGAGATCTGCGGGACGACGCCGGACGCCCGCGTGTTGCGGAGGAACACCTTCGAGTATCCGGCCAGCGACACGACCCCTTCCTGGATCCGCGCCCCGCCCGAGTCGTTCAGCCCGATGATGGGGGCCCCGTTCTGGAGGGCGAGGTCCATCACCTTGCAGATCTTGTCGGCGTTGGATTCCGAGAGGGAGCCTCCGAAGACCGTGAAGTCCTGCGCGAACACGTAGACCGGCCGCCCCTCGACGGTCCCCGCGCCGCAGACGACGCCGTCTCCCGGGATCGAGGTCTTCTCCATGCCGAAGTCGCGGCAGCGGTGGACGACGAAGGGATCGAGCTCCAGGAAGGAACCCGGATCGAGCAGGAGGGTGATGCGTTCGAGGGCCGTCAGCTTGCCCTCGGCATGCTGCCGCGCGATGCGCTCGGCGCCACCGCCCTCCCGCCGCGCTTCGCGCATCTCCTCCAGCTCGCCGATGCGTTTTTCGAGAGTCATGGAGGGACGCTATCAGCTACCGGCCGGCCGGCCGGAGATGCGAATTCTTCAGTCCCCGGGAACCGCGGGACCGGGGCCTCCGCGGCCGGGAGGTCACAGGACGATCCCCCGCTGCTCCGCCAGCTTGCGGCGGATGCGCCGGAAGAGCTCGTGCCCGTCCACGCGCCCGGACGCGATCTCCTGGCGCGCGGCTTCCATCATCCGGCGCGCCTCGTCGTCGAGCGTCTTCTCCTTCTCGGCCTCTCCCGAGAGGGCGGCGAAGACCGCAGCGCGCAGGGCGTCGGGCGCCTTCTCGACGAAAAGCTTGCGGCTGGCGAGCCCGCGCGCCGTCTTTCCGGCGATGAAGTCCTTCCTGGTGTCCGAAAGGCTCATGTATCCCCCGCGCGATGTTAATACACTGCACCCCTCGTGAACTGGGACGACGCCGCCATCCACCGCTGGCTCGAGCCGCTCGCCGGCCGGACCGGCGACATCGCCGAAGTCTTCGGCGAATCGCTGACCGAGGTTGCGCTCGAGTGGCGCGACGGCGAGATGCGCGAGGTCCGCGTCCGCCGCGAGGACGGCACGGCGGCCCGCCGGCGCTCGGGCGGCTCCGAGGAACTGGTGTTCGTGCCGGGCGTCGACGAGGCGGCGGTCCGCGAGGCGATCCGCGCCCTGCGCGCCCAGGCGGGGCGCGAGCCGCTGCCGATCCGGGCAGGAAAAGCGGCGGAGTCCGCGGCCCCTCCGGTTCCGGACGTCGAGCGCTGGGCGCGGCGCCTCTCGGCGACGTTCGCCCGGCACGCTCCGCGGCACGCCTTCACCTTCCGCGTCCGGGACGCCGAGCGGCGCGTCGTCGCCGACGGCGGCCGCTCCTCGACCTCCGTCCGCCGCCTCCTGTCTCTCGAAGGACGTTTCACGGCCGCCTCGCGGGCGGGCGACGAACAGCGGGCCTTCGCCTTCCATGCGCCGGAGTCGGAAAGCGCCGCCGACGAGCTCAAGTCGCTGCTCGCGGCCGCGGCCGCTCCGCGGGACCGCGCCGTGCCGGCGCCGGCCGGCGAGGCGGACGTCGTCCTGGCCGGCGGCTCGGCCGCCGTTTTCTTCCACGAGGTCCTCGGGCATCCCCTCGAGGCCGACGTCGAGGGCTCGACGCTCCGGTCGCTCCCGAACGCGCGCGTCTCGGTCGCCGACCTCGACGTCTCCGACGATCCGCGGCGCCTCGATCTCTTCGGCGGCTACGAGAGCGACGACGAGGGCACGGCTCCGCGCCCCGTGCGGCTCCTCGCCTCCGGCCTGATGGGCTCGCGTCTGACCGACCGCGCGCACGCCCCGGCGCAGGGGTCGACCGGCCACGGCCGCCGCGCCGCCCCGCCGGACGCTCCGCTGCCGCGCGGGGCCAACGTCGTGGTCGCTCCCGGCGCGGCCGACACCGAGGAGATGCTCCGGCGCCTCGGCAACGGACTCTGGATCGAGGAGTTCGCGGGCGGCTCCGTCGAGATCGCGAGCGGAACGTTCCGGCTGCGCTTCCCGCGCGCCCGGCGCGTCCGCCGCGGAAGGCTCGCGGACGAGCTCGGGGGCGGCGTGCTCGCGGGCGAGCTGCTCCCTGCGCTCGACGCGATCGAGCCGGTCCTCGGGCGGGAAGTCCGGTCCTGCCGGAGCTTCGGCTGGTGCGCGCGGGACGGCCAGGTCGTCCCCGTGGGCGGAGCCGCCCCGGAGGTCCTCATTCGCCGGCTGACGGTCCGGCCCGACCCATGACGGCCGACGATCTCGTCCGCGAGCTGTCCCGCCGCGCGCCGGGCGCCTGGGAGCTCTACCGGAAGTCGTCGGAGTCGCGCGAGACCGACGCCTCCCGCTCGCTGCGCCGCGCGGCGTGGCGCCGCGAGGAGGGCTGGGCCGCGCGGTGGTGGCAGGCGGGCGCGCCGCGCTTTGCCGCGGCGTCGAGCCCGGACGAGCTCGCCCTGGTCCTCGACGCCGCCGAGCGGTTCGCCGTCGCGCCCTCGCCAGCGCCGGACTGGCAGCCGCGGACGGCGGCGCCGGCGTCCCGGGAGCCGCTGGCGCCCCCGCCCGAGCTTTTCGAGGAGCTCTCACGGGCCGTCGCCGCCGCGTCCCGCGGAGAGGCCGTCCTCGGCGGCCTTTCCCTGCGCAGCGGACGCGCCGAGGAGCGCCTGCTCAACGCCGCGGGCCTCGACGTCTCGCAGGAGCAGCGGGTCCTCGACGGCGTCGCGCGGTGCGCGGGCCGCCGGGGCGGCCGCGCCCGGGAGGCGCGGCTCCCGCTGCGATGGGACGAGGCCCCCGAGATCGAGCCGCTCGCGCGGCGCCTGGCCGACGCGGCGACGCTGCCCCTCTCGGACCGGCCGGCGCCCTTCGCGACCGGGCAATGGCTGCTGGATCCCTCGGTCGGGGCCGCGCTCGTCGCCTCGCTCGCCCCGCTCTTCCTGTCCGACCGGCCGCCCCGCTGGGTCCTCCGCGGGCAGGCCGCCTCCCGGCTCCTCTCGGTCGCCGACGACGCCTCGCGCGACGCCCCGTTCGATGGCGAGGGGGTGCCGACCCGGCGCACCCTGCTCGTCGAAGAAGGCATGCTCGTCGGCCGGCTGCACGACCTCTCCTCGGCGCGCCGCGCCGGCGCGTCCCCGACCGGCCACGGCGCGAGGCCCTCCTTCCGCCTGCCGCCGCGCGCCGGCCCGCGCCGCCTCTTCTTCGAAACGAAGGCGCCGTCCGCTCCGGCCGCGCTGCTCGCCTCGGTCTCGAAAGGCCTCTTCGCCTCGGCCCTGACGGCGCCCGTGCGCGTGGACCTCGCGGCAGACCGCTACGAGATCGAGTTCACCGGCATCTCGGTGGTCGCGGGCCGCGCCGGCGGCCCGGTGGCCGGAGCGCGCTCTGCCGGGCGAATCTCGGAGCTGTTGCGTCGCATCGCGGGCGCCTCGACGGACACGCAGTTCTTCCCCTCGCCGTACCCGGCCGGATCGCCCACGCTGCTCGTGGAGCGAGCGAGCTTCGACTGACGCCGGCCCGGACCCGGGGTCCGGCGAGGGCTAGGACGGCTCGGCGTCGGGAGCCGGGCCGGGCGTGACGGCCGGCTCGGGGGCGGACTCGGGCTGCGCGTCGGCCGGCGTCGGCTCAGCCGTCTCCGCTGCGGGCGCCGCCGCCGCAGGCGCCGCGGGCGCCGGCGCGGCGGGAGCGCCCGGTGGGACGCGCGGAGCGCCCTGGGCGCGCGGGCGCGAGGCGCCGGCCGGGCGCTGGCCGGCGGTCGGCGGAGGCAGGGGCGCCTTCGGGCCGCGGCGAACGGGCTCGGCGGCGCCGGTGACCCCGACGGATCCCGGAGACCCGACGTCGCGAGGCGCGGCCGCCTCGGACTCGTCGTCGGCTTCGACCTCCCTGGAGGCGATCGCGCGATTGGTCGGCAGCTTTCGAAATCGGTCGTTCTCGAAGTAAACGCTCGCCTCGGTCATCGAGGCCACGGCGACGTCGCGCTCGTAGTTCGCCAGCGAGGCGAGGTAGATGAGCTGCGAATCGATGAGCAGCGGGTTGCGCCGCGGGTCGCGCATCGCCGGGTCGATCCACATCGCGGCGGCGTACTCCTTGACCGCGGACTGCGGGTTGTTCGTCTGCTCGTAGAGGCGCCCGAGGCGGAACCGGGACTGGGGGAAGCCGGGTTTGCGCTTGATCGATCGCTGGTAGGCCGAGATCGCGGAGGAGATCTTCCCCTCGGTCTCGCGCAGCAGCCCGAGGTTGTAGGCCGAGATGAAGTTCTTCTTGTCGAGCTGGATCGCCATCTCGTACTGCTCCGCGGCCTGCGCCGGGAACCGCCGCTCGGCGAGGAGGTTGCCGAAGTCGTTGCGCAGGTTGGGGTCGTTCGGTGACGCCTCGACGCGCTTTTCCTGCGCGAGGATCTTCTCGTCGAGCGGGTCCCCGGGGATCATGTACTTCCGGTAGAACGGCTCCGGCGTCGGTTTCTTGCTCGCCTCGCCGGACGCCCCCGAGGGCCACAGCGCGGCGCCGAGCGCGAGCGCGAAGGCGAATCCTGCCCTGGTCATTCGGCACCCCGCGGTTTCTTCCTGGCCACCAGCCGGACGCGCCCTTCGCGCTCGGCGACTTCGAACACGATCTCGCCTTCTCCCAGGCGCTCCCGCACCTTGCGGCGCTCGCGCTCGAGGCCTTCCACGAATCCTTCCAACCGGTATCCGCTCACGTCTTCTCCTCGGGCCTTCTTGGCGGCCACGTAGCGCTCGAAGAGGTCCCGGTCGGACACCCCGGCGAGCGGGCTTCGCCGCCCCTCTTGTACGGATGCCGGCGCCGGGGCGTTGGGGACCGGAGCCGCCCCGGCCGCCGGCGAATCGGGCGCGGCCTCGCGAAAGTGCCCGTAGAGCCCCGGGCGGCGGCCGGACTCCTTCTCCCCCTGGAGCCGGTCCCAGCGTTCGTTCAGCGCGGAAAACCGCCCCTGGAGGGTCGCAAAGCGGTACCTCTCGGCGGCCGACATGTCCTCGGACGCATTCAGGCGGCGGACCATTTCCTCCACGTGGCGCCGGGTCTGGATCGGGGGCTTGTTCGCCGTGCCGTACAGGAACCCGTCGTACTCGGCGTTCAAGCGGCGCAGGGCTTCCTCGAGGACCCGCAATTCGCGGTCGTAGCTCTCGCTGCTCACGACCGACCGGCCGGGCCGGTTTTCGCCGGGATCTTCACGCTCCCCTATAGTAAAGGATGCATGAGCCCGGAAACCGCTCCGGACGCCCGACGCGCCCATCCCCCGTCGATGGACGTCCTGCTTCGGGCCGACGCCGCCCCGGAGGCCCTCGCCCTCTACGGCCGGGAAGCCGTCAAGGAGGAGCTGCGGCGCGCGATGGCCTCGGGAGAAACGGGGCTGGAGCCCCTGTGGCGGGAGGCGCGCCGGGAGCTCGACCGGCGCTTCGCGCCCACGCTCGTGCGCGCGGTCAACGCCACCGGGGTCCTCCTCCACACCAACCTCGGCCGCGCTCCCCTGGGCGCGGCGGCCCGGGCGGCGCTCGCCGAGGCCGCCGCCGGCTACGCGACGGTCGAGTACGACCCGGCGCGCGGAACGCGCGGCAAGAGGCAGGACCACGTCCGCGCTCTCGCCCGGGGCCTCTTCGCCTGCGCCGACGCCCTCGCGGTCAACAACAACGCCGCCGCGGTCCTGCTCGCCCTGGCGGCGCTGGCCCGGGGGCGCGGGGTCCTCATCTCGCGCGGCGAGCTCGTCGCGATCGGCGGCTCCTTCAAGATCCCCGAGATCCTCGAGGCGTCGGGCGCGCGACTGTGCGAGGTCGGCACGACCAACCGGACGACCGCCGAGGACTACCGGCGCGCGTTCTCGCCGGACGTCGCCCTGATCCTCTCGGTCCACCCGTCCAACTACGAGATCCGCGGGTACACGCGGCGGCCGGAGCCGCGGGAGCTCGCGCTGCTCGCGCGGGAGGCCGGGATCCCGTGGCTCCACGACCAGGGCACCGGCGCCGTCGTGCCGATCGACGCGTTCGGAGTGCCGGACGAGCCGACGGTCGCCGAGTGCCTCGACGCGGGCGCCGACGTCGTCACGTTCTCGGGCGACAAGCTGTTCTCGGGGCCCCAGGCGGGCTTTCTCGTCGGACGCGCCGACCTCGTCGCCCGCGCGGCGGCCCATCCGGTGGCGCGCGCCGTGCGGCCGGACAAGCTCACGCTGGCGGCCCTCGCCGCCACCCTCGCGGGCTGGAAGACGGGGGCCTGGAAGGAGTTTCCGGTCTACCGCGCGGCGGCGGCCTCCCTGGACGGGCTCGAGGCGCGCGGCCGGACGATCGCCGCCGGCGCGGCCGGCGCCGAGGCGGGGCTCGTCTGCCGCGTCGAGCCGTCGCGGGCGGCGTTCGGCGGCGGAACGAGCCCCGAGAAGCTCTTTGCCTCGCGCGCGCTCGCGCTGACCCACCCGACCCTCTCGCCGGACGCCCTCGCCGCCCGGCTGCGGGGAGGCCGCCCGCCCGTCGTGGCCCGCGTGGAGGCCGGACGCGTCCTGCTCGACCTTCGGTCCATCCAGCCGGACGAGGACGCCCTCGTCGCGGAGGCGCTCTCGGCGCTCGCCGCGGCGGTGCGATAATCGCCGCGTGAGCCGCCGCTTCGTCCGGTCCCTCTGGCCCCTCGCGCTGCTCCTGCTATTGATGAGCTGGAGGGCGGCCGGGTGCCGCAGGAAGGACGCGAAGGCCGCCCGGCCGCCCGCGGCCGCGCCCCCCCACTGGATCACACCGCTCCTGACGGCGCCTCCGCCGCGGCCGACGGTGACCCTGTGGAAGGGCGTGACGAGGGCCCCGGCGCTGCCGGAGTAGGCGAGCCCCTCCGGTCAGCGTTCGGCGCGCCGGCGAGGGCGGGTCAGGCTTCCTCGAGTCCGTGCTCGCGCAGCTTCGCTTCGAAGCGCCGCGCGGTGAGCCCGGCCGCCTCGGCCGCCGCCGAGCGGTCGCCGCGGAACTTCTCGAGGGCGCGCACGAGCCAGATCTTCTCGGCCGCCTGCGCGGCCCGGTTGCAGGCCTGCTCGAGCGTTTCGTCGCGGGACGACTCCACGAAGACGGGCTCGGGCCCGAGCCGCAGGTCTTTCTCGTCGATCAGGCCGTCGTCGGCCAGGATGATCGCCCGCTCGAGGCAGTTTCGCAGCTCGCGCACGTTGCCGGGCCAGCCGTAGGAGCGCAGCCGCTCGCGCGCCGCCGCGCCGAGGCGCACGGGCTTCTTGCCGAGCTCCGGCGGGAGCTGGGCGAGATACCAGTCGATGAGCGGATCGATGTCCTCGGGGCGCTCGCGCAGCGCCGGAATCCGGATCGGAAAGACGCGCACGCGGTAGAAGAGGTCCTCGCGGAAGAGGCCCTGCGCCACCATCTTCTCGAGGGGCCGGTTCGAGGCCGCGATGATCCGGACGTCGACCTCGATCGGAACGGTCCCGCCGACGCGGTGGAACGAGCGCTCCTGCAGGACCCGGAGGAGCTTGCCCTGCGTCGCCGGCGAGAGCTCGCCGATCTCGTCGAGGAACACGGTGCCGGCGTCTCCGAGCTCGAACTTTCCCATCCGGCGCGCGCTCGCCCCGGTGAAGGCGCCGCGCTCGTGGCCGAACAGCTCGCTCTCGAGCAGCGCCTCCGGGATCGCGGCGCAGTTGATGGCGACGAAGGCGCCCGCGCGCCGGGCGGACAGCGCGTGGATCGCGTGCGCGAAGAGCTCCTTGCCCGTGCCGCTCTCGCCCTCGAGCAGGACGGTCGCGTCGGTCGCGGCCACGCGCTCGGTCTCGGCGCGCACCGCGCGCAGCACGGCCGACTCGCCGACGATGGGAGGCAGCGAGCGCGACTGCGCCTCCGCGAAGAGCAGCGAGGCCCGGGAGCGGGCCCGCCGCTCGATCGCGCGGGAAACCAGCAGGCGCAGCAGGTCCGGGTCCACGGGCTTGGTGATGAAGTCCTCGGCGCCGTGCTTCATCGCCTCGACGGCCGTCTCGATCGAGCCGAAGGCCGTCATGACGATCACCGGGAGCGTCGGGTCGAGCGCGCGCGCCGCGTCGACCACCGCGAGGCCGTCGGCGCCGGGAAGGCGCCAGTCCGTGAGCACGAGGTCCAGGCGCTCTCCCCCGGCCCGGAGCCGCTCGACGGCCTGGGAGCCGCTCGCGAGCCCGAGGACCTGGAGGCCCTCGGCCTTCAGCATCTCCTCGAGCATCGCGCGCAGGGAGTCCTTGTCCTCGACGATCAGGATGCGCGCCATGTGCCTGGACAGAGGTTAGCCGCTTCCGCGGGGATGCGAAAGCGTCGAAGCGGCCGAAGGCCTCCTGTTCGCCGCGGACGCCCGCCCGCCGCGATCGATGCGCCAGACGTCGTCGCGTGATCGAGGCAACGAAGCCGTCCCGATTCGCCTCCGCGGCGGATGGAGACACCAGGTGGGACGGCCGGCCTGGCAGAAAGCCGCAGCCCTCGTCCTCAGCGTCCCTGACCCCGACCCTCTCCCGCCGGGAGAGGCCGTCTTCGCGCGTGCGGCTGTCGAGGAAGGACGGCTAGCGGTTCGGCGGCTTCGGCTGGTTGTCCGGGCTCGAGACGCCCGGGAGATACCCGGTGTTGCTGTCGGCGGGGCGGTCGGTGGACGCGCTCGCCGGCGGCGCCGCGTAGACAGACCCTTGCCCGTAGGGCGTGGGCGCCGGCGCGGGCGCCCTCGTCTGGGCCGCCGCGTTCGCTCCCCCGGCGGCGCCGGCCTTCGGCGTGGGGGGCGGAGGAGGCGGCAGCGTCCACTGGGGCTGGAACCGCAGGTTCGACACCGTCTTGTCCCCGACCGCGAGCGAAGCGTTGAACTCGACCGTGGCGCCCGCGTCCACCGTCCCCTTGGAGAGGCTGGCCGTGGTTCCCTCGATCGACTGGCCCTTCTCGTCGTACGCCGTCACCGTCATGCGGACGTTTTCCGCCGGGCCCTGGCCGAGGTTGCGCACGCTGCCCTTGACGACGAGGGTGCCGCCGTTTCGCTCCTGGGTGTAGTCGGCGACCTCGACGCGCGTGAGCCCCGACGGGTCTTTCTTGTCCTTGTCCTTGCCTTTGTCGTCCCCCGCGGCGGCCGACAGGTCGAGCGGGTGCGAAACGTCCGCGTCGGTGATGCGAACGCGGGCCTTCTGTCCGTCCTTTCCGGCGTTGCGGGCCGCGTCGGCCGGGTTCGACGCGGCGGCCGGCGCGGCCGGTGCGGGGGCCGCCGGAGCCGAGCGGTTGGCGGCCGCCGTCGCGTCCCGGTCGATCTCCGAGACCGGAACCGACAGCAGCGTCCCGTCGGCGCGGGTGAGGTAGGCGGTGTTGCCGCGGCGCACCACCGGCTGCTTCAGCGCAATGACCGTCCCGCCCTTGAGAACGACGACGTCGGCGCGCAGCGCGAACGCCGCCGCGCCCGAGACGAGCGCGGCGGCCAGGAGCCTCAGGGGCCGGGGACTCACTGCTGCTCCTTCCAGTTGGTGATGACCGTGTTCACCGTTCCCGAGGTGAGGTTGTTCGGGTTGGGGCCGCCTCCCGAGCCGCTCGTGAAAACCATGTCGTTGGTGCCGCTGCCGGTCGCGGTCGACGTGACGGACTGCCCCGTCGTCACGAGGCCCTCGCCCATGCTCGTCCTGTAGTCCCCGTAGGTCCGGGTGTTGCCGTAGGGGCCCGTCCCCGTCAGGAAGAAGAAGCGGTACTGGTACGAGCTTCCGTTGGTCGCGCAGGGGCTGGCCGAGTCGGGCGTGAAGGTCACGATCGACAGGATACCCAGAGTCGAGAAGACCGTCGAGGTCGTCTTTTCGTTCAGGGACGCATAGTCGAGGACGAATCCAGGAGCCGGGTCGCCGTTGGCGTTGACGCAGCTCGCGGGGTCGAACGGCGACGGGCAGGGGCCGAGCCCCGTCCCCGGCGTCAGGTCCCGCAGCGCGATGCGGGTCGAGCTGGTCGCGCCGGAGCGGATCATCGTCCGGGCCGTCTGGCCGCCGTCGATGACGTAGTAGAAGCCCGGCACCTGGGTGTTCGGGCGCGCGAGCTCCGCCCGGTTGCCCGTGCCCCACGTGACGCCGTAGGTCGGAGGATTGATCGAGCCGCCCATGAAGATGAGCGTCGGCTCGAAGAAGATCGGCTGCTGGTTCGGGCAGGGGCCCGTTCCGAGGGCCGACCCGCAGCCGTTGAAGAGCAGGAACGGCTGGTAGCCGCTCAGCTGGCCGGCCGTGCCGGCGCCGAGGACGCCCCGGCCGGACACCGGGTCCGGCGTCAGGTCGATGCGCCACATGTTTCCGTTCACGTCGCCGATGTAGGCCGTGTCGAGGTATCCGTCGTCGTCGAGATCGACCAGGGCGGGCGCGGAGGGCATCGGAGCGAACGGCACGGGCGCCGGGAACGTGCCCGAACCGCCGTCTCCCGCGACTCCCTCCGTCGTCTTGTAGAGGAGCTGGCCGGTCTCGATGTCCACGATGTAGAACGCGCGGCCCTTCGGGAGCTTGGCGGTCACGCTGTCGCCCGGAGTGAAGCTCGGATCGAAACCGCCGCCGAAGATCGCCACGTAGCGGTCTTCGTAGGTGGCCGGCGGACCCGGATCGGTGATGATCCGCATGCGGCCGATCACCGGGCGCGACCAAGTCTCGCCGAGCGGGGGCGCGACCGCGGTGCCGATGCAGGTGTCGGAGCAGTCCGCCCCGGCGGCGTCGTTGAATTCCCAGAGAATCTCGGGGTAGCTGCGGTTGGCGACGACGCCGGCCGTGCAGCTCGCGCCTCCGCCCGTCAGGCAGCCCGGGGAGGCGTCCTTGTTTCCGGCGATCTCGCCGAGCGTCGGCCCAACGGACGTGATGATGTCGTCCGGCTGCGTGACGTCGAGGGCGTAGTACCCGCTGCCGCCCTGGCGCAGTCCTCCGACGAGGACCGTCCGCCACACCCGGTCGGACGCGTTCGGCGTCACGCCGTCGTTGGCGGGGTCGATGAAGACGTCTCCGGTTCCCATCGAGCCGTCCACGAAGTACTGCGGCAGCGGCGGGAAGTTCAGGAGGCTCGGGAACTTGCCGCTCATGACGGTTCTCGGCGAGTACGCGAAGATCTCGCGGCCCGTGCCGAGGTCGTGAGAGGTCGGGAAGTTCGTCGTGTCGCGGCCCCAGACGCCCGCGTCGAACGCGTGCAGGAAGCCGTCGTTGGCGCCGACGAACGAGACCTTGCGGCGCTTGGCCTGCAGGGTCGCGAAGTCGACGTACGAGCTCGTCGTCCCGTTCGGCGACAGGTTCGACGCCAGGTACGGGTAGAACCGCGGCGGCTCGAGGAGCAGCGGCTCCGAGTGGAAGATGTCTCCCAGCTTGTGGGCGTAGCCGGCGGGCGGATTGCCGTCGTCGTCCGTCCGGACCTGGGGCGGGCTCCCGGGCGCCGCCGCGTCGTCCTGGTAGAAGAACGAGTACTTCTGCTCCTCGCCCGCGTTGGGCCCGATCACGCCGATGGTCGGCGGACGCACCGAGGGATCGTTGAGCACTTCGTCGCGGCTTCCGAAGGGCGTGATGCCGCCCCGGAGGAACTGGACCGTCAGCGTCGCCAGCTTCTGGTTCGCGGCGCTCGACGTCGGCGTCAGCCCCATGTCGATCATGAGGTCGTCGAAGCAGGCGCCCGGCGTGCCGCCGCCGGAACACGTCCCCGTGTTCGGGAGGAAGTCGGCGCGCGTCAGGGGCACACCCGCGGTTCCGCGGGCGAACACCATCCGGCGGCCCGGCCAGACGGAGATCGCGGGGGCACGGCCGGCCGGCGAAGCCGGCACGGGGTTGGAGTTGGCCGGGAGGCTCGCCACCGGGTCCGTGTAGCCGAGGACGCGCGCCGCGTTCCAGACCGGGTTGCGCGTCGCCGGGTTCGGGTCGTCGGGGTTGGTCTCGTCCAGACCGTAGCCCGCGGTGGAGGTCGGGACCGGCGTGGGCGTCGCGGCCGGCGGCGTGGCCGTCGGGCCCATCGGGGTGACCGTCGGGGTGGCCGCGGCGGCCGTGACGACAGGCAGCAGGCCGTTGGGATCCAGCTGGAAGCTCTTCAGCGAGCCGCTCCAGATCGACCAGTTGGACAGGTCGCCGTTGGCGTTCAGATGGCTCGGAATGACCGCGCCGAGCTGGACGGTGTCGCCCACGCCTCCGGAGAACCCCGGCACGGCCGGAGAGGCGAAGAAGTTGGCGGTGCGCTTGAAGTCGAGGATGGACTCGAGGGCGCCCTGCAGGGAGGTGCGGTCCGTGGCGGCGAAGAGCTTTCCGCCGCTGTTGGTCGCGATGCAGTTCAGGGCCGGGAAGAAGCTCGGGTCGGAGTTCAGCCCGACGACGAAGACCGGGATCCCGCTGACCCGCACGCTGGGGTCGAGGGCGTTGGCCGCCGCCCGGCGTCCGGGCGCGCTCTCGGGCAACAGGACCTGGCCGAGGTCTCCCGCCGGCCCGAGGCCCGAGGGGCCGCCGACGCACGGGTCGGAGGAGCACTCGTCGTGGCCGTCGGTGACGTACACGATGATGTAATTGCGGCAGTCGATGGCCGGATCGGGAGCTCCGCCCGGAGGCGTCGGGAAGACGCTGTTGACGAAGTAGTTGTAGGCATCCAGGAGCACGCCGGAGAGCGGCGTTCCCGGCGCGGTGACGGCGACTTCCTTGGCGTCCTCGGCGAGGGTGTACGCCCGGTCGGCGGTCGCCGCGGAGTCGTAGCTGACGATCGAGGAGCTGAAGCGCAGAAGGCGCTTGATGGCCGCCTCGGGCGAGTTGCCCCCGGGGTAGTCGGTGCCGAGCCACTCGCGGCGGAACGGCACGACCGGCCAGTCGTCGGGGCTGGCGGGCGGCGCCACCGGGTACACGAACGGCGTCAACAGGCCGCTGGGCGCGGCCGCCGGGAATCCCTTGAACGAGTTGAAGTGCGCCACGCCGCCGCAGTCCATCGAATACGGATCGCAGCCGCCGGGCGGAATGCCGAGCGGGCACGAGGGAGCGGCGAACGCGTCGTTCGGGAACTGCTGGGTCTGGCGCGGCCGCTCCTTGTCGTAGACCGACGAGTACATGCCCTGGTTGTGGCGCTCGGGCACGCTGGTGCCGTCGGCCACGCCATCGGCGTCGTTGTCCGGGGCCACCGGGCAGCCGGCGCCGGCCGTCGGGCAGGAGCCCCACGGCGGATTGCCGTTGAGCGAATCGTTCGAGTTGAACACCGGCGGCAGACTGTAGAGATCGCCCCGGACGAACTTGACCTGGACGCTCTGGACCAGGACCAGGGACGGATCCGGATCCGCCTGCGGGTCGTCGAAGCCGCGCAGGAAGTTCGGCGTCGCCGGCAGCGGGATGAGGTTCGGCGCGGCCGGATCGCCCGGCGAAATCACGCCGTCCCCGTCGAGATCGACGAAGGCGCAGAGGCGCGTCGGGTCGTACGGGCAGGCGCCGCAGACGAGCTGTCCGCTTCCCGTGTAGCTCGCGGGAATGCCCGGGCAGGGGCTCGCCGGAGGCGGCGGGGGCGGCGGCGGGGCCATCGCGAAGAGGCCGCGCACGGCCGGAGCCAGCCAGTTCGCGATCGCCGGCAGGAGGCTGCCCGCGGGGGCCTGGCCGCCCGGCAGCGTCGGGACGAGGGTCGGCGTCCGCGTGGCGGTCGGGGGCAGCGTGCCCGTCGGCGTCAGCGACGGCGTGAACGTCTTCGTCGGGGTGTTGGTGGCCGTCCGGCTGGGCGTCAGGGAAGGCGTGCTCGTGAACGTCGCCGTGGCCGTCGCCGTGCTCGTCGCCGTGAACGTCCGGGTGCTCGTCGGCGTCCGGGTGTTCGACGGCGTGTTCGACGGCGTCAGGGTCTGCGTCGCCGTGTTGGTCCGCGTGCTGGTCGCGGTGTTCGACGGCGTCAGCGTCTTCGTGG
This sequence comes from Thermoanaerobaculia bacterium, assembly GCA_041912555.1. Taxonomy (GTDB): domain Bacteria; phylum Acidobacteriota; class Thermoanaerobaculia; order UBA5066; family Gp7-AA6; genus DAHUXD01. The sequence continues at coordinate 18,955 of JAYRMU010000023.1, forward strand.
CCGTGTTCGACGGCGTCAGCGTCCGGGTGTTCGTCGGCGTGTTCGTGCGCGACGGCGTCAGCGTCGCGGTGAACGTGTTCGTCGGCGTGTTGGTCCGGGTGTTCGTCGCGGTGTTCGACGGGGTCAGCGTCTTCGTCGCCGTGTTCGACGGCGTGAAGGTGAACGTCCGCGTCGGGGTCAGCGACGGCGTGAACGTGTTCGTGGGCGTGAACGTCCGGCTCGCGGTGAACGTGCGCGTGAACGTCGGCGTGTTCGTCGCCGTGTTCGTGCGCGTCGGGGTGTTCGACGGCGTGAAGGTCTGCGTGTTCGTCGGCGTGTTCGTGCGCGACGGCGTGTTCGTGGCCGTGTTCGTGCGCGTCGCCGTGTTCGTCACGGTGAAGGTCGCCGTGTTCGAGGGCGTGAGCGTCCGCGTCGCCGTGAACGACGGCGTGAACGTCCGCGTCGCCGTGAACGTGTTGGTCCGCGTGGGGGTATTGGACGCGGTCGGCGTGTTCGTCGCCGTGTTCGTGCGCGTCGAGGTCGCGGTGTTCGACGGCGTGAAGCTCGGCGTCGTGGTCGCGCGGGCCGTGAAGGTCGGCGTGATCGTGTTGGTCGGAAGGGGCGTGTTCGTCTGCGTGCGCGTCGTGGTCGGGGTGCGCGTGCGGGTGGCCGTGTTGGTCGGCGTGAAGGTGCGCGTGACCGTGGGCGTCAGCGACGGAGTCGGCGTCGGCGCCGCCGGCGGGCCGTACTCGTCGATCTGCACGACGACGAACGGATCCGAATAATTGCCGGCGACCATCTGCATGCGCAGCTCGTACCCGGGCTTCCCGGGGCTGCGGTAGACGACCAGGCCCTCGTTCAGCCCGTGGGGGCCGAACGCGCCGCGCCAGATGCCGGGGTTCGGCCCCGGATACGGGAAGCGGGGGTCGGGGACGGCGGGGTTGAGCGTGTACGGCGGCAGGTCCGGCTGTCCCGGCGTCCCGTAGATGTGCGGCACCTTGTGGCCGAACTGGAGAAAACGGCCCTGCTGGATGTCGGGATACTGCGCCGAGGGGAAGATCGACCCGATGGCACCGCCGAGCGGATAGAGCGAGTCGGCGAAGTACATCCACTCGAGGCCGCCGTTTTCGAGCGCGTCGCCTGCCACGGTGGCGCCGCCGATCGGATATCCGATGGGCGGCTGGCCGCGCGAGGAGTCGCCGACGCTGTTGTCGGCCGCGCCGAAGGTCTGGTAGGGGTTGCGGTAGTAGGCGAAGGCCCAGTTGACGCCCGCGGTGTTGGTCAGGACCTGGCGGAGCACGCTCTTGGCGATCGCGAACTTCGACCCGGCCGCGTTGACCGTGCCCTCGGGATAGATGAAGTCGTCCATGAACGCCGGCAGCCGGTAGACGTCCGAGAAGTCGTTGTTCATGGACGTCGAGGTGTCGAGGATGAGGAGCACGTTCGTGTTCGCGCCGGAGTTGGCCTGGAGCAGCTGCCGGTCGTCGGGCCGCGCGGGAGACGCCATCACGAAGAGCAGCAGGAACGTGGCCGCCGCGCGGTGTCGTGCGACGAAACCGACGAGCCCCCGGGACGTTGGATGGTGTTTCATGGCGGATCTCCTCAAGGACGGGGCGACGGACCGTACGAAACGTCGGCAACCAGGGCCTTGGAGTACTGGAGGAAGGCGTCGTTCTGCGAACCGGTGGCGCGGGTCTCGACGGTCCACATGTACATCGAGTGCTCGTCGTTCCATTCGCAGGAGAAGCCGACGGCGCACTGGCGGGTCAGGTGGCCGGGCGTGGCCACGTGGACCTGGATGTCGTCCGTTCCGAAGAAGCCGGTTCCCGTCACGAAGCGGTGGCTCGGCATGTTGAACAGGACGCTCCCGGAGAAGATGGGAGCGGCCGTCGTCCCGAACTCGGGCCGGGTGAGGAAGGCCCGGTACGACGAGCCGATCTGGGACGAGGCCCAGCGGACCCCCGCGTCCGAGGAGTAGAACGCGCGGTTGATCGACCACTCGTTGGCCGCGATGCGCGTCTCCGTCGAGGTGATGAGCATCAGCGCGATGCCGATGACCGTGAGGATCGCGAGGACGAGGATGGCGATCACGAGCGCCGCTCCCCGTTCGTCGTCTCTGTTCCGCCTGGGTTCGTGCATGGTCATCCCTGGAAGGCGTAGTTGCGGAGGTTGATCTTGAGCGTCTGGACGCGGCGGCGGAAGGTCCCCGGGGTGATCGGGGCCGCCGTCGTGTTCATGATCTTGTAGCCCTGCGCCGCCGGCCCCTTGTACGTCGGGTCCGCGTCGCGCGCCTTGGCGAGCAGGGAGACCATCACGGCGTGCAGGCGCGGGCAGTGGATCGGGTTCGTGCCGGCGCCGTGCCCGGGGATGAACGGGTCCTGCTGCTGGAACTGGGCGGCGTCGACGGCGCCCTCCCCGGTCACGTTCGGAAACCACTCGTCGCAGCCGGCCGTCGTCGAGAAGTTGGGGTCCGGGTCGTCGGGATTGCCGGCCGGATCGCAGCCTCCGGACGTCGAGCGCGTGACGGACCCGTCGCCGTCGCCGTCGATGCCGTAGGCGATCTGCATGTCCTCCACGTCGTCGGCCAGGCGCGTCACCTCGAAGGCGTTGCCGCGGCGGATGCCCTGCGCGAGGAACGGGTGCAGGCCCGTCGGATCCGTCGTGTTGTCCGTCGTGATGAAGAAGACGACGTCGTCGAGGACCCCGGCCCGCCGGAGCTTGCTGAAGGGGGTCGCGGGCTCCCCGGGCGTCAGGGAAGGCAGCTCGACGTTGAAGCGGGGCCCGATCGTCCCGCCGAAGTCGACGTTGTTGAAGGTGCTGCTCGCGACGAGGCTCGTCGGCTGGTTCAGCACGCCGACGTTGTAGGCCGCCTGCGGGTACCGGTGGATGGCCGTCGTCGAGGACGGATCGGAGCAGGTGTGCAGGGAGCTCTTGCCGTCCTGCACGATCACCAGAAACGGCATGGCCGAGGTGGCGCTCGCCGTGTAGGCGTCGATCGCGGCGAACTGCGGACGGATGGACGGGTCGTTGTTCAGGAACAGGCCCACCGTCGGATTGCCGGAGATGGGGCTGACGGGCAGGGGATCGTTCCCGGTGCACGGGGCGCAGCCGCCTTCCTCGTCGAAGCCGACGAGGGGCGAGAACAGGACGCCCCGCACCTCGATCATGTCCGTCCCGGGCCGCACGGGCCACGAGCGTCCCGTCGTGTCGGTGACCGTCACGTTGTTCCCGACGTTGTCGTACGAAACGCCGCTCGGGGCGATGCCCGGCAGCTCGGCGTCGTTGTGGTTGAGGACGGCCTGCGTCACGTAGAGGCCGCCGGCGCCCGCCATGCGGATCGCCCGGGTCATCTGGTAGATGCCGTACCGCACGTTGCCCTGGGCGTCGGCCACGTCGGTCTCGTTCTTGTTGATCCGCGCGCTCGCGTCGAAGACGGCGAGCAGGCCGACCATCGCGATGAGCAGCAGCAGCGTCACGACGATCATCTCGACGAGCGTGAAACCGCTCGAGGACGAGCGCGCGGGACGGCGGGCGGCCAGCGGAGCCGTCATGTCAGTTCACGCCCGCCGGCGAAGGATCGGGGTTCTTGAGGAACCCGCTGACGCGGGCCGTCCGCGCTCCGATGCCGAGGCCGGTGCCTCCGCTCGTGGAGGTCACGGTCACGTCGATGCGCTTGAAGTCGTAGGGAACCCCGGGGCCGACGTCGGTCAGGGTGTAGGGCGTCCCCGACGCGCCGCCGGTGGCCCTGTAGTGCGCGACGGTGTAGGTGCGGACCAGCGGGTTGGCCAGGGTCGACGGGAGGGTGCCCGTCGCCGGGTCCGGCAGGAACGCCGGGAGGTCGTTGGCGTGCGTTCCGACGGTCAGCTGCGGCGACGTGACGGGCAGGTTCATGAGCTGCTCCAGCCGGTCGCGCGCCAGGTTGTGGATGCTGGTGTACTCGTTGGCGGCGTAGTTGGACCGGACGCTCGCGATGAAGAGGGGCGCGATGCCGAGCAGCACGATGCCGAGCAGCGCCACCGCGATCAGCATCTCGACGAGCGTCAGGCCGGCCTCCCGGCGGTTCGGTGCTCTCATGGCTTCAGTACCAGTTGACCGGCGTCACGACGACGATGCGGCCGTTCGGCCACGCCTGGACGTCGATGCGGTTGGGAGTCCGGGCGCCCACGGGGCCCTCGAGGGTGTAGAAATAGGCGCCCGGCGTCGGAGTCGGGGCCGGCATGGCGAGGCGGCCGTCGCCCCCGAAGGTGATCGTGCCGCCGCCCGCCCACGGCGTCGCGTAGAGGATCGCGGAGGTCGCCGGAAGCTGCAGCTCGGCCGGCGCCCGGGTCGGGGTCGGGGCCGGCGGCTGGGGCTCGATCGTCTGGAAATCCAGGGGCGGCGTGGTGGACGCGATGACGACGCTGACCGGCTGGTTGAGCTTGACGGCCTTCATCCGCGCCGCCAGAAGGGTCGTCTGCAGCTCGCGCGCCGCGCTCTTCAACGCGTTGCGCTGGCTGATCTTCGTGAACCACGGAATCGCGACCAGAGCGAGCGCCGCCATGATGCCCATGACGACGAGGATCTCGACGAGCGAGAACCCGCGATCCCGGCGTTGACACCTCGAACGGAACATTGCGGCGCTTACATGAGCGATTCCCGTGCCCGGACCCCCCTCGTCACGTCAAAGTCTTCATGATCAACTGGATACCAGCTCCGAGCACCCCCGGCGACGGCGCCCGCCTGACACTTTTCGTTACCTCTGGTAACACTCTACGAGAGGCTTCCGGGAAACGATTTCCAGCCCCTCGGTTCCGCTTTCCTGCTCTCGACTCGCGCGGTTCGAGTCCCTACACTGGAATTCCGTGATCGCAGATGTGGCCGACTAAGCGACGGACTTCCGGCCCGGAAGCCCTGCTCGGAAAGCTGCGCGCTCGCGGCTGGAAGAACGACGCCGAGCGCGACGAGCTGCTCAAGGCGGTGGCCGCGGCGCCGGACCTCGAAGCCGAAGACGTGGCGTGGCTGGCTGTCGAGCCCGACGTCGCGCTGCGCCAGGCGGGCCTGGCGTTCCTGAAGCGCTTTCCTTACGAAGCCTCCTCCGCGGCGATCTTCCCGTTCCTCGCGTCGAAGACCGAAGCCGTGCGGCGACAGGCCATGGCGGGCCTCGAGACCCTCGCCGGCGGCAACTTCGCCGAGCGCCTCCAGTCCTTCCTCTCGAACCCGGATCCCGTCGTCGTCCACGCGGCGCTCGATCACCTGCGCAAGTCCCCGAACGAACGCGCGCTGCCCTGGATCGCCAAGGCCCTGGCCTCGGGTGGGGCCCCGGCCCTGCGCAAGAAGGCCTTCTCGATCGTCGAGGCGACCGACTCGCCCCGCGTGGCTTCGATCGCGATGCACGCCCTCGACGACGACGACGAGGAGATCCGCTTCCGGGCGGTGCAGGTCCTGGCGAAGCATCCCGACGAGAGCCACGTCGAGGCCCTGCTGCGGCACTGCCGCAACGACTCCAACCGCGTGCAGGACGCCGCGATCGCCGCGCTGTCCCCCCTGCTCGCCAAGTCGCAGGCGCGCAACGACGAGGTCCTCCCGCTCCTGTCCGACGCCAACCCGAAGGTCCGCCAGCTCGCCTCGCGCATCGTCGCGACGCAGGACCCGGCCCGCATCGCCGACGCGTTCCTGCGCACGTTCCGGACGACCTACGGCCCGGCCAAGGACCGGGCGGTCGACGCCCTCCGCGAGCTCGGCCCCGAGTTCATCCGCGCGTTCCTCGAGCGCGACAACAGCGGGGACCCCGCGGAGTCGGCCCTCGCCATGTCGATCGCCGTCACGATCCGCGCTCCCGAGGCCGTGCCCCACTGCATCCGGTTCCTGTCCTCCGACGACTGGTGGCTCCGGGACCGGGCCGCCGTGGCGCTGGCGGAGATCCGCGACGAATCCGGGCTGCCCCACCTGCTGAAGATGCTGCAGAACCCGGAGTCGAGCCTCTCGGCGGCGGCGGCCCTCGGCATCTGGGGATCGCCGAAGGCCCTTCCGGGGCTGCTCGAGGCCTACAAGCAGGCCGACACCCACAAGGACCTGCGCCTCGAGATCCTCGACGCCTTCTCGAGGATCGAGGATCCGCGCATCGCGCCGCTGCTCCAGAAGATCTCGCAGGTGGACCCGGACCCCCTCGTCCGCGACAAGGCCGCCCGCCTGACGGCGTCGCGCTCGGGGCAGGGCGCCGCGCCCGGGAGCCGGCGCGAGTTCGCGGCCCTCGACTTCGCCGCGACGCCCCGGCCGGGCCTCCAGGACCTGCTGCGCCACGCGCGCTCGGTCGGCGCCTCGGACCTGCACCTGGCCACGGGGACCCCGCCGCAGATGCGCCGGCACGGCCGGCTCGGGCCCCTCCCGCTGCCGCCCTCGACCCCGGAGCAGATGGAAGCCTGGCTGACGCCGATCCTCGGCGACGGCCGGGCGGAGCAGCTCGCCCAGCGCCGGCAGCTCGACTTCTGCCACAAGGACCCCGAGCTCGGGCGCTTCCGCACCAACGTCTTCTTCCAGCGCAAGGGGCTCTCCGCGGTCATGCGCCTCGTGCCCTTCGAGATCCCGAACCTCACGGACATCGGCCTTCCCGAGAGCCTGTGGGAGATCACGTCCTATTCGCAGGGCCTCATCCTCGTCACCGGTTCGGCGGGCTGCGGAAAGACGACGACGCTCGCCGCGCTCGTGGACCGCATCAACGAGACGCAGCGCGGCCACATCATCACGGTCGAGGACCCCATCGAGTACGTCCACGCCAACAAGGAATCGCTCGTCAACCAGCGCGAGATCCCGTCGCACTCGAAGTCCTTCGCGAAGGCCCTCCGGCAGTCGCTGCGCGAGGACCCGGACGTCATCCTCGTCGGCGAGATGCGCGACCTCGAGACGATCTCGCTCGCGATCACGGCGTCCGAGACGGGGCACCTCGTGCTCGCGACCCTCCACACGACGACCGCGTCCTCGACGATCGACCGGATCATCAACGCGTTTCCTCCCGACCAGCAGGGGCAGATCCGCATGATGGTGGCCGACTCGCTCAAGGCCGTCGTGTCGCAGTCGCTGCTGCCCCGGCGCGACGGGTCCGGCCGCGTGGCCGCCTTCGAGATCCTCCGCAACACGCCCAACGTCGCGGGCCTCATCCGCGACGCCAAGACCTTCCAGATCCCGACGGCCATCCAGACCGGCAGCGCCTCCGGGATGATCCTGCTCGACGGGGCGCTGCTCCAGCTCGTCCAGGAGGGCACCATCGAGCCTCGCGTGGCCTACGACCGCGCGCAGCGCAAGGAGGCCTTCGAGCCGTTCCTCGCGGCGGAAGAGGGAGGGGCCGCGTGAGCGCGGGCGCCGCCGCCCGTCCGTCAGGCGACACGAACCGGATCGACCGGTTCCTCGCAATCCTCCCCAAGCGCAGCGGCTCGGACCTGCACCTCTCGGTCGGCTCCCCGCCCATCGTCCGCATCGACGGCGAGCTCGAGCGCATGCGGTACCGCGCCTTGACCGAGGGCGACTTCTTCAACCTCCTCGGGCCCGTCACGCCGCCGAACCTCTGGGAGGCGTTCCACGAGTCCGGCGACGTGGACTTCGCGTACCAGATGGGAGAGACGGCCCGCTTCCGCGTCAACCTCATGCGCCAGGAAGGCGGCTCGGCCGCCGTGCTGCGCCTGATCCCCTCGCGCATCCCGACCGCGGAGGACCTGAACCTCCCGGGCCCGGTCTCGGGCCTCTACGCGGTGCAGCGCGGGCTCGTGCTCGTCACCGGGCCCACCGGCAGCGGCAAGTCCACGACGCTCGCCGCGATCCTCGACCGCATGAACAAGCGCCTCGCCCACCACGTGATCACGATCGAGGACCCGATCGAGTTCGTGCACACCAACGACAAGTCGGTCTTCACGCAGCGCGAGATCGGGCCCGACGTCGCGAGCTTCGCCGAGGGCGTCAAGGCCGCCATCCGCGAGGACCCCGACTGCCTGCTCGTGGGCGAGATGCGGGACCTCGAGACGATGCGGATGGCGCTGACCGCCGCGGAGACCGGCCTGCTCGTCTTCGCCACCGTCCACACCAACTCCGCCGCCAAGGCCGTGGACCGGATCATCGACGCCTTTCCCGCCGCCGAGCAGGAGCAGGTGCGCATCGTCCTGGCCGAGGCCCTGCGCGGGGTCGTCGCGCAGCAGCTGCTGCGCAAGAAGGGCGGCGGACGCGTCGCCGCCCACGAGATCCTGATCGGCTCCGCCGCGCTCTCCAACTCGATCCGCGAGGGCAAGACCTCGCTGATCAACAACCAGATCGCCACCGGCAAGTCGCGCGGCATGATCTCGATGGACCAGACCCTGACCGAGCTCGTCAAGAACGGGACCGTCGAGCCGGACGAAGCCCTCGAGCGCGCGCTCGACAAGGAGTCCTTCAAGGGGATGATCGCCGGCCTGGCGCGGAAACCTAGCCCGCCGGGAGCCTCAGCGTGAAGAGCGCCCCGCCGCCCGGCCGGTCCGTGACGTCCACGGTGCCGCCGTGGAGCTCGGCGATGCGCGCCACGATCGCCAGGCCGAACCCGGAGCCCCCCGGCTTCGAGGAGTAGAAGGGCAGGAAGATCTTCTCCCGCGCGCCCGCGTCGACGCCCGGGCCGCGGTCCCCGATCGACAGGGTGACCTCGCGCGCTCCCCGCCCGCCGGCCAGCGCGATGGCGCCGGGCTCCGCGCGGCGGCTCTCCGGGGTGGCCTCGACGGCGTTGCGCAGCAGGTTGACCAGGGCCCGGCGCAGGAGGACGGCCGAGCCCGACGCCCCCGCGAACGACCCGGAACGCTCGATCGCGAGGCCGGGGTACGCCCGCTCGGCCTCGGCGGCGGCCGCGGCGGCGACCTCGGAGAGGTCGATCGGCTCGGGCGAGAATCCCTCCGGCCGCGCGAAGAGGAGGAAGTCGCTCGTCACGCGGCTCATCTCCTGGGCTTCCTGGCGGATGGCGCGCACGTACTCGGCGGAGCGCTCGGGCTCGGTCGCGCGCAGGGCGAGATCCGCGAAGCCGTCGATGGCCGCGGCCGCGTTGCGGAATTCGTGGGCCGCGCCGGCCGAGACCCGGCCGAGGTCCGCGAGGTGGCGGGCGAGGGCGACACGGCCCTCGAGCTCGCGGATCTCGGTCAGGTCGGAGAAGAGCGCCACGGCCCCCAGGAACCGTCCGTCCGCGCCCTCGGCCGGCGTCGCGGTCACCCCGAGCACGCGCTCCTCGCCGCCGCGGTCCCTCCGCCAGCGCACCTCGCGACGGCCCGCGACCGTTCGGCGCGACAGGACCTGTTCGACGAGCGCCTCGAAATCCGGAGCCTCGGCGAGCGCATCCCCGTAGGACGCGCCGCGGACCTCCCGCTCGAGCTTCAGGATCTCCCGGCCGGAGTCGTTGAGCTCGACGACGCGGCCCTCGGGGTCCACGGACAGCAGCCCCGTGGGCAGGTTCTTGGACAGCGTGCGGGCGGCGGTCTCGAGATCGTCGGCCCTCTCCTTCTCGCGGCGCGCGAGGCGCTCGAGCTCGCGCTCCTTCTCGTGGAGGGCCGCGATCGTGGACTCGAAGCGGGCGACCAGGAACTCGCGCTCGTCGCCGGTCTCGCGGCTGCCCGCCGGGGCGTCCCCGGCGGCGGCGAGCAGGCGGTCGTAGGGTCCGAGCAGCGAGCGCAGGTAGAAGGCCGCCAGGATCGCGAGCAGGACTCCCGCGATCGGGATGAAGACGGTCAGCCGCCGCGCGTACTCGCGCAGCGCCGCGCCCGCGCCGGGGTCGAGCGCGAGAACGAAGAACCGCTTCTCAGTGGCGAAGGTGGACACCACGACGCCGGGCCGCGAGCGCCACCCGTGCTCGAGGCGCCCCGGCGCCGGGCGCGGCCCCGCCAGCTCCACGGGCGCCTCCGGGGCGCCGGGGCCGAGCGCGCGAAGGCGGCGTCCGCTGGCGTCGTACAGGGCGACGTACGACACGTCGGGCTCGAGCGCGGCGCGCTCCATCGTTTCGTCGCCCGCCTCGGCGCGGCCGCTCGAAAGGGCGACGCGCCGCAGGATCTCGCCGGCCCGGCGCTCGGCCTCGTCGGTCCCCCAGTCCACGGCGCTGCGGAAGAAGAGCAGCGTCAGGAGGTTGAGAAAGAAGATCAGCAGGAGCGCGATCCAGAGGAAGAGCCGCGACTCCCGCCGGAAGGAGCGCGGGATCCCGTCGCGGCCGGGCGCGGCGGTCACGGCCACAGGGCCCTGTAGCGCGCGAAGAGCGGCGCGGCGAAGAACCAGGCGCCGATCGCCCCGAGCGCCAGGAAGACGCCGAACGGCAGCCGCAGCTTGCCGTCGGCCCGGCGCGCGATCATCAGGGCGACCCCCACCACGCTGCCGGAGAGCGAGGCCGCCATGATCGTGACGAGGACGCCGACCGGGCCGAGCAGCGCGCCGATCATGCCGAGCATCTTGACGTCGCCCAGCCCCATCCCCTCCTGCCCCGCGATCTTCTCGTAGAGGTAGGCGAGCAGGAAGAGCCCTCCGGCCCCGAGCGCCGCGCCGAGCACCGCCTCGAGGGGCGTGCGGCGCACGGACACGAACGAGAGCCCGATCCCCACGGCGATCCCGGGAAGGGTGATGACGTCCGGCAGGATCTGGAAGTCCGCGTCGATCACCAGCAGGGCGAGGCCGGCCGAGCACAGGAAGGCGCCCGTCGCGAAGTCGCCCCAGCTCGGCGCGAACCGGAACACCAGGAGCCAGAGGACCGCGTTGCCGAGCTCGAGCGCCGGGTAACGGACCGCGATGGGCGCGCGGCAGGCGCGGCACCGTCCCCGCAGCGCGATCCAGGAAAGGACGGGGACGTTGTCGTACGGAGCGATCGGCGCCCCGCACGACGGACAGCGCGATCCCGGAAAGGCGATCGATTCGTCGCGCGGCAGCCGGTGCGCGACGACGTTCAGGAAGCTGCCGACGACGAGGCCGACGAGCCCCGCGGCGCAGAGGCCGAACGTCCCGAGGACGACGTACGGCGCGCTCACGGCCGCCTCCGCGCCGACACCGGCTCGCCGCCGTACCAGAGCCCGGCGAGCGAGAGCAGCGCCAGGAGCGAGATTCCGGCCCCCAGGTAGAACGACAGCGGCCGGTACCGGAAGACGACGCGGTGCGTTCCGGCCGGAAGCGCCACGGCGCGAAAAAAGCCGTCGGCCCGGAGGATCGGGAGCCGCCGCCCGTTCTCCTCGGCGATCCAGCCCGGATAGTCGAGGTCCGTGAGGACGAGCAGCCCGGCGTACGTGGCGGTGATCTCGGCGACCACCCTCTCGGGCTCGTCCTCGGCCAGGCGCGCGAGAAGCATCGGCGTCCCGTCGGCCGCTCCGGGGTCGGGAGCCGGACGCCGGTCGAGGAGGACCTCGCGGGCGAGGTCGACCCGGCCGGAAGCGATGCGGGCCCAGGCGCGATCGGCGTCGGGCTCGATCGCGTAGCCCCGCAGGTAGGACAGGCGCGGGCGGTAGGGAGCGAGCGGAGCGCGGAAGAAGTCGCCCACGCGCCGCGAGGGCAGGCGCGCCGGCGCGAAGGGCGTCCAGAGCACGCGGCCGCTCGCCGCGCCCGCGGGCAACGCGTCCTCGGCCGGCCCGACGGAGGCCGCGATCGCCGCCGCCGCCGCGGTGGGCAGGGGCGCGGCCGTGCGAAGGCTCGGCACCCGACAGGTCAGGTTCGTGTATCCGAGGAGCGCCTCGCGCTGCCGGGCGAGCATGCCGGCGTCGAAGCTCCCGTCGCGGAGGACCCACCCCCACAGCGCTCCCATCGGCGGCGTGACCACGCGCCCCGACAGGGCGGCCAGGGGCGCCACCGACTCGGGGCACCGCCGCACGCCGGCCTCCGGGGCGAACGTCGGAAGCTCGCGCAGGCCGAGCGCGAGCGCTCCGACCAGTCCGAGGGCCGCGACCGCGCCGAGGACGGCCCCCGCCGGGGCGCGCCGGCCGGCGCCGACCGCGAGGAGGCCGAGCGCGGCGGCCCCGGCGCCGCCGCAGAGCCGCACGGGAAGCGACAACGGCGACAGCGCGGTCGCGGCGAGCGCGGCCACGGCGAGCAGGCCGAAGACCGATCGCGCCCGCGCCGGGCCGGGCGCAAAGCGCAGCCCGTCGAGGCCTAGCCCCGCCAGCATCGCGACGCCGAACGAAGTCCACACGAGCCCCTTCGCGGGGTACCGGATCCGGTCGAAGGGCGGAAGTCCCCGGAGCCAGATTCCCGGCGGACCGTGCGCGGCCAGCACGACGCCGGCTGCCGCGAAGGCCGCGAGGACGAGCGCGAGCCGGCGCCGGTGCGGCTCGCCGAACGCCGCCGCCACGGCGACGAGGACGAGCGGAGGAAGAAAGAGGGTCGCCAGGTAGGCGCCTCCGAACGACGGCGGCGTGAAGCCTGCCACGGATCCCGCGTCGCGCAGGGCCAGCGCGCCGATCTCGCGCTCGGCGGCGGGGAGCGGGACGCGGCGGTCCGAATGGAGCGCGAGCTCGGCGAGCGGAACGATCGCCCAGGCCGCCAGCGCGAGGCCGAGGCCCACTCCGGCCGCGAGGCGCCGCATCCGGCTGGCGCGTGTCGCGGGAGCGGCCGGCTCAGGGAACTCGGCGCGGGAGCTCCACGCGAGCGCGGCCGCCAGGACGACGGTCGCCGCCGAGACCTCGGGGCTGCCGGCCATCGCCTGGAGGCCGACGAGCGTCGCGAACCCGAGGACGGCGCTGCGCCTCGGAAACCCCTCGCGCGCCAGGGCGGCGATCGCCGGGACCCAGGCCCACGCGCCGAAGTGGTTCCAGTAGACCGAGAGCGAGGCCGCGAACCCCGACGCCGCGAAGGCCGCGGCCCCGAGCAGGGCGCCCGCGTCCGAGACGGCCTCGTCCTTCAGGAACCGCCGCGCGCCCCAGACGGCGAGCGCGTAGTGGAAGAGCAGGAAGAGGCCGCCGGCCAGGGCCGCGGAGGACAGCAGGAAGAGGAGCGTCGGCGGATAGAAGACCCCGGACTGCCCGTTGGCCAGCCACGGCTCCCCCGCTCCCGACAGCGGGTTCCACAGCGGGATCTCGCCGGCCCTCAGCCGGTCGGCCGTGTAGAGCTTGAGCGGGTAGAAGAAATCCCCCTGGTCCCGGAACGACGGCGCGCGGCCCCCGACGAGGGCCGGCGCCAGCCAGAGGAGGGGCGGCAGGAGCGCCGCGACCGCCGCGATCCCGGAAGCCAACCGACGGCCGAGCAGCACGCGTCGATTCTAACGCGGCGCTCGGCCTCGGCTCAGAACTGGGTGCCCTCCGGCCACTGGATGAACGTGCCGTTGGCGTAGATGATGTCTTCGTTGAAGTTGGTCGTCGTGCCGCAGTTGATCGTCGACGCGGCGTTGTCGCGGCCGTACGAACGGATCATGTACGAGCTGGTGGCGACCGAGATCCCGTAGATCATGAAGTTGCCCCAGCCGTCGGTCTTGGGCGGCTGCGCGATGTAGGTCGGCGTCAGGTTCGTGAACGACGCCGTCGTCAGCTGCGCGCCGGCCGTCGTGAACAGGCCCGCGTTGCAGGTCGCCGCCGGATACGTGTTGTTGTCGACCGCGTACGCCTCGACCGCCGTGGCCAGGGCGCGCATGTCGCTCATCGTCCGCTTCTGCTTGCCGCGCTGCACCGCGTTCAGGAGGTTCGGAATGGCGATGGCCGCCAGGATGCCGATGATCGCGATGAC
>JAYRMU010000024.1:0-66391 GCA_041912555.1 Thermoanaerobaculia bacterium
CCCCCGCGGGGGGGGGCGCCCCCCCCCCCCGCCGGGGCGGCGCCCCCGCCCCCCGCGGCGGGTCCCCCCCGGGGCCCCGCCCGGGCGCGCCGCGTCCGCACGCCGACGGCCCGGCCGTTTTCGAAGAGGACGTCCTCGACGGAGGTTTCCTCGCGCACCTCGGCGCCGCACGAGGCCGCGTGCCGGAGCAGCAGGTCGTCGAACTCGGCCCGCTTGACCTGGTACGCCATGGGGTGGCTCGGGTCGCGCGCCTCGGCGAAGACGACGGGCCGCGTCGTGCCGTTGTCCTCGTTCCAGAAGAACGCGCCGAACTTCTTCTGGAAGCCGGCGGCGCGGACCTTGTCGTGCACGCCGAGCCGGTCGAGGATCGGCAGCGAAAACGGCAGGAGCGATTCGCCGACGTGAAAGCGCGGGAACTTCTCGCGTTCGACGACGAGGACGCGGCGGCCCGCGCGCGCCAGCGTGGTCGCCACGGTGGAGCCCCCGGGGCCTCCGCCGATGACGATCGCGTCGTAGAATGCGTCCATGGCCGGATTCTAATCGCTTGAGCTCTCCCGTCCTCGAATACGTCGACGTCCGAAAGAACTTCCGTCCCGGCCCGGCGACCCTCGAAGGCTTCTCGCTGTCCGTCGCGGAGGGCGAGACCGTGGCCCTCGTCGGCCCTTCGGGCTCGGGAAAGACGACCGCCCTGAAGCTCGCCAACCGGCTCGTCGACGCCGACGCCGGCGCGGTGCGCGTCTTCGGCCGGGGGACCGCGGAGCAGGACCCGGTCGCCCTGCGGCGGCGCGTGGGGTACGTCATCCAGGAAAGCGGGCTCTTTCCGCACTGGACCGTCCGCGAGAACGTCGAGATCGTGCCGAAGCTGCTCGGGTGGACCGCTCCGCGGCGCCGGGCCAGGGCGGACGAGCTGCTGGCGACGGTGGGCCTGCCGCCGGAGGCCTTCGGCGCGCGGCGCCCCGCGGCCCTGTCCGGCGGGCAGCGGCAGCGCGTGGGCGTGGCCCGGGCCCTCGCCGCCGACCCGCCCCTCGTCCTGATGGACGAGCCCTTCGGCGCGCTCGACCCGATCGCGCGCCGCGCGATGCAGAAGGAGTTCCTCGGCTGGAAGGCGCGCTGGACCGCGGCCGTGCTGATCGTCACGCACGACCTGCGCGAGGCCTTCCTTCTGGCCGACCGCGTGGCCGTGCTCGACGGCGGGCGCATACGGCAGGTCGGCTCCCGCGACGACCTCGTCCGCCGGCCCGCCGACGAGTTCGTCCGCGAGTTCGTCTCGGAGTTCGCGTCGTGACGGGCTTCGGCGACTTCCTCTGGCAGCGCCGCGGCGAGATCGCGGCGCTGACCGGCGAGCACGTCCTGCTCGTCCTCGCGGCGGCGGCGATCGCCGTCGCGATCGGCGTTCCCCTCGGCGTGGCGCTCGCGCGGCGTCCGCGCCTGGCGGGCCCGGTGCTCGGATTCGCCAACGTGGTGCAGGCGATCCCGAGCCTCGCGCTCTTCGGCTTCCTGATCCCCGCCCCGTTCATCGGGGGCATCGGCGCGCGCACCGCGATCACCGCCCTCGTCGTCTACTCGCTGCTGCCGATCCTGCGCAACACGCACGCCGGGATCCTGAGCGTGGATCCCGCGGTCGTGGAAGCCGCCGAGGGCCTCGGGATGACGCCGCGGGAGCGCCTCCGCATGGTCGAGCTGCCCCTCGCGGCGCCCGTCGTGCTCGCCGGCATTCGCGTCGCGGTCGTGGTCGGGGTCGGGCTCGCGACGATCGCCGCGGCGATCGGGGCCGGGGGCCTCGGAGTGCTCATCTACCGCGGCGTCGCGACCGTGGACCACCGGCTGATCCTGGCCGGAGCGCTGCCGGCGGCGGGCCTCGCGCTCGCGTTCGATTTCGGCCTGGGCGTGGTCGAGAAGCGGCTGGGGCCGCGCCGGTGAAACGGCTCGCCCGCCTGCTCGCCGTCGCGCTGCTCTTCTCCGCCTGCGGGCGGACCGCCGGCGGGCCCGTGCGGGTCGGTTCGAAGAACTTCACCGAGCAGGTCCTGCTGGGCGAGATCGCCGCGCAGGCGCTCGAGCGGGCCGGCGTGCGGGTCGAGCGCCGCCTCGATCTCGGGGGGAGCTTCGTCTGCCACCGCGCGCTCTTGGCCGGCGAGCTCGACCTCTACCCGGAGTACACCGGGACGGCCTTCACCGCCATCCTCTCCGAGAAGCCGATCTCCGACCCGGTCCGCGTGCGCGAGCGCGTCGCCGCGGAGTACGCGCGCCGGTGGGATCTCGCCTGGGCGCCCCCGCTCGGCTTCGAGAACACGTTCGCGCTCGTGATGCGGGGCGACGACGCGCGGCGGCTCGGCGTCTCGAAGATCTCGGACCTCGCGAGCCACCCCGAGCTCAGGCCGGGATTCGGATACGAGTTCCTCGAGCGCGCCGACGGGTTTCCCGGGCTCGCGGCCGCATACGGGCTGGCGTTTGCCGCG
The DNA here is from genome assembly GCA_041912555.1 of Thermoanaerobaculia bacterium. Taxonomy (GTDB): domain Bacteria; phylum Acidobacteriota; class Thermoanaerobaculia; order UBA5066; family Gp7-AA6; genus DAHUXD01. Next base: position 2,457 of record JAYRMU010000024.1, read on the forward strand.
CGGCCGGCGCAGATGGACCTCGGCCTCCTGTATCCGGCCCTCGCGCAGGGCAAGGTGGACGTCGTCGCGGGCAACTCGACCGACGGCCTGATCGCCGCCATGAGCCTGGCCGTGCTCGCGGACGACCGGGCCTACTTCCCGCCCTACGAAGCCGCCTTCGTCGTGCGCCGCGCGGTGTGGCGGGACGACGCCGTGCGGCGCGGCCTCGAGCCCCTCGCCGGAGCGATCACGGCCGACGCGATGCGGCGGATGAACGCCGCGATCGACCGCGAGGGCCGGCGGCCGGCGGACGTGGCGCGCCAGTTTCTCGACGGGCTCAAGCCGCGCCGCAGCGGCTAGCCCGGGCGTTCGGAAAGCCGCGCCGTTTCGGGGAAAACCTGCTACCCTGATCCGAAAGGATTCGCAAAAAATGTCGGGCGCGTTCGATCTTTTGACGCAGGCGGACTGGGCCATCTGGGGCGGCGCCGTCCTGCTCCTCTTTCTCCTGATCGTCTCCTTCCGCTCGCGCTCCTACGTGTTCTGCCAGTACCTGAAGACGATGACCGGCATCGCGCTGCGGCCCGCGGAAGTGCGGCGCGCGTTCAAGACGGGCGGTCGCGAGGGCGTCCGCGAGCTCTTCCTCGATCTCATCATCCGCGAGGACCTGAAGGCGGGGCCGGCGGCGATCCCGGAAGGGTCGGTTTCGGGCAAGCCGTAACGGAAAGCAGAAAGCAGAAAGCAGGAAGCAGGAGGCAGGCTCGCCTCCGGCTCCGGTTCACCCTCCGGTCCCTAGTTCTCGATCAACCCGAACGTCGGCACGACGTCGCGTCCGAGGACGCTGCGCAGCACCGTGGCGTGGAGGACCTCGTCCGACAGGATCTTCGACGCCGAGCCCGAGAGCGCGCGGTCCTGGAAGCGGTCTACGACGAAGAGGTACACGCGGGCGGCCCCGACCTCGAGCTTGAAGGCGAGCTCGAGGACGTCCTTCTCGCTGGCGAGCGGCACGCCGAAAACGTAGGTCGGCTGCGGCTCGACGGGGCTGCCTCCCTTCCGGCGAACGGCGTCGACGAGCAGGTCGCGGTGGATCTCGTGGCTTCCCTGGAAGGCGAGGCCCACCTCCTTCGCCTTCTCCGAGAGCAGTCCGCTCTTGCCCGCGAGGCCGTAGGCCCAGATGGCCTGGTGCTCCAGGGCGAGGGCGGTGTTCATGAGCTGGATGTCGTCGCCCGCGGCCTTGCCGGCGGCGGGCAGGGCGAGCAGCGGCCGGCCGGCGGCCGCCAGCCCGAGGGCGAGGCCCGTCGAGGCGGCCGACCGGAAGAGATCGCGTCGCAGCATGGGTGCCTCCGTGGGGGAATGGTACGCCGAAAGACCGGGGCGGAAGTCCTGCGATATCGTGTGCGCGCGATGAGCCAGAGGCCCGACGCGTCCGACGCCGCGCTGATGGTCCGGGTGGCCGCCCGGGACGCCGACGCCCTCGCCGAGCTCTACGACCGCCACGCGGCGCGTCTGCTCGGCCTCGCGCGCCGCATCCTCGGCGAGGGCGGCGAGGCCGAAGAAGTCCTCCAGGAGGTTTTTCTCTTCGCGTGGCGCGCGGCGTCGTCGTTCGACGCGTCGCGCGGCGCCGTCCTGACCTGGCTCCTGATCGCGACGCGCAGCCGGGCCATCGACCGCCTGCGCGCGCGCCAGTCCGCCCGCCGTCCGCCCGCGCAGAGCCTCGAGGACGCCGGCGATCCCCCGGCGCGGGACGATGTCGAGGGAGCCTCGGCGGACCGGCAATGGGAAGCGATCTGTCGCGGCGCCGTGCGGGAGCTGCCGGGCGACCAGCGGCAGGTCCTGGAGCTCGCCTACTTCGAGGGGTTGACCCAGCAGGAGATCGCCGACCGGACCTCGACGCCCCTCGGGACGGTGAAGACGCGGGCGCGGCTCGGGCTGATGAAACTCCGGGAGCGGCTGCGCCCGTACATGAGGAGTGGAAGCCATGGCCCATAGCGAGCGGCACGAGGAGCTCGTCGCCGCGGCCGCGCTCGGCATGCCCCTCAACGCCGAGGCGGCGGAGCTCGAGAGGCACCTCGCCGAGGGCTGCGCCCGGTGCGAGGAGCTGCTGGCCGACCTGCGCGACGCGGGGACCGCGCTGGCGGCCGGGGTGCCGCCGGCGGCGCCGCCTCCGGAGCTGCGCGAGCGGATCCTCGGCTCCCTCGGCCCCGCGCGGGCTTCCGCCTCCCCGCGCGCCGGCGGCGCGTGGCGCGTCCTGGCCGCCGCCGCGGCCCTGCTCCTGGTGGCCGTGGTGGCCGACGACGCGAAGCTGCGGCGGCAGCGCGAGGACTTGAGGAGCCGGTCGGCCGACCTCGCGGGGCGCCTGCAGTCGGCCGAGACGCGGCTGGCCGAGCGCGCGCTGCGCGCCCGCGTCCTCGAGAGCGACGACGTGCAGATGATGCTGCTCGGCGGCAAGGCGCCGCAGCCGGGCGCACGCGCGCGGGTGTTCTGGAGCCCGCAGGCGCGGCGCGGCGTGCTCGTCGCCGCGAGCCTCGCCCCGCTGCCTCCCGACCGCCAGTACGAGCTGTGGGTGTTCCTCAAGGGCAAGCCCGTCAACGCCGGCGTCTTCGATCCGGATGCCGCGGGCCGCGCGGTCTTCGAGTCCACGGATTTTCCGGAGCCGGACGCGCAGAACTTCGCCGTCACGATCGAGCCGAGGGGCGGCGTCCCCGCCCCGACGGGCCCGGTCGTGCTGGTGGGATCGCCGACCTAGCCGCCGTGCGTGGGCTGCCTGCCGCGCTGGTCGTGCTCGCCGCCGCGGCGGCGTCGGCCGCTCCCCGCGCTCCCTCGCCCCCGCCGTCCCCGGCGGTCGGCGTCGCCTTGAACCTCGAAGCGTCCGTGTCGGCGGCCCAGCGCCAGGATGCCGTGGAGGCGGTGCGGCGGACCGGCGCCTCGTTCTTCGACCTCACGCTGTCGTGGTCCGCGGCCGAGCCGGCGCCGGGCCGTTACCGGCTGGAGGAGCTGACGCGGACCGCGCGGCTGCTGCGCCAGTCGGGGGCGACCCTCCAGCTCGACCTGCCCCTCGTGACCGAGTCGGCGCGCGACGTACCGGCGGACCTCGACGGCGTCGCGTTCGACGACCCGAAGCTCTCGCTGCGGCTCGGCAGGCTGCTCGACGCCCTCGAGCCCGTCCTGGCCGACGTCCAGACGATGTCGCTCGGCGAGGCGGCCGACGTGTATTTCGCGAACCGGCCCGAGGAGCTGCGCGCGTACCGGCGCCTCTTCGACGGCGCCGTCCAGTTCCTGAAGAAGAAGGCGCCCCACCTGCTGGTCGGGGTCACGACGCTCGCGCCCACCGAGAGCCCGGCGCCGGAGGTGGCGGCGCTCCTGCACCAGCGCAGCCCCCTGCTCCTCTATATCTATTGTCCCTTCGTCCGGGACCAGCCCTTCCAGCACCGCGATCCCGGAGCTCTCGACAAGGACTGGGAACAGCTGCTGAAGACGGCGGCCGGACGCCCGATCGGATTTCCGGTCGTCAGCTATTCCTCGTCGGCGGAGAACGGCTCGAGCGCCGCGAAGCAGGCCGAGTTCGTGGCGCGGCTGCGCCGCTTCCTCGCCAAGGCGGACGGCCGCAAGCTCGTGCTCGCGCGCTACGTGGCCCTGCGCGACGCGGCCCCCGAACCGGCCCCCGCGCCCGGGGCGGCGGTGTCCCGGCGCGATGCGCGCCGCGCGGCGTTCCTGGCCAACCGGGGCCTGGAGACCGCGTCGGGCGACCCGAAGCCCGCCTGGATCTCGTGGGCCCGGGTCCCGTGAGGGACCGGCGCGGGCGGTAAGATGCCCGGACAGGGGAGGCGACCCATGCTCCATCTCACGCGGCTCTCGGCGCTTTCGATCGTGGTCTCGACGCTGGCCCTGGCCTGCTCGTCGTCGAATCCCGCGCCGCCCGTTCCGGTCCAGGGCTCGGATCTGTCGGCGCTGAGCGGACGGTGGTCGGGCGAGTACTCGAGCGAGGCGACGGGGCGGACCGGGTCGATCGTCTTCGAGCTCGGTTCCGGCGACAAGGTCGGCCGCGGCGACGTCCTGATGGTCCCCCGCAAGGAGGGCGAGGCGACCCCGAAGCTGCCGGGCGTCAACGAGACCCTGCGCACGATGCCCCAGGTCCTCAACATCGCCTTCGTCAACGCTTCGGGCGGCGTCCTGCGCGGGACCATCGACCCGTACCGCGACCCGTCCTGCGACTGCGAAGTGCAGACGACCTTCGTCGGGCGCCTTTCCGGCGACGCCATCGAGGGCACCTTCACGACGACCCCGACGGGCAAGGGCTCGATCACGACCGGCCGCTGGAAGATGACGCGGCAGAAGAAGTAGCCGGCCCCGGCCCGATGCGCGCCGCCCCCATCACGCTCGACCGCTTCATCCTCGAGGAGCAGCGGTCCTTTCCGGGCTCGACCGGAGAGCTGTCGGCCCTCCTCATGCGGCTCGGCGTCGCGGCCAAGCGCATCGCCAGCGCCCTCGCGCGCGCCGGCCTGACCGGCTCGCACGGGTCGGCGGGCTCCGCCAACGTCCAGGGCGAGGAGCAGAAGAAGCTGGACGTCCTCGCCAACGACATCCTCATCGAGACCTTCGACTACGGCGGGCTCGTCTCGCTCGCGGCGTCCGAGGAAATGGAGGAGCCGTTCGTCTACGGGGGCAGCCTCGAACAGGGCCGCTACGCCGTGCTCTTCGATCCGCTGGACGGCTCGTCCAACATCGACGTCAACGGCACGCTCGGCACCATCTTCTCGATCCGGCCGCGCCGCGACGGCACGGTCGGCGACCTTCTGCGCAGCGGCCGCGATCAGGCCGCGGCGGGGTACGTCCTCTTCGGGCCCGCGGTGCTGCTCGTCTACACGAGCGGCGAAGGCGTCCACCTCTTCACCCTCGACCCGGCGATCGGCGAGTTCCTGCTGACGCGGCGCGACGTGCGCATGCCCGAGCGGGGCAGGGGCTACGGCGTCAACGAGGGCCGCGCGCACACCTGGGCCCCGGGCGTGCGGTCGTTCGTCGAGTACCTCAAGCAACCCGACAAGGCGACCGGGCGCCCGTACGCGACCCGCTACTCCGCCTCGCTCGTGGCCGACGTGCACCGGTTCCTCCTCGAGGGCGGCATCTACCTCTACCCGGGCGACGCGACGGCGGGAGGGGGCGGCAAGCTCCGCCTGCTCTACGAGTGCCACCCGCTCGCGCTCGTCGTCGAGCAGGCCGGCGGCCGCGCCTCCACGGGCCGCGCGCGCATCCTCGACGTGGTGCCGGCGACGCTTCACGAGCGCGTGCCGCTGGCGATCGGGAGCCGCAGCGAGGTCGAGCTCTTCGAGTCCTACTCCACGCGGGCATGACGAGAGGCCTGCCGGCGGCGGCGCTCGCGCTGCTCGTCGGCGCCGGCGCGGCCACGCGGCCGACCCCGGTTCCCGCGCCGCGCGCCGCGCCGGAGGACGACGAGCGCGCCGAGCGGCCGGTCCGCTTCGTCGAGCCGGCCCCGGCGATGCGAAAGCTCGCTCCGCTCGTCGGGACATGGGAGCTGCGGGAGACCTGGAGGCAGCCCCGCCGCTACAAGCGCGGCGCGTACGAGGGCGAGCCCGGCCCGGGGGGAAACGGCACCCTCGTCGTGCGCGAGGGGCCCGGCGGCTTCTCCCTCCTCTGCGACTACGAGGCGCACGACCCGATGGGCCGCGTCACGGCGCTGGCCGTCCTCGCCTGGGACCCCGGGCGGGGCGCGTACGCGTTCGAGGAGATCCACAGCGCGTTCCCCGGCGTACTCCACCTGACGGGACGCTTCGAGAACGGGGACCTCGTCTTCCGCGGGGAGGACTCGCGGACGGGGGCCCGGGAGGCGGTGCGGCTCGTCTGGAAGGGGATCGGCCAGGACGCATGGAGCTCGAGCTGGAGCGCGGGGCCGCGGGGCGGCCGCGTCGAGGAGGTCGTGGCGACCGAGCTGCGCCGCGCGGCGGCGCGGTGAGCCGCGGCGCGCGTGTCTTCGCCGCCATCGTGCTGGCGGCCCTCGCGGCGCCGCTCCCGGCCCACGACTTCTGGATCGAGCCCGCGACCTTCCGCCCGGCCGCCGGCGCGACCCTCGGCGTGCGCCTGGTCGTCGGGCAGAGGTTCCGCGGCGACGCGCTGCCGCGCAACCCGGCCATGATCGTGACGTTCGCCCTCGTCACCGACGGCGGGGAAGTCCCGGTCGCCGGGCGCGCGGCGGACGAGCCGGCCGGAACGGTCCGGGTCGAGCAGCCGGGCCTGGCATGGATCGCCTACCGCAGCCGCAACAGCTCGGTGTCGCTCGAGGCCGCGAGATTCGAGGAGTATCTGAAGGAGGAGGGGCTCGAGTCGGTCGTCGAGGCGCGCGCCCGTCGCGGCGAGAGCGCGAAGCCCTCGCGCGAGCTCTTCTCGCGGTCCGCCAAGTCGCTCGTCGCGGTCGGCGGGACGGGAGCGTCGGGATGGGACCGGGTCCTGGGGCTTCCGCTCGAGCTCGTCCCGGAGAAGAACCCGTACGCCCTGAAGGGCGGCGACGAGCTGCCGGTCCGGATCCTCTACGACGGAAAGCCTCTGGCCGGCGCGCTCGTGGCGGCGCTTCCGTACGACGAGCCGGAGAAGAAGATCGCGCAGCGCTCGGATCGGAACGGCCGCGTGTCGCTGCGCCTCCCGAGGGACGGCGTCTGGCTCGTCAAGGCGGTCCACATGGTGCCCGTGACGGGCGACCCGAACGCCGACTGGCAGAGCACGTGGGCCTCGCTCACGTTCGAGGTCCCGGGCGCCGCCCCGGCGCCGGGACCGGCTCCGACTCTGTGATCCGCCGGCTCCTCGCCGCGGGGGCCCTGGCGGCCCTCGCGCTCGGCGCCGCGCCCGCCGCGGCGCACGAGCTCGGCACGATCCGCGTCGTCGCGCGCTTCCACAAGGGGGGCGCGTACGAGGTCGACGCGATCGTGGACCGCCAGCACCTGCCGCCCGGGTTCGGGACCTCGGCGTCCCCGGATCCCGCGCTCGGGACGATCGGCAACCTCACCCCGGAGCTCGCGGCGAAGATCGGCGGCCTCGTGGGCGCGTCCGTCAACGGCGCGAGGATCGCGTTCGACGGCCGGCCCGCCGCGGCGTCCCTGGCGCTGGTTCTCCCCGAGGAAGGGACCTCGGCGCTCGCCGACGCGCCCGAGATCACCCTGCGCTTCTCGGGCGCCGTTCCCGCGGGCGCGAGGACCTTCACGTGGTCGAACGCGGTCCGCCTCGGCACCTACATGCTCACGATCCGAACCGACGGCGTGGACCAGGCGGCGCGGCAGTGGGTCGAGGGGCCGGCCGAGAGCGAACCCTTCGTCCTGGACTCCCGGATCGTCCCGATGACGCGCCTGGCCGTCCTGCGCACGTACCTCGCCCTCGGCTACACGCACATCCTCCCGAAGGGCACGGACCACATCCTCTTCGTCCTCGGGATCTTCTTGCTGGCAATCCGACTGAAGCCGATCCTGCTGCAGGTGACGGCATTCACCGTCGCGCACACGATCACGCTCGCCCTGACGGTGTACGGCGTCGTGGCGCTGTCGCCGCGGATCGTCGAGCCGCTGATCGCGCTGTCGATCGTCTACGTCGCCGTCGAGAACGTGGTCACGCCGAGGCTGACCCCGTGGCGGGTCGCGCTCGTCTTCGGGTTCGGGCTCCTCCACGGGATGGGCTTCGCCGGCGCGCTCGCCGAGCAGGGCCTGCCGCGCTCGGAGTTCTTCCCGGCGCTGCTCTCCTTCAACGCGGGCGTCGAGCTCGGCCAGCTTTCCGTGATCGCGATCGCGTTCGTCCTCATCGGCCTCCCGTTTCGCGGCAAGCCCTGGTACCGGCGCCGCGTCGTGATCCCCGGCTCCGTCCTCATCGCCGCCGTCGGCCTCTTCTGGTTCGTGCAGCGCACGATCGGCTGGTAGCCGAAAGAGAAGGGGGGCCGACCGGCCCCCCTCGGGAATCGCGAGAGCGGTCCGGGATCAGAACGCGGCCGTGTCGGCGAGGCTCGAGTTCTGCCCCTGCGCGTTCGTGTAGACCTTTTGGGCCCCCGTCTGCGTGTCGGTCACGGTCAGCGTGAAGGCGACGTTCGTCATGGAGCCGTAGAAGACCCAGAAGTGGCCGTTGGTGGCGCGGCCGTCGAGGACCTTGACGGTCAGGTCGATGTTGTCGGGCGTGAAGAACCAGAAGCTCTGGGTGTTTCCGGCCACGCCGAGCGGCGTCGCGGTGCCGGTGCTGCCGTCCGGGGCCGTCCACGCGACCGTCGTCGTGAACCGGCCGCTCTGGAGGGACGCGAAGTTCGCGTGGATCCGGTCCCAGCCCGAGTGGGGCGCGGCGAGGTACGGAAAGCCCGCGAGGTAGGGGACGTCCGGCCCGTCCACGCCGTCGCCGAGCGCGTTGTTGGGCGCGACATTGAATCCGTCGACCAGGACGCCGGCGACCACGCGCAGCGCGATGTCCACGGCGTCGTCCTGGACCCGCCGCCCGTTGGGGAACCCGGCGTTGTCGCCGGCGAGCACGCCGAGACGGTTGATCCGGGAGAGCGGGGTCGCCGGGATCGCGGTGTTCAGGCGCAACTGGTCCGAGATCACCTCGCCGGGCCGCTGGTTCACGCCGGCGATGCCCTGGACGAGCGCCAGGAGGTCGTTGCGCGGCGTGGGCGGCACGCTGATCCCGAAGAGCGCGTTGAGGATGCCGGGAAGCTCGGGGTTCAGGACGTACGCCCCGAAGTTCGTCAGGTCGTCCACGGGAAGCGTCGCGTTGTAGACGTCCTTCATTCCGAGCGGGATCACGACCTCGTTGACGAGGGGGTTGCCGAGGCGCGAGACCTGGACCCATCCGCCCGACACCGACGGCGCCGCGCCCGCCGGAGAGAGCGTCGTCGTGGCCGAGCGCCAGGTCGAGGACCACAGGCTGACGATCGCGTTGGGGTCGCTCGGATCCGACGGCGCCGTGTGGTTCTTCGTGAGCTTCTCGATGGGGACCGAGAGCGCGATCGAGTGGACGTTGTAGCCGGCCGTCGAGTTGACGCCGCCGCCGTGGTCGCCGGGGAGCGTGCCCGGCCGGAAGTTCACGAGGTCGAAGATCATTCCGAGGTCCACGTAGAAGCCCTCGGCGCGGGGCCCGGCGAAGACGATCGTGTCGTCGTCCACCGGGTACGCCAGGCTCTGGATGCCCGAGCCCGCCGCGTAGCCGTTCGGAAACGACTTCGGGCCGACGTTGTTGGGCGCTTCGAGCAGGTCGCCGCCCAGCTGCTGGCAGAAGGACTGGCCGGGCGAGGGCCCGAGGCACTTCTTGACGGTGTACGTGTAGTAGACGTTCTGGTTCGGATCGGTCGGCGAGGAGACGGGGCCCACGTTCTGGAGGAACGTGTTGCCGTTGCGCACGTGGCGCTGGAACTCGAACCGGTAGACGTAGTCCTCGAGGCCGTCGCCGTCGGAGTCCACGTTGAGCTCGTAGCGGATGCCCTCGCCGAAGTGCGAAAAGTTGGGGCCGCCGGAGGGCTCCTCGAGAGGGATCCAGTTGGAGATCAGCACGAGGCGCGAGGGATCGACGGGGTCGCGGAAGAAGTAGACGTCGGTGTTGTCGGCGACCGGGTCCTTCGAGATGCCCGGGGCCTCGCGATGGCTGGACGCGAGGGCCGGAACGGCCATGGCCAGGACGGCGAGGAGCGCCGGGGCCAGCCGGCGCGCCGCGTTTCGGAGTCGGAACGTCATCAGAGCCTCCTTTGTTGCCGGGAGTACGGGCGAAGCGAGGCGGCGGATTGCCGGACCGGGGAATTCGTTCGGAAAATCGACGGTGAAGATCCGCCGGGCTCCTCGCGCCGTAATCCCGGGGGAGGTAACCTTCGCGCGAATGTCTCCGCCGGTGCGCCGATTCCTGGGTGCCGTTCTCGGCCTGCTGGGCGTGTCGGCCGCAGGCCTCCTCGCGGACGCCGCGGGAGGGACGATTTCCGGGCGAACGAGCGACGAGTCCGGCGGAGCGCTTCCGGGCGTCACGGTCGAAGTCGGAGGGGCGTCGCTGGCCTCGCCCCGCGTCGGCGTCACGGACGCGAAGGGCGTTTACGCCTTTCCCGGCCTGGCGGAGGGCGCCTACGACGTCACGTTCCGGCTCCTGAATTTCACGGGGGTCGTCCGCAAGGGCGTCGTCGTCGCGGCCGGGCGCGCCACGACCGTCGACGCGACGCTGCGGCTCTCGGCGTCGGCGGACGTCGTCGTGACGGGCAAGCGCTCGTTCGCGAACCTCGCCGACGTCAAGAGCGCGGACGAGAGCCTCGTGGGCATCGCCGGGGCCTCGACGCAGGGGGTGATCACGGCCGAGCAGGTGGCGCTGCTTCCCATCGGCCGCCCGGGCGACGTGCTCGAGACGATCCCCGGCCTGGTCATCAGCCAGCACTCGGGCGAGGGCAAGGCCAACCAGTACTACCTGCGCGGCTTCAACCTCGACCACGGCACCGACTTCGCCACGACGGTCGCCGGGATGCAGATCAACATGCCGACCCACGCCCACGGGCACGGCTACACCGACCTGAATTTCCTCATCCCGGAGCTCGTCTCGGGGGTCCAGTACCGGAAGGGTCCCTACTTCGTCGAGGACGGCGACTTCACGACGGCCGGCTCGGCGAACATCAACTACGTCAACGTCCTCGACAAGCCGGAGGCCCTCGTCCAGGGCGGCTCGGACCAGTACCTGCGCGGCCTCGTCATGGGCTCACCGAGGGTCGGCGACGGAACCCTCCTCTACGCCCTCGAGGGCGTCTACAACAACGGGCCGTGGGTCAACCCCGACGACTACCGGAAGTACAACGGCGTGCTGCGCTACAGCATCGGCGACGCCCAGAACGGCTTCTCCGTGACCGGCATGGGGTACTCGGCCAGCTGGAACTCGACGGACCAGGTCCCGCTGAGAGCCGTGGACGGCGGGGAGATCGGGCGTTTCGGCGCGATCGACCCGACCGATGGAGGCCGCTCGTCCCGCTACAGCCTCTCGGCGGAGTGGCAGAGCTCGGGCGTCGAGTCCGTCACGCGGGCCGTGGCGTACGGGATTGCCTACAAGCTGAACCTCTTCTCGAACTTCACGTACTTCCTGGACGACCCGGTCCACGGCGACCAGTTCGAGCAGGCCGACGACCGCAGCGTCTACGGCCTGAAGGCGACGCACCAGTGGATGGCGCGGTGGGGCGGCTTCGACGTCGAGAACGAGGTCGGATTTCAGGGGCGGTTCGACGACATCCACAACGTCGGCCTGTACCACACGGAGGCGCGGCAACGGCTCGAGACGGTCCGTGAAGACAAGGTCCAGCAGGGCAGCGCCGCACTTTTCTTCCAGAACAGCACGCGCTGGAGCCAGACGTTCCGGACGATCCTGGGCCTGCGCGGCGACGTCTACCACTTCGACGTGACGGGCAAGAGCGACCCCGAAAACGGCGGCGCGCTGACGCAGGGCATCTTCAGCCCGAAGCTCTCGATGATCTTCGGCCCCTTCGGCCAGACCGAGATCTACGCCAACGCCGGCTACGGCTTCCACTCGAACGACGCCCGGGGCGCGACGATCCGGGTGGACCCCGGAACGGGGGAGCCGGCCTCGCCGGTCACGCCGCTCGCACGCGCGGAGTCGGCCGAGCTCGGCGTCCGGACGTTTCCCCTGCCGAAGTGGCAGACGACGGTGGCCTTCTGGGGCCTCGACATCGCTTCCGAGCTCGTGTTCGTGGGCGACGCGGGCACGACCGAGGCCTCGCGCCCGAGCCGCCGCTACGGCGTCGAATGGTCGAACTACTACCGGGTGCTGCCCTGGATGACGGCGGATCTCGACCTCTCGCTCTCGAAGGCGCGGTTTCGCGACGACGACCCCGCGGGGAACCTGATCCCGGGCGCCGTCCAGAACGTCGTCGTCGGCGGGGTCTCGGTGGACAGCCTCGCCGGCTTCTTCGGCAGCCTGCGCGTGCGCTACTTCGGGCCGCGGCCTCTGACCGAGGACGGCAGCGTGGCCTCCAGGGCCTCCACCACGCTGTCCTCGCTCGTCGGGTACGAGTTCCTGCCCGGCCTGCGCGCGCAGGTCGAGGTCCTCAACATCCTGAACGCCCAGGTCTCCGACATCGACTACTACTACCCCTCGCGCCTGCCGGGCGAGCCGGCCGCCGGCGTGGACGACATCCACTTCCATCCGACACAGCCCCGTTCGGCCCGCCTCTCGATCGTCTACGGGTTCTAGACGCCGGCGTGCCCGGCGCCGGGATTTGTGAAAGAGTGCAGCCATGCGTGCGCCCGCGGCGGCCCCCGAACACGAGCTCGGTTTCTCGGTCTCGGATCTGCCCGAGCCGCACCGCAGCCGCACCCGGCAGATCCTGCGGGCGCATCCCGAGGTCCGCCGCTACATCGGGCGCAACCCGGCCACCTTCGCCGCGATCGTCGGGCTGGTCGCGTTCCAGGTTCTCGTCGCCGCGCTCCTGCGCGGGAGCTCCTGGTGGCTCGTCGTCGGCGTCGCGGCGTTCGTCGGGGCCTTCGCGAACCACGCGCTCTGGGCGCTCATCCACGAGTGCACCCACAATCTCGTCTTCCGGACGCCGGCCGCGAACGCGGCCGCCGGGATCGTCGCCAATTTTCCCCACGTCCTGCCGGGCTCCGCCCTCTTCAAGCGCTACCACCTCAAGCACCACGCCTTCCAGGGCGTCTACGACCTCGACGCGGACATCCCGAACGTGTGGGAGGCGCGCCTCGTCGGCACGTCCCCGTGGCGAAAGGCGATGTGGCTCGCCCTCTTTCCGGTCGTCCAGAGCCTCCGCCCGCCGCGCCTGCGCGAGATCCGGCCGCTCGACCGGTGGTTCCTCGCCAACGTCCTCGCGCAGGCCGCCTTCGACGCCGCGATCTGGGTCGCCCTCGGCCCGCGGGCCCTCGCGTACCTGCTCATCTCGTTCTGCTTCAGCGTGGGCCTGCACCCGCTCGGCGCGCGCTGGGTGCAGGAGCACTACATGGTGTTCCCGGCACATCCGGCTCAGGAGACCAGCAGCTACTACGGCTTCGTGAACCGGCTGGCCTTCAACGTCGGGTACCACAACGAGCACCACGACTTCCCGTCGGTGCCGTGGAACCGGCTGCCGGAGTTGAAGCGCGCCGCCCCGGAGGCCTACGACACGCTCGGCAGCCACCCGTCGTGGGCGCGGCTGCTCTGGCGGTTCGTCTTCGACCGGAACGTCTCCCTCTTCGCGCGCCAGGTCCGCGAGGAGCGAGGGGGCGTTCCCTTCGACCACGATTCGACCCACGACCGCGAGCTCGCCGACGCCGCCCCTGCCGACGAGCCCCGCGCCGCCGCCCCGGCGATCTCCTCCGGCGCGTCCCTCTCCTAGAAGCGCAGGGACAGGCAGCTCAGGCCGCCGTCCATCTTCTTGAACTCGGACATGTCGAGCGCCAGGATCTCGAGGCCGAGGCCGCGCGCCGCCGCTTCGAACCGGGGATGCCCGGCCGCGACGAGCAGCGCGTCGTTGACGCGCACGCAGTTGGCGGCGTAGCTCTCGGAGGGGTCCACGGGGACCCGCTCGTACCCGCGAAACGCCGGGTGCGGCGCCAGCGCGTCGATCAGGGCGAGGCGGCGGTCCGCGACGGCGGCGATGCCGCTCTTCAGGTGCAGGATCCCTTCGATCCCCCGGATGTCCACCTCCGCCGACGTGAAGCCCATGCGCGCGAGGTGCGACGCCAGCTGCCGCGCGCCCTCGGCGTTGGTGCGCCGGGAGATCCCGATGAAGAAGTGGTCGCCGGCCTCGCAGACGTCGCCGCCGTCCACCGTTCCGGGCGCCTCGATCCGGGCGAGCGCCGGGAAGTGCGGCGCGAGGGCCGGCTGGATCGCGACGGCCTCGCCGGCGCGGCTCGCAGCGCCGGGGCGGGTCAGGACGCCGCCGCGCCGCGTGAGGATCGCCGTGTCCTCGACGAAGGTCGAGTCGGGGAAGTCCGGATCGGCGTCGAGCCGGGTCAGGGCGAGGCCGCATCGCTCGAGCGCCTCGCAGTACCGCTCGTGCTGGGCGAGCGCCCGGGCGACGTCGGGAACGCCGAGGTCGACGGTCGTCAGCCCCTCGGCGAAGTTGGCGGCGGGCGGACGGACGATCGCGCGGCGGAACATGGGCGACCTGCGCTCAGACGTTGAACTTGAAGAGCATGACGTCGCCGTCGCGCACGACGTACTCCTTGCCTTCCTGCCGGACGAGGCCCTTCTCCTTGGCGGCGGCCATCGAGCCCGAGGCCACGAGATCGTCGTAGGACACGGTCTCGGCCTTGATGAATCCCTTCTCGAAGTCCGAGTGGATGACCCCGGCCGCCTGCGGCGCGGTGTCGCCGGCGTGGATCGTCCAGGCCCGCGTCTCCTTCTCGCCCGTCGTCAGGTACGTGCGCAGGCCGAGCAGGTGGTAGGCCGCGCGGATGAGCGACGAGACGCCCGAGTCCTCGACGCCGAGGTGCGCCAGGTACTCGCGGGCCTCCGCGTCGGGCAGCTCGGCGAGCTCGGACTCGATCGCCGCCGAGACGACGACGGCCTCCGTGCCGAGGTGCGTCTTCGCGAACGCGCGCACCGCGGCGACGTGGGGCGAGGCGGACTCGGCGGTCGCGAGCTCTCCCTCGGCGACGTTGCAGGCGAAGAGCATCGGCTTCAGCGTCAGGAGGAAGAGCCGCTTCGCGACGAGCTTCTCTTCGGCCGAGAGGGGGGCGGTGAGGGCCCGGTGGCCCGCGTCGAGGTGCGGGACGAGCTTCTCGCAGACCGCCAGCCCCTCCTTCGCCTCCTTGTCCCCGCCCCGGGCATTCTTCTCGAGCTTTTCCTTCGCGCGGCCGACCGTCTCGAGGTCGGCGAGGACGAGCTCGGTCTGGATCGTCTCGATGTCCGCCACCGGGTCGAGGGTTCCGGCGACGTGGACGATGTCCTTGTCCTCGAAGCAGCGGACGACCTCGACGATCGCGTCCACCTCGCGGATGTGCTGGAGGAACTTGTTGCCGAGGCCCTCGCCCTTGGAGGCGCCCTTGACGAGGCCCGCGATGTCGACGAACTCGATCGTGGCCGGGATGATCCGCTCCGACTTCGAGATGCGGGACAGCGGCTCGAGCCGCGCGTCGGGCACCGTGACGACGCCGACGTTGGGCTCGATGGTGCAGAACGGGTAGTTCGCCGCCTCGGCCTTGCGCGTCCGCGTCAGGGCGTTGAAGAGGGTGGATTTGCCGACGTTCGGCAGGCCGACGATTCCGGCGCGCAGCATAGGGCGGGGGAGTATACAAGCAGGAGGCAGGAGGCAGGCATCGGCTAGAATTCGCGCCAGCTTGTCGAGCCCTCCGTCGCAGCCGTCCTTCCTGCGCGCCGTCTCCCGCTGGGAGATCGTCGCGCTCTCGGTCAACGACGTCATCGGGAGCGGCGTCTACCTGATCCTGCCGGTCGCGGCGGCGATGCTGCTCGGTCCGGCGAGCATCTGGGCGATCCTGGCGGCGGGGCTGGCGGTGCTGCTGCTCGTCCTCTGCTTCGCGGAAGCCGCGAGCCTGTTCGACACGCCGGGCGGAGCGATCGTCTACACGCGGGCCGCGTTCGGCGAGTTCGTCGGGTTCGAGGTCGGCTGGATGACCTGGATCGCGCGGGTCGCCTCGATCGCGAGCCTCTCGGTCTTCTTCGCGCGCGCGGTCGGCTACCTCTGGGACGGCGCGAACCACGGGGTGGGCCAGGCGCTGACGATCGTGCTGCCGCTGGCGGGGCTGACCTGGATCAACGTCCGCGGCATCAAGTCCGGGGCGCGCACGGCCGTGGTGCTGTCCCTGGGCAAGACCCTGCCGCTCGTCCTGCTCGTCGCGGTCGGGATCTTCGCCGTCTCGTGGGGCCGCGTGTTTCCCGTCCCGACGCCCGACAGCGGCAACTTCACGAAGGCGGCCCTGCTCGTCCTCTATGCCTACGCGGGGTTCGAGAACACGGCGGCCCCGGCCGGAGAGTTCAAGGACCCGCGGAGGGACGTCCCCTTCGCGCTCGTCATGCAGATCGCCCTCGTGACGGCGATCTACACCCTGGTCCAGCTCGTCGCGATCGGCACGATCCCGAACCTCGGCCAGTCGCAGACGCCGCTGGCCGACGCGGGCCGTCTCCTGATGGGGCCCGTCGGAGGGTTCCTGCTGACCCTGGGCGCGGTGCTCTCGGTCCTCGGCACCAACAACAACACCGTGCTCGCCGGGCCGCGCTACCTCTACGCGCTCGCCGAAAACGGGCGGCTGCCGCGGGCGTTCGCGAGGATCCACCCGCGTTATCGCACCCCGCACGTCGCGATCCTGACGCAGAGCGGCGTCGCCCTGGCGCTCATCGCCATCGACGCCGTCCTCCACGCCGTGCGCCCGGGCGCCCTCGGCGTGGCCGAGGAGCTGGCGGTGCTGTCCACGGTCGCGCGGCTGGCGACGTACATCGGGACCTGCCTCGCCGTGCCCGTCCTGCGCCGGAAGATGCCGGCGACGCCGCGCACGATCCGCCTCCCGGGCGGCCCCGTCATCCCGCTGGCCGCCCTCGTCATCTGCCTGTTGTTTCTCTCGGCCGCCGAGGCGAAGAATTTCATCGGGGGAGCGATCGCGCTGGCCGCGGGAGCCCTCGTCTACACCGCGCGCGGCAGCGCCGCGTCCGCGAAGGAGAAGCCATGAAGAAGTCGTTGTTCCTGGCCGCCGCCGCCCCGGGTCTGGCCGCCGCGCTCCTGGCGCAGGCGCCCGCGCCCACGCCGGCCCCGACGCCCGCGCCGGTCACCGCCCTGCGGGCCGCGCGGATGTTCGACGGCCGCTCCGACGCGACGGTGCCCAACGCGGTCGTCCTCGTCCAGGGCGGGACGATCCTGGCCGCGGGCTCCGGCCTGGCGGTGCCCCCGGGCGCGACGGTGATCGACCTCGGCGACGCGACCCTGCTGCCGGGGTTCATCGACTCGCACACGCACCTGACCGGGGAGTCGGGCGACAACTACGTGCAGGACTTCTTCGACGGCCTGCGGCGGCCGGTCACGGAAGAGGTCTTCTACGGCGCCCGGAACGCCCGCAAGACGCTGGAGGCCGGGTTCACGACGGTCCGCGACGTCGGTTCGGAGAAGGATCTCGACGTGGGCCTGCGCAACGCGATCGCCGACGGCCTGACGCCGGGCCCGCGCATGCTCGTCGCGCGGTATGCGCTCGGCGCGACCGGAGGCCACTGCGACAACACGGGGTTTCCGCCGAACACCTTCGGCCCCGAGCCCGGGCTCGACAAGGGGATCCTCCACGGGGCCGACGAGGGCCGGCAGGCCGTGCGCCTCGACGTGAAATATGGAGCGGACGTCATCAAGATGTGCGCCTCGGGGGGCGTGCTCTCGCTCGGCGACGACGTCGCGGCGCCCCAGCTCACCGACGAGGAGCTGACGGCGATCATCGACGAGGCGCACCGCCTCAAGCGCAAGACCGCGGCCCACGCGCACGGCGACCTCGCGGCCCGCGCCGCGGTCAAGGCGGGCATCGACTCGATCGAGCACGGCTCCTTCCTGACCGACGAGACGCTGGCCCTCATGAAGTCGAAGGGCACCTTTCTCGTGCCGACGTGCATGGCGGGGCAGTGGACCGGCGGCAGGCTCGAGCGCTTTCCGCCCGCCATCGCGAAGAAGGCCAAGGCCGCCTTCGAGGCGCACGACGAGATGTTCCGCCGCGCCCTCAAGACGGGCGTCCGGATCGCGTTCGGCACCGACTCGGCCGTCTCGCCCCACGGGCTGAACGCGAAGGAGTTCGGCTTCATGGTGGACCTCGGCATGCCGGCCGCGGCGGCGCTCCGGACCGCCGGCCCGAACGCCGCCGAGCTGCTCGGCCTCTCCGACCAGATCGGCACGCTCGAGAAGGGCAAGCAGGCCGACGTCGTCGCCGTGCCGGGCGACCCGCTCAAGGACATCCACCTGACGGAGAAGGTCTTCTTCGTGATGAAGGGCGGCAGCGTCTTCAAGGGGCCGGCCCGGCCGTAGCCGGCGTCGTTGACGCGGGACGGGCCTCCGGCTACCCTCGACCCTTCTCGAAAACGGAGGAGCCCGTGACGTCCCGACCCGGCCGCATCCTGTCCTTACTGTGCGGCCTCCTGGCCGGGACGGCGGCGCTCGGCGCCGAGGGCCCGGCGGGATCCCCGACGTTCGCGGCGACGGAGAAGTTCGCCGTCTCGCGCCGGCTCGGCGAACTGCCCGCGGCCCGTCCGGATGCGAACACGAACCTCCCGGCCGAGTGGATCCGGGACAACGACCGGCTGCCGCGGTCGAAGGGCCCGTTCCGCGCCGGCCGGTCGCGGGACGCCGCCCTCGAGTCTCCCGTGGCGACGTTTTCCGCCAGCATGCCGTCGCCCTCGGCGACCTTCGCCGGCATCAGCGCCGACGAGGCGGCGGCCGTCGGAGGCCGCTTCGCGCCGCCCGACACGGTCGGCGACGTCGGCCCGAATCACTACGTGCAGGCGGTCAACACGATCGTGCGCGTCTTCGACAAGAACGGCGCGCCGCTGACCGCGCTCGTTTCGCTCGGCGCGTTCTTCGGGCCGCTCGGCAGCGGCTGCAACGGCCAGTTCGGCGACCCGATCGTCCTCTACGATCCGCTGGCCGACCGGTGGCTCATCAGCCAGTTCGGCCTGCCCAACGGCTTCCAGCCCCCGTTCCACCAGTGCATCGCGATCTCGCAGACCTCCGATCCGACGGGGGCGTTCTTCCTGTACGACTTCGTGATGCCGCGCAAGGTCAACGATTATCCGCACTTCGGCGTGTGGCCCGACGGCTACTACATGTCGGACAACCAGTTCACGATCGGCGGCGGCGCGTACGCGGGGGCGGGTCTCCTTGCCTTCGACCGCGTGAAGATGCTCGCGGGCGATCCGACGGCGGGGTACGTCTACTTCGACTACGAGCCGATCGATCCGAGCGCGGGCGGCATGCTCCCGAGCGATCTCGACGGCCTCTCGCCGCCGCCGCCCGGCACGCCGAACCTCTTCATGGAATTCCGCGCCGACGAGTTCGGGGATCCCTTCGACGCCATCCGCATCTACGAGTTCCACGCCGACTTCGCCGACCCCGCGAGCTCCACGCTGACGGTGCGGCCGGACCTCGCCGTCGCGGCGTTCGACGCGCGCACGCCCGGCACGCGGGGAGCCGTCGAGCAGCCGCCGCCCGCGACGTCCTCCGACTACCTGGATGCCGTCGCCGACCGGATGATGAACCGCGTCGCGTATCGCACCCTCGCCGGAGGCGTCGAGTCGTTCGTCCTCAACTGGACCGTCAACGTCAGCGGCGCCAACCCGATCGGCGCGGGCAGCTACCAGGCGGGCATCCGCTTCACGGAGCTGCGGCGCGACGCGGGAAGCGGGGACGTGACGATCCAGAACCAGGTGACGTACGCGCCGGGCTCGGGCAACGGGACGACCGGCCGCAACGCCTGGATGGGCTCGGCCGCGCAGGATCACCAGGGCAACAGCGTCGTGGGCTTCTCGGCGTCGAGCACGACCCTCTTTCCCTCCCTGGTCTGGGCGGGCCGCCTCGCGGGCGATCCGGCGGACTCGCTCGCCCAGGGCGAGGCGACGGTGTTTTCGGGATCCGGAGTGCAGCAGGGATCGGGCGACCGGTGGGGCGACTACAGCGCGCTCTCCGTGGATCCCTCCGACGACTGCACGTTCTTCTACACGCAGGAGTACTACGCCGCAAACGGGAGCTACGACTGGGCGACCCGCATCGCGAAGTTCGCGTATCCCGGGTGCGTGGCGGCCCCGCTCGGCACGGTCTCGGGCACGGTGACGGCGGCGGGCACGGGCCTCCCCATCGCCGGCGCGGTCGTCTCGGACGGCCTCGGACACATCCGGATCACCGACGCCGCGGGCGCCTATTCGATGACCCTGCCCCCCGGGCCCTCCACGCTGACGATCTCGAAGCCGAACTTCGCGCCGGGCGGCGGGCCGGTCGGCGTCCCCAACGGCGGCAACGCGATCCTCGACGCGAGCCTCGCGGGCTTCCCCGTGCTCGCGGCTTCGAGCGCCGCCCTTGCGGCGGAAAGCTGCCTGCCCGGAAACGGCGCCGTGGACCCCGGCGAGACGGTGACCGCGACCTTCTGCGTCCGGAACACGGGGGGCGCCGACACGGCGAACCTCGTCGCGACCCTGCAGGCCTCGGGCGGCGTCGTGAGCCCGGGCGGCCCGGTGGATTTCGGCGTCGTGCCGGCGGGCGGCGGCGAGATCTGCCGCGACGTGGCGTTCACGGCCGACCCGGCGACGCCGTGCGGCGGCACGGTCACGGCGACGCTCGCGCTCCAGGATGGCGCGAACGGCCTCGGCACGGTGTCGTCGGTCTTCCGCGCGGGAGCGCCGCGCGTCGCGTTTGCCCAGGCGTTCGACGGCGTTGCCGCGCCGGCGCTGCCGGCGGGGTGGACGGCCTCCAACGCGGTCGGCGGGCCGCCGCTCTGGGTCACGACGGCGAACGGCCCCGACACCGCGCCCAACGCCGCCTTCGTGATCGACCCGGGCTTCGCGTCCGACCGGCGGCTCGACTCGCCGGGCATCGCCATCGCGACGGCGGCGGCGCGCGTGACCTTCCGCAGCTCGTACAACCTCGAGAGCACGTTCGACGGGGGCGTCCTCGAGATCTCGATCGGCGGCGGCCCGTTCCAGGACATCCTGGACGCGGGCGGCGCGTTCGAGTCCAACGGCTACGACGGCTCGATCGACCCCGGCTTCGGAAGCCCGATCGCGGGCCGGCAGGCCTGGACCGGAAACTCCGGCGGGTACGTGACGACCGTCGCCGACCTGCCGGCGGCCGCCGCGGGCCGGGTCGTGGTCCTGCGCTGGCGGATGGCCTCCGACGGCGCGGTCTCGGGGTCCGGGTGGCGCGTGGATGGAATCTCGATTTCCGACGGCTTCGCCTGCTGCACGCTGCCCACCGCGGCCGCGCTCGGCGTGGACGTTCATCCCGCCTCGCCTCCCTCGAACCTCGACGGCGTGTGGGAGCCGGGAGAGACGGTCGCGATCGAGCCGTCGTACGGGAACAACGGGGCGGCGGCGCTCGCGCTCTCCGGGACGGCGTCGAACCTCTCGGGGCCCTCCGGGGCCTCCTACACGATCGTGGACTCGGCCGCGGCCTACGGCACGCTCGCGCCCGGCGCGGCGGGCAGCTGCGCCGACGCGGGCGACTGCTACGTGGTCTCGGTGGACGATCCCGCGACGCGCCCGGCGGCGCACTGGGACGCCGGCTTCGACGAGCTGCTCTCGACGGGAGGCTCCCGGCACTGGACGCTCCACGTCGGGAGGAGCTTCGCGGACGAACCCCCCGGCGACGCCTTCTACCCGTTCGTCGAGACGATCTTCCACGAGGGCATCACGGGCGGCTGCGGGTCCGGAGCGTCCTACTGCCCGGGTTCGGACGTGACGCGCGCCCAGATGGCCGTCTTCCTCCTCAAGGCGGAGCACGGCGCCGGGTTCGTGCCGCCCTCGTGCACGGGGGTCTTCGCCGACGTCGCGTGCCCCTCGCTCTTCGCCGACTGGATCGAGCGCCTCGCGGCCGAGGGGATCACGGGCGGGTGCGGCGGCGGCAACTACTGTCCGGGCAGCCCCGTCACGCGCGCGCAGATGGCGGTCTTCCTTCTCAAGGGACGTCACGGCTCCGGGTACGTCCCGCCGGCCTGCGCGGGTCTCTTCGCCGACGTGCCGTGCCCGGGCGGCTTCGCGGCGGACTGGATCGAGGAGCTCGCGAGCGAGGGCGTGACCGCGGGCTGCGGCGGCGGGAACTACTGTCCCTCGCTTCCGAACACGCGCGGCCAGATGGCGGTCTTCCTGACGAAGACGTTCGGCCTCGTCCTGTACGGTCCCTAGTCGTGGGGGTACCCTCGTCCTCGTGCTGATCCTGGCCCGGGTGCTGGCCCTGGCGACCGGCCTGGCCGCCGGCGACTGCCGGACGCCCGCGCTCACGCTCGAGACGTCCGCCGCCGCGGCGAAGCAGGGCGGGATCGTGGCCGTGTCGCTCGAAAGCGACGTGCCGCTCGCGCGCGCGACCGCCGCGTCGGGCGGGCGCGAAGCCGCGATGGAGAAGGACGCGGACGGGCGGACCTTCCGGGTCCTCGTCGGGGTGGACTTCGAGAGCGCGGTCGGTCCGCGGGAGATCGCGATCGAGGCCGAGGGCCTCTGCGGCGACCGCCACGCCGTGCGGCGCGCGCTCGACGTCGTCGCCGGCCGGTTTCCCACGCAGAAACTCAAGGTCGCTCCGGCGTACGTCGAGCCCCCCGCGAGCGAGCTCGACCGGATTCGCGAGGACAAGGAGAAAGTCGCGCGGGTCTGGCAGAGCGGGCGGCCGGAGCGGGCCTGGACGGGCGCCTTCCGTCCGCCGATCGTCGCGGAGATCCGCGACAACTTCGGCGCCCGGCGCGTCTTCAACGGGCAGCCGCGTTCGCCGCATGACGGCCTGGACATCGGGGCGCCGGCCGGAACGCCCGTGACGGCGCCCGCGCCGGGCGTCGTCGCGCTCGCGGATCCGCTGTACTTTTCCGGAGGCACGGTCATCCTCGATCACGGCGCCGGGCTCTTCACGCTCTACTTCCACCTCTCGCGCGTCGACGTGAAGCCCGGCGACGTTCTGGCGCCGGGGCAGCCGATCGGCCTGGTGGGCGCGACGGGCCGCGTGACCGGTCCGCACCTGCACTGGGGCGCGCGCTTGAACCGCGCGCACGTCAACCCGCTCGGCCTGCTGAAGTTACCGGCCTGGCCGCCTCCGCGGGTCGAAAACGATCTGACCAGTCAGTCCAGATAGACGCTCTTTCCTTCTCAAAACAAAGGGATTAGAGTTGCGCGGTCGTGGCGACCCGCAGGAAAAATCGCGCGCCGGAGCGTTCCCGCGCGCACGTGCGCCTGAACGTCAACGGCGAGCCCGTCGAGGCGGCCTTCGAGCCCCACAAGACCCTCCTCGAGGTGCTTCGCGAGGATCTGGGGCTCACCGGGACCAAGCACGGCTGCGAGCTCGGCGAGTGCGGCACCTGCGCGGTCCTCGTGGACGGCAAGCCCGTGCTCTCGTGCCTCGTCCTCGGCCTCGAGTGCGAGGGCCGCCGCATCGAGACCGTGGAGGGCATGGCCGGGCCGGGCGGACTGCATCCGCTCCAGAAGGCCTTCGCGGACCTCGGCGCCGCGCAGTGCGGCTACTGCACGCCCGGGTTCCTGCTCACGGCGAAGGCGCTTCTCGAGGAGAACCCGAAGCCGACGCTCCCGCAGATCCGCGAGGCGCTCTCGGGCAACCTCTGCCGCTGCACCGGCTACATCAAGATCTTCGAAGCCGTCGAGCTCGCCGCGGCCTGGATGCGGGGCGAAGCCGCCGAGCCCCGCAAGGAATCCCTCTACGGATTCGATTTCGACGAGAGTGGGCTGCTTCCGATGCACCCGGCGTCGGGGGTCGCGGGGCCAGAATCGAAATGACCACGTCCCGAGCAAGGACCCGCGTCGTCGGCCGCCCGCTCGCCAAGGTGGACGCGGCCGCCAAGGTCACGGGCCAGACGAAGTTCGCCGACGACGTGATGCTGCCGCGGATGCTCCACTGCAAGCTGCTGCGGTCGAAGATCGCGCACGCCCGGATCCTGGCGATCGACGTGTCGAAGGCCCTCGCGGCCCCGGGCGTCGTCGCGGTGGCGACGGGCAGGGACCTTCCGATCCCCTTCGGCATCCTGCCGGTGTCGCAGGACGAGCACGCGCTCTGCGCCGAGCGGGTCCGCTACGTGGGCGACCCGGTTGCGGCGGTCGCCGCGCTCGACGAGGACGCGGCCTTCGCCGCGCTCGACCTGATCGAGGTCCGCTACGAGCCCCTGCCCCCGATCGGCACGATCGACGAGGGGCTGGCTCCGGCCGCCGACCCGATCCACGGCTACGGCGACTCGGCCAACATCCACAAGCTCGTCTCCATGGAGTTCGGCGACACCGGGGACGGGTTCGCGCGCGCCGACCGCGTCTACGACAACCTCTATTTCTACGAGGGCAACACGCACCTGCCGATCGAGCAGCACGCCTCGGTCGCCGACTTCGGCCCCGACGGCAAGCTCACGCTCTGGTCCTCGACGCAGACGCCGCACTACGTCCATCGCGCCCTCGCGAAGGTCCTCGAGATGGCGCCGGCGAAGATCCGCGTGATCGCCACGCCCAACGGCGGCGGGTTCGGTGGCAAGTCCGACGTCTTCAACCACGAGATCGTCGTGGCGCACCTCTCCCGCGTGACGGGCCGGCCGGTCAAGATCTGCCTGACGCGCGAGGAGGTTTTCTACTGCCATCGCGGGCGCCACCCGACCCTCATGCGCGTGAAGACGGGCGTGACGAAGGACGGCGCGATCACGGCGCTCCACTTCCAGACGGTCCTCGACGGGGGCGGCTACGGCTCCTACGGCGTGGCCTCGACGTACTACACCGGGGCGCTGCAGACCGTCACGTACCAGGTGCCGGCCTACCGCTTCGACGGCGCGCGCGTCTTCACGAACAAGCCCCCCTGCGGCCCGAAACGGGGCCACGGCACGCCGCAGCCCCGCTTCGCGCTCGAGGCCGAGCTCGACCGGATCGCGTGCGACCTCGGTCTCGACCCGGCGGCGATCCGCCGCGATCACCTCCAGCCGCCGGACTCGCTGACCGCGAACTACCTGCGCGTGGGCTCGATGGGCCTCGGAGCGTGCATCGACAAGGTCGTCGCGGCGTCGGGCTGGAAGAGGCGCCGCGGCAAGCTCCCGCCCGGCCGGGGGCTCGGCATCGCCTGCTCGTCCTACCTCTGCGGCGCGGGCCTGCCGATCTACTGGAACACGATGCCGCAATCGGGCGTGCAGCTCAAGATCGATCGCGGCGGCGGCGTCACCGTGTTCTGCGGCTCCACCGACATCGGCCAGGGCTCGGACACGATCCTCGCCGCGATCGTCGCGGAGGTCCTCGGGATCGACCCCTTCGACATCCGGATCGTCACGGGCGACACGGACCTGACGCCCGTGGACCTCGGCTCGTACTCGTCGCGCGTGACGCTCATGACGGGCAACGCCGCGATCCAGGCCGCCGAGCGGGCCCGGCAGCTGATCGTCGAGGCCGCGGGCGCGAAGCTCGAGATCCCCGCCGAGCGCGTGACCCTCTCGGGCGGCCGCGTGTTCGACGCCGAGAACCCCGAGAAGGGGATGAGCTTCCCGGAGGCCGCCGTCGCCGCCGAGTCGCGGTTCGGAACCCTCGGCACGGTCGGCTCCTACAAGCCTCCGGCGTCGGCCGGACGGTTTCGCGGCGCCGGCGTCGGGCCGTCGCCCGCGTACTCGTACTCCGCCGCGGTCGTCGAGGTCGAGGTCGACCCGGAGACCGGGATCTACACGGTCCCGAAGATCTGGATCGCGCACGACGTCGGCAAGTGCATCAACGCGGCCCTCGTCATGGGCCAGGTCGAGGGCTCGGTCTACATGGGCCTCGGCGAGGCGATGATGGAGGAGATGGCCTACCGCACGGACGCCAACCGGAACGTCGTCCACAAGTTCCCCTCGATGCTCGAGTACAAGAGCCCCACCACGAAGGAGATGCCGGAGGTCGCGACGTACCTCGTCGAGGATCCCGACGCGAACGGTCCCTACGGCGCGAAGGAAGTCGGGCAGGGCCCCCTCCTGCCGATCCCGCCGGCGCTCGCCAACGCCGTGTACGACGCCGTCGGCGTGCGCGTGGACGAGGTCCCGGTCACGCCGGAGAAGATCCTGAAGGCGCTCAAGGCGAAGGCCGCGGGCAAGCCCGCGCGGTTCGGCCCGGAGCGGTTTCCCGAGGTGCCGTACCCGGCGCCGATCCACGTCCGGACCCCGGCGCAGGGCGGCGACGGGAAGGCGTCCGACGCGCCGGTGACGGCGGCGGGGGGCGTGCGATGAGGGCGGCGCGCCCATGATGCGTCTTCCGAAGTTCCGCTACTTCGCGCCGACGAGCGTGAGGGAGGCTCTTCGCATCAAGGCGGGCGAGGGAAACGACGCCGCCTTCGTGGCCGGCGGGACCGACCTCTACCCGAACATGAAGCGGCGGCAGCAGACGCCGAAGACGGTCGTCGGCCTCTCGCGCGTCGCGGCGCTCTCGCGGCTGCGCGCGGGGGAGGGCGGCCTCGCGATCGGCGCGGCCGTGCCGCTCTCGGTCATCGAGCATCACCGCCGGGTGCGCCGCGCGTACCCCGGGCTCGCCCACGCGATCGCCGAGATCTCGACGCCGCCCCTGCGCAACATGGGCACGCTCGGCGGCAACGTGCTCCTCGACACGCGCTGCAACTACTACGACCAGAACTACGAGTGGCGGCAGGCGATCGACTTCTGCATGAAGAAGGACGGGACGATCTGCTGGGTCGCGCCCGGATCCCCGAAGTGCCTCGCCGTGCAGTCGGCCGACTCGGTGCCGGTCCTGATCGCTCTCGGGGCGCGCGCGGCGCTCGTGTCCGCGGACGGGGAGCGCGAGGTCGCGCTCGAGGACCTCTACGCCAACGACGGCATCCACTACCTGACCAAGCGGCCGGACGAGCTGCTGACCGAGATCCGGGTGCCCGCGCCCGGCGCGTGGACGGCGTCGTATCGGAAGCTGCGGCGCCGCGGGGCGTTCGACTTCCCGGTGCTGGCCGTCGGGGCGGCGGTCAGGCGCGAGGCCGGCGTCGTGGCCGAGGCGCGCGTCGTCCTCGGCGCCGTTGCGTCCGCGCCCGTGCGGGCTTCCCGAGCGGAGGCCCTCCTGGTCGGACGTCCGCTCGACGCGGGTTCCATCGCCGAGGCCGCCGAGGCGGCGGCGGGCCCGTCGCGTCCCATGGACAACACCGACTTCTCCTTCCTCTGGCGCAAGGAGATGACCAAGAAATGGGTGGCGGCGGCCCTGACCGCGCTGGCGTGAGCCGCGGGGAGGCTGCCGCGTCTCCTTAAGGATTTCTTAAGGCGCGCTTGCCGGTCCCGGACCCCGCTGCTATACTGCCCGCCTTCTCGTAATCGCTCGCCTTCGATGCACGCTTCGCGCTGGCTGAAGTTCGACGAATCACACGGGAAGGCGGGGTCGTCGAGCGGCGCGGCGGGTCCGGAGGATGTGACGCCGGTTTCGAGGGTTCTGTTTCGATGAAACTCTACGTTGGTAACCTGCCCTACAACACCACGGAGGACGATCTCCGCACACTCTTCTCGCCGTACGGCGCGGTCGCGTCCGTCGCGATCATCACCGATCGCGACACCGGCCGCTCGAAGGGGTTCGGGTTCGTCGAGTTTGGCAACGACGACGAGGCGCGCAATGCGATCTCGGCGCTGTCGGGCCAGGAATACGGCGGCCGCGCGCTCACGGTCAACGAGGCGCGTCCGAAGACCCAGGGCGGCGGCGGCGGTCGTCGCGACCGCTACTGATCCGGATTTCGGCGAAATCCCGGGGGGCGAAAGCCCCCCTTTTTTGTTTCAGGTTTCGGGTTTCGGGATGGACTGCGGTCGGGGAGCCGCGTCGGCTAGACTTTCGCCCGTGACCGAGGTCCGGCTCGAGCGATGGTCCCGCGGGGACGGGCCGCTCTCCGAGAAGCGGATGATGCGGGCGCTCGAGCTCGAGGGCTACGACGTGCTCGTCTACACCTACCGGCCGGGCACGATCTTCTCCGAGCACGAGCACGCACGCGCCAAGTGCGACGGCGTGCTCGAGGGCGTGCTGCGGATCCAGGTCGGAGAACTCGTGTGGGACCTCGGTCCCGGAGACCGGCTCTATCTGCCGGCTGGAACGCGGCATGCGGCCGAGGTGGTCGGCAGCACGACCGTCGTCTCGCTCGATGGAACTTTGTGGTGAGTAAGGAGGCCGTCATGGCGCTGAGCCCGTCCGAACGCGAAGACCTGATCCGCCGCTACGAGGAAGGCCCCGCGAAGATCCGCGCCGCCTGGGACAAGGTGCCGCCCGAGGCCCGGCAGTGGCGCCCCGCCGAGGGGAAGTGGTCGGCGCACGAAGTCGTCTGCCACACCGCCGACTCGGAGGCCAACGCGGCGCTGCGGATCCGGTTCCTCGTCGCCGGCCCGAACCCGACGATCCTCGGATACGACCAGGAGCAGTGGGCGAAGAACCTCGACTACCACGCGAGCTCGCCGGAGTTGTCCCTCCGGACCACCGAGGCCGTGCGCGCCTACACCGTTCCGCTCCTGCGGCGCATGACCGAGAAGGACTGGGCGACGGAAGGCACGCACACGGAGTCGGGCCGCTTCACGGCCGAGAAATGGCTGACGATCTACGCCGGCCACCTCGAAAAGCACGCGGGGCAGATCGACCGGAACGTGGAAGCCTGGAAGGCGCGCCGGGCGTAGTCCCCCGGGGCGGTTGGGGGGCGGAAACGGGCGGGGAGGGGCCGCCCCTACGGCGCCAGTTCCCGGCCCACCCTTTCCGCCTCGTCGAGCAGCGCGAGCAGGTCCTCCTCGCGCGTGCGGAAGTTGGTGATCGAGACGCGCAGCGCCGTGCGGCCCTTCAGGATCGTCGGCGCGAGGAAAAAGGAGCCGTCGCCGACGAGCCGGTTGATGATCTTCCGGTTGACGCGATCGAGCTCGGTGTCGGGAAGAGCGCTCGCCTTCGGCCGGTAGCGGAAGTTCGCGATCGAGAGGACCGGCTCGGAGAGCCGCTCGAGGTCGGGCCGCCGGTCGACCTCGTCCGAGAGGAAGCGCGCCAGGCGCACGTCGCTCTCGATCTGCGCGGCGTAGGCGCGGCGGCCGTGCGTCTGGAAGCCCATCCAGACCTTCAGGGCCTTGAAGCCGCGGGACAGCTCGACGCCGCGCTCGGCGAACCACGCCGGTCCGGGAAACGGGCTCTCGGGGTCCGAGGCGAGGTACTCGGGGAATTTCCGGAACGCCGCCGACAGCCGGCCCGGCTCGCGGACGAACGCCGCGCCCGCCTCGTAGGGCACGTAGAGCCACTTGTGCGGATCCGTCGCGATCGAGTCGGCGCGCTCCATGCCGGCCAGGAGCGGCCGGAGGGCGGGGACGAGGTTCGCCATGGCGCCGTACGCGCCGTCGACGTGGAACCAGAGCCCTTCGCGGCGGCAGAAGTCGGCCAGCGCCGGGAGGGGATCGATCGCTCCCGTGTTCACCGTGCCCGCGTTGCCGACGACGATCGCCGGCGTGAATCCGGCGGCGCGGTCCCCGGCGACCGCGCGCTCGAGCTCGTCGAGGCGGATCCGGAAGCGGTCGTCCGTCGGGATCTTGCGGAGCTGGCTCGTCCCGATTCCGAGCAGGTCCACGGCCTTGTCGACGCAGGAATGGACCTGGTCCGAGGCGTAAACGGTCAGCCGGGGCCGGCCGGGACCGGCCAAGCCGTCCTCGCGCACGTTGCCGGGCGTCATCGCGCGCCGTGCGGCGGCGAGGGCGGTGAAGTTGGCCATCGAGCCGCCCGAGACCAGGATGCCCTCGGCGGACTCGGGGTATCCGAGCAGCGAGGCGATCCACGCGAGCACCCGGGTCTCGACGTGGATGGCGGCGTGATCCCCTCCCCAGCAGTTCGGGTTCATGGCCGCCGCGAGGTAGTCGGCCAGGATGCCGACGGGATCGGCCGTGGCGTTGATGAAGCCGTAGAAACGGGGGTGGGAGTTGCCCATCGGGTAGGGGAGGATGTGCTCGCGGACGAAGGCGAGCACCTCCTCGAAGGGCCGGCCCTCCTCCGGGACGGGCTCGTCGAAGAGCGCCGCGCCCGCGCCGACCTTGCCGAAGACCGGGCGCTCGAGGAGCGTTTCTCGGTGGGCGGCGACGGCGTCGGCGGCGAGGCCGCCGAGCCGCCGCAGCTCCTCGGGCGGCAGGTCGAAGGGGGACCGGGTCAAGCTGTTCGGGCCGGCGCTACCGGACCTTGATCTCGGAGGCGTTCCCGGTCGGCGTCAGGATCACGACGCCGCAGCCGTAGCGCGCGCCGGCGGCCCCGGTGGGCTGCGTTTTGAGGTCGTCGGCCTTCTCGTGAAAGATCACCGACTTCCCGACCACGCAGTCGGGCCCCGGGGTCACCGTGAGCATGTCCGACGTGATCACCATGTAGCCCTTGCCGTCGGCGCCGATCTCGATGTTGCCGAAGTCGCCGTTGTGGCGGGCCTTGTCCGAGGGCGCGGCGTGCGGGTTGCCCGCGGCATTGAAGTGGCCGCCGGCCGACGTCGCGTCGGGCGCCGAGCAGTCGCCCTTCTCGTGGATGTGGAGGCCGTGGCTGCCCGGGGTCGCGTTGGAGATCCAGACCTCGGCCTTCGTCTGGCCCGAGGAGAGCTGCGTGAAGATGACTTTTCCGGTCACCTTGGAGTCGCTCCTGGACTCGATGATCGCCAGGGCCGTCGGCGGAGCCGGGTTCGACGAGCACGCGGTCCACGCCAGAGCGGCCGCGGCCAGTCCGGCGGCGGTCCAGGTTGCCTTTTTCATGGTCCCCCTCCCTTTCTTAAGGCGGTCATAATACCCGTGCCGAGCCCCTATGATTCCCACCGTGCCGCCGATCGCCGTCTCCCGCCCGCTCCTCTTCGGCTTCCTCGCCGCGGGGGCGGTCGTCGCCGTCGCGGCCCCGCAGCCGACTTCGTCGTTCGCCGCGGGGTTCGCGGTCGGGGCGGGATCGGTCTTCGTCGTGTCGTTTCTGAGGACGCCGCGGGAGCCCCGCTCCGGGGACGGGGCCGGGGGGGGCGAGCCGTGAGGGTGTTCGTCGTCGAGGACGAGCAGCGCATCTCCCAGTTCCTGAAGAAGGGGCTGACCGAGAAGGGCTTCGACGTGGACGTCGCGGCCGACTCCGACACGGCGCTCGAGCGGGTCGCGGCCGCCCCGCCCGACCTCGTCATCCTCGACCTGCTCCTGCCGGGCTCGCGCGACGGGATCGAGCTCTGCCGGGAGCTGCGCGCCCGGGGAGTGCGCTCGAAGATCCTGATGCTGACGGCGCGCGACACCGTCGAGAACAAGATCGAGGGCCTCGATGCCGGGGCCGACGACTACCTCGTCAAGCCGTTCTCGTTCCGCGAGCTGCTCGCCCGCATCCGCGCGCTCCTGCGCCGCACCGAGGTGGTCGAGCCCGGGCCCCTCGTGTTCGACGACCTCTCCTACGAGCCCGAGTCGCGCGAGGTCGTCCGCGGCAGCGAAACGGTGCGCCTGACCGAGCGCGAGGGGGCCCTCTTCGAGCTGCTGCTGCGGCGCCGCGGCAAGGTCGTGTCGCGCTCCGAGATCCAGGCCCGCATCTGGGAAGACTCCTTCGACCTCTCGACGAACATCATCGACGTCTACATCAACGCCCTGCGCAAGAAGATCGACGGCGGCGAGCGCGAGAAGCTCATCCAGACCGTGCGCGGCGTCGGATACCGGGTGCGCGAGGGGGGCGCCGGGCCCGAGGCCTGAGGCCCGGGCGCCCATGGCCCTCTTCGACCGCTTCCGCGCGCCCGCGCCGCCCGCCGCCGATCCGTCCGCGGTGACGAAGCTGCGCCAGCGGCTGGCCGACACGGAGAGGCAGCCCCTGCTCCGGATCCCCGCGGAGGACCTCGACGGCGACGCCCGCGCGATCGCCGAGAGCCTGAACCGCCGTCTCGACGCGCTCGCCGCCTCGGAGAAGGAGCAGCAGCAGTTCATCGCCGACGTGTCGCACGAGCTGCGCACGCCGCTGACCGTCCTGCGCGGCTCGCTCGAGGTCGTGCTCGAGGACGAGCGGCCGGCCGAGGAGTACCGCGAGGCGATCGGCAACGCGCTGCTCGAGGTGAGGCACCTGACGCGCATCTCGCAGAACCTCCTGTTCCTGACTCGGGGCGAGAGCGGCCGCGTCACGCTCTCCTTCGCCAACCTGGACCTCGGGCGCTTCGCCGCCGACACCGTGCGCGACCTCGCCCCGGCCGCGGCCGATCGCCAGATGCAGCTCGACGCGTCCGCCCCGCCGAAGCCCGTCTTCGTGTTCGCGGATTCCGGGCGGCTCCAGCAGGTGCTCCACAACCTGATCGAGAACGCGCTGCAGTACAGCGAGCCGGGCGGGCGTGTCCACGTCCGGGTGGCGGCGGCGCCGGGCGAGGCCCTCCTCTCGGTCTCGGACACGGGCGTCGGGATCCCGGAGGACGATCTGCCCTACGTCTTCGAGCGTTTCTTCCGGAGCAAGAGGTCGCGCCGCGCCAACCCGGGGGGCTCGGGGCTCGGCCTCTCGATCGTCCGCTGGATCGTCGAGGCGCACAAGGGGCGCATCACGGCCGAGAGCACGCTCGGCAAGGGCTCCACCTTCACGGTCCGCCTGCCCGTCCTTTGATAGGGTCTGCCCCCGTGAGACCGGTCTACGTCCTCTCGGCGGCCCGCACGCCGATCGGCAAGTTCGGCGGCGCCCTCTCCGGGCTGACTGCGGCCGAGCTCGGCGCCGCGGCCGCGGCGGCGGCGATCGAGCGCTCGGGCCTTCCCCCGGCGGCGGTGGACGAGACCATCTTCGGGCACGCGCGCCAGGCCGGAGGCGGCCCGAACACGGCGCGCCAGGTGTCCCACCGGGCCGGCGTTCCGGACGCCGTTCCGGCCTTCACGGTGAACAAGGCCTGCGCGTCCTCGCTCAAGGCGATCACCCTCGGCGCCCTGACGATCGCCGCCGGCGAGAACGACGTCGTGCTGGCGGGCGGGACCGAGTGCATGTCGGCGACCCCGTACCTGCTGCCGCGGCTGCGCTTCGGAATGCGGATGGGGAACGCCGAGGTCGTGGACGGCATGTACCGCGACGGGTTTCTCTGCCCCCTCTGCGGACAGCTCATGGGCGAGACGGCCGAGACCCTCGCGCGGGAATACGGGATCCTGCGCGCCGAGCAGGACGCCTACGCGGTCGAGTCGCAGCGCCGGGCGGCCGCCGCGTGGCGCGAGGGCCGCTTCGCGGCGGAGATCGTCCCGGTCACCGTGGCGGGGAAGAAAGGCGACGTCGCGGTGTCCGAGGACGAGCACCCGCGCCCCGACACGACGCGGGAGTCCATCGCGAAGCTGCCGCCGGTGTTCGACCCGCAGGGGTCCGTGCACGCGGGCAACTCCTCGGGCATCACCGACGGAGCCGCCGCGCTGGTCCTGGCGACCGGGGAGCAGGCCGCCCGGGCCGGAGTCGAGCCGCTCGCGCGCGTCGTCGGGTGGGCGTCCGCCGGCGTCGACCCGGCCCGCATGGGGATCGGACCGGTGCCCGCGGTCCGCGCGCTGCTCGGGAAGACGGGCACGAAGGCGTCGGACATCGACCTGCTCGAGCTCAACGAGGCGTTCGCGGCCCAGGTCGTCGCGTGCGCGCGGGACCTGTCGCTCGACCTCGCGAAGGTCAACGTCAACGGCGGGGCGATCGCGCTCGGCCACCCGATCGGGGCGACGGGGGCCCGCATCGCGACGACCCTGCTCCACGAGATGAAGCGGCGCGGCGCCCGGCGCGGCGTCGCGACCCTCTGCGTCTCGGGCGGAATGGGCATGGCCGTTCTCTTCGAGCGCTGATGCGGATCGCGCTGACGCTCGACCGCGACACGGACCTGTCGGAGACGAACGACTACGTGCGCTCGCTCGTCGCCGCCGGGGTCCCGCGCGAGGCGATCGAGGTCCTGACGCCGCTCTCGCCCCCGCCCGGGCCCTTCGACGCCCTCGTGCTCGGCGGGGGGATGGACGTGGATCCGTCGCTCTACGGCCGGGCCGCGCTCGGCAACGGGACCGTCGAGGTGGATCCCGGGCGCGACGCGCTCGACTTCGCGCTCCTCGCAGAAGCCCGCCGCACCGGCGCTCCCGTCCTCGGCATCTGCCGCGGCCTCCAGGTCGTCAACGTCGCGCTCGGCGGCACGCTCGTGCAGGATCTCCCGAGCGAGCGCCCTTCCGAGGTGGTCCACCAGCGGACCCGCGAGGAAAAGACGCGCCGCGACCACCGGGTGTCCATCGCGCCGGGGACGCGGCTTGCCGCGATCGCCGGAGCGCCCGAGGCCGCGGTCAACAGCCGGCACCACCAGGCGATCGACCGGGTCGCGCCCGGGCTGGCCGTTTCGGCCGTCGCCCCCGACGGGGTCGCCGAGGCGGTCGAGGCGCCTTCCGGCCCGTGGATGGTGGCCGTGCAGTGGCATCCCGAGAACCTCGCCGGCGACCCGGTGTCCGAGCGCCTCTTCGCCGAATTCCTGCGGGCCGCCCGCGCCCGCGCGGCCGGCCGGCCGGCTCCCTGAGGGAATACCTCGGGCCCGCGGGCGTTGTCTTTCCGGACCCCGGGCATCGAGTCGTGAAGGAGTGTTTCGCATGAGAATCCGAATTCTGGCCGCCCTCGTCCTGGCCGCCGCCGTCGCCGCGCCGCTCCCGGCGCAGTCCAGGCTCAAGGTCGACAAGCTCGCCGACGGCGTGTGGTCCGCGGTCCCCGAAAAGGGGGCCAACGTCGGCTGGTTCCTCCTCGGCGACGGCGTCATCGCGGTGGACTCCGGCGCGGACGCCGCCGGCGGCGCCGACATCCTGAAGGCGATCGCCGAGACGACCGGGAACAAGCCCGTGCGCGCCGTCATCCTCACGCACGCGCATGCGGACCACGCCGGCGGGGCCCGCGCGTTCGCCGCGGCCGGAGCGCGCGTCTACTGCCAGGAGGCGTTCGCCGGCCAGATCCTCGCCCTGGTGAGCCAGGCCGCCACCGATCCCTCGGACCCGATGGCCGGCAAGCCGGACCTGCGCCCGGTCGTCGAGTCGATCGCGGAGCGGATCATCCTGGTCGACGGGATCCACAGCGCGCAGATCTTCTTCCTCGGCCCGGCTCACACGAAGGGCGACCTCGTCGTGTACCTGCCGACCGACCGCGTGCTCTTCGCGGGCGACCTCGTGTCGAACGGGCGGATGCCGTACCTCCAGTCGGCCGACGCCGACCCGATCGGCTGGGAGCGGGCCCTGATCGCGCTCTCGCAGGTTCCCGCCGACAAGGTCGTTCCCGGCCACGGCGATGTCGGCCCGAAGACCGGGATTTCGGACACGCTCGCGTACATGCACGCGGTCAATCAGCTCGCGAAGAAGTTCCTGGATCAGGGCATGCGCGACGAGATGCTGGACGCCCAGATCCGCGCGCCCGAGAACGAGATCAAGAACATCCCCGCCACCGACGCGCACGTGGCCAACGTGAAGGCGGCCGTTCGCATCGAGCGGGACAAGAACGCCCGAAAGCCGACGCCGTCGCCGACGCCCAACAGGAAGTGACGGCCCCGTCCGGCGGGATCCGCCTGGAGCGGTCGGTCGGCGGCGCCCGGGCCGATCTGGCGCTCGCGGTCCCGCCGGTCAACGTCCTGGGCGCGGGGAGCCTCGCCGAGCTCGCCGCCCGGGTTCGCGAGGCCGCCCCGGCGCGGCTTCTCGTGCTGACGGGGCTGCCGAAGGCCTTTTCCGCGGGCGTGGACGTCGCGGACCACGTCCCCGAGCCCGCGGCGATCGAGCGGATGCTCGCCGCGATGCGGGGCGTCCTCGAGGCCCTCGTCGAGTCCCCGGCCGTGACGCTCGCGTCCGTCTCGGGAGCGTGCCTCGGCGGTGGGGCCGAGATCGTCGCCGCGTGCGACCTCGTCCTCGTCGCCGAGGACGCGCGCATCGGATTTCCCGAGATCCGCCTCGCCTGTTTCCCGCCGGGGGCCGCCGCCCTGCTGCCCGGCCGGGTCGGCGAGGCGCGGGCGGCCGACTGGATCCTGTCGGGCCGGATCCTCCCGGGCCGGGAGGCCGCGGACGCCGGCTTCGCTTCCCGCGCCGTGCCCGCGGGGCGCCTGTCCGAGGAGACCGAGCGCCTGGCCGCCCGCGTCCTCGAGGCGAGCCCCGCGGCCCTGGCCGCCGCCCTCGGCCTGCTGCGCCGGGGCCGGCGCGAAGCGCTCGCGACGCGGCTGGCAGATGCGGAGACCGCGTATCGCCGCCTGGCCGGCAGCGAGGATCTCGCGCGGGCCGTGCGAGATTTCGGCACCAAGCAGTAAGGGTCTGTCTCCAGCCTGCCTCCTGCCTCCTGCCTCCTGCTCCCCGCCTCCCGCTCCCTCCCTCTGCTACCCTTCGCCCCCATGCCTACCGTCTACCTGAACGGCCGTTTCCTGCCCGAGAGCGAGGCCGGGATCTCACCGCTCGACCGGGGCTTCCTGTTCGCCGACGCGATCTACGAGGTCGTCCGCTACGACCGGGGCCGGCCCTACCGGCTCGCCGAGCACCTCGACCGGATGCGCGAGGGGCTCGAGGCCATCCGGATCGCGGCGACCCCGGAGTTCTTCGCGGCGGCGGGCGAGCGGCTGCTCGCCGAGAACGGTCTCGCGGACAAGGACGCCTTCGTCTACGCGCAGGTCTCGCGGGGCGCCGCGCCGCGGTACCACGCCTTTCCGCCGGAGGGCACGAAGCCGACGGTGTTCGCGTTCGCGCGCGAGGTCGATCCGCCGCCGTCCCCGGAGGGCGGCCGCGCGATCCTCCTGACCGACGAGCGCTGGGGACGCTGCGACATCAAGAGCGTGATGCTGCTCGCCAACGTCCTCGCCGCGCAGAAGGCGCGCGAGGCCGGCGCGATCGACGCGATCCTCGTCCGGGACGGGTTCGCGCTCGAGGCCACCAAGGCCAACCTGTTCCTCGTGTCGAAGGGCGTGCTGCGGACCGCCCCCAACGGCCCCCGGATCCTGCCCGGCGTCACGCGCGGGGCCGCCATCGAAGCGGCGCGGCGCATCGGCCTCGCGGTCGAGGAGCGCGCGTTCACGGTCGAGGAGATGTACGCCGCGCAGGAAGTCTTCCTCGCCTCGACGACGCTCTGGACCCATCCGGTCGTCGCGGTCGAGGGGCGCCCGATCGGAAACGGAAAGGCCGGCCCCGTGGCGCGGATGATCCGCGACGCGCTCTACGCCGAGTTCCGGGGCTCCGCGCGCGGGTAGCGCGCCTCGATCGTCGAGGAGATGCCGCCCCGGGAGGAGAACACTCCCGTGATCGTCATCCGCTTCGGCCGGCAGGCGGCGGCGCAGTCGTCGAGGATCCGGTTCACCGCGTTCTCGTAGAAGATCCCGAGGTTGCGGTACGCGACGATGTAGAGCTTGAGCGACTTGAGCTCGAGGCACAGGCGGTCCGGGACGTACCGGATCGTCAGGTGGCCGAAGTCCGGGAGGCCCGTCTTCGGGCAGATCGCGTTGTACTCGGGGATCTCGACCGTGATCTCGTAGTCGGCGTACTGGTTGGGCCAGGTTTCGATCTCCGGCAGCGCGGCGTCGATCCCGGCCCGGGCGTGCTCGTCGGTGTAGTCGGCCATCCCGCCAAGTCTACCGTTGCCTCCGCCTCCCGCCTCCTGCCTCCCGCCTCCCGCTCCTGGGGTACCATCCGCCCGGCATGGAGTGGTTCAAGCACATCTTCCACCAGGTCACCGACGTCGAGACGCTGGTGCGGGTCGGCGGGCTGACGGCGATGACGATCATCGTCTTCGCCGAGACCGGCCTGCTCGTGGGCTTCTTCCTTCCGGGCGATTCGATGCTGGTGACGGCGGGAGTCTTCGCCGGCACGGGGCAGCTGAACCTTCTCCACCTGAACCTGCTGCTCGTCGCGGCGGCGATCCTCGGGGACACGGTCGGCTACTGGTTCGGACGCAAGACCGGTCCCGCGCTCTTCCGGCGACCGAAGTCGCTGCTCTTCAACCCGGACCACCTGCGGCGCGCCCACGACTTCTACGAAAAGCACGGCGGCAAGACGATCGTGCTCGCCCGGTTCATGCCGATCGTGCGGACCTTCGCGCCGATCGTCGCCGGGATGGGGCAGATGTCCTACCGCCGGTTTCTCGCGTTCAACGTCTTCGGAGGAGCGCTCTGGGTCCTCTCGATGACGTTCATCGGCTACTTCCTCGGGCAGATCCCCGGCGTTCGGGAGCACATCGAGGTCGTGATCCTCGCCGTGGTCTTCCTCTCGATCCTGCCCGGGATCATCGCGTTCGCGAAGGAGTGGCTCAAGAACCGCCGCGCGGAGGCCTGAGCCTCGCTTCGGGAGAGGGCGGGGTCCGCGGCGTGTTTACGCCCGGGCAGGTCTAGGCGACCGCGGAGCTGCCGTGCGGCTTGCCCGAGAACGGCTCCCCGCGGACGAGCGCGAGCAGGTCGGCGACTTCCTCCCCGTGCGACCGGTCGTGCTCGGCCATCATGCGCGGAAGGTCGGCGAGCGTGACGCGGCCGACTCCTTCCTGGGAGCCCGCGCGGTTCCAGTCGGCGCCGGAGAGGGCGCGCAGCCGCGCGAGGTTGCGGCGCCGCGCGCGCGTGAACGCGGCGATCCCCTTCTCGACGTCGCGCTCCTGGTAGCCGCGCTCCCGCGCGACGGCGTCGCCGTCGAAGTTCGCGAGGGCGGGACCGTCCTCGGAGAGGATCCGCTCGATCCGCGCGCCGTACCCCTCGCGTTCGAGGTCGGCGAGGTGCCACACGTTCTCGACGAACGAGAAGCCGCCGCGCGGCGGGCGCACCCGCGCCTTCCCGCAGCTGAAGGCCGCGGCGGCCCGGGCGAGCAGCGCGGGCGTCGACTCGAGGGTCAGGAGCAGGGTCTCGAAGTCGCGGCGCGTCATCATGTCCTCTGACCACGTATACGCACCCCGTCCGGAAAAGGTTTCGGAAAGGGCCGCGGGCCGTGCGGGCCGGCATAGACTCTCCCCATGGGAGTCCACGGAATTCGTCAGTTCTTCCTCTCCAGACTGTCCTCTCCGGAGGAACCGCATCGCCCTGACCCCGTGGCGATCGCGGCCTGCGCGCTCCTGCTCGAAATCGCCCACGCCGACGACGTGTTCGCCCCGGAGGAGCGCGAGCGCATCGTCCGCGCGGTCCGCGAGGACCTCGGCGTCCCGCCGGACGACGTGAACGAGGTCGTGCGCCTGGCCGAAGAGGAGCGGCGCGAGAGCGTGGACCTGTACCAGTTCACGAAGCTCGTGGGCGAGAAGTTCACACGGGCTCAGCGCCTGCGCCTCGTCGAGGTGATCTGGGGCGTCGTGTACGCCGACGGCCAGATGTCGGCCGTCGAGAACCAGCTCGCCCGCCGCATCGCGGAGCTGCTCGGCTTCCAGCACCCGGAGGTCCAGGCGGTCCGGGAAAAGGTGAAGCTCGGCGCCTGACGCGGGCTACGGAGCGAGCAGGAACACCGCGAACGTCGGGAGCCAGTGCTCGCCGGCGTAGTCGCCGGACGTCACGCGCGCGAGCCCCGCGACCTCGTGCGCCGACGCGGCTTTCAGGAGAGCGGCCCGGCGCGGATCGGACGGGGGCAGCCCCTGCGCGATCCCGCGCAGCATCCAGGCGCGCGAGAGGTTCAGGCCGTCGAGATGCACGAGGCGGGGATCGGCCGGATCCGTGGAGGTGGCCGGCGCGAGGGGAAAGGCCCTCCGGCCGGCGCTCTGGGGCAGGAAGCGATGCAGCCACTTCGCGAAGTCCTTGGGCCCGAGCATCCGGCGCATGAGGTCGGCCTCGGCGAGGCACGGCGAGAAGAGGTCCTCGCCGGAAGGCTCCCACGCGAGGGGGCACGCGCGGTCCTGCCCGTAGTAGAAGCTCGCGCGCGCCATCAGGATCTTCTCGAGGTCGTTGCGCCGCGCCGCCCGCGCATAGTCGAGCGCCTGGGCCAGCGCGAAGGCGGTGTTGGCTTCGCCGCCGCCGCGGACCGGGAGCGTGAGCTTCGGCAGGAACTCCTGGAGACGGGCCGCGGCGGCGGCCTCGAGGGGCTGCAGGCCGTCGCGCCAGGCCCGCGCCCGCGGGTCGTCGGAGGCGCGCAGCTCGGCGGCGAGGCGCAGCGTCCACGCCCACCCGTACGGGCGCTCGAACGTCCGCGCGGCGGGGGCCTCGAGCGAGCGGGCCTCGGCGCCGATCGATTCCGGCGAAAGGTGCGCGTCGAGGCGCGAGCGGATCTCGCCGGCCGAGGGCATCGCGGGGGCGGCGCGCAGGAGGCGCGCGAGCATCCAGTGGTTCTGCACCGACGAGTGCCAGTCGTAGCACCCGTAGAAGGACGGGTGGACCTCCCGGGGGGTCTTCACGTCGGACGCCCCCTCCAGCACCCGCGCAGGCCGGTTCGGGTACTCGCGCTCGAGGCAGCCGAGCGCGAGCTTCGCGAACCGTTCGGCCGTCGCCGGGTCGACCTGGCCGCGCGCGGTCCCGCCCGCGAGCAGGACCGCGGCGGCGAGCGCGAGGATCCGCTTCACGCGTTCACCACGGGAGCTTGCGGCGATCCGCCGGGATGGGCTCGATTGCGCCAGGCGCCTCGGCGAGGCACCAGGCGATCGCGGCCGCCGCGGCCGTGGCCCGGTCGAGGTCCTTCGGGACGATCTTGTCGAACGTGTCGTTGGCCGTGTGGTGGAAGTCGAAATACGTGGACGCGTCCTGGTCGAGGCCGACCAGCGGCACGCCGGCCACGATGAGCGGCGAGATGTCGGCTCCCCCGTAGCCCTCGGTCTCGAGCCGCGGCGCGTCGAGCGTCGCGAGGACGCCGGAGATGCCCGCGAAGAGCGGAGCGGCCGACGGGCCCGCGTTCCACGAGAGGCCGAGGGGACGGCCCGTGCCGCTGTCGGCCTCGAGCGCGGCGGCATGGCGGACGAGCTCGGGCCCGTGCGCGTACGCATAGGCCCTGCCCCCGGCCAGCCCGTTTTCCTCGTTGGCGAAGAGCACGACGCGAACCGTGCGGCGGGGACGGCGCGGCAGCGCGGCGATCTGGCGCGCGGCCTCGACGACGATGCCGCATCCGGCGCCGTCGTCGATCGCGCCGCGGCCGAGGTCCCACGAATCGAGGTGGGCCCCGAGCAGAACGATCTCCTCGGGCTTCTCGCGGCCCGGGATCTCGCCGACGACGTTGGCGGACAGCGCGTCCGGCCGCGCGCCGCACGCGAGCGCGAACCGGACGCGCACGGGGCCCCGCTCGAGCAGGCGCGCGAGCAGGTCGGCGTCCGGGATCGAGAGCGCGGCCGCCGGGATCTTCGGCTGGTCCTTCGCGTAGTCGAGGGCCCCGGTGTGCGGGAGGCGATTCGAGTCGGTGCCGATCGAACGGACCAGCATGCCCGCTGCTCCGTACCTGGCCGCGCGCGAGGCGCCGTCGGTGCGGAAGACGACGCTCTTCGCGTACCCGGACCCGTCCGCCGTCCGCTCGGTCGGGACGTCGAAGAAGACGATCTTCCGGCGGAGGGCGTCCTTCCTGGCTTCCAGCTCCCCGAAGGAGCGAAGGACGACGACCTCCGCCTCGATCCCGCCCTGCGGGGTGGCGACGCTGCCGCCGAGCGCCGCGAGCGCGAGCTTCTGCGACACGGGCGACACGATCTCTCCGCTTTCGGAGGTGCGGGACCAGACCGGGACGGTCACCGGTTCGGCGTGCACGTTCGAAAACCCCTGGGCCTTCAGCATCTCGAGGGCGACCGCGACGGCCGCCCGGTCGCCGGGCGATCCGGCCAGCCGGGGGCCGGCCCGGTCGGTCAGCTCCCGGACCCAGTCGGAGGC
Organism: Thermoanaerobaculia bacterium; assembly: GCA_041912555.1. Taxonomy (GTDB): domain Bacteria; phylum Acidobacteriota; class Thermoanaerobaculia; order UBA5066; family Gp7-AA6; genus DAHUXD01. The sequence goes on from JAYRMU010000024.1 coordinate 43,705, forward strand.
GCGGGATCCTGCCGCGATGTGCGCGGCGAGGCGGCCGGCGGTCCCGAAGTCCTCGGGCGACAGGGACGGGGGCTCGGCCGCGGAGCCGGCGTTCCCGGCGGCGAGGCCGGCGAGGGCGAGGATCCAGAGTCGGCCCGGAAATCTCAAGGAATTCTCCCGTGCAGTCGAAGAATCGTATCAGGAGGCGCCGTTCTCGCCCCCGCGCAAAAGCAATAGAATCGCGCCCTCATGGCGACAAGAACCCCAGGCCTCGACCTGTCCGAAGAGCTGCTGTCCGAGTTCGGCGGCAACGCGAGCTACGTCGCGGAGCTGCTGGCCCGCTACCGCACCAACCCGGCCGCGGTGGACGACGAATGGCGCCGCTACTTCCGCGAGCGCTTCGGCGAGTCCGAGCCATCCCCGGCGCCCGCCGCTCCGGCTCCGGCCCCCCGTCCCGCGAGCCCGGCCACCCCCCTCGGCCCGGCCGTCGACGGCGATCGCCTCGCGATCCGCGGCGGCGCGCTGCGGATCGTCGAGAACATGGAGGCGAGCCTCGCGGTGCCGACCGCGACGACGCAGCGACAGGTCCCGATCAAGCTCGCCGACGAGAACCGGCGTCTCGTCAACGAGCATCGCGCGGCCGTCGAACAGTCGAAGGTGTCGTTCACCCACCTCGTGTCGTGGGCGGTCATCCAGGCGCTCAAGGCGTTCCCGGGGATGAACGACGCGTACGACGGCTCGAGCGGCGAGCCCGCGCGCGTGCGCCGCGAAGAGGTCCGCTTCGGCCTCGCCGTGGACGTGACGAAGGCCGACGGCACGCGGACCCTGCTCGTCCCGAACGTGAAGGGCGTCGAGAGGATGAGCTTCGCCGAGTTCGCGGCGGCGGCCGACGACGTCGTGACGCGGGCCCGCACCGGCAAGATCACGCTGGCCGACTTCGAGGGGACGACGCTGTCGCTCACGAACCCCGGGACGCTCGGGACGACGGCGTCCGTGCCGCGCCTGATGCCGGGCCAGGGCGCGATCATCGCGACGGGGGCGATCGAGTACCCGGCGCAGTTCCGCGCCATGGCTCCGGCGACGCTTTCGCGCCTGGCGATCTCCAAGGTCCTGACGTTCACGTCCACCTACGACCACCGGATCATCCAGGGCGCGGAGTCGGGGGCCTTCCTCGCCCGCGTCGAGGAGCTGCTCCTCGGCGCCCACGGCTTCTACGAGGGCATCTTCGCGGACCTCGGAATCCCGTACCGCCCGTTCCGCTGGGAGGCGGACAGGAACCCGCCGCTCTCGGCCGACGGCCACACCGACGAGATCGCCAAGCAGGCGCGCGTGCTCGAGCTCATCAACGCCTACCGCGTCCGGGGCCACCTCATCGCCGACCTCGACCCGCTGCGGACGCGCGAAATCGCCCATCACCCCGAGCTCGACCTCGAGACCTACGGCCTGACCATCTGGGACCTCGATCGCGAGTTCTGGACGGGAGGCCTGAAGGGCGGCGACCGGCTTCCGCTGCGCGAGATCATCGCCGTGATGCGCCGCGTGTACTGCGGCAAGATCGGGACCGAGTACCGCCACATCTCGAGTCCCACCGAGAAGTACTGGGTGCGCGAGCGCGTCGCCGCGGCCACGGCCGGCGACCCGCTGCCCGCGGAGGTCCGCAAGGGGCTTCTCCGGAAGCTCATCGCGGCCGAGGAGTTCGAGCGGTTCCTCGGGACGAAGTTCCTGGGGCAGAGGCGCTACTCCGTGGAGGGCTGCGACACGGCGATCCCGCTGCTCGACCGCCTCGTCGAGGGCGCGGCGGCGCGGGGCCTCGACGAGGTCGTGATCGGGATGTCGCACCGCGGGCGGCTGAACATCCTGGCCAACGTGGTCGGCAACTCGGCCGAGCGCATCTTCAGCGGCTTCGAGGGCGTCGTCCACCCGGATTTTCCGGCCGACGAGGGCGACGTGAAGTACCACCAGGGCGCGCGCGCGGTGCGCCGCGCGGAGTCCGGGCGGGAGGTCACGATCCAGGTCGAGTCCAACCCGTCGCACCTCGAGGCGGTGGATCCGGTCGTCGAGGGCGTCGTGCGCGCCAAGCAGGAGCGCCTGGCCGGCCACGGCCCGGCCGCGTGGAAGCGCGTGCTACCGGTGCTGCTCCACGGCGACGCGGCGTTCGCGGGACAGGGGATGGTCGCCGAGGTCCTGAACCTGTCGCAGCTTCCGGGGTACCGCACCGGAGGCACGATCCACGTCGTCGTCAACAACCAGATCGGCTTCACGACGCCGCCGTCGAAGGGCCGGTCGTCCGTGTACTCGACCGACGTGGCCAAGATCAATCAGGTCCCGATCTTCCACGTCAACGCCGACGATCCCGAGGCCGCGTACCGCGTGCTCGAGATCGCCCTCGACTACCGGCAGGAGTTCCACAAGGACGTCGTCATCGACCTGATCGGGTTCCGGCGGCACGGGCACAACGAGGGCGACGAGCCGACCTACACGCAGCCCCTGATGTACCGCGCGATCGAGGCCCATCCGGGCGTGCGGACGCTGTACGCGCGCCGCCTCGTGCGCGACCGCGTGGTCACGGAGGACGAGGTCCGCGACCTCGAGGCGCGGCAGCTCGCCGATTACGAGGCCGCGCTCGCCGCGGCCAAGGCGGCCGCCCAGCGGCCGCGTCCGGCCTCGCCGCCGGCGCCCGAGCCCGACGGCGTCGTCGTCGAAATGGAGACCGGGGTCGCGCGCCCGACGCTCGCGCGGATCGGGCAGGTGCTCACCACCGTGCCCCCCGGCTTCCACCTGAATCCCAAGATGGTCCAGCAGCTCGCGCGCCGGGGGAAGATGGCCGAGGGCGCGCTGCCGCTCGACTGGGGCACGGCCGAGGCGCTCGCGTTCGGCTCGCTGCTGCTCGAGGGGACTCCGATCCGGGTCAGCGGGCAGGACTCGAGCCGCGGCACGTTCTCGCAGCGCCACGCGCTGCTCCACGACAGCCTCACGGGCGAGCTCTGGGGCCCGCTCGCGACGCTCGACCCGAAGCAGGCGCCGTTCGAGGTGTCCGACAGCCCCCTCTCGGAGTTCGCGGTGCTCGGATTCGAGTACGGCTACAGCGTCGAATGGCCCGAGGCGCTGGTGCTCTGGGAGGCGCAGTTCGGCGACTTCGCCAACGGCGCGCAGGTCATCATCGACCAGTTCATCGCGTCGGCCGAGGACAAGTGGCTCCAGAAGACGCGCATGGGCATGCTGCTGCCGCACGGGTCGGAGGGCCAGGGCCCCGAGCACTCGAGCGCGCGCCTGGAGCGATACCTGCAGCTGTGCGCCGACGGCAACATGCAGATCCTCAACGCGACGACGCCGGCCCAGTACTTTCACCTCCTGCGCCGCCAGATGCGGCAGCCGATGGCCAAGCCCTTCATCGTGTTCTCGCCGAAGAGCCTGCTGCGCCTTCCGGCGGCCGCGTCGCCGCTCGAGGCCCTGACCACCGGCGGATTCCGCGTCGTCCTCGACGACCCGGAGGTCGCCGACCGGGGCGCCGTCGAGCGCGTCCTCTTCTGCTCGGGCAAGGTCTATTACGACCTGCGCGCCGAGAAGGAGAAGCGCCGCGACGCGCGCACCGCCGTCGTCCGGCTCGAGCAGCTCTACCCGTTCCCGCAGGCCCGGTTGAGGGACGTCCTCTCGGGCTACCCGAGCGTGTCCGACGCGGTCTGGGTCCAGGAAGAGCCGAAGAACATGGGAGCCTGGAGCTTCGTCAAGGAGCGCTCCGCGGACTTCCTGCCCGCCGGCCGGCCGCTGCGCTACGTCGGGCGCGCCGCGTCCCCGTCGCCCGCCACGGGCAACGCGGCCGTGCACAAGAGAGAGCTCGAGCAGTTCCTCGCCGAGGCGTTCGCGGGTTGACGCGCCGGAGCGCGGGGCCCTGGTCCTCGCCGCCGCGTGCGGCGTGCTCGTCCCGGGCTGCGCGCGCCCGGGACCGGAGAGCGGCGGGGCCCTCGAGGCCGAGTCGCTTCGGGTCGTCGCCCGCTACGACCAGGCGTGGGTGCGCAAAGACGTGCCGGCCGTCGTGAAGATCCTCGCGCCGGAGTACGTCTACTTCTCGTCGCGCGGCAAGGTCTCGGGGCTGGCGGAACGCGGGCGATGCTGTCCTCGCCCGGCTACCGCGTGGACCGGTCGCGCCGCGACGAGCTCCGGGCGTACCGGCACGGCTCGACCGTGGTCGTCAGCAGCCACTGGACCGCCGCGGGCGTCTTCGACAGCCAGCCGTTCACAGACGACCAGCGCTGCAGCGTCGTCGTCGCGTTCGGCGGGGGCGTCGGCCGCGTGCTCTCCGAGCACTGCACCGCCCTCGTCCCCGAAGAGCGGGCGCGCGACTAGCCGGGCAGCTTCGCCGCGAGGACGTCGACCTTCTCGATCGACGGCGGCGAGGCCAGCAGGTCCGCCGCCTTCGCCATGAGCGCGGCCGCGACCCGGCCCGACAGGTGCGCGGCGCGTCCGGCCTCGTTCGGAAACGCGTCGAAGATGCCGAAGGTCGACGGACCCATCCGGAGGGCGAACCACGCGGTCGTCGCGGGCTCGTCCTGGACGATGGCGAGACCTCCCTTGAGGAAGCTCTCGACCTCCGCTTCCTTCCCGCGCCTGGCCTCGAGCTTGACGTACAGCGCGACGGTGACCATGACGGACCTCCTTCTGAATTGGATGCCGGGAGCCCGAATCGGTTACAGGGCCTTCAGTCCCATCTGCCTCGCCTGGGCGGCGGAGTCGCGCGCGCCCCATCGGCGGTGGATCCGTCCGTCGCGGAAGACGAACCACTCCATCGCCACCGTCTCGTAGGACCTGCCGGTCGGCGCCTGGCCGCGGAACTCCCCGCGCGACGTGCCGCGGTCGAGGTACCGGGCCGCGACGACGTCGCCCTCGGCGACCAGGTCCACGACCTCGAGCGTCAGGCCGAAGGCGGCGTGGAGCTCGCGCCAGATCGCGGCGGCGGTTTCGAACGGGCCCCCGCCGAGGACTCCGTAGATCACGGCGTCCGGCGTGAACAGGGCCCGCAGGGCCTCGATGTCGCCGGCGTTGAACGCGGCGACGTAGGCGCGGACCACGTTCTTGTTCCGGTCCTGCGGCGTCATTTCCGCGCCACCACCGTGTCCGGACGAAGGGATCCCATCGTGAGGAGACCGAGGAGGAGCGCCGCCGCCGGCGAGCCGACCCGGCGCACGTCGCGGCAGCCGGCCTCGCGCAGCGCCGCGGCGTACTCGGCGCCGTGGCGGATGTCGTCGAGGAGCGCCTGGCCTCCGGGCTTCAGGACGCGGGCGATCTCGCGGATGGCCTTCGCCCGGTCGCCGGCCGCGTAGAGGTTGTGGATCGCGGCGCTCGACACGACGACGTCGAGGGAGGCGTCGGGAAACGGCAGCTCCCGCATGTCCGCGGTCTTCACTTCGACGCGGTCGGCCACGCCCTCGCGGCGCGCGTTCTCGAGGGTCGCCTCCGGCCGGTTGCCCGAGAGGTCCTCGGCCTGCCAGATGTCCACGCCGGTGGCCCGCCCCGACGTGAGCCGCTTCGCGGCGCCGACCAGCATCAGCCCGCGGCCGCACCCGACGTCGAGCACGCGCTCGCCGCCCGTCCAGGCGAGGCGATCGAGGAGGCGCTCGCGCTCCCGGACCTTGCCGACCTTGCTCGTCCAGATCATCCAGAGGCCCATGGCGAAGCACGACCCGCCCGCCCACAGGCCCATCTGGTCGAGCGGGAGCCGGATCGTGACCCCCGCGACCGGCCCGAGCTCGACGAGGCCCGACCAGAAGCCGAGCGCCCTGCCGGAAAAGAGGAGGAGGCCCACGGCGCCGCACACGAGCAGGTTGCGCACCACGCCGGGCGCGTCGAGGCCGTAGTCGGGGGCAGGAGCGGAATGTTCGGCAGCGCGGGTCACGTCGATCGTCCTCCCGTTCAGGGCTCGTGGGTCGTGGGCGGCTCGTCCGTCGGCTCCGTGAAGATCACCAGGTACCCGTCGGGGTCGCGCACGGCGAACTCCCTCCTCCCGTAGGAATAGACCTCGGGGCCCCACTCGACGGCAACGCGGCGGCGACCTCCGCGTGGAGCGCGGCGGCGCCGGAGACCCGGACGTACAGCTCGGCGTCGCCGATCCGGCCCGGCCGCTCGGGAATGGGCGTGAAGAAGCCGATGCTCGTCGCGTCGCGCGTGACGATGGCGAAGGTCGGCGACTCCTCCGGCCAGAGCACGTCCACCCGGAAGCCGAGCAGCCCCCAGAACTCGATCGCGCGCGCGAGGTCCGCCACGGGCAGGCGAGGGGTCATGTCGAGGAACCGGATCACGCGCCGGCCTCGGGCTTCCCCGGGAAGAGCGTGACCCGGACGCTCGAGCCGCTGCGCAGGCGCGCGGCCTTCGTCATGCCGCCGGTGACGAGGACGAAGAACCTCCGCGCCCGGGAGACCGCGGCGCTCTCGAACCGGACGCCGTTGACGGTGCCCCGCACCCGGTGTCCCCGGCGGCCCGGCCACAGCGCCTCCGGCGGGGCGCCCCACCGGTCGGCGGGATCGAAGGGGATCTCGAACGCGAGCCCCTTGTGCCCGGCGAGGACGGTCGAGGTGAATCGCGCGGATTTCACGGGGCCGCCCCGGGCTCAGCCCTTCTTCGGCTTCATCGCGTCGAACCCGGCCTTCAGCATCGCCCGCGGCACGCGGCGGTAGTCGGAGAACTCGCCGGCGCCCGCGATCCACTCGCCGCCATCCATGGTGACGCAGTCGCCGGTCTGGTAGGGACAGAGGTCGGAGAGGAGGAAGGTCGCGAGGTTCGCGATCTCCTCCTTCGCCCCGAAGCGGCCGAGCGGGATGCGCTCGAGGGCGTTCTTCTGGGCCTCCGGGTTCGCCAGGAGGCGCGAGAAGGCGCCCTCGGTCGGGATGGGCCCGGGCGCGATGGCGTTCAGGCGGATGCCGGCGCGGCCCCACTCGACCGCGAGCGAGCGCGTCATCGCGAGGACGCCCGCCTTGGCGCAGGCCGACGGCAGCGCGAACGCCGTGCCGGTCCACGCGTACGTCGTCACGATCGAGACGACGGCGCCGGGCGCCCGGCGCTCGAGGAGCTGTCGTCCGAAGGCAAGCGTGCAGTTCACCGACCCGTAGAGGACCGTCCGCACGACCGCGTCGAACCCGTTGGGCGTCAGCTCCTCGGAGAACGCGAGGAAGTTGCCGGCGGCGTTGTTGACGAGGCCGTCGAGCTTGCCGAAGCGGCTGGCGGCGTCGGAGACGAGCCGGGCCGCCTCGTCCGGGTTGCGGACGTCGGCCGGAAAGACGGCGGCCTCGCCGCCCTCGCGGGCGGCGGCGGCAATCTCCGTCGCGGCGGCCTCCAGGCGCTCGCGCCGGCGGCCCGCGATCGCGACCTTCGCTCCGTGCGCGGCGAACGCCGTCGCCATCGCGAGGCCGAGACCGGAGCCTCCGCCGGTCACCAGGATCGCGCGGCCGGCGAGGATCTTCGGGTCGAACATGGGGGGGCTGCCTCCGTCGGCGCCGAAGATACTCCAGGCCGGGGATCGGCGCAGCCGCGTGGCACCGCGCCGCGCCGCGGAGTAAAGTGGCGGCGGAGGTGTCCATGGCGTTCGCACGATTCATGGCCGGCCCCCTCGGCCGCGGGATCCGGATCGTCGCCGGCATCGTCCTGATGGGCTGGGGTTTCGGACGGGGCACGACCCTGGGGACGGCGGCCGGCGTCTTCGGGATCGTGGCGCTCGCGGCGGGCTCCTTCAACTGGTGTCTGATCGGCCCGCTTTTCGGGGCGCCCTTCCGCGGTCGCGACGCGCTCGGGCCCTAGACCTTCCCGCGGGACTCCGGGAACGCGCGGCGGGCCGCCCTCCTGAGCGGTCCGGTCAGCGGAGGTACCTGTCGAACCAGCCCACGACCCGCTCGAGGATGTCGAGCCGGTGGTCGGCGCGGCGGACGTCGTGGCCTTCGCCGGTGTAGATGACGAGCTGCGTCGGAACGCCCAGGGCCTTGAGCGCGTGCCAGAACTCGTACCCCTGCGGCGTGGGGACTTCCGAGTCGCGGTCCCCGTGGAGGACGAGCGTCGGGGTCTTCGCGTTCTTGATGAACTCCATCGGGGAGGACTTCGCGTAGACCTTCGGGTCGTCGTAGACCGACGCGCCGAAGAACGGCAGCATCCACGTGTCGATGCGGTTCTGCCCGTAGTAGCTCTGCCAGCTCGCGATCCCCGCCCCCGCGACGCCCGCGGCGAACCGGTCGGTCTGGGTCACGGCCCACATCGTCATGTAGCCGCCGTAGCTCCAGCCGCCGATGCCGAGCCGCTTCGGGTCCACGGGCGCGGCCTTCAGGACCGCGTCCACGCCCGACAGGATGTCGCGCAGGTCGCCGCCGCCGAAGTCCTTGACGTTGCCCTGCACGAACGCCTCGCCGAAGCCGTAACTGCCGCGCGGGTTGGGCAGAAAGACGAAGTAGCCCTGGGAGGCGAGAACGCCCGTCCAGTGCGAGGGCCAGCCGATGTGCTGGGCGGAGGACGGGCCGCCGTGCACGAGGGTCACCATCGGGTAGCGCCGGGCGGGATCGAACCCGAGGGGATACAGCAGCCAGCCCTGCACGCTCTTCCCGTCGCTCTCCCAGCGCAGGCTCTTCGCCTCGCCCCACCACTTCTTCGCGCCCGCGTTGACGGACGTCAGGCGCTCCCACCGGCCGGACTCGCCGGCCCACGCCTCGGGCGGGTGCTCGAAGGAGCTCCGGAGGACCGCCGAGCTCCCGCCGCGGCGCGCGGGAGAGAAGCTGTCGAGATCCTCGGCTCCCGTCCAGAGCGGCGAGAGCTTTCCGTCGCCGGGATTGACCGAGGCGATGCCGCGGCCTCCGTCCACGTGACCGAGGAAGAGGATGTCTCCGTCGGGCTGCCAGAAGAGCGCCCGCGCGGACCAGGTCATGCCGGGCGTGAGGTTGCGCGGCGTGCCCTGCTCGACCGGCACGGTCCAGACGTCGCCGCCCGTCGAGCCCTCGTCGCTCATGATCCCGTGGATGACCGCGATTGAGCGCCCGTCCGGCGAGAAGCGCGGGCAGGCGATCTGGAGCGAGGGCTTCCAGATCGAGCGCGTCTCTCCCGTGGCGGCGTCGATCCGGTACAGCTCGGCGAGCCAGTAGTTGTTGGTTCCCGAGCCCTTCGCGGCTTCCGCGGCGAAGGTTCGGCCGTCGGAGGACCAGTCGTAGTCGTACACGAAGAGGTCGGCGGGCGAGACGGACCGGACCTTTCCGGTCTTCAGGTCCGCGACCGCGATGCGCTGCTCTTCGAACGTCTCCTCGACGACCCCCGAATCGGGCTTGTACGCGGTCAGGGCGCCGGTCTCCTGGGACGAGCCTTCGACGAACAGGAACGCGACGGCGCGCCCGTCGGGCGACCAGAGGAGGTGATCGAGCTGGCCCCGGACGCGCGTCACCTGCCGCGGCGGCCCGCCGGCGGCCGGCGCGGTCCAGATCTGCAGCTGCCCCGGGGCGGCGGCGTCGGACAGGAAGGCGATCGTCTTCCCGTCCGGCGAGAACACGGCGCCGTACTCGCGGCGCGGCTTGCCGTCGCGCGCCGCGGTGAGCCGCCGCGCCGCGCCTCCGCGCAGCTCTTTCACCGACAGCGCCCCGAGCGACTCGTGGCCGTCGCGGTCGGGGAGCTTCTCGGACCAGGCCGCGCGGGCGCCGTCCGGCGAGATCGCGATGTCGTGGAAATGGTGGACGGCCCGGTCGGACTCGAAGACGGCCCTGATCGGCGGCGCGGCGGAGGGGGAGGCGGACGCGCTCGGCGCCGCGAGGAGAGTCGCCAGAGCGAACCCGAGGTGCAGCACGAATCCTCCCAACAAATCCGAAACCCGGGGGACCTGGGGTCAGACCCCCTCCGGGGTCAGACCCCGCGAACGTCAGGTCAGGTCCACCCAGATGCTCTTGACCTGCGTGTACTCCTCGAGCGCGTAGTGTCCGCGCTCGCGCCCGAAGCCCGACTCCTTGTAGCCGCCGAAGGGAAGGCCCGGATCGTAGAAGTTGTACGCGTTGACCCAGACGGTCCCCGCCTTGAGGGCCTTCGCGGCGCGCAGCGCCTTCTTGATATCGCGCGACCAGACGGCCGCGGCCAGGCCGTAGATGGTGGAGTTGCCGATGGCGATCGCCTCGTCCTCGGTCCGGAAGGTCAGCGTCGAGAGGACGGGCCCGAAGATCTCCTCGCGGGCGATCGTCATCGAGGGCGACACGCCGTCGAACACCGTGGCCTCGTAGAAGGCGCCCTTGCCGTTGATCGACACGGGGTTCCCGCCCGCGACGACCCTGGCGCCCTCCCGGCGGCCGCTCTCCACGTAGCGGGCGACGTTCTCGCGCTGCTTCTCCGACACGAGGGAGCCCAGCCGCGTCTTGGGGTCGAGCGGATCGCCCGGCGCCATCTTCTTCGCCCGCTCGACGACCTTCGCGAGGAGGGCGTCGTGGACCGACTCCTCGACCAGCAGCCGCGAGCCCGCCGAGCACAGCTCGCCCTTGCCGTAGAAGATGCCGTTGATGGCGCCCTTCGCGGCGGCCTCGAGATCGGCGTCCGCGAAGACGACGTTCGGAGACTTGCCGCCGAGCTCCATCGAGACCCGCTTGACCGTGCCGGCGGCGGCGCGGAGGATCGACTTCCCCGTCTCGGTCTCGCCGGTGAACGAGATCTTGTCGATGCCCGCGTGCGAGGCCATCGCCTGGCCGATGAGGGCACCGGGGCCCGGGATCACGTGGAACGCGCCGGGCGGCAGCCCGGCCTCGGTCAGCAGCTCGGCGAACATCAGCGCCGTCAGGGGCGTGGCGGAGGCCGGCTTCAGGACGACCGGGTTGCCGAGCGCGAGCGCCGGGGCGATCTTCCACATCGCCTGCAGGAGCGGGAAGTTCCACGGCGTGATCGCTCCGACCACGCCGACCGGCTCGCGCACTGTCATCAGGAAGGCGTCCCTGCGTCCCGGGAACGTGTCGCCGTAGAGCTTGTCGGCGTACTCCCCGAAGTAGGAGAGGCACTCGGCGGCCGCCGGCATGTCGATCTTGGCGGCCTCGAAGATGGGCTTGCCGTTGTCCTGCGTCTCCACGCGGCCGAAGTCGTCGGCGCGCGCGGCGAGCAGGTCGGCCGCCCGCATGAGGATCCGCCCGCGCTGGCGCGGCTTCATGGCGGCCCACGGGCCGGACTCGAGGGCCTGGCGGGCCGCCGCGACGGCGCGGTCGAGGTCCTCCGTGCCCGCCTCGGCGACCTCCGCGATCGTCTCGCCCGTCGCCGGGTTGACGGTCGCGAAGCGCCTGCCCGAGGCGGCGGGGACGAACTCGCCGTTGAGGAAGAGGTCGGTCTTCAGGAGCTACTTCCCCTTGAAGCGGGGAACGCGCTTCTCCTGGTTGGCGGCGATGCCTTCCTTGGCGTCCTCGCTCTGGAAGAGGAGCTGCTGCAGCTCCCGCTCGACGGCCAGCGCGGACTCGAGGGGGAGGTCCCAGCCCGACTGGACCGAGCGCTTGATGCGGCCGACCGCCTTGGAGGCCTTGTGCGGCGGGACGAACTGGCGCGCGTAGTCCATGACCTGCTGCCACCAGTCCTCGGCCGTGGCGTCGATGACCTGGTTGACGATCCCGAGGTCGAGCGCCTCCTCGAACGAGAAGGTGTTGCCGGTGACCATGAGCTCGATGGCCTTCGACTTTCCGATCATCTTCGCCAGGCGCGTCGTGCCGCCGGTGCCCGGCAGGACGCCCAGCGTGACCTCCGGGAGGCCGATCTTGCCGGCGTCCTTGCGGGCGATCCGCAGGTCCGCGGCCATGGCGATCTCGAGGCCGCCGCCGACCGTGTGGCCGTTCAAGGCCGCGATGACGAGCTTGGGGGTGTGCTCGAGGCGCAGGAGCGTCTCGTTGGCGTGCAGGCAGAAGAAGTACTTGAAGCCCGGCGACACGGCGTTCAGCATCCCGATGTTCGCCCCGGCCGAGAAGAACCGGTCGCCCTTGCCGCGCAGGACGATGACGTGGACGTCGTCGTCGAAGCGGGCCTTGAGGATCGCCTCGTCGAGCTGGCGGTTCATGGCGTAGGTGTAGGTGTTGGCCGGCGGGTCGTCCATCTCGATGACGGCGATTCCGTCCGCAGCGCGGTAATTGATGACCGGGTGATCGAGCTCCGGGCTCGTCCAGTCGCGGGTCTTTGCGGGCGTGCTCATGGGGCCTCCTCCGATAGGTTTCGAGCGCGGGATCCTATCAGGATTGGTATCGGGCCCGACAACGACCGGTTTCAGCCGGTCGCGGCGAAACCGCTCGGGGCCTGAGCGGGCCGCTTCGCGGCCCGGCCGTCGGGAGAGGGAAGGCGGCTTCCGCGCCCTCCCGCGAAAGGCCCGGCCGGGTCGTCGTCCGTCAGAGGCCGAGGAAGCTCTTCGCGATCGTGAAGTAGATGATCAGGCCGGTCGCGTCCACGAGGGTCGCGATCAGCGGCGCCGACATCACGGTCGGGTCGATCTTGAAGAGCGTCGCGAGCAGCGGAATCATCGAGCCGACGGTGTTCGCCCAAGCGCAGATCGCGAGGATGGACACGCCCACGGTCATCGCGAGCGGCACCGTCGAGCCCCAGAGCAGCGCGCGGCCGAACCCGACGAGGCCGAGCGCGAGCCCGAGGAGGAGGCCGCTGCCGGCCTCGCGGAACAGGACGCGCCCGAAGTCGCGCAGCCGGATCTCGCCCACCGCGAGCCCTCGCACGATGGTCGTCACCGTCTGCGAGCCCGAGTTGCCGCCCGTTCCGATGAGGAGCGGGATGAAGAAGGACAGCGCCACGACCTTGGCGAGCTCGCTCTCGTAGTGCCGAAGGACGGTGCCCGTGAACGTCTCGGTCACGAACATCAGCAGCAGCCAGTTGAACCGGAGGCGCACGTTGCGCAGCGGGCGCGTCGCGAAGTACCCCTGCTCGACGGTTTCCTCGGTGGCCGAGACGCCGCCCATGTGGAGGGCGTCCTCGGTCTGCTCCTCGATCAGGATGTCGATGACGTCGTCCACCGTCACGATGCCGAGCAGTCGGTTCTCCTCGTCGACCACCGGGATCGCGTGGACGTCGTATTTCGACACCAGCCTCGCGACTTCCTCCTGGGGCGTGTCGGCGCGGACCGTCAGCAGGCGCCGCTCCATCATGTCGGCGATCTTCTTTTCGGGCGGAGCGGGGAAGAGGTGCCGCAGCGAGACGTAGCCGACGAGGCGGCCGCGCTCGTCCACGGCATAGAGGCTCTGGACGGTCTCGACCTCGGGGTCGATGCGTTTCAGGTGATCGAGGGTCTCGGCGACCGTCCACTCCGGACGGATCGTGGCGAACTTCTCCGTCATGAGGCGGCCCGCCGTCCGCGGCGGATGGCGCAGCAGCCGCTCGACCTCCGCGGCGTCGCGCGGCGACATGTTCGCCATGACCGCCTCGCGCTGGCGCTGCGACAGGTGCTCGAGGAGGAACGTGACCTCGTCGGCGGGCAGCCGGTCGAGCTCCTTGCCGAGCTTGGCCGGAGAGGCGCGATGGAGGATCAGCCGCAGGCTCTCGCCCTTGAGCTCCGAGAGGACCGCCGCGCCCTGTTCGGGCGGGAGCGCCTCGAAGAGGACCACGCGATCCTCGCGGGGGAGGTCCTCGAGCAGCTCCGCGAGGTCGGCCGGGTGGATCGTGGCCACCGCGGAGGCGAGCTCCTTCGGATTCTCGCGGATCAGCTCTTCGATGTCGGGGCCGATGACCTTGGCCAGGGACATTGGCGCGGATTGTGTCATCAGTCGGGAGCGAGGAGCAGGAGGCAGGGAGCAGGAGGCAGGAGGCAGGACGGAGGATGCAGGACGGAGGAACGGGGCGAGCGAGCGGTACGCAGCGAGCAGGCCGTGAGTCGTTGCCGGCAGGGAGCCTTGGATCACACCGTCCGCAGTCGAGCTGCTTACTGCCTGTTGCCTCCTGCCTCCTGCCTCCTGCCTGTTGCCTCCTGCCTCCCGCCTCCTGTTTCCGACGCCGTCGGATCCACCCAGTCGCTCGAGCCGTCGGGATGGAACTCCTTCTTCCAGATCGGAACGGTCTTTTTCAGGCGGTCGATCGCCGCGCGGCAGGCGGCGAACGCCTCGGCGCGATGGGGCGACACGGCGACGATCGCCACCGAGGCCTCCCCGACGGCGAGGAGGCCGACGCGATGCTGCATGCGGACTTTCACGGAGGGGAAGTCGCGCGAGAGGGCCTCGGCGATCCGCCCCATCTCGGCCTCCGCCATCGGGCCGTAGGCCTCGTACTGGATGGACATCGTCGGCCGTCCCTCGTTCTGGTCGCGCACGACGCCGACGAAGAGACAGAGCGCCCCATCCGAGGTCCTGGCCTCGGCCAGCAGACCCGCAAGGTCGATCGGGCCCGCGGTGATGGAGCTCGAGTCCGTCATCCGAGATCCGAAATCCGGAACCGCCCCATCATCCCCCCGCCACCGGGGGCAGGAAGGCGACCTCGTCCCCCTCGCGGAGGACCGTGTCGGCGGGGACGTATTCGCGGTTCACGGCGGCTGGAGGCGGGGTTCCGAACCGCGCGAAGAGCGGCACTTCGCCACCGAGGGCCGTCCACAGGTCGCGGACACGGGTGCCGGCGGCGACGTCCCGGGCCTCTTCGTCCCGGCCGGCCGCCTCCCGAAACGAGGCGAAGTGGAGCAGGCGGATCCGCATCGGCCCGAGTCTATTTCGCCCTCGGACCGGCGGCTCTTCGGGATCTTGACATCTGACTGACCGGTCGGTTAAATTGGCGGCCCATGACGAGAACCGCCCATGCTTCGGAGCCCGAGCGCCGGCTCGCCCTGCTCAAGGCGGCCTTTCGCGAGGTTGCCGAAAAAGGATTCTCCGAGGTCACGCTCGACCACATCGCCCGGCGCGCCGGCGTCTCGAAGGGAGTGACCCTCTACTACTTCGACTCGAAGGACGAGCTCTTCCGCGAGCTCTTCGCCTGGCTCATCGACTCCATCCATGGCCGGATGCGGGAGGCCGTCGGCGCCGAGACGGATCCCGTCGCCAAGGTTCGCGCGCTGGTGGCGCTGATCTTCCCTTCGCCCTCGAAGAACCGGGCCTTCTTCCGGGCCTTCGTGGACTTCTGCGGCCTGGCGGCGCGCCGCGAGGCGTTTCGCGAGGTCAACGAGCGCTTCTACGCCGGCTGCCGCGACATCGACGGCGGCATCGTGGAGGAGGGGATGCGCCGCGGGGTCTTCGCCGTGCGGGACCCGCAGGAAGCGGGCTCGACGATGCGGGCCATCTTCGACGGCCTGATGATGCAGTGGCTGGCCGAAAAGGACCCCGACGCGACGTTCGCCGGATACCGCGACCGCTGCGAGCGGCAGATCCTCAACTACCTGTTGCCCGGTGCCTCCGGGAAGGGAGCAAAGCGATGAAGACCGCCGCCCCGGCGCCCCCGCCGGCCGTTTGCGCCAACGAAGGGTGTCCGCGCCCGCAGGAGCCGGGAGAGCGGTTTTGCGCGGTCTGCGGCCTCGAAAGGGCCCTTTTCCGGCGGGACGCTCGGCGTCCCGATCCCCGCGTTCCTTCGCGCCGGGAGGGCCCCGCGGACAGGCGATAGAATCGCCCCGGCAGCATGATCTCCAACGGAGCCCCCCTTTCGGTCAAGCGCATCCTCCTCGCCGCGCCGCGCGGCTTCTGCGCGGGCGTGGTGCGGGCGATCGAGATCGTGGACCTCGCCCTCGACTGCTTCGAGGGCCCCGTCTACGTGCGCCGCGAGATCGTCCACAACAGCCACGTCGTGCGGGACTTCGAGGCCCGGGGCGTGCGTTTCGTGCAGGAGCTCGACGAGGTCCCGGACGGGGCGACGGCGGTCTTCTCCGCGCACGGCGTTTCGCCGCAGGTCCGGCAGGCCGCGGCCGCCCGCCGGCTGCGCGTGATCGACGCGACGTGCCCCCTGGTGACGAAGGTCCACCTCGAGGCGATCCGCTTCGCGCGGATGGGTTACGAGATCCTGCTCGTCGGCCACGCGGGCCACGAGGAGGTCGAGGGCACGATGGGGGAGGCTGCCTCGCAGATCCGCCTCGTTTCGTCGGTCGCGGATGCGGAGGCCGTCGAGGTCGCGGACCCCGAGAGGGTCGCCTTCATCACGCAGACGACGCTCTCGATGGAAGACACGCGGCCGATCATCGAGGCCCTCAAGCGCCGCTTCCCGAAGATTCACGTCCCCGCCAAGGACGACATCTGCTACGCCACGCAGAACCGGCAGGTCGCGGTGCAGGCCCTGGCGCGGCGCGCGTCCCTCATCCTCGTGGTGGGCTCGCGCAACTCCTCCAACTCCAACCGGCTGGTCGAGGAAGCCGTGCTCTCCGGGGCGCGCGCGCACCTCGTGGACGACGTTTCGGAGATCGATCCGGCCTGGCTCGACGGCGTCGAGACCGTGGGCATCACGTCGGGCGCGTCGGCCCCGGAGTTCCTCGTCAACGAGATCGTGAGGGTCCTGCGGGAAGGCCGCGAGGTCGAGGTCGAAGAGGTGCTGACCGTCGAGGAAGACGTGCACTTCCCGCTTCCGCCCGAGGTCGCGGGGGCCCGGCGCGCCGAGCCCGCCGCGACCCTTCCCACGCGCTCCTGATTTCGCCGTGACCGACGCGCAGCGCCTGGCCCGGAAGGTCGCGTTCGTCACCGGCGCGTCCCGGGGCATCGGCGAGGCGATCGCCCGCCGGTTCGCCGCCGAGGGCGCGCGCGTCGTCCTGGCCGGGCGCAGCCGCGACGCGTGCGAGCGCATCGCGGCCGAGCTGCGGGAGGCGGGCGGGGAGGCCGTGGGCACCCTCTGCGACGTGACCGACCGCGGTTCGGTCGCGATGGCCATCGCCACGGCCGTCGCGCGCTGGGGCCGCCTCGACATCCTCGTCAACAACGCGGGAACGAGCGGTCCGACGCCCCTCGACGATCCGGACGACGCCCGGTGGGACGCCATCCTCGCGACCAACCTCACGGCGGTCTTCCGCGTCACGCGCGAGGCGTCGCCGTTCCTTCCCGAGGGCGGCCGCGTCATCAACCTGTCTTCCGTGCTCGGCCGTTTCGGCGTGGCGGGCCTGGGCGCCTACGCCGCCTCCAAGCACGGGGTCATCGGCCTGACGCGGACCCTCGCCCTGGAGCTCGCCCCCCGCAAGATCACGGTCAACGCGATCTGTCCCGGCTGGGTCGAGACCGAGATGGCCCGCCAGGGGTTCCGGCACATGGGAGGCGAGGAGAAGGGCCGCGAGGCGGCCGCGAAGATGGCGCCCCTCGGCCGGGTGCTCGAGCCCGAGGAGGTCGCCGGCCTCGCCGCCTATCTCGCCTCCGACGACGCACGGTCCGTGACCGGGCAGGCCATCGTCGTGGACGGCGGGCAGGTGATGCCGTGAATCCGGAGGCAGGAGGCAGGAGGCGGGAGAGCCTCGAACCTCTGATAATCTTTTCGGGTAGCGTCTCCTGATTGCCGCTTACAGATTACTGCGAGGAGGAACGACATGACTCGCGACGAATTTCTGAACGCCCTCGACGCTCTCATCGCCGAGAAGCATCTCCTCAATCACCCCTTCTACCAGCTCTGGTCGCAGGGCAAGCTCACGCGCGAGAACCTGCGTGAATACGCGATCTCCTACTATCCGCACGTCGCGGCGTTCCCGAAGTACGTTTCGGGCGTCCACTCGGGCTGCGAGGACGCGGCCCTGCGGCAGGAGCTGCTCGAGAACCTGATCGAGGAGGAGCGGGGGAGCCAGAACCACCCGGCCCTCTGGCGCCGTTTCGCGACCGCGCTCGGCGCCCCGGAGTCGGAGCTCTCCGCCTCTCCGCGCACGCCGGAAGTCGCCGAGACGATCGCCGAGTTCCGCCGCGCCACGCGCGAGGGCTCCGTGGCCGAGGGCCTCGCCGCGCTCTACGCCTACGAATCGCAGATCCCCGAGGTCTCCAGGACCAAGCGGGAGGGCCTCAACGCCTTCTACGGCATCGTCGAGGACGACGCCACCCGCTTCTTCTCGGTCCACGAGAAGGCCGACGTGTGGCACCGGCAGGTGGAGCGCGAGGCGCTCGGACGGATCGCCGACACCACGGAAGCGCGCGCGGCGGCCCTGGCCGCGGCGCGGCGGTGCTGCGACGCCCTGAACCGGGCTCTCGACGGCGTGATGCGGGAGAACGCGCTCGTCTGCTGAACGGGATCCGGGCCGTCTTCTTCGACGCCGGCGCGACGCTGCTCTATCCCGATCCTCCGGTGGAGGAGGTCTACGGGCGGATCTTCGCCGATGACGGCGCCCGTTTCACGCCGCTCGAGCTGCGCAACGCCCTGACGGCGACCTGGATCGAGATCCAGCGCGAGAAGCCGGGCGACCGTTACGGCGGAGTCCGCGGCGAGCCGGAGTTCTGGCGCGACTTCCTCCGCCGGGTCCGGCTCCTGCTCGACGGAGGTCCGCTTTCGGAGGAGGCCTTTGGCCGGCTCGCCCTCCACTTCCGGCAGCCCGGCGTGTGGGCCGTCTACGAGGACGTCCGGCCCACGCTCGACGGTCTCGCCGCGCGGGGAATCCCCCTGGCGGTCGTGTCCAACTGGGACTCGCACCTGCCGCGCCTGCTCGAGGAACAGGACCTGTCGCGGTACTTCCGCACGGTCTCGGTCTCCGCCATCGAGGAGACCGGCAAGCCCGGCGCCGAGATCTTCCGGCGGACCTGCGAGCGCATGGGCGTCGAGGCGGCCGAGGCGCTGCACGTGGGCGACTCGCTGCGCGACGACTTCGAGGGCGCGCGCGCGGCGGGGCTGCAGGCCCTCCTGCTCGACCGCCGCGGCGATCACCGCGACGTGGCGGAGCGGATCGTCAGCCTCGCGGAGATCCCCGCGCGGCTGGAACCGCCGCCCGGCGGATGAGCGGCGGCGCCCGCCCGCGCTCCGCCGGGACCGCCCTCGCGGCCCTCGCCTTTGCGGCCCTCGTCGCCGCCGCGTTCTGGCCCGTCCTGACGGGATCCCGGTCGTTCTTCCACCTCGACCTGTACTACGAGCACCTGCCGGTCTGGGCGGCCACGCAGCGCGCGCTGCTCTCGGGAGAGTCGCCCTTCTGGCTCGACGGCGAGTACTGCGGGCATCCGCCGCTCTTTCACCAGGAGGCGCCGCTCTTCTACCCGCCGACCGTTCCGCTCCTGCTGACGGGGGCGCCGGTCCATCGGCTGGCCGACCTCTTCTCGCTCGCGCACTACTGGCTGGCCGGCTTCGCCGCGTTCCTCCTCCTCCGGCGCCTGACGGGCCGCCCGGCGGCCGCCGTCTTCGGCGGGATTGCGTGGATGCTCTCGGCGCGGATGGTGCAGAGCGCCCTGTGGCCCAACGCGGTGGCCGTTTCGGCGCTCGTGCCGCTCGGACTGTACGGGCTGGCGCTCCTCGCCGGCGGGTCGCGCCGCGCCGGCGTCCTGTGGTCCGCCTCCGCGGGCGGGCTCGCGCTCCTCGCGGCGCGGCCCCACGTGCTCCTCGCGGCGGCGCCTCTGGTCGGCTGCTTCGCGGCCGCCTTCGTCGCGCGCGCCGTCGACCGGGGCCGGGTCCTTCGGGACTTCGCGCTCTCCGCGGCGCTGGCGGTCGCGCTCGGGGCGCCGTCGCTCGTTCCGACGGCGGCGCTCCTGCCCGAGACGTCGCGCAGCCAGGGCTCGCTCGGAGTCGGCGGAGACCCGCAGCCGCTCGCCCGGGGGCGGGGGATCGACATGGTCTTTCTTCCGGTGGAGCGCGCGGGGCGCTGGCCGGAGAGCGCCGCCTACGCGGGCGTGATTCCGTACGCCCTGTTTCTCGGCGGCGCTTTCCTGGTCTGGCGCCGCCGGGAGGGCCTCGCGCGCCCGGAGCTCGCGGCGTGCCTCGCCGGGGGCGTCGTCGGACTGTCGTTCGCGTTCGGCGCGAAGGGGCCCTACCGCCTCGTGGCCGGCCTCCCCCTGTTGCGGGGGTTCCGAGTGCCCGAGCGGTTCCTGCTGTCCTGGTCCCTGGCGGTCGCGATCGGCTCGGCGCTCGTGCTGGCCTGGTGGCTCGGCCGGAGCCGGCGCCCCGCGCTCGTCGCGGCCCTGTGCGTGGCGGCGCTGGCCGCCGACCTCGTTCCGCACGCGCGCGCCGCCGCGCCGACGGGCGATCCCGCGATCTACGCCGTGACGCCGGCCATCGTGCCGGAGCTGTCGCGCCGCCTCGGAACGGACTCCGCGGGCTTTCCGCGCCGGTATTTCTCCCTCGCCATGCCGCTCGATCCCACGCCCTTCCCGGACCCGGTTCGCCTCGACCTGCTGCGCGAGGCAGGGGCGCTCAAGGGGGCCCTGGGGATGCGCTTCGGCCTCGAGGGCGTCGGCGGCGCGGGACCCGCGCTCGCGCGCACGGAAGAGGTCGTTCTGCGCCCGGGCCAGCGTTCCTTCGCGCTCGCCAGCGCGGGCGCCGTCGTCCTTTCCGCGGCCGGCCCGGACGGACGGCCCAGCGAGTATGCGCCTCCAGTCCTCGACCCCGCGGCCGGCCTGCCGCGCGCGTTCGTCGTGCCCGAGGCGGTCGTCGTCGCCCCGGACGCTGCCGTGGCCGCGGCGCTTTCGCCCTCGATCGACCCGCGCCGGACGGCCGTGCTGGAGGAGGGGGAGCCGCTCGCGCGCGACGCGGCGTGGGCCGACGAGGGCGCGGGAGCGAGGCTCGTGTCGCGAAGCCCGTCCCGGGTCGTCCTCGAGGCCCGCGCGCCCGCCCCGGGCTTTCTCGTCCTGCTCGACGCCTACGAGTCGGGTTGGCGGGCGACCGTGGATGGAAGCCCCGCGCCCGTTCTGCGGGCCGACGCCGCGTTCCGGGCGGTGCGTCTTCCGGCGGGGACACACCGGGTCGAGTTCTCCTACGCCGCCCCGGGCCTGCGGGAAGGCCTGGGGCTCGGCCTCGCCGGTCTTCTCGGCCTCGCCCTCGCGGCGATCCGCCTTCGTCCCGTCCCCGCGTCTCCCGGCGCGGCGACCTTCTGATATTCTCCGCCGCACTTTCGCATGAGCAGCCTCTTTCGGAAGAAGTCGCTCGACCTCATCCTCGCCGACGCGGAGGAGCCCGAGCACCAGATGAAGCGGGCCCTCGGGCCCATCCAGCTGATCGCTCTGGGCATCGGCGCGATCGTCGGCGCCGGGATCTTCGCGGTCATCGGATCGGCGGCGGCGGGGGGCGGACACCACGACGGCGCCGGCCCGGCGCTCGTCGTCTCGATCATCATCACGGCGGTCGGGTGCGGGTTCTGCGCCCTCTGTTACGCGGAGTTCGCCTCCCTCGTGCCGATCTCGGGAAGCGCGTACACCTATTCCTACGCGACGCTCGGCGAGTTCATCGCCTGGATCATCGGCTGGGACCTGATCATCGAGTACGCGATGGGCAACGTCGCCGTCGCCGTGTCCTGGTCCGGGTACTTCGTGGAGCTGCTGAAGGGCGTGGGGCTGGTCATTCCGCCCTGGCTCACGACCGACCTCGCGACGGCCCTCCGGACCCCCGGGTTCATGAACGCCGCGCCCCACCTGTTCGGGCTGCCCATCGTGCTGAACGTCCCGGCGGCGGCGATCACCCTGCTGCTGACGTGGGTTCTCGTCATCGGGATCAAGGAGTCCGCGAACTTCAACTCGTGGATGGTCGCCGTGAAGCTCGTGATCCTGGTCTTCTTCATCGTGGTCGGGGCCCTCTACGTCAAGCCGGCGAACTGGCATCCCTTCTCGCCCAACGGCTGGACCGGGATCCGCACCGGCGCGGCCCTCATCTTCTTCGCCTACATCGGCTTCGACGCCGTCTCGACGGCCGCCGAGGAGTGCCGGAACCCGCAGAAGGACATGCCGATCGGGATGATCGGGTCGCTGGCGGTGTGCACCGTGCTCTACATCGCGACGTCGCTCGTGCTGACCGGGATGGTGCCGCTCGACAAGATCCGCGGCTCGTCCGAGCCCCTCGCCGCCGCCTTCTCGCTGCTCGGCATGAACTGGGCCGCCGGGATCGTGGCGTTCGGCGCCGTCATCGCGACGACCGCCGTCCTGCTCGTCTTCCAGTACGGCCAGGCGCGGATCTTCTTCTCGATGGCCCGCGACGGCCTGCTCCCGCAGTCCTTCGCGAAGATCCACCCGAAGTACAAGACGCCCCACATCACGACGATCTGGATCGGCGTCGGCGTCGCTCTCCTCTCGGCGTTCGCCAACCTCGACGTCTTCGTCGAGCTGACGAACATCGGGACCCTCTTCGCGTTCGTGCTCGTCTGCATCGGCATCATGGTGCTCCGCCGCACCGATCCGCACCGCCGGCGCGCCTTCCGGACGCCCCTCGTCCCGTTCGTGCCGATCGCCGGCATCGTGGTCTGCATCTACCTGATGAGCGGCCTGCCGTTCCCGACCTGGATCCGCTTCGGGGCCTGGCTCCTGATCGGGCTCGTGATCTATTTCCTGTACGGGTTCCGCAAGAGCAAACTCGCCTAGCCGTCGCCTCCCACGTCGCCTGCGCTGCGTTACGGGATCTGCGCTGAGCGGCGCGCAGCGCCGCACAGCGCACCGCCGGGCGGCTCGCCCAAAGGGGCTCGACCGGCCGGCTGATCCCTCCACTTCGCTCCGGCTCCCGCGGCGCGAGGCGTCCTCCGCTGCGCTCGCGGAGATTCCTCGCGCCGCGTGCGACTCGGGGCTGAGTCGGTGGAGATCATTTGTTGGGGTTAGCACAACGAACCCCCCTCACCCCGACCCTCTCCCCCCGCCGGGGGGCGAGGGGGAAGACTCACGAAGCCACGCTCTTCCACTTGCTCGCGGCGCGGGAAGTCTCCCGACCGAAGGGAGGGAGG
>JAYRMU010000025.1:0-11592 GCA_041912555.1 Thermoanaerobaculia bacterium
CCACTCGTTGTTCAGGCTGAACGCTTCCTGCTGGAGACCGTTGTAGAGCTTCTCGGCGTCATACCGCACGCCGAAGTTCGCCGTCAGGGCCGGGGTGATCCTCCACTGGTCCTGCACGAAACCGCTGTAGCGCTTGGTCGGCGTCTCGAACGGGGCCGTGACGAGAGGGTTGAGGTCGGTCCCGTTGGCCGTGAAGTAGTCGTGCTGGTAGTAGACCTGGTACGTCTCGCCCTGGACGTTCGTGTAGAACGGCGCGATCGAGAGGTCGCAGGTGCTGTTGGACGCCTGGAGGCAGGGCCGGATCTCGTTGCGGTAGCTGCCCGTGTAGTAGGTCGAACCGTGGGTGCTGACCTTCTCGTAGTCGCCGCCGATCTTGAACTCGTGGTTGCCGACGTAACCCGTGTAGTTGGCCGAGTACGCCTGCCGGCTCGAGAAGTTGTTGGCGATGGGTCCGAACACCTGGCCGTAGCCGCCCTGGTAGTCGAAGACGCCCGGGTTCGTGACGGCCGTCGTGAGGTCGATGGTCTGGTTCACGTCGCGGCCCAGAGGCTGGGTCGAGAAGCGGTCGGAGTGCTGGCCGTAGGCCAGGGTCAGGATGCCGCTGGCGCCGAAGAGCTGGTTCAAGCGCGCGCCGTAGTCCGGTCCGCCCACGTCGATGCGGCCGTTGATCGCGAAGGGGTTGAAGCTCTGCGGGTTCGGCGAGATCAAGCCGACCTGCGACTGCCTGTCGGAGAAGTAAACGCCCTGCAGCGTCGTGCTCTGCGCCAGGTTCAGCGTCAGCTTCAGGGAGTACTTGTTCTCCGTCAGCGTGTCCGGGAAGTCGTAGCCCGTCGTCGCGCCGCTGACCGGCTGAAGCGCCTGGCCCGTGATGACGCGGTCGTACGCCGCGAAGAACCACACGCGGTCCTTCCACATGTAGCCGCCGAGGTCGAGGCCGCCTTCCGAGCGGGTGTTCTTGACCGTGAGCGGGGTGACCTGGGCGTTGCCGACGCGCGAGAACGGCTCCGTGATCACGTTCTGCTGGTCGGAGGCGAGACCCAGGCTGTTGTAGTAGCCGAAGATTCCGCCGTGGAACTCGTTGCCGCCCGACTTCGTGATGACGTTCACGATGCCGCCGGTGTTGCGGCCGTACTCGGCCTGGTAGCCCGAGGTCTTGACTTCGACTTCCTGGATGAACTCGTTGTTGATGTCCTTGCCCTGGATGCCCTTGATGACGTTCGTCGTGTTGACGCCGTCGATCAGGAACGAGTTCTCGGCCGAGGTCGCGCCGTAGATCGAGATCGCCATCGAGCGGCCCTGCGTCTCGCCCGTGTCGGCCTGGACGCCCGGCTGCGTGAAGACGATGTCGGCGTAGTTGCGGCTCGAGAGCGGCAGCTTGTCGATCACCTTGCCGGAGAAGTTCGAGCCCGCCGTCGTCGACGTCGAGTCGATCAGCGGCGCCTCGCCCGTCACCGTCACTTCCGCGCTGGTCGACAGGTTCAGCTGCAGGTTGGCCTGGACGGTCGCGTCGAGCGTGACGGTGGCCTTCTTCTGCACCGTGCCGAAGCCGGCGAGCGTGGCCGTCACGGTGTAGTCACCGGGAACCAGGCTCAGGAAGCGGTAGCGGCCGTCGGCCGCCGTGACCGCCGTCTTCGTCCCCTGCAGGTGAACGCCCGTGAGCTCCACGGTCACGCCCGGCAGGGACGAGTTGCTCTGGTCGGTGATCTGCCCCTCGATCGTTCCCGTCGTCTGCGCGAACGCAGCCGCCGGAACGAGGAGCAGCAGACACAACGCCCCGTTCAAGAAGTAGGCGAGGCCTGGTCCGAATCGTCTTGGCTTTCGCAGTGTCATCCTCTTCCTCCTTTGGAGCCTCTCGCCGATCGAGATGCTGTCGTCGAACCAAGAGCAATCGCGTTGCCACATTTTTCGCGCCGCCGCGCGAAAGCAATCTGCAACGAGTGAAAGGGTTTGCGCGAAACGCGCTTTCCCGCGAGCGCAGTTTCGATGCGGATGCTTGGAGATTCCTTCCGGGATTCTGAATCTCGCACGCACAAAAAGTCGGGACGAAGTCGACAACGATCGGGACACTCGCCCGGATCTCGGACAACTCTTGGAAACTTCTTGGCGATGCGCCGCAACGATCATCGGGAAATTCTTGGATGCGAAGATCGACTCGCATGCCTCTTCCGCGCGCGACGCGACGTGAATCGGAGCGACGCGCGAGTCATGCGCGCCGTCGATGCGAGATGGCAACCTCGCCGATCGAAGAGCGGTCGGTCGCGAGGTCGAGAACTCGGCGAGATCGAGAAGCGATGAGCGAGGTGATGCGTGACGCGTCGCCGCCCGTCGGATACGGACCCACCACCTCGCTGCGCGAAGATCCTCGATCGCGACATCGACGCGCCGAGGTTCACTCGTCGCGCGTCTTTCGATCGGCGACGCGCCCCGAGCGGCAGACGTCTCGCGGCGACCCGTCCGGGATCCGCCCGGGGCCGGGCTGGCGGGACAGTCTTCCGCGGCGGGTGTCGGGCCCCTGAGACGTCCGGAACCCTTGAGTTTCAAGGGCTTCCGCCCGGTTTCGAGACGGCGGGCCAACCACCAGAACGCTTCCCCCGGGACCCACCCTCCGTCGTATGATTGTGCCTTCCGAAAAATCAAATGAAGTCGACCGGCTCTGCCCCCGGGCCCGGCCGCCGCTTTGTCATCGCGGCGCGCAGCGCCGCGCCTCGCTCCCGCCGACTCGGTTCGCGCGGGGCGCCGGAGCGCGCGTCATGACCGCCCCGGGTCGTCCGACGCGGCACCGCTTCCACGAGCTCGACCTGCTTCGCTTCGTCGCGGCGTTCGCCGTCGTCCTCTTCCACTACGGGTTCCGCGGCTACGCGTCCGACCACCTCACCGACATGCCGTATCCGTCTCTCGTGCCCGTCGCGAAATACGGATACCTCGGCGTCGATCTCTTCTTCCTGATCAGCGGATTCGTCATCCTCATGACGGCGTCCGGCGGCTCGGCGAGACACTTCATCGCCTCGCGAGCCGCGCGCTTGTATCCGGCGTTCTGGGCGTGCTGCACGCTGACGTTTCTCGCCACGCTCGTCGCGGGAGGCGGCCGCTTCACGGCGACCCTTCGCCAGTACGCCGTCAACATGACGATGATGAACGGCTTCATCGGGATTCCGTCCGTCGACGGCGTGTACTGGTCCCTCTTCGTCGAGATGCGCTTCTACCTTCTCGTCTTCGCGATCCTCCTTGCGGGAAAGATGAGCCGCATCCAGGAGATCCTCGGCCTCTGGCTCGTCCTCGTCCTGATCTTCTCGAAGTGGCCCATTCCGGGCGTCGGAGCCCTCCTGATCCGGGACTACGCGCCGTACTTCATCGCCGGCGCGATGCTCTTCGTCATCCACGCCGAGGGCGCATCCTTCTACGGTCTGTTCGTCGTCGCCGTGAGCTACCTGCTCGCCGTTCACGGCGCGCTCGAGAATGCGGCGCAGATGTCGGCGCGGTTCCACACGCCCTTCGACCGCGCCGAAGTCGCCGCCATTCTCACCGTCTCCTTCCTCGTCCTCTTCCTCGTCGCCACGGGCCGGACGAGGCGGCTGTCGAGCGCGCGCTGGGTGTCGCTGGGAGCTCTCACGTACCCGCTGTACCTCATCCACCAGAACGTCGGCTTCATGCTCATGAACCTGTCGTACCCGCGCTTCAACCCCCACGCCGTCATGGCGGGAACCCTCGGAGCGGTTCTGCTCGCGGCCTATCTCGTGCACGCGAAAGTGGAGAAGCCGTTTTCCGGCCGATTCCGGGCACGGCTCGAACGCTGGCTCGGCCTGCCCGCGCGGCCGCTCGCGACGAACGGTTGATCCGGCCCTGCGCCGGCGGACCTACACTGCGCCCTGCATGAGGACCCGCGGCCCCGACTCCGCCTCGAGGCCTGCCGCGAGCGAAACCCCCGCGGCCCGGCTCCGTCGCGAGCGGCTCCGGCGGCGGCATCGGCCGGATCGCGTGCGGATTCTGTTCGTCGGCGAGGCGCCGCCGGCCTCGGGCCGGTTCTTCTATCGGCGAGACTCCGGCCTCTATCGCGCGATCCGCGACGCGTTTCGCGAGATCGACCCCGGGCTCTCCGACGAATCGTTCCTGGACGCGTTCCGCGCGGCCGGCTGCTACCTGATCGACGCCTGCCCGCGGCCTGTCGATCGCCTCGGCCGCCGCGCGCGGAGCGCGGCCGTCCGGGAGAGCGAGCGCGATCTCTCCCGCGCGATCCGGCGCCTGCGTCCGGACTCCATCGTTACGGTCGTGCGGTCGATTTCGTCGACGGTGGAGCGGGCCGCAGCCGGCGCGGGCTGGCGGGGACCGAGGGTCGTGCTGCCCTACCCGGGCCGTTGGAGCCGCCATCGCGCGCGCTTCCTCGAGCTCCTCGTCCCCATGGTGCGGGCTCTCGGGGAGGGCGGCCCGCTTCGGCCGGAAGCCGGCCGGCCCCGGATCCGGCGCGCGCCCAGCCGCCGCCGCGCCTGACGCGCGGCGTTCGCGGGAATGGCCGCACGCAACGAGGCGGTTCTCGCCAATGCGTCATTTCCTTTCGTGCTGCCCGGGGGGCAACGACTGAAAGGAGTGAACATGAGGAAGATGCTGCTGGTTCTTGCCCTGGCTCTCACGACTTCGTCCGCGGTGGCGACGGCGGCCGTCCCCCGTGGCGGGAGAAAGCCGCCGCCGGCTCCGTGCAAGAGCACGATCAGCGTCCGTCAGTGCCCCCCCGGTCCCCTGGTCCGCGGTCGCTAGGAGGTGCCGATACGGCCCATTTCGCGGGATGCTCGATTGCCATGGCATCGAGCCGACCGTGAAAGAACGCGGGCCGTCCGGCCGATCCCGCGATCGTTCGAGCGTCGACACGAGCGGCCCTTGACGCCGCTTTCCTGAAGCTCCCCGGGCAGCACGATCCCTGGCGGGGCGTGACGCGGGGCCGAACGGCGGATCGCGCCTCCTCCCGCTCCCCCGGCCGGGATCACCGTCCCGGCCCCCCTGTGGGAAGATTGCGCCGGAGGCGCCCATGACGACGACGAAACCCTTGGACCTCGCCCGCCTCGATCTCCGGGACGCGCTCGACCTCGCCATCCTCGTCGAGGAAGAGGCGCGCGACCGCTACGAAGAGCTCGCCGCGCAGATGGAGAACCAGCACACCGCGGAGGCCGCGGCGTTCTTCCACCAGATGGTGAAGAACGAGGCCAAGCACGGAGAGGAGCTGGCGACCCGCCGGCGATCCCTCTTCGGCGACGCCCCGCGCCGGGTGGACCGCTCGCTCCTCTGGGACGTCGAGGCGCCCGGGTACGAGACCGTCCGGGCCTTCATGACCCTTCGCGAGGCCCTGACCGTCGCTCTGGACGCCGAGATCAAGGCCCATGACTTCTTCGCCGAGGCGCTGTCGCTCCCGATCGCCGGGCCCGTGAAGCAACTCTTCGAGGAGCTCAAGCAGGAGGAAGTCCTGCACCAGGAGCTCGTGAGGAAGCAGCTCTCCCGGCTTCCGCCCGATTCCGACATGGCCTCCGAGGACCTGGCGGACGAGCCCGTCGCGCAGTAGGCCAGCAACGCGCGGCGGCCTGCGGGCAGAGCTTCCGATGGCCGGGTCCTTCTGGGATTCCCCCGAGAACGTCGAGCGCTTCGCGGCGCGCGAGCCCGACGTCCGGCTGCGCGAGCTCCTCTCCGCTTTTCCCACGCCCTCCCGGACTCGCGTCCTCGACCTCGGCTGCGCGGGCGGACGCAACGCGGTGCTCCTCGCGGAGAAGGGCTTCGACCTCGCGGCCCTCGACGCCTCGCCGGCCATGGTCGCCCGAACCCGCGAGCGCGTGGCCGGGATCCTCGGCGGCGAGGAAGCGGCACGCCGGGTCCGCGTCGGACGCATGGACGACCTTTCCGCGTTCGCCGACGCGAGCCTCGATCTCGTCGCCGCGCTCGGCCTCTACCACTGCGCGCAGAGCCGGGGCGAATGGGAGCGCGCCCTCTCGGAGACGGCGCGCGTTCTCGCGCCGGGCGGGCTGCTCCTCGTGTCCGTGTTCACGCCCGAGACCGACCTGACCGGGCGCGGGACTCGCGCCATCGCCGGCGAGCCGGACGTCTACGAGGGGTTCGACAGCGGCGGCCGCCACGTCCTCGTGGACGCGGCGAGGCTCGACCAGGACATGGCGCGGTTCGGCCTCTTCCCCGTCGAGCCGACGCGGACGGCGCGGCCGAAGGTCGAGACCGGCCGACGCGTTTCGGCCAACGGGCTCTACCGGAAACGCGCGTGACGCCGGCGCGGCCGGTCCCGCCGGGCGCGGCCGGTTGGGTCCTGGCCGGCGTCCTGGCCGCGTCGCTCGTTCTCCGCATCGCGCTCGTCCTGTCCGGAGGGCAGAACTACTGGCCCGACGAAGTGCGTTATGGCCGGTCCCGCCAGGCCGTCGAGGCGGCGCGGCTCGGGGACTTCGCCTCGGCCCGGCGAGCGCTGAGCCAGCCCGACCACCTGCTGTTCGGCGTCCTCGGCCTCCTGCCCGCGAGCCTCGAGCGCCTCGCGGGGCCCGACCCGAGAATCCCCGCCCTCTTCTTCGCGCTGTTCTCGGTCGCGAGCGTCCTGCTCGTCTCCGCGGTGATGCGCCGGGCCGGCGAAACCGCGTGGTCCTCGTGTCTCGGCGCGCTCCTGCTCGCCGCCGCGGCAACCGACTTCTACTACGCCCGTCACCTGCTCCCCTACGACGCCGCCCTGACTCTCGGGCTGTCCTCTTTGTATGTCGGCCTGCGAAGTCCCGCATCGGCGCTCCGCTCGATGTCGTGCGGGCTCCTGTCCTGCGCCGCGTTCCTGACGTACAACGGGTACTGGCTCCTCGCCGCTCTTGCCCTCTTCGTGCACGTCCTGTCCGGACCGTCGGATTGGCGCTCGCGCGGCCGGCGGGCGCTCGCGGCCCTCGGGGGATTCGCCGCTCCCCTCGTCGCGATCGTCGCAGCGGACGGCGCGGCCGGCGGGCATCTCGCCGGGGACTGGGCGGCCTTCTCGCGGACGGCTTCCCAGGGCCGCTTCGCGGAGGGCTGGAGCCTGCCCTTCGCGTACCTCTGGCATGCCGAGCACGCGATGACGCTTCTGTGGGCGGCGTCGTTCGTGTTCGCCTCCTGGCGGCTCGCGCGGGGCGACCGCGCGAAGGCCTTCGTGATCGGGGTCGCCGGAATCGCCGTCGTCTACGGCGGCCTCGTCCTGATGTCCGTCGGCCTCGAGAAGATGGTCGTCTACGGCCGCCAGGCGCGGCAGCTCGTCCCGTTCGCCTGCATCCTGACCGCGGCGGCGCTCGATCGCCTCTGGATCCCGGCGCCCGGTCGTCGCCTCCTGGCCGCCACGATCGTGGCCGGAGTCCTGGCTCAGGCGGCTCTCAATTTCCGCGAGCCGCTCACGCAGGTCTTCCCCGCGGAATTCCGGCGCCTGGCCGAGCACGAGCGCCCCGCGGGAGGAGCGCCGACGCTCCTGCTCTTCGCCGAGCACATCTACCCGATCCCGGCGCCCGTGCCCGCCGAGGCCGGCGCCGTGCTCCTCGCCCGGCGTCATCCCCTCCAGTTCCTGCCCTACCAGTACGAGGGGTACACGCCCGAAGAGCGGGCGGCCCTCCGGAGCGCGGACATCCGGATGCGGCTGGTGCTGGCAGTGCCCGCGCCGGGCGGCCGGGTGATGGCGAAGTGAGCCGGCTCGCGGAGCGAGGGCCGACGGCATGCTCGGCGACATCGACCCTGCTCCGCTCGACCGGAGCACTCAGAACCGGAAGGTCGCTCCGCCGCGCAGCTCGAGCTGCTGCATGTAGCGGTCGCCCGTGCTGAAGCAGAAGACGTTGTCGGCGTCGCACATGTTCATGCCCGGGCTCGTCCCGAGGTACACCGGGATCCAGCGAGCCTCGAAGCGCAGGCCGACGTGCCGGGAGACATACCGCTTGACGCCGAGCGAGACGCTGAACGAGAACTTCGCGGTGTCGCCGACGGCCCCGGACGTCTCGAGGATCGTCGCCCCGGCGCCCAGTCCCGCGTACGCGAGGAGATCGGGGGCGTCGATGGGAACCTGCGCGAGCCCCGCGAGCTGGAGGTCATGCACGCCGATCTCGAACTGGTCCCTCGGCTGGGACGAGCCCGGCGGGGTCCAGCTCGCTTCGGAGCGGGCATGGCTGTACTGGGCCTCGATCACGAAACCCGGGGATGCGTCATAACCGAACGTCACGCCCCAGGTCGGCGAATTCGAGAGGTCCACGCTCTGAAAAGGGGGCTCGCCGGCGGACGTGAGGTTTCCCAGGAACCGGTAGCCGCCCAGGATGGAGGCCTCGAAGCGGTCGGCGACCGGCCGTGCGGGCGCGCCCGCCGCCGCCTCCTGCGCCTCGACCGTCGTCCGGCTCGAGGCCACCACGAGAAGGCCGACCGCCGCCAGCAAGCGCCGTCCAACCATGGATCGCCCGCGCCCGGTGTTCATCCGCGTCGTGCCGCGGCGACGGATCTGGACGCATCCGGCGTGCGCCGGCGCGAGGGCGTGGCCCGCGCGGCGCGGCGCATCGTCGTGCGCTTCCCACGCGCCCCCGTCTCGCCGCCCCCGAGGACGAGGAACGCCGCGGAGCGCGCGCTAGGAAGCGTTGCCGCTCGCGCCGCCCCCATGGCGCAGGATGTAGTCGTGCGCGAAGTCGCGCATCTTCCCCTGCGGCAAGCCGGCGCGATCGGCCTCGGCCTCGGCGTTGGCCAGCGTCCAGCCATCGCGGACCACTCGACGAATCATCCACAGCGCCGCGGCCCGGTCGCCCGACGCACAGTAGATGAAGACCGGGTAGACGGCCTGGTCGTCGGTCGCCACGAGGAACTTCTCCACCGCC
Organism: Thermoanaerobaculia bacterium; assembly: GCA_041912555.1. Lineage (GTDB taxonomy): Bacteria > Acidobacteriota > Thermoanaerobaculia > UBA5066 > Gp7-AA6 > DAHUXD01. The sequence goes on from JAYRMU010000025.1 coordinate 8,826, forward strand.
GCGTCGTCCGGCTTCTCACGGGAGAGCGGGACGCGGATGAAGAGAAGTCCGGAGTCGCGGGCGGCGCGCGCCTGGGGCCCGTCGTTGAACTCCACCTCCTCCCGCAGGTTGATGACCCCGTTGAAGCCGTCGTCAGACAGGGCCGTGACCTGGCCGGGCGTCGGCTGCCCGCCGATCGCGACGCGGTCGGTGATCCGGTGATATCGATCGATCGTGGCGGCGCCATCCAGGGCCACGACCGCCGCGGCGAACAGGATCGCCCCCAGGACGGCGAGCACTCTTCCTTGCATGCGCATGACAACTCCTTTCCACGTGGCCCGCACGGGGCTGGACGCACGGGCTCGTGATGTCATGCGGAAAGTCTCCCAGCGCCGGGCCGCCGCGAACAGGCGCAAACGCATCAATCGGCGGACCTGGGTGAAGGAAGAGGACGCCCACGATGGGACGATCCCGGCGTGCCCGTAACCTCTTTCGGGCAGCAGGGATGATCCTCGGACCGGTCGTCCACGCCGATCCTCAGGGCCGGTCTACCTCCCCGCGACGAGCTTCTGGAACCTCGGGCTCTTGCGCAGCGGATCGAAGTTGGGGTCGATCCTGAGCCAGGCGGGCGAAAGCCAGTACGGAACTCTCAGCAGCGGCTCGAGCTGGTCGAGCGCCTTCTCCGGCTCGCCGACGAGCATGTAGATCCGCACGAGCTGGTGCTGGAAGTAGGGGCCCCGAACGGATTCGAGCGTGAGTGGTTCCGCTTCGGCGGCGCGGCGGCCCGCGGCGATGGCGTCCTCCTTCCGGCCCAGGAACGCCAGCGCGAGACCGAGGAGCGTCAGGCTCTGGTTGTCGCCGGGGGAACGTCGAAGCTGCTCGTCAAACGCCTTCCGAGCCTGTTCGGCGGCGGCGCGCATGTTCGGGAAGTCGCCGGCCAGCGCGTAGACCTGGGTACGGCACATCGCCCAGGCGCCTTTGTCGTCGTCGAACGCCTCCGGCGGCAGCCGCAGAAGCAGCTGCCGCTGGGGCTCGTCGAGAAGCCAGGCGAGATCCTGGTAGTTCGCGAGATACGCCACGAACGCCTCGGGCGTGACGCCGGCCGGGGGCGATGCAACGACCTTCCGGGCCGCGCCGAGGTCGCCTTCCCCGAGATGCGTCATGGCGATCGATTCGATCAGTCCGAGATTGGTCGGCGCGAGAACGAGGGCGTTCGCGAAGGCCTCCCGCGCCTCTCGGTAGCGGCGCAGCCTCGCCAGCGCATCGGCGAACCGCCGCTGCGAGGCCACGGACCGGGGATCGAGCCGTTGGGCTTCACCGAAGTGCTCGAGGGCCGCATCCCAGAGACCCAGTGATTCGTCGACGATGGCGACCGCGGCGAGCAGGTTGACGTCGGTCGGCGCCAGCCGCTGGCCCTTTGCAAACTGCTCCATCGCGCGGTTGCGGTCGCGGGCGATGAGGCGCTGATACGTGCCGAGGGCCCAGTAGCCTTCGGGCCGGCCCGGCGCGAGCCTCGCGGATGTCTCCGCGGCAAGACGGGCTCGCTCGGCCAGCTCGGGCGTCGGCGCGCTGTTGCCGTAAAGGATCGCTGCGGTGAGCGAGACTCGCGCCCACGCCTGGGCGAATCCGGGATCCAGCGCGACGGCCTGTTCGTAGAACGCCAGAGCTCTTCGGAGGCTGGGAGGATCCGAGACCCCCAGGCCGTTCGACGCATCCTCGCCCTTGAGGAACGCATCGTAGGCGGCGAGGTTTTCGGTCGGCTTCTCCGACAGCCGCATCACGTCGCTGGCGCCCAGCGCAACGCCGAGGGCCTGCGCGACCTTGGACGCGATGTCCGACTGCACGGAGAACACGTCCGTCAGCGCCGCGTCGAAGGTCTGCTGCCAGCGTGCCGAGGGGGGGCCAGAGCCGGAGACCTCGACGAGCTCGGGAGTCACGTGGACGCGGCTGGTCGGACCGCTCTTCTCCCAGCGGACGGTCGCCGTCAAGAGGTAGTCTGCCTCGAGCTCCTCGGCGACCTCTCTCGGCTTTTTCGTGGTTTTCTTGTACGGCGTCGAGCTCGCCCGCGCGATGACTTGAAGGCCCGGGAGCGCCGTCAGCTTGGCGCGGACCTCGTCGGAGATGCCATCGGTGAAATAGTCGTCCTCGGGCAAGCCCAGGTTCTCGAACGGCAGCACGGCCACGCGCCGCACGGCGCCGCCGCGTCCACCGCGCCGCGAGCCCCAGAAGGCGAGACCGCCTGCGACGGCGACCAGGACCAGCACGGCGGCGACGAGGAGCGTACGGCTGCGACGCGCGGCGGGGGCGATGGGTTGGGGGCCGCTCGGGACGGGACTGGGACCCGAGGCCTCGGAGAGCGCGAACGCAACATCCTTCGCCGACTGGAACCGGTTGTCGCGGTCCTTCTCCAGGCAGTGCTTGACCACACGATCGAGCGCGACCGGGAAGTTGCGTCCGGACTCCGACAGCTCCGGCGGATCATCGCGCACGATCGCCGTCATCGTGTCGATCGCCGTGTCCCTCTTGAACGCCTTCCGTCCCGAGAGCAACTCGTAGAGGACGGCGCCGAAAGAGAAGATGTCCGACCGGTGATCGACCGGCAGACCTCGAACCTGCTCGGGCGACATGTAGCCCGCCGTCCCCATGACCGTTCCGGGCTCCGTGTGGCCCGACCCGGTCGGGGCGCTCGTCTGCTCTTCCGGCCCGACCACCTCGGTCTTCTTCGCCAGCCCGAAGTCCAGGATCTTGACGTGGCCGTCCTTCGACACGAAGAGGTTCTCGGGCTTCA
>JAYRMU010000026.1:0-46226 GCA_041912555.1 Thermoanaerobaculia bacterium
AGCTGCGTCATGTCGAGCTGCAGCTTCGACTTGTCGAGCAGCCGCATGACGACCTTCTCGCCGAACTGCGTCGGGACGCTCGAGACGCGCAGGTCGAGGTCGCGCGAGCGCTCCTCGACCCGCAGCCGGATCTTGATCCGGCCGTCCTGGGGCAGCCGCTTCTCCGAGATGTCGAGCTTGGCCATGATCTTCAGGCGCGAGATGAGCGGGTCGCGGGTCCGCATGGGCAGCGCCATGATGTTGTGGAGGATGCCGTCCACGCGGAAGCGGACCCGGAATTCCTTCTCGTAGGGCTCGACGTGGATGTCCGAGGCCCCGGCCTTGAGCGCCTCGATCAGGATCAGGTTCGAGACCTTGATGATCGGCGCGGACTCGCTCGACTTGGTCAGGTCGGTGAGGTCGATCTCCTGGCCCTCTTCGCCGCGCACGACGTCGACGTCGGCGCCGGTGTCGATGCCGGTGATCTCGTCCATGTTGAGCTCGCCGAGGCCGACGCTCGCCATGTCGTCCATCGTCAGGGCCGAGGACGCCATGACGTCTTCGAGGCTGCCGTCGGCGGAGAGCGTCGGGCCGCCGCCGGTCTTCGCGCGCTCCTTGAGCACGACCGAGCGGGGCGTGCCGTAGTGCTTGTCGATCGCCTTGCGCAGCGCGATCTCGGAGGCCACGACCGGCTCAACGTTGTAGCCCGTCATGAACTTGATGTCGTCCATCGCGAAGACGTTGGTCGGGTCGCCCATGGCGATCGTCAGTGTCGCGCCGGTTTTGTTCACCGGCAGGACACCGTACTTCCGGGCGACCTCGCCCGGCACCACCTTGATGACCGCGGGGTCGATCTCGAAGTGGGCGAGGTCGATCGACGGGACCCCGAACTGCTGGGAGAGGGTCTCGGTGATGTCGCTCTCGGACACCGCCCCGACCCGGACGAGGGCCTCGCCGATCTTGCCGCCCTCCTCCCGCTGGAGCTTCAACGCGGTCTCGAGCTGATCGGGCGTGATCAGCTTCTGCTTGAGGAGGAGGTCACCGAGCTTTACTGCCATGGAATTGAAGAATGGTAGGGGTTTAGCGCTCCGGTGTCAAAGGGACTCCGCCAGCCGCAGCACCTGAGCGTCCGTCGCCGCCCGCATGTCCGCGACGATTCCCCGGCGGTCGCGGTACGGGCCGTTGCGCCGCGCATCGGTGGGGCCGAAGAGGGCGAGCGTCGCGACGCCGAGCGCGTCGGCCAGGTGGAGCGGACCGGTGTCGCCGGCGGCGAAGAGGCGGGCCGCGGCGCAGAGCCGCGCGAGCCCCCGGATGTCGAGGCGCGGCGCCCGGACGGCGCCCGGGACGAGCGCGGCGAGGCGTTCGGCGCGCGCTTCGTCGCCCGGCCCCCACGAGACGACCGGCGCGAATCCCCGCCGATCCCGGAGCGCCGCGGCGAGCGCCGCGAACCGCTCCTCGCCCCACGCCTTCTCGGGACGGCCCGCGCCGGGGTGAAAGACCGCGAACGGACGCGGCAGCGCCGCGACGAATGCGTCCGCCTCGGGGCTCGGCTTCTCCAGGAGGTACTTCGCGTCGGGCGCGCGCGCGGCCACCGGGATCCCGGCGGGCGCGAGCAGCGCGAAATTGCGGTCGACCACGTGCCGGGCTTCGTCGGCCGGCGTCACCGGGACGCCGCACAGCGTCGCGGAGGACGGCTCCCGCCGCGCCGCCGAGGAGAAGCCGACGACCGGCGCGCCGGCCGCGCGCGCCACGACCGCCGACTTCCAGAGCCCCTGGACGTCGAGCGCGAGGTCCGGCGCGAACGCGCGCAGGCCCCCGCGCGTCGCGGCGATGCCGCGCCACGTCGAGGGCGAGAACGGGCGGCGGCGCCAGGCCTTCGTGTCCGCGACGACGACGCGCTCGAGGTTCGGGTTGCCGTCGAGCAGCCCCGCGAAGGCGCGCTCGACGACCCACCCCACGGTGGCCCCCGCGGCCCGCGCGCTCGCGGCGAGCGGCAGGGCGTGGACCACGTCGCCCATCGCGGAGAGCCGGACGATCAGGAGGCGCATGCCCGCGGGGCTGGAGGCCATCGGGAGGTGGAGGACCGCGATGCGGCACGGCGCCGCCCGATCAATCCCCCGCCTCCTGCCTCCTGCCTCCTGCCTCCTGCTCCCCGCCTCCCGCCTCCCGGATCCTCGCGATCACCTCCGAGGTCGCGTGGTCCTTCGGGTCCCCGACGATCGCGGTGCGCCCGCCGTACCGCGCGACGACGTCGCGCTCGGGCACGGTCGCGGCGGTGTAGTCGGTGCCCTTGGCGTGGACGTCGGGCTCGAGCGCCGCGATCAGCGCCGCGGGAGAGTCTTCGTCGAAGACGACGACCGCGTCCACGGCGGCGAGCGCGGCCACGATCTCGGCCCGCTCGGCCTGCGGAAGGACCGGCCGCCCGGGGCCCTTCGCGCGCGCGACGGAGGCGTCCGCGTTGACCCCGACCGCGAGCCAGTCGCCCTCGCGGCGCGCCGCCTCGAGATAGCGGACGTGTCCGACGTGGAGGAGGTCGAAGGCGCCGTTGGCGAAGACGATCGTCCGACCGGCGGCGCGCTCGCGCCGCGCCCGCTCGAGGAGACCGTCGCGCGTCAGGATCTTCGAGGGGGTCACGACAGGAGCGCGCGGTCCGCCTCGACGGCGGCCTTCAGCTCCGCGGGCGTGACGACGGCCGTGCCCATCTTCATCACGACGACGCCGCCGGCGAAGTTCGCGAGCAGGGCGGCTTCGAGCGCCGAGGCCCCGGCCGAGAGCGCGAGCGCGAACGTGGCCAGCACGGTGTCGCCGGCGCCGGTGACGTCGGCGACCTGGTCGGTGCCGTGCACCGGGATCCGCTCGGCCCGCGCGCCGCCCGAGAAGAGTGCCATGCCGCGCGATCCCCGCGTCACGAGGAGGCTGCCGCACCCCATCCGCACGCGCAGGGCCGCGCCCGCAGCCTCGAGCCGTTCCTCCGAGTCGTCGAGGGGCCGCCCGGCGGTCTCCTCGAGCTCCTCCTCGTTGGGGGTCGCGGCGTCGACGCCGGCGTAGTGCGGGAGACGGTGCCGCGAGTCCACGCAGATGCGCGCCCCCGGGGGCAGCGCCGCGCGCAGGACGGGGACGGCGTCGGGCGAGACGGCTCCGTACCCGTAGTCGGACAGGACCGCTCCGTGCGCGCCGGCCGCGGCCGCCTTCAGGCGGCCGGCCAGGCCGGCCGCGCTCGCGGCGTCGGAGGGCAGCGTGTCTTCCACGTCGTAGCGGACGATCTGCTGCTTGATCGCGTGGGGAGCCCCGGCGAGGATCCGCGTCTTCGTCGGCGTGCGGTACCCCGGCGTCTCGACGAGCCCGTCGGTCCCGATGCCGCGCTCGCGGAAGGCGTCGCGCAGCGCGCGCCCCGGCTCGTCGGCTCCCGTGGCGCCGACCGGGACGGGGATGCCGCCGAGCGAGCGGACGTTGGCGGCCGTGTTGCCGGCTCCGCCCGGGAGGCTCTCTTCTTTCCAGTACCGCAGGATCAGCACGGGAGCCTCGCGGCTGACGCGCTTGGGATGGCCGTAGAGGAAGCGGTCGAGCACGTAATCCCCGGCGACCACCAGCCGCCGGCCGGCGAGGCTGTCGACGAGCTCGAGGAGGCGGCCTCTGGCGACGGGCAACGGCACTGCCGCGGATTATAATGAGCGCCCCGGAAACAGCCATGCTCGACTCACAGGTTCTCGTGCTGAATCGGGTCTTCCAGGCCGTGCAGGTGACGTCTGTCCGCAAGGCCTTCTCCCTCTTCTACAAGGGGCACGTCAAGGCGGTGCTCCCGGACTACTCGACCTACGAGTTCGAGAACTGGTGCGACATCCCCGTCCAGCCGCAGGACGAGGTCGTGCTGACGCCGTCCATGGCGATCCGCGTGCCGCGCGTCGTCGCCCTGAAGGACTTCGACCGCCTGCCGCGGCAGGACGTCAAGTTCTCGCGCCACAACATCTACCTGCGCGACGGCAACCGCTGCCAGTACTGTGGCCACAAGTTCCCCTCGGCGGAGCTCTCGCTCGACCACGTCATCCCGCTCTCGCGCGGCGGCAACTCGTCGTGGGAGAACGTCGTCTGCGCGTGCCTGTCGTGCAACGTCCGGAAGGGCAACCGCACGCCTCAGGAAGCCGCGATGCGCCTGGTGACGCCGCCCCGCAAGCCCCGCTGGCATCCGGTCGGGCAGTTCGGGTCGAGCAAGCTCCATCCGGCGTGGAGGCACTTCCTGGACGTGGCGTATTGGAATACGGAGCTGAAGTGAGTTGACGCTTCCGCGAAGCGGTGCGCGTCAACTCATCCCGAGCGCAGCGAGGGATCCCTTTCGAGCCTCACTGCGGCCCCTCAAGGGATCCTTCGGGCTCACGCCCTCAGGATGACCGGCGTCCGTGCGGGCCGCCGGTCAGTTCCGCCACTGCCCGCGCCGCGTCCTCCACCCCGATCTCCTTCATGCACTCGTGCCCGTACGGGCACTCCGTCTTGAAGCACGGCGAGCAGAAGACGTAGCGGTCGAGGACGCGCGAGGGGGAGCCGACGGGGCCTGTGCGGCCCGGGTCGGTCGCGCCGAAGAACGCGACGACCGGCGTGCCGACGGCGCCGCAGAGGTGCATGGGGCCCGAGTCGTTCGTGACCGCGACGCGGGCGAGCGAGAGGGCCGCCGCGAGCTCGGCCGGATCGAGGTCGGCCCCGACGACGGGCGGTCTCGTGCGCGACGCCGCGGCGACGCGGGCGCCGAGCTCTTCCTCGCCGGGCCCCGCGAAGATCGCGGCGGCCAGGCCGCGCCCCGCGAGCGCGTCGGCCAGGCCCGCGAAGCGCTCGAAGGGCCAGCGCTTCGTCAGCGCGAACGCGCTGCCCGGGCACAGGGCCGCGAACGGCGCGCCGCCGCCGATGCCCGCCGCCGCGAGCGCCGCCCCGGCCTTCGCGCGCGCCGCCTCGCCGACGGGCAGCCGCGGCGGCTCGAGGTCGGGAGCGATGCCGTTGGCCTCGAGCAGAGCGTCGTAGTCGCGCAGCTGGTGGATCTGGCCGGACGGCGGCGGCAGGGCGCCCGTCAGGAGCCAGCCGCGGCCTTCTGTCGCGTACCCGACGCGGCTCGGCGCGCCGGAGGCGAAGGCGAGCAGCGCGGCGCGGTACGAGTTGGGGAGCAGCCACACCTCGTCGAAGCGGCCGCGCCGCGCCGCGAGCGCGTCCGCCGCGAACGACGACCTCGGGAGGACCTCGTCGGCGCTGCCCTCCGCGCGGTAGATCGTCCCCGGCCCACGGCGCGCGAGGACCGCCAGCGTCTCCCCGGGGCTCGCCCGGCGCAGCGCCCGCACGAACGGCAGCGACATGACCGCGTCCCCGATCCAGTTCGGCGCGATGACGAGCCGCTTCAAGAGCCGGCCTCGCGCTTCGCCCCCGCCTCCTGCCTCCCGCCTCCTGCCTCCTGTCCTTCCGGCCGCGTCCGCCACCGGTTGTGCATCCAGAGCCACGCCTCGGGCTTGCTCCGCACGACGGCCTCCGTGACTTCCATGTACCGCGCGGTCAGGCGACGGACCGACTCGTCCCGGTCGAGCCCGGGCAGACGAGCCTCGTCGGCGAGGATCGGCGTTCCGAGCTCGAGCGTGTAGCGGCCGCCGCCCTCGGGCCGCACGAAGGCGGGCACGACGGCGGCGTCGGTCTTGAGCTGGAAGAGGGCGAGGGCCGGAGTCGTCGCGGCCAGCCGGCCGAAGAAGGGAACGAATACCCCTTCTCCCGGCAGGACGTTCTGGTCGACGAGGATCGCCACGGTGCCGCCGTCGCGCAGCGCGCGGAGGATGTCGCGGGCCGCGTCGCGCTTGGCGATCAGGCGGTTGCCGAACCGCGTGCGGCGCCGCGCGAGCTCGCGCTCGAGGTGGGGGTTGTCGAGAGGCCGGACGACGGGGGCGATGGGGCCGGCGATCAGGCCCGCGCGGATCGCGCCGAGCTCCCATCCGCCGAAGTGCGCCGAGAGGAGGAAGACCCCGCGGCCGCGGGAGCGCGCCGCCGCGAAGTTCTCCTCGCCCACGACGCGCACGCGGTCGCGGATCTCGTCCTCCGACATCCCCGAGACCTGCAGGAACTCGACGAACGCCGTCCCGAGCCAGCCCGCGGACTCGCGGGCGAGGCGCGCGATCTCGGCCTCGGGCTCCGAGGGAAAGGCCGCGCGCAGGTTGTCGTGGAGGATCCGCCGCCGGGATGCGCCGATCCGCGCGTAGATCCGGACGAGCCGGGCCCCGAGGCCCGCGGCCGCGCGCCGCGGCAGCAGGGCGAGCAGACCCGCTCCGACGCGGAACGCGGCGAGCTCGAACGCGTCCCGGGCGGCCGAGCGCCGCCGCGGCGGCGGGACGGTGGCGGCGGCGCCTTCCGCGCTCACGAGCGGCCTTCCCCGCGGCGGGGCAGCCGCGACGCGAGGAACGCGAAGAAGCCGGGCTCCTCGACCTCGACGGAGAGCCGCACCGTCACGATCGGCAGCGGCGAGCGGCCCGCGAGTTTGACGGCGTCCTTCTCGGTCGTGACGAGGAAGCTCGCGCCGGTGCGCTCCGCCGCCTCGCGCAGGCGCGCGAGCTGCCGGTCGCCGTAACGCTGGTGATCGCGGAAGTCGAGGCGCTCCTCGGGGGCGAGGCCGAGCTCGGCGAGCGTGGCTCCGAACTCGCCGGGGTTGGCGACGCCGCAGGCGGCGAGCAGCCGGCGCGTCGCCAGGGCGTCCGTCTCGATCGGGGCGCCCTTCTCGTCGCGCAGGCCTCCCGGCCGCAGGCGAGCCCGGAACACCGGAGCGCCGGGCGCCAGGCGCGCCACCGTCGCGAGCGCCTCGGCCCCCGGGGCGCCGCGCTCGACCCGCGTGAAGATCACGGCGTCGGCGCGGCCCATGGCCTCGATCGGCTCGCGCAGCCGGCCCGCCGGCGGCATCCGTCCGCCGCCGAAGGGGTCGCGCGCGTCGAGCAGGAGAAGGTTCACGTCCCGCTTCACGGCCAGATGCTGGAACCCGTCGTCGAGGAGGAAGAGGTCCGCGCCGAGGTCCGCCGCGCGACGGGCCGCGTCGGCGCGCCGCTCGCCGACGACCACGATCACCCCGGAGGCCGCGCGGGCCAGGGCCACCGGCTCGTCGCCGCCCTCCTCGGGCGAGACGAGGGGCCCGTCGCCCGCTCCGACGACCACGACCCCGCGCGACCGGCGCCCGTACCCGCGCGAGAGGATCGCGGGCCGCCAGCCTTCGAAACGGTAGCGCCGCGCGAGGAACTCGACGAAGGGGGTCTTGCCCGTGCCGCCGAAGGTGAGGTTTCCGACCGAGATCGCGGGGCGCGGCAGCGCGCGCGAGGCGAGGCGGCCCGAGGCGTACCACCCCGCGCGCAGCGACACGGCCCGGCCGTAGAGCGCCGAGAAGGGCGCGAGGATCACGAGGCCGCTCCCGATGCCGCCGCGGTCCCGGCGAGCGCGAGGACGGCCGCGGCCGTGCGCTCGGCTGCCCCGCGGCTCTCGGCGACGAACCGGGCGGCCTCGTGCCCGCGCTCCCGCGTCCGCTCGGGCGCCGCGAGCGCGGCGGCGAGCGCCCGGGCCAGCGAGGGCGCATCGTCGACCCGCTCGAGCAGCCCCCGCGCCTCTCCCGCGGCGGCGACGTCCCGGAAATTCTCCCTGTGGGGACCGGCGAGCGCGGGAACCCCGGCCGCCCACGCCTCGATCGGGTTCTGTCCTCCGTGCGGCACGAGGCTGCCGCCGACGAACGCGATGTCCGCCGTGCCGTAGGCCGAGGCGAGCTCTCCGATCGAGTCGAGGAGGTACACGTCGCAGGCCGGGTCCGGCGAATCGGCCGCCGTGCGCCGGACGACCACGAGGCCGCGGGATTCGCAGAGCCTCGCGACGGCCTCGAAACGCTCCGGGCGCCGCGGGGCGATGACGAGCAGGGGCCGCGGGTCGAGCGTCGCCCACGCGTCGATCAGCAGGGGTTCCTCGCCCTCGGCGGTCGAGCCCGCCACGACGACGGGCCGGCCCCCCGCGGCGGCGCGCAGCCGGGCCGCGTCCGCGAAGGGCCCGGGCGCGGGCAGGTCGTACTTGAGGTTGCCCGTCACGATCACCCGCTCGGGCGGCGCGCCGAGGGCGAGCGCCCGCCGCGCGTCCTCGGGCGACTGCATCGCCAGCAGCGCCAGGCGTCCGAGCGTTTCGCGCACGAAGCCGGCAGCGAGCCGGTATCGCCGGAACGAGCGCTCCGACAACCGGCCGTTGACCAGGGCCACGGGGATCCTCCGCCGCTCGGCGCGTTCGAGGAACAGGGGCCAGATCTCCGTCTCGGTCAGCAGGATGAGGCCCGGCCGGACCTCCTCGAGCGCCCGTTCGACGGGCCCCGCGAGATCGAAGGGGAAGGCGAACACCGGCGCCCTGCCGGCGAAGGCCCGCTCGGCGAGCTCGCGGCCCGCCGCCGTCGTGACCGAGACGCCCGCGCGCGTTCCGGGCCTCGAACGAAGGATCGCGTCGAGGAGGTTCCGCGCCACGCCGATCTCGCCGACCGACACGGCGTGGATCCAGACGCCCCCCTCGAGGCTCGGCCAGGCCCGCCCTCCGAGGCGGCCCCGGACGTCGCCGAGGCGGCGTCCGCCCCCGAGCGAGCGCACCAGGGCATAGGGAGAGTAGGCGGCCAATGCGGCGGCGGCCAGGGCCCGATAAAGGAGCAAAGCGGCTCGATTATCACCTGCGGCTTGCCCGGGCGCGTCCAAAGATTTAAGATTCAATGGCTTAGGGCCCTGCGAAAGCCCCCAACGGCAAGGGGGGCTGGTCCGTATAACCGGCAGGAGGAGACCTCTTCGGCGCGATGGAACTCGTCTACAGCGAACGGCTCGAAAAGCAGGCGGTCGGGGAGCTCCCCGACAAGGATCTGGCCGTCCGCGCGCGGGGCGGGGACATGCTCTCCTTCGAGACCCTCGTCTCCCGCAAGACGCCCGCCGTCGTCTCCCTGGCCCGCCGGATCGTCGGCAACACCGAGGACGCCCGCGACGTGGCCCAGATGGTGTTCCTGCGCGTGTGGAAGGAGATCCACCGCTACGACGAGCGCTACTCGCTCAACACCTGGCTCTACCGGATCGCGACGAACCTCGCGATCGACTTCCTGCGCAGCTCCCGCAGCCGCGAGAAGGCCCACGGCGCGACGCTCCACCTCGTGCGCGAGCGCGAGGAGGCCACGGCCGGCGGCGCGACCCGGACCGCCGAGGACCGCGAGCTCGCCCGGCTCTTCGAGATCGTCTCGGACCGCCTGTCCGAGAAGCAGAAGGCGGCCTTCGTCCTGCGCGAGATGGAAGACTGCGAAACGAAGGACATCGCCGAGATCCTGGGATGCGGCGAGTCCACGGTCCGAAACCACCTGTTCAACGCGCGCCGCATTCTCCGCAAGGAGATCGCGCGGCTCTACCCGGAGTTCCTGCGCGGGAGGACCCTCTGATGGGCCCGGTCTGCGGCATCCTGCGCGAGAGCTTCGACGACTACCTCGCCGACGCCCTGCCGGCTCCGCAGCGCCGGATGCTGCGCGAGCACCTCGCGGGGTGCGGCGCGTGCCGCGACGCGGCGGCCGCGAAGGACGCGTCCTTTGTGTTCGCGCGCCCGACGCCGCCCGAAGAGGTGTCCGCGGGCGAGGCGGCCGGGATCCTCGCCGCCGTGCGCACGGGCGTCGCCCACATCGAAACCGAACGCCGCATCGCGGGGGGCCGCGGGCGGCGCCGCCCGGCCGTCGCGGCCGCGGCGGCCGCCGTCGCCCTGCTCGCCCTCCTGGTGCCGGGAAGCCCGGCTCGCCGCGCGGCCGAGGTGGCGGCGGTGCCGGTCCCGACGCGCGTGGCGCCGGAGCCGGCCTCGGTCGCGGGCATCGCGCCGGCGGCCCTTCCGGCCGACGCCGAAGCGCCGCCGTCCCACGCGACGGTCTACGACCTGAACCCCGGCGCCGGCCGGGAAGAGCCGCGCGTGGTCTGGATCGTGGATCGGGGGCTCGATATCTAGGCACGGCGGCGCCGTCGCCCGGGCCGGCCTCGAAACGGGGCCGGGGATTGCAATTCGCGTGAAAAAGACTCTTCTCATCCTCGCCGTGTTCGCGCTCGCCGTCCGGCCCCTCCGGGCCGCCGACGACGCCTCCGTGCGCGTCTTCGTCCTCAAGCACAAGCGCGTCGAAGAGGCCGCGCTGCTCGTGCGGCCGATGCTGTCCGACTCGGCGTCCATCACGCTGACCCAGAAGCTGAACGCGATGACCGTGACCGACCGCCCCGAGAAGCTCGAGCAGATCGGCAAGGTCCTCGCCTCCTTCGACGTGCCGCCGCGCGGCTACAACTTCGCCGTCAAGCTCGTGAAGGCGAGGGCCGACGTCCCGGCCGGGTCCATCTCGCAGGAGATCGGCGGCCTCGGCGCGAAGCTGAAGTCGCTCTTCCAGTTCAACGACTACGCCCTGATCGACTCGGCCGTGCTGCGCGGCGTCGAGGGGGGCGTGCTGCGCTACCAGCTCGGCTCCGAGTACACGCTGACCTTCGCGATCCGCTCGCCCGGCGGCAGCGGCGGCAAGGACCTGCTGCTCTCGCCCTTCTCGCTCGCGAAGCTCTGGAAGCCGGCCGGGAAGCCGGGCCTCATGCGCCAGCTTTACCAGACCTCCGTGCCGATCACCCTCAACCAGACGCTCGTCCTCGGCGCTTCGCGCGATGAGGCCTCCAAGAGCGCGCTCATCCTCATCCTCCTCGCCGAGGAGGCGCCGCGCGCCGACGCCGAGAAGGGCGCCGCGGGCGCGAAGTCGGCGGAGAAGTCCGAGAAGCCGGAGAAGAAGCCGTGACGGAGTTCCGCGTCAAGGCGGGCTGGCCCGACGGCTCCGTGGCCGAGCAGTCCGTCATGGCGATGGACGGGGGCGCCGCGCGCCTCGAGATCGAGCGGCGCGGCGGCCACGTCTTCGAGGTGCGCCGCAAGGGGTTCGCGCTCGGCGGCGCGAAGGCCAAGGGCCGCGGCCGCATCAAGATGGGGGAGTTCCTCATCTTCAACCAGGAGCTCATCGCGCTCCTGAAGGCGGGCCTGCCCGTCGTGCGCTGCTTCGAGATCCTGCTCGAGCGCCAGAAGAGCCCGACGCTGCGCCGCGTCCTCACCGACGTGCGCGAGCGCGTCAACTCGGGCATGTCGATCTCGGAGGCCTTCGCCGAGGAGGGCGACCTCTTCCCGCGGCTGTACTGGACGTCGCTGAAAGCCGGCGAGAAGTCGGGCGAGCTCGAGGCGGTGCTGCGGCGGTACCTGAAGTACCAGAAGACGGTCATCGCGCTCTCGCGCAAGGTCGTCTCGACGCTCGTCTACCCGGCGATCCTGATCCTGCTGTCGGTCGGCCTGATCACGATCCTGATGACGTACGTCATCCCGCGCTTCACCGAGTTCTTCTCGGACTTCAACGCGGAGCTCCCGCTGCTGACGGTGGTCGTCCTGTCGATCGCGAACTTTCTCCGCGCGAACTTTCTGATCCTGTTCCTCGCCATCGGCGGCGGCGCGTTCCTCGCGTCGCGGTGGCTCAAGACGACCGCCGGGCGGGTGTGGTTCGACGCCGTCATCCTGAAGCTCCCGGTCGTGGGCGGGATCTTCCGGCGCTTCGCGATCACCCAGTTCACCCGCAGCCTCGGCACGCTGCTCGGCGGCGGCACCCCGCTCGTCCCGGCGCTCGAGAACTCGGGCGACGCGATCGGCAACAGCTGGGTCTCGCGGCGGGTCAAGGAGGTCGTCCCGAAGGTCCGGGAGGGCCGCGAGCTCTGGAAGACGCTCGAGGAGACGGGCATCTTCACCGACCTGACGATCGAGATGATCAAGGTCGGCGAGTCCTCGGGCGCCCTCGAGGAGATGCTCGCGTCGGTGTCCGAGTTCTACGACGAGGAGATCGACCTCCTGCTCGCGCGCGTCATCTCGTTCGTCGAGCCGGCGATCCTCGTGATCATGGGAGGCGTCATCGTGACGATCCTCCTGTCCGTCTACCTTCCGATGTTCCGACTGATGTCGGCGATCAAGTCCTGAGGGCAAACATGGCCAAGCAGGTGTCCAACGGAAAGCCCGTCCCCGACCTGGTGCGCTTCTCCTCGCGCGCCGACGAGGAGGCCCAGGCGCTCGCCCTGGCCGAGCGGCTCGGCCTGCCCTTCGTGGACCTGCCGTCCTTCCGCGTGGACGCGGACCTCTTCCGCTCGATCCCGGTCGAGTGGATGCTGCGCTACAGCTTCGTGCCGGAGAGCAAGACCGACCGCTCGATGACGATCATCTGCGCCGACCCGGCCGACGTCGTCCGCCTCGACGAGCTCGAGCTGCTCGTGGGCCTGCCGCTGAAGGTCAAGGTCGGCAGCCGCGCGGCCATCGCCGACATCCTGCAGAAGAGCGAGTCCTCCCAGCGCGTCCTCGACGAGGCCACGGAGGACTTCCGGATGCAGCTCGTCCAGGAGGACGAGGAGGGCGAGGAGACCCTCACGATCGACCGGATCGCGTCGGACGGCTCGCCGATCATCAAGCTGGTGGACTCCGTCGTCTTCAACGCCATCCAGCGCCGCGCCTCGGACATCCACATCGAGACGCAGGAAAACGTCGTCCTCATCAAGTACCGCATCGACGGCGTCCTCTACCAGGCGATGGACCCGATCGACAAGCGCCACCACGGCACGATCATTTCCCGCATCAAGATCATGTCGGAGCTCGACATCGCCGAGAAGCGGGTTCCCCAGGACGGCCGCTTCAAGCTGCGCGTGCGCGGCCGCACGATCGACTTCCGCGTCTCGATCATGCCGACGGTGCACGGCGAGGACTCGGTCATCCGCATCCTGGACAAGGAGTCGGCCAACGCCGAGTTCAAGAGCCTGAACCTCGAGGTCGTGGGCTTCGACGACGAGACGAAGAAGAAGCTGCGCAAGTTCATCCGCGAGCCGTACGGGATGGTGCTCGTCACCGGGCCGACGGGCTCGGGCAAGACGACGACGCTCTACGCCTGCCTCTCGGAGATCCAGTCCGTCGAGGACAAGATCGTCACGATCGAGGACCCGGTCGAGTACCAGCTGCGCGGCATCACCCAGATCCCCGTCAACGAGAAGAAGGGCCTGACCTTCGCGCGCGGGCTGCGCTCGATCCTGCGCCACGACCCCGACAAGATCATGGTCGGAGAGATCCGCGACGAGGAGACGGCGCAGATCGCCGTCCAGTCGGCCCTGACGGGCCACCTCGTGTTCACGACGGTCCACGCCAACAACGTCGTCGACGTGCTCGGCCGATTCCTCAACATGAAGGTCGAGCTCTACAACTTCGTGTCCGCCCTGAACTGCGTCCTGGCGCAGCGGCTCGTCCGGAAGATCTGCCCGCACTGCAAGGTGGCCCTGACCATCACGCCCGAACAGATGCGCGAGGCGGGCCTGGACCCCGAGCAGATGAAGGACAAGGTCCTTTACGAGGGCAAGGGCTGCCTCGAGTGCGACGGCACCGGGTTCCACGGCCGGATGGCGATCGCGGAGCTCCTCGACCTCTCGGACCGCATCCGCGGCCTCATCCTCGAGCGGCGGCCCGCGGCCGACATCAAGAAGGCCGCCCGCGAGGAAGGCATGATCTTCCTGCGCGACGCCGCCCTCGCCAAGGTCTTCGAGGGCCTGACGACGCTCAAGGAGATCAACAAGGTGACCTTTGTGGACTGAGACGGGCGGGACCCGGAGATGAAGATCCCGTTCCTCAAGGCCATCGTGCCGCCGCACGTCTTCTGCCTGCTCGACGACGGGGTCACCTACGCGCGCGTGCGCGAGGAGTCTCCCGCCGGGTTCGCGGAGGCGCGGCACTTCCGCTACCCGTCGGGCTCGCTCGGCGGGCCGTCGGGTGGGGTCCCGCTCGTGACGCGCGAGGCCCTGGCCGAGGCCGTCAAAGCGGCGCGGGCGCTGTCCGGGGGGCGGCTGACGCGCGCCTCGGTGGTGTACCCGGACTCGTGGGCGAGGATCCTGCCCGTCGAGCTCGACGCGATCCCCTCCGACCGCGCGGCCGGGGCGGAGATGATCCTCTGGAAGCTCAAGAAGCTGATGCCTTCGCTGACCGGCGACTACGCGATCGTTTACGAGGCGATGCCGGTCCTCTCGGACGAGAAGCGCGCGCTCGTCGCGGCGACCCCGCGCGCGGCCATCGAGGCGATCGAGACCTCCTTCGAGCAGCTCGGCGTGCGGGTCGGGTACCTCGCGCCCGCCTCGCTCGCGCTCTTCGAGGGGCTGGCGAAGGCGCTCTCCGCCGAGGCGGGCGGCGATTACGCGCTCCTGCACCGTTCGGGCGGCGCCCTGTCCTTCTTCATCGCGCGCGGCGGCGACCCGATCTTCTACCGCCAGCGGCCTCCGGGCGCGGACGAGGACCAGGACCAGGAGGCGCGGCTCTCGCTGTCCTACTACGCGGAGCGGCTCAAGGGGCCCGGCATCCGCGCGGTGTACGTCCACGACGAATCCCCCGAGCGAGAGCTCGAGAAGGTGACTGCGTTCCCGGTCAGCCCCGTCGCGCTCACGGGACGTCTCTTCGGCGCCGACCCCGGCTTCGACGAGCGCGTGCGCGCGCGGCCGGAGCTGCTGTCCGGGTTCGCCGCGGTGCAGGGACGGTCATGAGCGCCGGCTGGAACTTCGCCCGCCGGCCGTTTCTCGACCACCGGCCGGTCTACGCCGTCTCGGCCCTCCTCTTTCTCGCCGGGGCGGTGCTGCTCGCCGTGAACGTGCGCCTCTTCAGCGGGTACCGCCGGGGCGTCGCCGACGTGCGGGCGGAGATCGCGGCCCTCGAGGCCCGGCAGAGCGCCGCGGACGCGAAGGCCCGCGACGCCAGGGCGGCCCTCTCGTCGTACCGCCTCTCGACGCTCGCCGAGGAGAGCCGGGAGCTGTCGCGGATCGCCGCCGAGCGCCGGTTCTCCTGGACCGGCCTGCTGGCCCGGCTGGAGCGGACCCTGCCGTCCGACGTCGGGATCGTGCGGCTCCAGCCCCAGTTCGACAAGGACGGCGCGGTCGGGCTCGACGTCCAGCTCATCGGACGCAACCGCGACGCCGTCGTGCCGACGCTCGTCGCGCTCTCGCGCGATCCGGTCTTCCGCGAGGTCCAGCTCCGCAACGAGATGCAGCCCGAGGGCAACACGGCCGACCCGTTCCAGTTCCAGGTCGTCAGCCACTACGAGCCCGAAGGGCCGCCCCAGGCCGCTCCGGCGTCCGCGAAGAAGCCCGCGGCAGCCGAGAAGAAGCCTGCCCGCGTCGAGAAGAAGCCCGCGGAGAAGAAGCCCGCGGAGAAGCCCGCGGGCGCGAAGCCCGTCCCGACGATCCGGCCGGGGGTGAAGCGGTGACGCTGACGATCCCGCAGCTCAAGGGCCGCAAGCTCCCGCTGCTTCTCGCCGCCGTCCTCTTCGCGGGCGGCAACGTGGCGTTCTTCCTGGCCTACCGCGAGGGCACCCAGGCCCGGCGCGCGGCGTTCCAGGCGCGGCGCGACGACCTGAAGCGGACCGTCGAAGCCGCGGAGGCCGAATCGGCGCGCGTGACGGGGCAGAAGGAGCGCCTCGGCGGCGTGTCCGCGGCGATCGAGGAGTTTTACGGCCACCGCATCGGGACGGAGAGGGAGACGCTCGCGCCCGTCGTCGAGGAGATCCATACGATTCTCAAGGAGACCGGCATCGTCGCGCCCCAGATCTCCTACACGACGGCGCCGGTCCAGAAGATGCCGCTCGTGCAGATGCGGATCTCGTTCACGGTCCACTGCGACTACGCCCGCTTCAAGCAGCTGCTGCGCGCGTTCGAGGCGAGCCGGCGCTGGATCGTCGTCCGCGACGTCGCGATCTCGCGCGACTCGGACAAGCCGGGCTCGGTGCAGGTGCAGGTCAACCTCCTCACGTACTTTTCGGAGGCCGCCGCCTCGCCGGAGGCCCCGGCGCCCGCGGCCGGAAAGGCCGCCGCGCTCGCGGCGCGCAAGGCGGGCTGATGGGGATCGGAGAGAAGCTCGGCTCCCGCCGACAGGCGATCCTCCTCGGCGTGCTCGGCGTCGTGCTGCTGCTCGCGCTCGTGCGGTGGCGGCCGGGCGGCGACGCCCCGGCTCCCGCAGCGGCCTCGGCCCCGGCGCGCCCGGCGGCCGCGGCTTCCCGGGCGGGCGGCGAACCGGCCGAGGACGGCGCTCCCGCGCGCGGCCGCCGCTCCGGGCCCGTCAAGGAGATCAACGCCGACGACGTGCCGTTCCTCCAGGCGGAGGACTTCGCGCCCGCGTCCGGCAAGGGCGGCAGCGGCGACCCGGGCCGGGACCTCTTCGGCCTGCAGGAGCCCACGCGCAAGCCCGTTCCGACCGCGACGCCGGCCCCGCCGGCGCCGGGCGACGTCCGCTTCATCGGCCCGCTGCCTCCGCCCGCCCCGACGCCGACGCCTCGGCCGCCGGAGATCGGGTTCAAGTTCATCGGCACGTTCGGCCCGAAGGAGCACCCGATCGCCGTCGTGCAGCAGGGCGACCAGGTCCTGAACGTGCGCTCGGGCGACACGCTGTTCGGCAAGTTCATACTCCGCAAGGTCGGCTACGAGTCCATCGACGTCGGCTTCGTGGGATTTCCGGAAACCGAGACGCGCCGGCTGGGGATCACCCCGTGAGCGGCGCGCCGGCGGAACATCGGAAGGGGACGCCTTTGAAGCAATTCCTGAAGAGATCGCTCGTGGCCGCGCTCGTCGCGGCCGCCGTGGGCTGCGCGGGCACCCGCTCGTTCGAGCAGGCCCGGCAGGAAGAGGACCTCGGGCACTACGACCTCGCGGTCATCCAGTACGCGAAGGCTCTCGAGCTCGACCCGGGAAGCTCCCGCTACAAGGCGTCGCTCGCCCGCGCCCGCGTGAGGGCTTCCCAGTTCCACTTCGAGAAGGGAAAGATGTACGCCGCCTCCGGCCGCCCGGACCTCGCCGTGGTGGAGCTCGAGCAGGCGACGCTCCTCGACCCGACGAACGACTACGCCGCCACGGAGCTGCGCAAGGCGCGGGAGGCGAAGGCCAAACAGGACGCCGAGAAGAACGCCGAGACCAGCATCGAGAAGGCCAAGCGGAAGACCAGGGGGGCGCGCGCCACCATGCCGATCCTCGAGCCCTCGAGCGACAAGCCCATCAACCTCAACTTCCCGCAGCAGAAGCCGGTCAAGCAGATCTACCGGGCGCTCGCCGACGCGGCCGGTATCAACGTCATCTTCGACCCGCAGCTCAAGGACGACAACGTCTCGATCGTGCTCACGGGCGTCGAGTTCCAGAAGGCCCTCGAGACGCTCCTGCGCCAGGAGAACCACTTCTACAAGATCATCGACGAGCGGACGATCCTGATCGCCGCCGACACGCCCCAGAACCGCAAGACCTACGAGGACCTCGTCATCCGGACGTTCTTCCTGTCGAACGCCGACGTCACCGAGGTCGCCAACGCGCTGCGCGCGCTCCTGCAGACGACGCGCATCTCCATCAACAAGGCCGAGAACTCGGTCACGCTGCGCGACACGGCGGACAAGGTCGCGGTGGCCGAGCGCATCGTCGAGCAGAACGACAAGCAGGTGGCCGAGGTCGTCGTGGACGTGGAGCTGCTCCAGGTCAACACCGGCAAGCTGCAGGACCTCGGCATCGAGCTGAACCCCCGGAGCATCACCGCCTCGGTCCCGGCTCCCGGGGGAACGACCAACCTGAACGCGCCCCTCGGCGCGGGCCAGTTCAACTGGAGCCAGCTGCAGCAGCTCACCGTCAACTCGATCGGGTTCACCCTTCCGAGCGCCACGCTGACGTTCATCAAGGACAACACCAATGCGGAGCTTCTCGCCAAGCCGCAGCTCCGGATCTCCGAGGGCCAGAAGGCGCAGCTGCTGATCGGAAGCAAGGTTCCCGTCCCCGTGACCCAGTTCCAGAGCGTCGGGACCGGCGGCGTCGGCGCCGTGACCTCGCCCGTGACGTCGTACCAGTACCAGGACATCGGCATCAAGATCGAGGTCGAGCCGCGCGTTCACCACAACAAGGAAGTGACGCTCAAGCTCATGGTCGAGGTCTCGAACCAGGAGGGAAATGCTCCCGGCACGTCGCAGCCGCAGTTCGGTACGCGGACGATTTCGTCGAACATTCGTCTCAAGGACGGCGAGACGAACTTCCTCGCCGGCCTCTACCGTCTCGACAAGTCCGACATCAGCAAGACGATCCCCTGGGTCGGCGACATCCCGATCATCGGCCTCCTCTTCACGCACAACACCAACGACCACCGGACGACGGACCTCGTCCTGACGCTGACGCCGCACATCATCCGCATCCCCGACGTGACCGAGGAGGACGTGACTCCGTACTTCGTCGGCACCGACGCGAACATCTCGTACCAGGGCGGCCCGCGCGTCGAGAACCCGGCCCGCGACCAGGGCCCGTTCGAGCAGCAGGGCGGCGCGAAGGCGCCCGGGCAGCGGGCCCCCGCGCAACCGCCTCAGCAGCAGCCGGCCAACCCCGGCTTCGTCGTCCCGCAGGGGACCGCTCCGACCGACATCTTCAAGCCGCCGCCGGCACAGGCGCCGGCGCCGGCTCCCGGCCTTCCGCAGCAGCAGGTGCCGCCACAGGGGGCGTCTCTCTCGTCGTCGTCCTCGCCAGCGCCGGCGGCCACAGCCACGGTGCTCTCGAAGTCGGACGCGGCGGACGCGTCGACGGCGGTGCTCCTCGACTTCGACCCGGCCTACGTCACGATCCCGGCCGGGGGCCAGCAGACGGTCCTCCTCCGGGCAACGTCGGCCGGAGGAATGCCGGCGGGCGTGATCAACCTCCGCTTCGATCCCGCCGTGGTGGGGGCCATGACCGTCCGGCCCATCCTCGGCGGCGACTCCGGCATGGGGGAGGGCCGAGTCGAAAGCGGAGGCCGGATCGTCATCGGGACGCCCGGCATCGAGAACCTCTCCGGCACGCGCGCGGTCGCGGAGATCACCCTCAAGGGCATCGCGCCGGGCCGCACGTCGCTCTCGTTCGAGCCGGTCGACCTCGGCAGCGTCTCCGTGATCCCGTCGCAGGCGATGGTGGAGGTGAAGTGACCCTTCCGTCCCCTGTTCGGGCGGGCCGCCGCGGCGAGGCGGGCTTCACCATGGTGGAAGTCGCGATCGTGGCCATCATGATCTCGATCCTCGCCGCCATGGCGGTGCCCGTGGCCCGGTACTCGCTCCGCCGCCAGAAGGAGCTCGAGCTGCGCTACCAGCTCCGCCTCATCCGGGACGCGATCGACCAGTACAAGAAGAAGTCGGACGCGGGCCTGATCCCGATGAAGATCGGCGGGGAGGGCTATCCGCCCGACCTCGAGACCCTGGTCAAGGGCGTCACGCTCGTGGGCCAGCTCGACAAGAAGGAGAAGTACCTGCGGCGCATCCCCATCGACCCCATGACCGACAAGGCCGAGTGGGGCCTGCGGTCCTACCAGGACGAGGCCGATTCGTTCTCCTGGGGCGGCCAGAACGTGTACGACGTCTATTCCCTGTCGGAGGCGCGGGCTCTCGACGGGACCTACTACAAGGACTGGTGATGAGAAGTCGGGAGGCGGGAGGCGGGCGGGGGAGCGGGGATTCACGCTCCTCGAGCTGCTCGTCGTCATGACGATCATCGGAATCCTCGCGGCGATCGGCGTGCCGGCGCTGCGCGACTCGCCCAAGCGGGCCCGCGAGGCCACGCTGCGCGCCGACCTCTTCACCTTCCGCAGCGTCATCGACCAGTACAAGGGCGACAAGGGCATGTACCCCGTCGACCTCCAGGTGCTCGTCAAGGACGGGTACATGCGCAAGATCCCGCTCGACCCGATGACCAAGGCCGCCGACTGGGCGATCACGATGGAGGAGCAGGACCCCAACCAGGACCAGTCGGCCGATCCGAACGCCCAGGCGGCCCCCGGGATCATCGACGTCCACAGCGCGTCCAAGGAGAAGGCGCTCGACGGATCGCTCTACAGCGAGTGGTGATGGGCCGGCCCGGACCCTGCCTCCCGCCTCCGGCCTCCTGCCGCCCGGTTTCCGGCTTCACGCTCGTCGGCGTCGTCGTCCTGATCGCGGTGATCACGATCCTCATCGCGGCGGTCGGGCCCTCGATCGCGACGATCATCGAGCGCGACAACGAGACCGAGCTCATCTTCCGCGGCAAGCAATACGCGCGGGCGATCCTCTCGTTCCAGAAGCGCTACGGGCGCCTGCCGACCGAGCTCAAGGAGCTCGAGAGGCTCAAGCCGCGCTCGATCCGCCAGCTCTGGAAGGACCCCCTCTGCAACTGCGACGACTGGGACGTCCTCATCGCCGGAACGCCCGACGCCGTGCCGATGGGCATGGGTCCGCCGCCCCAGGGCGGCAGCGGCCCGAACCGGACGCCGACGCCGCGCGGGATCTTCGGCCAGCAGCCCGGATCGGGATCCGGCTTCGGCGACGCGACGCCCACCCCGCCCCCGTTTCTCGGCGGCGGCGGCGCCGCGCGCACGCCCACGCCGTCCTCGATCTTCGGCCCGCAGACCGGCCACAAGGTCGGCCCGATCCTCGGCGTCCGCTCGAAGGTCCACCGCCAGGCCCTCAAGCAGTGGCGGGGGCGGGACTTCACCGACGAGTGGCGCTTCCTCGCCGGCGACGCCGACAACGACCAGGCCCAGGTCATCGACCCCAACTCGGTCCGCGGCCCGCACTTCACGCCGTCCCCGTTCGCGCCGTGAGCGGACGCCGTCTCGTCCGCGAGGTCCTCGACTGCGGGGCCACGGTCCTCGTGGACCGCATGACGGACGTGCGCTCGGTGTCGCTCGGCTTCTTCGTGCGGGCGGGCTCGTCCGGCGAACCGGCGCCGCGGCGCGGGCTCTCGCACTTCCTCGAGCACCTGCTCTTCAAGCGGACGCGGCGCCGCTCGAACGTCGAGATCTCGCGGGAGATCGACCGCCTCGGCGGGGACGTGGACGCGTTCACGACCAAGGAATACACGGGGTTCTACGGGCGGACGCTCGACGCGCGGTTCCCGGAGGTCCTCGACCTGCTCGGCGACGTCGTCCTGTCGCCGGCCTTCGGGGCCTCCGACGTCGAAACCGAGCGCGGCGTGATCCTCGAGGAGATCGGCGAGGCCAACGACAACCCGGAGGACCTCGCCCACGAGAACTTCGTCCGCGCGTTCTGGAAGGGCCACCCGCTCGGGGAGCCGATCCTCGGTACGCCCGAGACCGTCGGCGCCATCCGGAAAGACGACCTGTATCGCTACTACCGGGGCCGGTACGTCCCGGCGAACCTCATCGTCGCCGTCGCCGGCCGCGTGGAGCCGCGCGAGGCGATCACCGCGATCGATCGCCTGTTCCGCGGGCGGGCGCGCCGGGGCGCGCGCAAAGCGGCGGGCTCCGGGAGGGCTCCCCGCCCGCACGGGCACGTGCAGCTCCGGCCCAAGCGCGGTCTCGAGCAGGCCCACGTCTGCCTCGGCATGGCGGCGAGCCCCCAGACGAGCCCGCGGCGGTACGCGGCGGGGCTCCTCGATTGCGTCCTCGGCGGAGGGATGTCGTCGCGGCTCTTCCAGGAGGTGCGCGAACGGCGCGGCCTCGTCTACACGATCGGGTCGTCGCTCTCCTCCTACCGCCTCGGCGGCTACGAGGCGATCTCGGCCGCCTGCGCGCCGAAGAACCTCGAGCGCGTGCTCGACGTGACCCTGAAGGAGCTGCGCCGGTTGAAGCGCGGCGGGGTCCGGCCGCGCGAGCTCGCGTGGGCCAAGGAGAACGTGACGGGCAACATGGTCCTCTCCCTCGAGTCCACCGTCTCGCGGATGTCGTCGGCCGCGCGCCAGGAGTTCTACTTCGGCCGCGTCGCGACGCCCGAGGAAGTGATCGCAAAGGTCGAGGCGGTGACGGCCGACGAGGTCGGCGAAGAAGCCGCCCGCGTCCTCGACGGCCGCTCGCTGTCGGTCTCGGTCGTCGGCGGCGTCGGCCGGCTGTCGCTCACCGCGGCCGACCTCGCCGGCGCGCTCTAACCGTCGCTCGCGCTGCGCTCCGGGTCTGCGCCTGCGGCGCACCGGCGTCCGGCTCCTCCGGATGCGGGCTCGACCGGACGCCTGACCCTCCGCTTCGCGTTCGCGTGCGTTCAGGAGTAGTGTGGCGACGCGAACGGCAGAGTGAGCGGAGGGACGGCAGGGGCCCTGCTAGCATTGCCCACCGTCATGGTGAGCGCCGGCCCGTTCGATCCCTGCGCGTCCGAGGAGGTCGCGAGGTTCGTCCGCGGGCTCGGGAACGGCCCGATGCCGCTCGACACGCGGATCCATCCCTCCGACGAGATGTACCGCTTCGAGCTCGCCGCGCCGCACCGCTCGCCCGACACCGCCGCGATCCTCTATTTCGGGGCCGCGGCCTCGATCTTCCGCACCGTCTCGGACGCGGTGGCCTGGCGCTTCGGCGGCCTCGACCGCGTGCGGTCGTTCCTCGATTTCGCGAGCGGCTACGGCCGCGGCACCCGGTTCTTCGCGCGGGCGCTCGGACCGTCGAAGGTCACGGCCGCCGAGATCGATCCTCCGGCCGTGCGATTCCAGTCGGAGGCCTTCGGGGTCGGTGGCTGCGTCTCCGGTCCGGACCCCGGTGACCTGACGCTCGCGGGCGCGTTCGACGTGGTTCTGGCGGTGTCGTTCTTCAGCCATCTTCCGGAGGGGCGGTTCGAGGCCTGGCTCGCGAGGCTCTATGGCCTGGTCGCGGAGGGAGGCCTGCTCCTCTTCAGCACGCATGGCCCGGGCCTCCGGCCCGAAGGCAGCGCGGTTTCCGCGTCGGGCATCGCGTTCCGGCCCGTGAGCGAGACGGCGCGGCTCGACGGCGCCGAGTACGGAACCTCCTGGGTCGAGCCGGGCTTCGTTCGCGCCACGGCCGCGCGCGCGAGCGGCGGGGAGGGAAGGCTCTTCGAGTTCCCGTACGGCCTCTGCGGATTCCAGGACCTGTACGTTCTCGCGCGGCCGCCGCTGCCCGGGGGAGAGGGGCCGCGCCTCGCTCGCGACCCCCTCGGGGCCCTCGAGCTCGCGACGGTCGAGAACGCCACGGTCTCGGCGCGGGGCTGGGCGTCGGGCGATCGCGACGAGCGGCCTCCCGATGTGAGGCTCTGGCTCGGCGACCGCCTCGCGGCCGCATCGCCGGGAGAGGGAGCGCCAGGCTCACGGCGCGAGTGGACCTTCTCGTTCCCGGTCTCGGCCGTCGCGCCGGACGGCGTCGTGCGGATCGAGGCGGTCAGCGCGAAGGGACTCGCCCGGCAGCTCGTCGTCGAGACGCTGCGGCCCTACCTCGAGGAAGCCTGATCGCCGCCCGCCTCCCGAGTGTGATTGCATACGCCTCCATGTCCGAGATCGTCCTTCCCGTCACCGTCCTGCCCCACGGCGAGGGCCTCGAGCTGCCGTCCTACGCGACGCCGGGGTCCGCGGGCTGCGACCTGCGCGCGGCCGTCGCCGCGCCCGTGATCCTCGCCCCGGGGGCCCGCGCTCTCGTCCCGACGGGGCTCTCCGTCGCGATCCCGGCGGGATACGAGGGACAGGTCCGGATGCGCAGCGGCCTCGCCCTGCGGCACGGTCTCACGCTCCTGAACGGGCCGGGCACGATCGACAGCGACTACCGCGGCGAGATCGGCGTGATCCTCGCCAACCTCGGCTCCGAGCCCGTCACGATCGCCCGCGGGGAGCGGATCGCCCAGCTCGTCGTCGCGCCCGTGACGCGCGCGCGCCTCGAGCCCGTCCCGGAGCTGCCTGCGACAACGCGTCACACGGGAGGATTCGGGTCGACGGGAAAGCAGTAGTCGTTCCTCCTGCCTCCTGCCTCCTGCCTCCTGCCTCCTGCCTCCGCCTCCTGCTCCTCCTCGCAACGCCGCGATCTTTGTTAATCTAAGCCCCGTGCGCGTCACGGTCCTCGCGTCCGGCTCCGGCGGCAACGCGTGTGTCGTCGAGGCGGGCGGAACGCGAGTGCTCGTGGACGCCGGCCTCTCGGCCCGCGAGATCGAGCGCCGCATGGAGGCGCGCGGCATCCCGGCCGCGTCGATCGCGGCGCTCTTCCTGACGCACGAGCACAACGACCATTCGAGCGGCGCCGCTGTCTGGGTGCGCCGCTGGGACTGTCCGATCTACGCGACGGGCGGGACCGCGTCGGCGATCGGCCTCGAGGGGGACCTCTTCACCCCGTTCGTCCGCATCGTCGCCGCCCGCGACGGGAGGGTCGGAAACCTCGGTTTCCGCGCCTTCGCCACGCCGCACGACGCCGCCGAGTCGGTCGCTTACGCCTTCGAGGCGGACGGCGCCCGTCTGGTGATCGCGTCGGACCTCGGGCGGGCGGAGGATCCTTACGTGGACTTCCTCCGGGGCGCGACGACGCTCATGGTCGAGATGAACCACGACGAGGACATGCTGCGCGACGGGCCATATACTTGGCCCTTGAAAAAACGGATCTCGGGGGGATTCGGGCACCTTTCCAACGCCCAGTCGGCGGGCGCGATCTTCCGGGCGGCGGGGCCGAAGCTGAGGCGGGTGGTCGCCACCCATCTCTCCCGCACCAACAACACCCCCGAGATCGTGCGGGCCGTGCTCCGCCGGGCGCTCGAGCGCTCGGGATGGGACGTCCCGTTCGACATCGCGGACCAGATCAAGGGCGTGGAGGCCTTCGACGCATGAAAGTGGAAGTTCGGGTGTACCCCAAGGAAGGCGTGCTCGATCCGCAGGGCAAGGCGATCGCCGCGGCGCTCGGGCGCCTCGGCCACGGCGGCGTGCGCGACGTGCGGGCCGGCAAGGTCTTCTTCATCGACGTCGCGGGCGGCGACGCGAAGGCCGCCGAGGCCGACGCGCGGAAGATGGCCGAGGAGCTGCTGGCCAACACCGTGATCGAGGGCTACGACGTGAGGGTGGTCCAGTGAAATTCGGCATCGTCGTGTTCCCCGGCTCGAACTGCGACGAGGACTGCTACCACGTCGCCAAAGACCTGCTCGGCTGCGAGGCCGACTACATCTGGCACCACGACCGCGACCTGAAGGGCGCGGACGCCGTGATCCTGCCGGGCGGCTTCGCCTACGGCGACTACCTGCGGGCGGGGGCGCTCGCGCGGTTCTCGCCGGTCATGGGGAGCGTCGCGGAGTTCGCGAAGAAGGGCGGGGCCGTCCTCGGAATCTGCAACGGATTCCAGGTGCTTCTCGAGGCGGGCCTGCTCCCGGGCGCCATGCAGATCAACCGCGGCCTGCGCTACGTCTGCCGCGACGTCCACATGAAGGTCGAGAACGACGCCACGCCGTTCACCGCGCTCTACCCGAAGGGCAGCGTCGTCACGATGCCGATCGGCCACATGGAGGGCAACTACACGGCGCCTCCGGACGTCCTCGACGCCCTCGAGCGCGAGGGCCGGGTCGTCTTCCGCTACTGCGGCCTCGACGGCGCGCCCTCCGACTCCGCCAACCCCAACGGCGCCGCGCGCAACATCGCGGGCATCTGCAGCCGCGAGGGCAACGTGGTCGGCCTCATGCCGCACCCCGACCGCTGCGCGGAGGCGCTGCTCGGCAACGACGCCGGCATCAAGATGTTCGCGTCCGCGGTCGCGGCGCTCCAGACGGCGCGATGATCACCGAAGAGCTCATCAGGGAGCACAACCTCTCGGACGCCGAGTACCGCAACATCCTCGAGATCCTCGGGCGCGAGCCGAACCTCGTCGAGCTCGGGATCTTCTCGGCGATGTGGAGCGAGCACTGCTCCTACAAGTCGTCGCGCGTCCACCTGAAGAAGTTCCCGACGACCGGGCCGCGCGTCATCCAGGGGCCGGGCGAGAACGCCGGGGTCGTGGACATCGGCGAGGGCCTCGCGGTCGCCTTCAAGATGGAGTCGCACAACCACCCGTCGTTCATCGAGCCCTACCAGGGCGCGGCGACCGGCGTCGGCGGGATCCTGCGCGACGTCTTCACGATGGGCGCGCGGCCCATGGCGTCGCTCAACTCGCTGCGCTTCGGCCGGCTCGACGCGCCGCGCATGAAGCACCTCGTGGACGGCGTCGTGCGCGGGATCGCGGGCTACGGCAACTGCATCGGGATCCCGACGCTCGGCGGCGAGACCACGTTCCACGAGGGCTACGACGGCAACATCCTCGTCAACGTCATGAACGTCGGGATCGTGAAGAGCGACCGGATCTTCCTCGGGCGCGCCGAGGGGGCGGGCAACCCCGTCGTCTACGTCGGCTCGAAGACCGGCCGCGACGGCATCCACGGCGCGACGATGGCGTCCGAGGAGTTCGCCGCCGACGAGGCCAAGCAGAAGCGGCCGACCGTCCAGGTGGGCGACCCGTTCACCGAGAAGCTGCTCATGGAGGCGTGCCTCGAGCTCTTCCAGACCGACGCCGTCATCGGCATCCAGGACATGGGCGCCGCGGGGCTGACGTCCTCGTCGTTCGAGATGGCGGGCCGCGCCGGCAGCGGCGTCGAGCTCGATCTCTCGAAGGTGCCCGTGCGCGAGACGGGCATGACGCCGTACGAGATCATGCTCTCGGAATCCCAGGAGCGCATGCTCCTCGTCGCGCGGCGCGACCGCCTGGCCGAAGTGCTGGCGATCTTCCACAAGTGGGAGCTCGACGCCGTCGAGATCGGGCGCGTGACGGATTCCGGCCGCGTCGTCCTCTTCTTCGAGGGCAAGATCGTCGCCGACCTGCCGGCGGCGCCCCTCTCGGACCGCGCTCCGATGTACGACCGGCCGCGCGCCGCGCCGCCCGCGCCCCCGGGGCCCGCCCGCTGGCGCGACGAGGCCGAGCCCGCGGACTACGCGGACTGCCTGAAGCGGCTGCTCGCCTCGCCCAACGTCGCCGAGAAGTCCTGGATCTGGACCCAGTACGACCACATGGTGCAGTCGAACACGGTGCAGCGGCCGGGCGGCGACGCCGCCGTGATGCGCGTCAAGGGCACGAAGAAGGGGATCGCCATGAAGAGCGACGTCAACCCCTTCTTCTGCACGTTCGACCCCTACCGGGGCGGCGCGATCGCGGTGGCCGAGGCCGCGCGTTCGATCGCCGCGACCGGCGCGCGCCCGCTCGCGATCACCGACTGCCTGAACTTCGGCAACCCCGAGAAGCCCGAGGTCATGGCGCAGTTCGAGGCGGCGGTGCGGGGCATCGCCGACGCCTGCCGCGCCCTCGAGGTCCCGGTCGTGTCGGGCAACGTGTCGCTCTACAACGAGACGGACGGCCGGGCCATCCCGCCGACCCCGACGGTCGGCATGGTCGGCCTGATGGAAGACGTGACGAAGCACGTCCGCGTCGCGTTCCGGCGGGCGGGCGACCTCGTCGCCCTGCTCGGCGAGACCCGCGACGAGCTCGGCGCCTCCGAGTTCCTGCGCACCATCCGCGGCCGCGACGAGGGCCCGTGCCCCGAGGTGGACCTCGACGCCGAGAAGCGCCTGGTGGACCTGCTCGCGACGCTCGCGGAGAAGGGGCTGGTTTCCTCGGCGCACGACGTCTCGGACGGCGGCCTCGCGGTCGCCCTGGCCGAGTGCGCGATGCAGGGGGGCCTCGGCGCCTCGATCGTCCTCGACGCCGCCGCCCGCGCGAGCGCCGTCCTCTTCGGCGAATCGACCGGCCGCGCGCTCATCGCGTTCGCGCCCGATCAGGAAGCCGCCGTCCGCGCCCTCGCGCGCGAAAAGGGCGTTCCGTTCTCCGCCGCCGGCTGGGTCGGCGGCGACCGCCTCCGCATCGAGGCGCGCGGCCGCCAGCTCGTCGACGAGCCCGTCGCCGAGCTGGCCCAGCTCTGGCGCACCGCCTTCGCCCGCGCCCTCGAATCGGCCGACGTCCGGTAGGGTGCGAAGGCGCCGAGGCGACGCGCGGCCTCAGCGCCGCGCGCGGGCCAGGATGCGGCGGAACGTGAAGAAGAACGGCCGCTCGTCCGGGATCATCGCGAAGAGCCGCTCGCGGTAGCGCTCGACGAACCGCGCGTAGAGCTCGGACGGAAGACGCCGCCGGTACTCGGAGAGGAGCGAGCCCTCGACCCACGTCACGACGTCCTCGCGCGAGCCGAGGTGATGTCCGTAGACCTGGAGACGCACCGTCTGCTCGCCGTAGCCCAGCAGGTCGAGGATCGACGCGTAGGTCTCGGGAGCGAGCACGTGGCGCGGGTGCGCGGTTCCGCCGAGGGCGCGCGCGAACGGCTCCTCGGCCGCGGTCGCCTCCGCGGCGACGTGGGACGGGTGGCCGAAATTGTCGGGCACCTGGAAGGCGAGCTGTCCGCCGGGCTTGACCGCCTGCGTCAGCCGGGAGAGCAGCGCCGGATGATCGGGAAGCCAGTGGTAGGCGGCGTTCGAGAAGACGAGGTCGAACGGCTCGGCGGGCGCGAACTCCGCGATGTCGCCGCGCTCGAAACGCAGGCCGCCGCCGGCGTGCGGCGCGGCCTTGGCGAGCATCGCCTCGGACGAGTCGACTCCGAGGGTTTCCGCGGCGCCGGTGCGCCGGTGGAGCTCGGCCGTGAGCTCTCCCGTCCCGCACCCGAGATCGACCGCCCGGCCCCCCGGAATCGGCGCGACGAGGTCGAGGAGGTCGAAGAACGGCCGGGCGCGTTCGTCGGCGAATCGCCCGTAGGTCGCGGGATCCCAGGCGTCCGCGCTCAATAGACCACCCGCTCCAGGAACAGCCCCGACGGCGGGGCGGTCCATTTCGCGGGGGCCGCCGACTTTTCGCGCAGGAGCTTTTCGATCCCGGCCGCGTCGAGGTTCCCCCGTCCGACCTCGACGAGCGCGCCCGCGAGGCGCCGGACCATCTTCCAGAGGAAGTGCGAGGCCGTGATCCGGAAGTGGAGCTCGTCGCCCGCGTCGAGGACTTCGCACTTCTCGACGACGACGAGCGTGGAGTCCTGGCCCTCGGGGTTTTCGCAGAACGACGCGAAGTCGTGGCGGCCCCCGAAGAACCGCGCGGCGTCGCGCATGGCGGGAGCGTTCAGGCGGTCCTTGACCCACCAGACGAAGGGCTTCTCGAACGCCGTGCGGCGCTTCGAGATGCGGTACAGGTAGGTCCGGCTCTTCGCGTCGTGCCGCGCGTGGAAGCGGGGAGGCGCCTTCTCGACCGCGAGCACGTTGATGTCGGCGGGAAGGCGCTCGTTGAGGCCCCAGGCGATCTCGGCCTCGGGCATCGCCTTGTGGGCCTTCAGGTGCGCCACCTGCGCGAGCGCATGGACGCCGGCGTCGGTGCGCCCCGAGCCGCCGCACGCCGCGTCGGCCCCGAGCAGCTCCTGCGCCGCGCGCAGGAACATGCCCTGGACCGTCCGGTCGGTGTTCTTCTGCGACTGCCACCCCCGGTAGCGCGTCCCGTCGTACTCGAGCGTGACTTTCCAGGTCGGCACGGCGCGAGTGTATCGGGATCGCCCATAATCCGTCTCCTGGAGCACCCTTCCGTTCTTCCGTCGCCCGGGCCCGGGCAGCGCGACACGCTCGTGAAGGGCGTGCGCTGGCGTTCGCGCGAGGCGGCGGGCGCCGGAAACCCCGTCGTCTTCGTCCACGGCCACCTGGCATCGTCGGCGACGTGGGAGGACGTCCTCGCGCCGGCGGCGGCGGGGCGGCTCGCGATCGCGGTGGACCTTCCCGGCTTCGGCGCCTCGGACCGGCCGCGACCGTTCGACTACACGGTCGGCGGGGAAGCGCGGTCCCTCGTCGACTTCCTCGACGCGCGGGGGTTCGCGCGCGCCGTCTTCGTCGGCAACTCGCTCGGGGGCGCGGCCTCGATGCTCGTCGCGGCGGACCATCCCGAGCGCGTCGAGGCGCTCGTCCTGGTGGATCCGGCGACTTCGACGGCGCCGATCGCCTGGCCCGTCCGCATGCTACGGGCCCGCGGCGTCGGGGAGGCGGCGATGGCCGTCGTCGCGCGCCCCCTCGTCGCGCACGGATTGCGGGCGTGGCTGTTCGCCGACGCCGCGCGGGTCACGGAGCACGCGATCGACGACGCCTGGGCGCCGCTGACGGTGCGGGGCACGCGGTTCGCGGCCCTCCATGCGATCCGGTCGGATCCCGGACGGTTCCGGGGCCTCGAGGAGCGGGTCAGGGTTCCGACTCTGATCGTGTGGGGCGAGAAGGACCGGCTCATCCCCGTCGAAGAGGGGCGGCGGTTGACGCGGCGGATCGCCGGGTCGCGGCTCGTCGTCCTTCCGGACGCGGGACACCTTCCGCAGCGGGAGCAGCCCGAGGCGTTCGCCCGGGCCGTGGCCGGGTTCGTGTCCGGGCTCTGACGAACGGCCGCGCTCTCAGTTCCCGCAGCGCTCCGCGACCTTCTTCGTGATGGCGGCGGAGGAGGGCGGGCCCTCGCCGAGGCCGAGTGTGTGGAGCGCCTCGTGGATGACGATGTTCGCGGTGTACCCGCGGTCCGCGCGCTGCCAGTGCGCGAACTGGGTCCGGCACACGCGCACCGCGCGGCTGCCGGGCGATGTCCACGCGAGCACGCGCTCGTTCTCGCACGGTCCCGTCGAGCCTCCGTCGTAGAAGAGGACGTAGCCGAGGTACGCGGGCAGCGTCTGCCCGGTGGCCTGCAGGTTCTGGTCGAGGCGGTGGCCCTCGCCGTCGGAGAAGTCCGCGAGCACCTCCTGGCACCGGCTGTCGGACAGCCGCCGCGCCGCTTCCTCGAGCGACTCGCGCAGGCCGTCGCCGAGGCGCGCGTCCACGAAGAACGGGACGGCGAGACTCGGGGCGCCGGCCGGCGGAAGCGCGTTGGTGGACTCGGCGCGCGCCCGCGCGGCGAGCACGGCTGCGGCGGCCGCGAGCGCGAGGGTCCGGCACCGCGTGGAGACGGGCTTCCGGGTCGGCGCGTCCATCGGGCCTCTCCCGCGTCGAAGAGCGCCCGATCGGGAATTCCCGGGACGCCTTCTCCGCTATCACTGACGATCGCGCCGAGGGCGTTCCGAGGTCTTGAAGGTCCGCTGCGAATTTCATGGCTTTTTCGTGAGGTCGTGAGATGAAGATCCGATTCGGCGAGTGCACGTTCGACGCGACGCGGCGCGAGGTCCGCCGCGGCGACGGCTCCGTGCACCTGTCGCCGCACGCCTTCGACCTGCTGCAGCTCCTCGTCGCGCGCCGCCCGCGCGCCGTTTCGAAGGACGAGCTTCTGCGCGTCCTCTGGCCCGACGCCTTCGTCACCGAGGCGAGCCTGTCCGGCCTCGTGGCGGAGATCCGGCGCGGCATCTGCGAGGACGCGCGCGAGCCGCGCTTCCTGCGCACGGTGCACGGATTCGGGTACGCGTTCTCGGACGGAGCCGCGCGCGTCGCGGACGAAGGCGCCATCTTCCGGCTCGTGTGGGGACCGCGCGAGGTCCCGCTCGCGGAGGGAGAGAACCTCCTCGGGCGCGACCCCTCGGGAACCGTGGTCGTCGACGACGCCACGGTCTCGCGGCACCATGCCCGGATCGTCATCGACGGCGGACGCGCGGTCCTCGAGGACCTCGGCAGCAAGAACGGCACGTGGCTGCGCGGAGCGAGGATCGCCTCGTCGGAGTCCCTGCGGGACGGCGACCCCCTCCGGGTGGGTCCGGCGGCCCTGACTTTCCGCTCCTTCGATGCGGGCCGCTCGACGGAGACGTTCCTTGACTAGGATGCGGGCGGGGGCCGGGATGACCGGCCGGCCGGGCCGGTCCCCCGGGATGGGGCTCCGGCAGCGCGGATCCGGGATTTCGTACGTCCGAGCCGAACTCTGGCCCGGCGGGCACGTATCTTGAACATGAATCCGGGACGGTCTTAAGGGGCCAATGCAGATCTCCGCGGGGACTCGGCTCGGACAATACGAGATCGTCGCGCGCCTCGGCGCGGGCGGGATGGGGGAAGTTTACCGGGCCCGGGACACCCGTCTCGGCCGCGACGTGGCGGTCAAGGCGCTCTCGGGCGAGCTCTCGCTCGACCCCCTCCGCCTGTCCCGGTTCGAGACCGAGGCCCGCTCCGCGTCCGCCCTGAACCACCCCAACATCGTCACGATCCACGAGGTGGGACACGACTCCGCGATGCCTTTCATCGTCATGGAGCTCGTGGACGGGCGGACGCTTCGCGAGATCCTCTACGCGGGAGCCCTGCCGGTCCGCCGCGCCCTGAACCTGGCCGCGCAGCTGGCCGACGCCCTCGCCCGGGCGCACGAGGCCGGGATCGTCCATCGCGACCTGAAGCCCGAGAACGTCATGGTCACCCGCGACGGCTTCGTGAAGATCCTCGACTTCGGCCTCGCCAAGATCGACCCGCGGGAAAGCGGCAACGGCAACGGCCACGGGGACCGGCGCCAGGACCTGACCATCACCGAGGAGACGCGCGAGGGGGCCCTCGTCGGCACCGCGGGGTACATGTCTCCCGAGCAGGCGAGCGGGCAGACCGTGGACTTCCGCTCGGACCAGTTCGCGTTCGGCTCCCTCCTGTACGAGATGCTCTCTGGAAAGCGGGCCTTTCAGGGACCGACCCGCGCCGAGACGCTCGTGGCGATCATCCGGGAGGATCCCGAGCCGCTGGCGTCGCTCGTCCCGAGGCTGCCGGTGCCGCTGCTCTGGATCGTCGAGCGCTGCATGGCCCGCCTGCCCGAGGAGCGGTACGGCTCGACGCGCGATCTGGCCCGCGACCTCAAGAGCGTGCGCGACCACTTCTCGCAGATCGACAGCGGCGCCGACGGCGCGCCGCTGCTGCTTCCCTCCGAGCCGCGCCGGGCCCGGCGCTGGCTGTCGGCCGGCGTCGCGGCGGCCCTCGCCGCCCTGGTCGCCTCCGCCTACTTCCTGGGAACGAGCGCGCGCGTCCCGAGGCTTCCGTCGTTCCAGCGGCTGACGTTCCGGGATGGCACGGTGTGGTCGGCGCGCTTTGCGCCGGACGGGCGGACCGTCCTTTACGGCGCCTCCTGGAACGGCGGGCCGATCCGCGCGTACTCGACGCGTCCGGAGGTCCGGGAGTCCGCCGAGCTCGCCCTGCCGGCCGCCAACATCCTGGGCGTCTCGCCGTCGGGAGAGCTGGCGGTCTCGCTCGGCGCCCGCTCGGGCGGCCCGTTCTCGACGACGGGAACCCTCGCCCGCGCGTCGCTCGCGGGCGGAGGTCCCCGCGAGGTCCTCGAGGCGGTGCAGGGAGCCGACTTCGCCCCGGACGGCGCGAGCCTCGCGGTGCTGCGGGCGTTTTCGGGCCGCCACCGTCTGGAGTTCCCCCTGGGCAAGACGCTTTACGAAACGGTCTCCGGCTACATGAGCCACGCCCGGGTTTCCCCGGACGGGCGGTTCGTCGCGTTCATCGAGCACCCGATGCGCGGCGACGACGCGGGCACGATCGCGGTCGTGGACCGCGAAGGGCATCGGCGCGTCCTGTCGGAGGGGTGGATCACCGCGCGGGGGCTCGCGTGGTCGCCCGACGGAAGCGAGGTGTGGTTCACGGCCTCCGCGGCGGGGGGCTCGCGCGCCCTGCACGCGGTGACCCTGACCGGGCACCGCCGCCTGGTGACGCGCGTGCCCGGGGCGCTGACGCTGCACGACATCTCCCGCGAGGGCCGGGTCCTCCTGTCCGAGGAGCATTCGCGCGAGGGCATCGTCGGGCTCTCGCCGGGCGAGGACCGCGAGAGGGACCTGTCGTGGCACGACTGGTCCCGCCCGGTGGACCTGACGGCCGACGGAACGACGCTCCTCTTCGACGAAACGGGCGAGGGCGGCGGCGCCTCCTACGCGGTGTACCTGCGCCGGACCGACGAGTCGCCCGCGGTGCGCCTGGGCGACGGCCACGCGCTCGCGCTGTCGCCGGACGGGAAGTGGGCGCTCTCGACGCCCCAGGCCACGCCGGCCGCGCTGGTGCTGCTGCCCACGGGCGCGGGGGAAGCGCGCCGGCTCGCGACCGGAAACTTCGAGCACATCCTGCGCGCGGCCTGGATGCCCGGCGGCGAGAGCCTCGTCCTCGCGGCCAACGAGGCGGGGCATGGCACGCGGCTCTACGTCCAGCCGGCTGCCGGCGGGGCGCCCCGCGCGATCACGCCCGAGGCGATGGGCCCGCACTGGGCGATCACGCCCGACGGTGCCGCGGTGGCGGCCGTCGGCCCCGACCGCCGTGTGCTCCTGTACCCGACCGGAGCCGGCGAGCTGTCCTTCGTCGCCGGGTCGGCCCCGGCCGACGGTCCGATCCGGTTTTCGCCCGACGGCCGCTCGCTCTACGTCCTCGTGCGCAGCGGCGCGGCGGGATTCTCGATCGATCGGATCGACCGCGAATCCGGACAGCGGACCCCCTGGAAGGAAATCTCGATCGCCGGCACGGGGGGCGTCACGGGAGTTCCGCGCGTCTTCCTCTCGGCCGACGGGCGCTCGTACGTGTACGCGTACGTCCGCCTGCTCGACGAGCTCTTCCTCGTCGACGGCCTGCAGTAGCGCGCGCCGCCGCGCGCGGGCGGGCGCCGGGGCGGGATTAAGTTCCGAAGCGCGGGTGTTAAGATGTCCTTCCAATGGCGTACCGGGGCGGTTTCTCGGACGAATGCGGCGTCTTCGGCGTCTGCGACTCGGAGGACGCGGCCAACCTGGCGTACCTCGGCCTCTACGCGCTGCAGCATCGCGGCCAGGAGTCGGCCGGGATCGCGTCGCTCAAGGACGGCGAGATCCACGTCGAGCGGGAGATGGGGTACGTCGCCGACGTCTTCGGCGAGGCCCGCCTGTCGCGCCTGCCCGGCCGGACCGCGATCGGCCACGTCCGGTACTCGACCGCGGGGGCCTCGCACCTGGCCAACGCCCAGCCGATCGTCTTCGCGACGGGGCGCGGGCCGCTCGGCCTCGCCCACAACGGCAACCTCGTCAACGCCCGGGAGATCCGGTCGGTCCTCGAGTCGAAGGGTGCCCTCTTCACGACGACGTCCGACTCGGAGGTCATCCTTCACCTGATCGCGCGGTCCTCGGCGCCCACGCTGGCCGGCGCGATCGCGGAGGCCCTGCTCGAGGTGCGCGGCGCCTATTCGCTCGTGATCCTGTCGCGGGAGGGCATCTTCGCGGCGCGGGACCCGAACGGCATCCGCCCGCTCTCCCTCGGAATCCGCGAAGGGTCCCCGGTGGTCGCCTCGGAAACGTGCGCCTTCGACCTCATCGGCGCGCGGTACGAGCGGGACGTCGAGCCGGGGGAGATCGTCCACCTCACGGAGGCGGGGATCGCCTCGCACCGGTTCGCCTTCCCGATCTCGACGCCCTGCGTGTTCGAGCACGTCTACTTCGCGCGGCCCGACTCCATGGTCTTCGGCCGCAGCGTCGCCGCGTCCCGCCAGGGGTTCGGCCGGAAACTGGCGCGGGAGCATCCCGCCGACGCCGACGTGGTGGTGCCGGTCCCGGACTCCGGGATGTACGCGGCCCTCGGCTTCGCGGAGGAGTCCGGAATCCCGTTCGCCCTGGGGCTCGTGCGCAACCACTACGTGGGGCGCACGTTCATCGAGCCGAAGCAGGCGATCCGCCACTTCGGCGTGAAGGTGAAGTTGAACCCCGTCCGGGAAGTCGTCGAGGGCAAGCGCGTCGTGCTCGTGGACGACTCCATCGTCCGGGGGACCACCTCCCGAAAGATCGTGAAGATGATCCGCGAGGCCGGCGCCCGCGAGGTCCACGTCCGGGTGTCGTCGCCTCCGACGATGAACACGTGCCACTACGGCATCGACACGCCGACCCGCGGCGAGCTCATCGCGGCCAACCAGTCCGTCGAGGAGATCCGCCGCTTCATCGACGCCGACAGCCTGGGGTACCTCTCGGTGGAAGGCATGCTCGACGCCTTCGGCCGCCCGCAGCAGGCGACCTGCACGGCATGCTTCACGGGGATCTACCCGGTCGAGGTCGAGGAAGAGGAGCGCGAGAAGGAGCACGCGCTCGACGCGAAGTAAGCTGATCGCCGTCGGCCTTCGACCAGCTTCCCCTTGAGCGGACGCGTCCTCTTGGCCACCGCAACCGCCGTCGCCTTCCGCGGCGCGACGCTCGTCGACGGCACCGGCGCGCCGCCCGTCCCGGATGCGCTCCTTCTCGTCGTGGACGGCCGCGTCGCGTACGCGGGCGCCGCGACGCCCGAACAGCTCGAGGCGGTCCCGGGCGACGCGCGCACCGTGTCCGCCGCGGGCCAGTGGATCGTGCCGGGGCTCGTGGATGCGCACGTCCACGCGGAGTCGGACGAGGACCTGCGGCAGATGCTGCGCTGGGGCGTGACGGCCGTCCGGCTGATGGCCGAGGACGTGACTGCGTCGCAGGAAACGGCGCGCCGCGCGGCCCGGGCCGGCTCGGGGATGCCCGACGTCTTCCCGGCGGCGCCGATCTTCACGGTTCGCGGAGGCTGGTGGGGCCGGGACGAGCCCCCCGACGCGCACCTCGACCGGTTCCCGACGACGCCCGAGGCGGCGCGCGAGGCGGTCCGCAAGGCCAAGGCGCTCGGCTCGCGGGAAGTGAAGATCATGCTCGACGACGCGGCCTGGTGCCGCGCGCCGCTGCCGGCGCTGCCGAAGATCGACCTGGCCGTCGAGCGGGCGCTCGTCGAAGAAGGCCGCCGCCAGGGCCTGCGCGTCACGGTGCACGCTCCCGGCCTCGCCGACGCCGAGGAGGCGGTCGGCGCGCACGCCACCGCCCTCGCGCACGGCGTGCTCGAGCCGCTCCGGGACGAGACGATCGCCCGCATGCAGAAGCGCCCGGTCTTCTACATTCCGACGCTGGACGTCTTCGAGTTCCTGGCGGACACGCATTCGTTCGTGGACGGCGTCCTCGCCGACCCGCTCGCGAGCGGCCCCGGCGGTCTGCCGCCCGCGACCGTCGCGAAGCTGCGGGCGGCGGGGTACGCGTCGGGCTACCGCGCGCGCTATCCCAGCTTCGACAACGTCAAGGCGCGCCTGCCGGCCCTCGCCGAGAACCTGCGGCGCCTCCATGCCGCGGGCGTGCCGGTCGCCCTCGGCACCGACATGTGGGCGTTCCCGGGGCTCGCGGTGTCGGTCGAGATGGGACTCTTCGTCCGCGCCGGCCTGACGCCCCTCGAGGCCCTGCGGTCCGCCACGCAGACCGCCGCGCGCTCGCTGGCGATCGACGCGAATTACGGGACGCTCGAGGCGGGCAAGCGCGCCGACTTCGTGGTGCTCGACGGCGACCCCCTCGCGGACGTCCGCAACCTGCGGAAGATCGCCGCGGTCTACAAGCGCGGCGAGCGGGTGGGACCCGCGGCCGCGCCCGGCGGCCGTCCCCATGGCCGCTGATCGGCTGACCGCCACGCCTTCCGGTTCCCGCGCGGACGGGAGAACGACGTCGGCGGATCGGGAGCGCGTCGGCGCCGCGTCCGTCGCTGCCGGATCGTGACGTGAGGCGGGGGCGGGGAGTCTTCGCCGCGGCCGCCGTCGCCGTGGCGACCGCCGCGCTCTTCGCCGCGTCCCGGGGGCGCTGGTCGGACGCGCTCATCGACTCGGGCCGCGAGTGGATCGTGCCCGACGCGCTCGCGCGCGGAGAGCTGCTCTACCGCGACGTCGTGTACTGGTTCGGGCCGTTCACGCCGTACTTCCAGGCGGCGTTCCTGCGGGCCTTCGGCTCGGGGTTCCCGGCGCTCGTCGCGGCCGGAGCCGCGGCGGCCGCGGCCGTTCTCGCGGTCCTGCACGCCGTGTTGCGCCGCGCCGCGGGCCGCGCGAGCGCCGCGCTCGGGACCGCGCTCGCGATCCCCGCGCTCGTGTTCATGCCCAACGCGGGAGGCGCGTTGCTCGGGATGGGTTACCGCATCTGGCACGCCGCCGGCTTCGCGCTCGCGGCGGTGGCTCTCGCCTCGCGGCCGGCGCGCGGCCGCCGCGAGCCGGCGATGCTCGCGGCGGGCGTCTGCGCCGGGCTCTCGGGTCTCTGCCGCACCGAGTGGGGGCTCGTGGCGGGCGCGGCCGCGGTCCTCGCGTGCCTCGTCCGGCCCCGGCGCCGCCGGGACGGGGTTCGCGACGCGATCGTCGTCGTGGCCGGCGCCGCGGCGACGCTGGCGTTCGGCCTGGGTCTCTTCCTCCGGAAGGCGGGGTTCGCGGCGGTGGTCTCCGACGGCCACGTCCTCCTGACGGGCCTGCCTCCGGAGACGCGGCACTTTCTCGTCGCGTTCTCGGGACTGCCGGACTGGCGCTACGGCGTGCCCGAGATGCTGTACTCCGCGGCGATGTGGGCGGGGGTCGTGCTGGTGGCGGCCCTGCTCTCCGGGCCCGGGCCCGCGGAGCGCGTGCGCCTCCTGCGGATCCTCTCGGCGGCCGGAGGCGTTCTCGTGGCGACGGCGCTGCTCGGCGGAGCCGGGGGAGCCGTCCTCTTCAGCGGCGCGCCCCTCGTCTGTCTCGCCGGGCTCGTCGCGGGCCTGCGCCGCCGGCACGGCTCGCCGGCCGCGGCGCTCGCCGCGAGCGGTTTCCTCGGGCTGGTTCTCTCCTACCGGCGGATCTTCCACATCGGCGACTCGGCCTACGTGGCGCCGCCGCTGCTCTTCGCGCTCGTCTGCGGCGCCGGCCTCCTGCGCCTCGGGGTGGCCGCCCGGAGAGCGAGGCCCGAGCGCGTCCGGTTCGCCCGCCGCCTCGGCGCCGCGGCCGCGGCCCTCGTCGCGATCGCCTTTCTCGGACGGATCTGGCAATACCGGTCGATCGAGGCCGTCCCGATCGCTGGAACGGGCGGCATGCTGTCCGCGCGCCCGGAGCTCGCGCGCGAGATCGAGGAGCTCGCGCGAGCGGTGCGCGAACACACGAGGGAGGGCGACGGTCTCGTCGCGTTTCCCGAGGGGGAAGTCCTGAATCTCCTGGCCGGCCGGTCCAATCCGCTGCGCCACAAGCTCTACCTTCCGGGATACCTCTCCGCGGCGAACGAGGCGGCGGTGCTCGAGGAGCTCCAGCGCGAGCGCCCCGCGGCGATCGTGATCTGGCGCCGTCCCGTGAGCGAGTACGACCGCGCGATGTTCGGCGAGGACTACGGCCGCGACCTCCGCGCCTGGATCGAGGAGAACTACCGCCTCGAGGGGTTTCGGCCCTCGGGCGCGCCGAGGCGCGCCACGCCCCGCTTCGTGCTCGGACTCGCTCGTTGAAGCGCGCGAGGCGCCGTCGTCGCGAGCGCGAGAGGTCTCCGGATCAGGCCGGAGTGGAGGCGATCACCGCGGCGATGACCCGCTCCTGGTCCTCCTCGGTCAGCGACGTGTAGAACGGCAGCCGC
Source organism: Thermoanaerobaculia bacterium (assembly GCA_041912555.1). Classification (GTDB taxonomy): domain Bacteria; phylum Acidobacteriota; class Thermoanaerobaculia; order UBA5066; family Gp7-AA6; genus DAHUXD01. Next base: position 38,999 of record JAYRMU010000026.1, read on the forward strand.
ACGAGCCGTTCGCTGACGGCCTCGGAAACGGGGCAGTCCCCGGCCCGGCCCCCCCAGCGCCGGCCCATCTCGGAGAGGTGGAGGGGCAGGTAGTGGAAGACGGCGAGGATGCCGCGCTCCCTGAGGCTGGCGATGAGGCGCGTCCGGGTCTCGGGCTCCGGCAGGACGACGTAGAACATGTGGTAGCTCGGCTCGCAATCCGCGGGAACCGTCGGAAGCCGCGCGCCGACGCGCTCGGCCCAGGCCGCCAGCCCGAGGCGGTACCGCTCGAACACCTTCCGCCGAGCGGCGAGGACGGCCGCCTTCTGCTCCAGCTGGCCGAAGAGGTACGCGGCAAGCAGGTCCGACGGCAGGTAGCTGGAGCCGATGTCGACCCAGGTGTAGCGGTCCACCTCCCCGCGGAAGAAGCGCTTCCGGTTCGTGCCCTTCTCGCGGATGATCTCGGCGCGCGCGACGTACCGGTCGTCGTTGATGAGCAGCGCGCCGCCCTCCCCGCAGCTGAAGTTCTTCGTCTCGTGAAACGACAGGGTCGCCAGCGCTCCACGGCTCCCCAGCGGGCGGCCGGCCTGTGTGCCGAACAACCCGTGCGCGTTGTCCTCCACGACCGGGAGGCCGCTCGCCCCGGCGATCCGCTCGATCTCGTCCATCGCGCAGCCGACGCCGGCGTAGTGGACCGGAACGATGGCGCGCGTGCGGGGCCCGATGTGCCGTTCGAGGAGCCGCTCGTCGAGGTTCAGGGTGTCGGGGCGCACGTCGACGAAGACCGGCTTCGCCCCGCGCAGGACGAAGGCGTTGGCGGTCGAGACGAACGTGAAGTCGGGGACGATGATCTCGTCGCCCGGCGCGATGTCGAGCAGCAGGGCCGCCATCTCGAGGGCGTGCGTGCACGAGGTCGTCAGCGGGGCGGACCGCACACCGAGCTCCGCCCGCAGCAGCTCGTGGCAGCGTCGCGTGAACTCGCCGTCCCCGGAAACGTGGCCGAGCGCCAGGGCCTCGTCCATGTAGCGGCGCTCCCGGCCGACGAAGGAGGGCCGGTTGAACGGGATCTCGTAGTTCATGCGGGTCTCACCGGAGGCGGCCCGAGAGGCTGTTGAGGACCTCGCGCGCCGGGGCCTGCGCGGCCCCTTCGAGCTGGACCGTTTCCACGAGGAACGATCCGTCGCCGGTCAGGACGACCGCTCCTTCCGCGCGCACCTCGGCGACCGCCCCGGGGATGCGTCCGACGTAGCGGCGTGGGTCCGTCCACGGCCGTCCCGACCAGACGGTCAGCTTCCGTCCGTCGAGAAACGCGTAGGCGCCCGCGTAGGGGCGGGTCACGGCGCGGACCAGGTTGTGGACGTCTCCGGTCGATCGCCGCCAGTCGATGCGGTTGTCCTCGGGGACCCTCTTGCAGACCCAGGTCGCGAGGCTCTCGTCCTGGTCCCGGCTCGAGGCGCTGCCCTCGAGAATGGGGACCAGGTGGCGCTCCAGGAGCTCGAGGTAGGCCGCCGTCACCTTCGGGAGGATGACGGAGATGGTCTCCGCCGGCCCGATCTCCACGCTCCGCTGGCCGACGATGGGCCCGGTGTCGACGTCCGAGGCGAGGCGGAAGAGCGTGGCGCCGCAGCGGGGTTCGCCGTTGGCGACGGCCCACACGGTCGGCGAGAAGCCGCGGTACGCGGGAAGGAGCGAATCGTGGAAGACGAACGCGCCGCGCCGCGCGCGGTGGAGGACGTCCGCGGAGAGCCGGTAACGCCAGTGGACGAGGAAGGCGACGTCGACCGCACCCTCCCAGATCTCGGAACCGGGTCCGCGGTCCGGATGGCGCGACTCGACGAAGCGGCCGCCGTGTCGGCCGGCGAGGTCGCGGATCTCCTCGAGGTAGCGGGGTTCGCCCTCGGCTTCGGGAAACGAAAAAACGGTCAGGCGGGCCTGCGGGAGCAGCGCCGCCAGCGAGCGCAGGACGGCGGCCCCGCGCTGCGTCGCGCAGAGCAGGGCGATGTGGGGGGCCTCCGGTCTCGGCATGCGTGCCCGCTCAGGCGCCGCCGGCGCCGGTCTCTTTCTCGACGGACTCGGCGATCACGTACTGGGGCCGTTCCATGGTGCGGACGTGAATCCGCGCGAGGTATTCGCCGATGATGCCCAGCGCGAAGAGCTGCGCCCCCGAAAAGATGGCGATGATGGAGGCGAGAAAGGGGAAACCGGGCACGACGGTTCCCTGGATGAGGTAGCGACCGACGACGTAGCAGAGGACGGCGAACCCGAGAAACGTGAACGTGAAACCGACCAGGCTCGCCACGCGCAGGGGCAGTGTCGAGAACCCCGTGATCATCGTGAGGGCGTGCCGTGCGAGGGTCCGGAAGGTGTACTGCGAGACCCCGATCTCTCTCGGCCGGTGCTCGATCCGGACGGCCGAGAACCGCGAGGTCGCCCACGTGAGCAGGACGTCGATCGAGACGTACGGGCTGCGGTACGAGTCGAACGCCGTGCGCAGGTCCGTGCGGAAGGCCCGGAAGGACGAGACCCGGCGCGCCGTCTCGGCCCCGATGGCCCGCTGGAGGACGACCTTGGTCGTCGAGGCCGCGGCGTTGCGGAGCACGGAATGCGGCAGCTTGTCCGCCGTCCCGTAGACGACGTCGAATCCCCGGTCGAGCTCGGCCAGCAGCTTGGGGATCTCCTGCGGCGGGTGCTGGAGGTCATCGTCCATCGTGACGGTGATCTCGCCGCGGGCGGCGCGAATTCCCGCGAGCAGGGCGTTGTGCTGCCCGTAATTGCGCATGAGGTTGATCCCGCGGACGGCCGGAACCTCCCGCGCGAGCTGCTGGATCACCGACCACGAGTCGTCCGCGCTCCCGTCGTTGACGAGAACGACTTCGCAGAGCTGCGGCCCGAGCACGTCCCGGATGCCGGCCACGAGGGGGCGGAGCGAACCCGTGCTGTTGTAGACGGGAACGACGACCGATAGGCGTCTCGGCGAGATGCGAACTTCGATGGAGGCATTTTACAACGCGTTCTTCCGGCTTCGCGAAGGGCGGCGGGCCGCCTACCGGTTATCATCGACGGGTCTCTTGGACGCCGCGACGCCTTCTCTCCGAGCGCCCTCGATCCGCCGAGCGTGGATCGCGCTCGGCATCGCGTGGCTCCTCTGCCTCCTGTACGTGTGGCCGTTCGTGGAGCGCGGGTGGGTTCCCCACGACGAGGGGACGATCGCGCAGAGCGCCGCGCTCGTGCTCGACGGGGCGCTGCCCCACAGGGACTACGGCGAGCCCTACACCGGAGGCCTGACCTACGCGCACGCCGGCGCGTTTCGGCTTCTCGGCGTCCGCCTCTCGTCGCTGCGGATGATGCTGCTGGTCGCGTTCCTGGGGTTCGTTCCGGCCGTCTTCGCGATCGCGCGCCGGCTCGCGTCGGCCTGGGTGGCGGGCCTGTTGACGCTCACCGCCGCCGCCTGGAGCGTCCCCAACTACTTCGCGAGCCTGCCGTCCTGGTACAACCTCTTCTTCGCGACGTTCGGCGCGCTCGCCCTGGTGCGCCACGTCGAGGACGGCCGCCGGCGCTGGCTCTTCGCGGCGGGGCTCTGCGCGGGCCTGTCGATCCTCTGCAAGGTCGTCGGGCTCTACGACGTCGCCGCGGTCCTCCTCTTCCTGGCCTACCGGGAGCAGCGTGTCGCGGCGGTCCGCGGGGGGCCGGGCACCGGCTGCGTCTCGGTGTTCTTCGCCCTGAAGCTCGCAGGAGGCGTGGTCTTTCTCGCCGCCGTGGGGGGCCTGCTGCGGGCGCGCCACGATCCGATGGACTGGGCGCAGCTCTTCGCGCCGGCGGCGGCGCTCGTGAGCGTTCTCGTGTGGTCGGAGTGGAAGGAGGGCCGTGGGGCCGCCTCCGTTCGGGCGCGGGAGGCCTGGCGCCTGGCCGTCCCGTTCGGGGCCGGGCTCGCCCTGCCTCTGGCCGTCCTGCTCGTTCCGTTCGTTCGGGCGGGAGCCGTCGCGGACCTCGTGCGGGGCGTGGTGGACCAGCCCCTGCGCCACATCCAGACGTCGCGGACGCCGTTCCCGAGCCTCGCCTCGCTTCTGCCCGCCGTTCCGTATGCCCTCGTCGTCGCGTTTCCGGAAGCCTTCCGGCGGACCCGCCCATGGATGGCTGCCGCGCTCGGCGCCGTTCTCGCGCTCGCGCTGCTCCTCGCGTCCCGGGAGCCCGTTTACACGGTGATCTGGGATTCGGCGCGGTCGCTCGGGGTTCTGGGGGTTCTCGCGGGATGCGGCCGGCTGGCCTGGAGCGCGGGCCGCGAAGGGCCGTCTGACGGGCGGCGCCAGGTCGCGTTTCTTCTGCTCTGTGCCGCGGCGCTGGTCGGCTTCGTCCAGTACCCGTTTTCCGCCCCGATCTACTTCTGCTTCGTCGCTCCCCTCGTCGTTCTCGCGGTCGCCGCCGTCGTCGCGGGGGACCCTCCCGCGGTTCGCCGGCTGCACGCGTGCGTGCTCGCCTTCTATCTGCTCTTCGCGCTCGCGTGGACCAACCCCGGCTACGTCTACGCCCTGGGGCGGCATCCGACGCGGTACCGGGCCGAAACCGGGCTCGCCGTGGCTCGGGCGGGGCTCCGGGTTCCGGCCGCGGACGCAAGGGTGTACGAGACGCTGCTGGCAGAGCTCGAGCGGAGGGCCCCGGGCGGCGAGATCTACGCGGGGCCGGACAGCCCGGAGGTGTACTTCCTGTCGGGCCGCCGCGGCCCCGGCCGGTACTTCTTCGATTTCCTGGGCGGTCTCGACCAGGCGCCCGCGCTGCTCGCGCTTTTGGACGAGCGGCCGATCTCCGCCGTCGTGCTCAACCGCTCGCCGGGGTTCTCGCGTCCCCCGGACGGAGCCCTCCGGGCGGAGATCGCGCGGCGCTACCCCCATTCGCTCGAGATCGGCAAGTTCACGCTCTTCTGGCGCGACGGACAGGGTGCTCGTCCTCGCCTATAATTCGCCCCTCTTGACGACCTCCAAGTACGCCGAAGCCGGCGTCGACATCGACGCGAAGGCCGCCGCGCTCGCCCGCGCGAAGGCCGCGATCCGCTCGACGTTCACGCCGGGCGTCCTCGGGGACGTCGGGGGATTCGGCGGGCTCTTTCGGCCCGACTTCTCGAAGTACCGCGAGCCCGTCCTCGTGGGCTCGACCGACGGCGTCGGCACCAAGCTCAAGGTCGGCATCGAGATGGGCCTCCACGACCGCTGCGGCGCCGACCTCGTCAACCACTGCGTCAACGACATCCTGGTCCAGGGAGCGAGGCCGCTCTTCTTCCTCGACTACGTCGCGACGGGCCGCGTGGATCCCGCGGTCATCGAGGCCGTGATCGCCGGCATCGCCCGCGGCTGCCGCGAGAACGGAACGGCGCTGCTCGGCGGCGAGACCGCCGAAATGCCGGGCTTCTACGCCGACGGCGAGTACGACGTCGCCGGCACCATCGTCGGGGTCGTGGACCGGGAGAAGATCGTGGATGGCTCGCGGATCGCGGCCGGGGACGTCGCCGTGGGCCTGCCCTCGGTGGGGCTGCAGACCAACGGCTACACCCTCGCCCGCAAGGTGTTCTTCGAGACGATGGGCCGAAAGCCGGCCGACCCGCTGCCCGAGCTCGGCGGGCGCGCGATCGGCGAGGTGCTGCTCGACCCGCATCTCTCCTACCTCAAGGCGATGGAGCCGCTCCTCGACGCGGACCTCGTCCACGGCATGGCGCATCTGACGGGTGGCGGCTTCTACGACAACATCCCGCGCGTGCTTCCCGAGGGCCTCGACGTGGTGGTCAAGGCGGGCGCGTGGCCCGTCCCGCCCGTCTTCGAGGTCATCGGGCGCGAGGGCTCGGTCTCCTTCGAGGAGATGCACCGCGTCTTCAACATGGGGATCGGGATGGTGGTCTTCGTGGCCGCCGCGGACCTGGCCCGCGTGGCCGCGATCTGGAAGGACGCCGGCCAGCGCTGGTTTGCGATCGGCAACGTGAAGGGCGGCGGAACGCGCCGCGTCGTGGTCGAGCCCGAGCCCGCCGCCGCGCGATGACCGCGACGGCCCCGTTCCATCCGAAATCCGAACTCCGAAATCCCAGGTCCCGCCTCGCCATCCTCCTGTCGGGCCGGGGCTCCAATTTCGAGGCGATTGCCGACGCGGTCGAGGCCGGGCGCATCCCGAACGCCGAGATCGTCGCGGTGATCTCGGACGTGCCCGGCGCCGTCGGCCTCGAGCGCGCGCGCAGGCGCGGCCTTCCCGCCGAGGCGGTGGACCGGGCCGGGTATCCGGGAAAGCGCGAGCACGAGGCGGCGGTCCTCGAGAGGCTCGCCGCCGCCCGCCCGGACCTGGTCTGCCTGGCCGGCTACATGCGCCTCCTGTCGCCGGACTTTGTCGCCCGGTGGAGGGGGAGGCTCCTGAACATCCACCCGGCGCTGCTGCCGAAGTACCCCGGCCTCCACGTGCAGCGCCGGGCGCTGGAAGCGGGCGAGCGGGAGTCGGGGTGCACGGTCCACTTCGTGGACGAGGGGACGGATACGGGCCCGATCGTCCTCCAGCGCCGGGTTCCGGTGCTCCCGGGCGACACGGAGGAGCTGCTTTCCGCCCGGATCCTGGAGCAGGAGCACCTCGCGTACCCGGAGGCGATCGCGAAAGTCCTTGCGGGGCTCCCGGGGAGGTCGTGAGTTGCCCTCGTTTCTGTGCAACGCGATCGCCGGGGAAGACCCGGTTTCATTGATCTTTTCGAGTTTTTCCGAAATCGCTTGACAGGGGCTTAAGGCGGCCCTATATTCCGCTTCCCCGCAAGGGTTGGTTCTTTCCAAGGGGTTCTTCGCGGCGTGAGCCGTCGCGTCTCGTGAGACGCGATGCCTCGAATGCCGTTGACGAAGCCCACCGAAGTTCGCTAAGCTGGAAGGTCCGCCGCAAGGCGGATGTTCTTTCGATCTCGCGCCGGCGGTACGGCGCGGTTTCCGGGGCGCCCGAAGGCCCGGGGACGCGGTTCCTTGAAAACTGAGTAGAGCGTGCCAGACGTCATTTTTCCTGCTTTTTTCAAAAAAGCAGAGTTTCTGGTTCCAACCGGGGATACGGGAGCCTCACGGTTCCCCGAGGCCTCGGAAAAAATCAGGACGAACTCTTTATCGATCGGTGGCAACACCGTGAGAACGCTTTTAAGTGGAGAGTTTGATCCTGGCTCAGAATGAACGCTGGCGGCGTGCTTAACACATGCAAGTCGAGCGAGGCCTGGGGGGCAACTCCCAGAGTCGAGCGGCGGACGGGTGAGTAA
>JAYRMU010000027.1:0-31311 GCA_041912555.1 Thermoanaerobaculia bacterium
CTCTTCACGCTGACCCATGACGGACACCTCGCTCCACGGCATCGGATCTCCCCTCTTGGGGCCCGATCCTCAACCCGAAATGTGTCCACCATGTCCCCGAACACCCGTCCATCATGTCCCCGGGCCAAACAGGGAGAGGGTTGGGGTGAGGGGCGCCGCTCTTCGCCGCGCAGGGCGGCCTTGCCCCACCCGGGCAACTTGCATCACCCTACGGCACCCATGCGCATCCGACCCCGCCTCGCTCTCATCGCGCTCGCCGCCCTCCTGACCACATCCGCCACCCCCGTTCCCACCCCAACCCCCGCCGCCCCCCTCGACCGCGCCGCCCTGGCTGCCCAGGTCAAGTCCGAGCTCCTCCACGCCTGGCAGTCCTACGAGCGCTACGCCTGGGGCCACGACGAGCTCCAGCCCGTCACCCGCACCGCGCACGACTGGCACGCGCAGTCCCTCCTCATGACGCCCGTGGACGCCCTGGACACGCTGCTCCTGATGGGCCTGAACGACGAGGCGGCCCGCGCGAAGGCGCTGATCCTGGAAAAGCTCTCCTTCGACCAGGACGTCTCTGTGAAGAACTTCGAGATCACCATCCGGATCCTCGGAGGCCTCCTCTCCGCCTACCAGGCCACCGGCGACCCGCGCCTTCTCGCCCTGGCGGAAGACCTGGGCACCCGCCTCCTGCCGGCGTTTTCGTCGCCCACCGGGATGCCCTACATGTACGTGAATTTGAAGACGGGCAAGACGTCCGGAACGCGGTCGAACCCGGCGGAGATCGGAACGCTGCTGCTCGAGTTCGGCACGCTCGCGAAGCTGACCGGAAAGCCCGTGTTCTACGACAAGGCGAAGAAGGCCCTCACGAGCCTCTACGCGCGGCGGTCGGCGATCGGGCTCGTCGGCGAAGAGATCGACGTCGAGACGGGAGCATGGCTCAGCCCCGCGAGCCACGTCGGCGGAGGGATCGACTCGTACTACGAGTACCTCTTGAAGTGCGGCCGCTTCTTCGACGACCCCGATTGCCAGCGCATGTGGGCCGAGAGCCTGCGCGCGCTCAACGCGCACCTGGCCGACAAGACGCCCTCGGGCCTCTGGTACGGCCAGGTCGACATGAACACCGGCAAGCGCACCGCCAGCGAGTTCGGCGCCCTCCACGCCTTCCTGCCGGGCGTCCTGGCGCTCGGCGGAGACCTCGACCACGCGCGGCGGCTGCAGGAGTCGTGCTTCAAGATGTGGAACCTGCGCGGGATCGAGCCCGAGCTGCTCGACTACCGGCAGATGCGCGTCGTGGACCCGCGGTATCCGCTGAGGCCCGAGATCATCGAATCGGCGTTCTACCTGTACCGGTACACGAAGGATCCGCGGTACCTGGAGATGGGGCGGGTGTTTTTCGAGGGGATCCGGGCGAAGTGCCGGACGGAGGCGGGGGAGACGGTGTTGAAGAGTGTGGTGACGGGGGAGAAGGGGGATTTGATGCCGAGTTATTTTTTGGCGGAGACGCTGAAGTATCTCTACCTGCTCTTTTCGGAGGAGCCGGTGGATTTGGACAAAACCGTGTTCAATACGGAGGCTCATCCGTTACGGAGAGTCTGGTGATGGGGCACGCGACGTGTAGCCACAAGGAGGCATGGCCCCGTCCGTCTCGAGCTCTTTCCATCGATCGCGGCTCCGCTCCTTGAGAAAAGGGGGGCGGGTCCTCGAACCCGCCCCCATAAAGCAGTCCTAGACCAAGGGGCACTCAGGAAGCGCGAGAAGGTTGTTCGTCCACTTCCCGTCGCGATACGTCCGGATATATTTCTGGCCAGAGGGGCCGGTCGCGGTGCCGACGTAGACCCTGCTGCCGTCCTCCAGGACGTGGAAGCTATGAGTCTTCTGATCGATCCAGTAGACGATGTCTTCGCGGGGGTAGTCCTTGGCGTCATTGGCGAGCCGGACGCTGGTGATGTGCTCGTGGGGGCTGAGCCGGTCAGGCTTCTTGACGCAAACGATACGGTAATCGCCCATGATGGGTCATCTCCTAAGGTTGTTCTTCTTCCTCGGTTTCAACGGGGGACTCGATGCAGGCTCCGCGCTAGTGCTCGTTCACAGGCACCTCAATGTTGAAAGGTGCCGCCCGTTGAGTTAAGGTGGGGTCTATCCGCTATAGCCCCGCCCCGGTTGGAAGTGGGCGGCATTGCTTCCCGAGGGCCGCTGAGCGACAACTCTGCGGCCCTCACCGTTTTCAAATCGTCTGTTCCTCCTCGTGGTGCTCGGGGTCATTGACGGATGCAAGCTTGTAGAGGCGAACTCGGTTACGTCCGGGTCTCCCGACTTCGATCACCTTCAGCTCGCCATCACGCACGAGGCGCTCCAAGACGCCTCGCACCGTCGTTCTGCTAATCTGCCCGTCGCAGTGGCCCTGATTCCACTTCGACCAGACGTCCGGCACCGCGACGACTGGTGCCGGCATCGTCCGGATGAGTTCGAGCATTGGTCCGTCGAGTGACCACCGTCTTGTGCGCGCCGTTCCGGCACGATCAGCGCTCTCAGCGGCGGGCTCCTGCGGGATCTGCATGTAATGGCGCGAGACGGCGTGCGCCCTGAGGTCGTAGGCGTGATACAGCCGCGAGAGCTTGGTCTCGTAGCGCTCGATGGCGCGGCGAGCGTGCTCGATTCTCCGCCGAAGGTCGGTGGCTTTCGCCTCGAATTCCTTCTTCGCCTGCTCCAGCTCTGCGGCAACCTGCGTCGTATCCAAGGCCTCTATTATATCAGATTAAATGACGGATACGAGTCGCGTCAGAAGCGACATAAGTCGTGGTTCTCGTTCGGGCTGTTGCATTTAACCTGTGGAAATCGCTGAGATGGTAGTCCGCTTGCGACGGATTCTCGTTGCCGTGGTGCTGAGAAATCCTTGTCCTCCAGCAGGATCCACCGAGGCTCGGGGCATGAAAAGCGCCGCGGGAAGCCTGTGGATAACCTCGCGCGCTAGAGGTGAGTGGACTAGCAAATCGAGCGAAGCGTTCTACGGCAGAAGACGAGGCCGCTATTGTTGCCCGCGAAGGGCGGTGATCTTGTCGAAGGCCTGCAGCTTCGCCTGATCTTTGGTCGCTGCCCCGCGGACCCTATCGACTATCTCGTTTTTCTCGATGTCCGCGATCGTGGCGCCGAACGTCGGCCCCTCAAAGATGGTTACTCGGTAGCCATAGGCGCTGATCCAACTCCGGTTCGTTGTTGGGGATGTACGCCACTTTCTACCTAGCCAGCGCTCACGCCTCGCCGCGAGGCTCTTGACTGCGGTCTCTCGGGTTCGAGGGCCTTCTAGGTCTTGGGCCATGTTCCCCGCGCACACGACTCCGACGCGGAAGGGACGCCGGAGCTTGGGATGTGTCATCTCGTGAACGTAACGAATCGTCATCGCTTCGCACATCTCGCAATCCTGTTCGGGCGCTCCAAGGTCCGCAACGCTCTTCCAAGTCCAGCCGCGGTGCGGAACACCCGGGTCGGACCACTTACCGCGCTTCCGTGCGACAGCCTGCGCCTCGGTAGTCACCATGGCCTCCGGATCGAGAGTGCTCCGACTCCAACGGAACTCTCAATCTAACCCATCGAAAAATGGTCGGGGCGGCCAGGATCGAACTGGCGGCCACCTGCTCCCAAAGCAGGTACGCTACCGCTGCGCTACGCCCCGGTCGGTAGGATTATCGCACCGCGGGAGGAGGGTGCGGTGTCGGAGGCATGATGGGTTTCTCACCCTAGCCTTCTTCCGTCAAGAGAGGCGCTTCTGAAGGGATAACGGGTCCATCAGGCCGGACTCGTTTCGAAGGGGGCGGCTTTCGGTAAGCCCGCCAGTTTGTGGCAGATCGATCCGTTCTGAGGGGAACGACGTAATCGACGTACGATCTCGTGACATCCGGGAGGATGCGAACCTATGAACGAAGGGGATCCCCACTACCACGGGCATCGCCAGCGTCTCCGCGAACGTTTCCTGAGATCAGGACTTGGCGGCTTCGCGGACTACGAAGTGGTCGAGTTGCTTCTGACTTTGGCAATTCCGCGCGCGGACGTAAAGCAACCTGCCAAGGCATTGATCGCCAGGTTCGGCAGTCTCCGCGAAATCCTGGACGCACCCATTGAGGACCTTAGCGCCGTTTCCGGTATCGGAAGCGTAACTCCGGTAGCACTCCAAATCATCAAGGCCGCCGCTACGCTCTACCTTCAGCAGAGTGGCGAAGGTTGCGACGCACTCACTGATCCCACGCGGCTCTCGGAGTTTTGGCGCCTGCGGATCGGCGCCCTTCAGAACGAGGTCGTCGAAGTTGCGTACCTCGACTCGGGCTGCCGGCTGCTGCGTGACGGAGTCGAAACCCTCGAGGAAGGCACGATCGACCGTGCTGCGGTCTACCCCCGACGCGTAATTGAAGCCGCCTTGAAGCGGGGCGCGGCGGCCCTTGTGCTCGCGCACAACCACCCGAACGGCAACCTCACACCGACCGATCACGACAAAGTGCTTACACGCGCCATTGTCCTCGCGGCGGAAACGGTACACCTCAAGGTGGCGGATCACCTTATCGTGTCGGCCCAGGGCACGTTCAGCTTTCGGGAGGCAGGGCTCTTGTGAACATTGCGCCTGCTATCGCAGAGCACTACCCGGCGCTCAACGACGCGCAGCGGGCTATCGTGGGGCATCTCGAAGGGCCCCTGCTGGTTATTGCCGGTCCCGGTTCCGGCAAGACCTACAGCATCGTCCTTCGGGCTCTGAACCTCCTGCTGCTCGAGAAAGCGCAGCCCAGGCAGCTCGTGCTGTGCACCTTCACCGAGAAGGCTGCCTTCGAGTTGCGCGACCGCCTCGCCGCCGCCGCCCGCAAGGTGGAATACTCGGGTGATCTTTCGGAACTAACGGTTTCGACGATCCACAGCTTCTGCAGCCGCATCCTTACGCGCCACCGGCACCGCACAGAGCTCGGGCACAGTTTCGAGACGCTGGACGAGCTCACGCAGCTCCTCTTCGTCTTCGAGCACTTCGACGGCATCGTTGGGCGGCCGGAGAACGACCTCTTTCTGATGCGCTGGAAGACTCGGTGGACTGCGATTGAAGGCGTGCGGGGCTACTTCGACAAGATCACGGAGGAGCTCGTCGACCCGGAACAGCTCACGGCTTCCGTGAATCCATTTCATGTCGCTGTTGGAAACGCGTATCGCCGATACGAGCGCGCACTCCTTGATGCCAACCGAACCGACTTCGCGCACCTGCAGCGGCTCGTGTACGAACTGCTCCGCGATTCCTACACGATGGACGCCGTAACCAGCGACCTCCGCTACGTCCTGGTGGATGAGTATCAGGACACCAACTACATCCAAGAGCAGCTCCTCCTCAGGATTACCGAAAGCAGCCGCAACCTGTGCGTGGTCGGCGACGAGGACCAAAGCCTCTACCGATTCCGCGGCGCAACAGTGCGGAATATCCTCGAATTTCCGCAGCGCATGCCAGGCTGCGCAGTCGTCAAACTGACAACCAACTACCGCTCTCACCGCGCAATTGTGGAGCGCTACGACCGCTGGATGGCCTCGGTCGACTGGTCCAATCCGCGCGGAGCACCCTTTCGCTACGACAAGACCATCGAGGCCGACGCAGCAGGAGGGCATTCCAACTACCCGTCCGTCATCGCGATCTGGGGTAAGGACAAGCGAGACGAGGCCGTTCGGTTCGCCGACCTCGTCGAGTTCCTCAAGCGCAACAAGGTCATCGAGGACTACGGCCAGGTTGCCCTGCTTCTGCACAGCGTGCGCGAAGAGCACAGCGGGCCATATCTCACCGCGCTGGAGGCCAAGAGCATTCCAGTTTTCTGTCCCCGCTCTCGCGCTTACTTCGAGATCTCGGAGGTCCGCGACCTGGTCGCTTGCTTCGCCGTGCTGTTCGGCTGGCACGGCAACGGACGCGGGCAGGTGGCCGGATCAGTGGCTGAGCTCGCTGCCTACGTCGACGACGCCATCGTTCAGCTCGGCCGTCGCTTTGGCGTTCCGCATCCTCTCGCCGGCGCCCTGCAACGTTGGACTGCCGAGATCGCCGCACTCCAAGAGGGCGAAGGGCTCGACCTGCGCCCGGCCGACTACTTCTACCACTTGCTCGCGCTCGATCCGCTCAAGAGCGCGCTCCGCAACGAGAACACCGCGCGCAACCTCGCGATCTTTTCCCAGCTCCTGAACGTCTTTCAGACCTACTACCACTACACAGTCGTGACGCATCGCAATCGCGAGTTCGTCCGCTTCCACTTCTTCAACAGCTTCCTGCGCCTTCTCTACGACGGCGGCATCAACGAGTACGAAGACCCGGACCAGCCCTTTCCCAAAGGCCATGTTCAGGTGATGACCATTCACCAGGCCAAGGGGCTCGAGTTTCCGGTGGTCGTGGTCGGGTCGCTCTCGACTCAACTCTCGAGCCCCAAGCAGATCGACCGTGACCTGGCTCCCTTCTACCACCGGCCCCCTTTCGAGCCCGAGAACCGCATCACACTGTTCGACCGGATGCGGCTGCACTACGTCGCGTTCTCCCGGCCACAAAAGGTCCTGGTGCTCACGGCGCACGAGCCTCCAAAGGATCACTTCACCCCTATCTGGCAGGGATTGCCCCAGTGGCCTTACGTGCAGCAGGAGCTGCTCGCAGCCGAGCGCTTCGAGGTGCGGGAGCGGATGCCGGTCAAGAAGACCTACAGCTTCACCGGCGACCTCAAGATCTACGAGACGTGCCCGCGTCAGTACCAGTTCTTCCGCGAGTACGATTTCACGCCATCGCGCTCGGCGGTGATCTTCTTCGGCCTTCTGGTGCACCAGACGATCGAGGAAATCCATCGCATCGCGCTCGATGGCAAACTCGACACGCTGACCGAGTCGCGCATCTGCGAGCTCTTCGACCGCACCTTTCGCTTCCTCGTCGCCAGCGACGTGCGGCCGATCGGGGACCAGGCTAGAGATGCGGCCCTCACGCAGGTGCTGAACTATTTCCGTCAGAACCGGGACGAGATGCGGCGGGTAATCGAGACCGAGGTGGACGTGTCGCTGGAGAAGGACGGCTACATCCTCGCCGGCAAAGTGGACCTTCTCCTCGGCGGCGACGGCAAGCTCGAGCTGCTCGACTTCAAGACTTCGCCACGCCCGAAGGACAGTCCCGAGCTAATCGCCGCCTACGAGCGGCAGCTTTGTACCTACGCCCACATCCTAGAGCGGCGTCACGGCCGGCATGTGGATCGGCTGCTGCTCTACTGGACCTCAGAGCCGGACAAGCGAGACGCGCTGATGGTTCTGCCTTACGACCCGAAGCGCGTGGAGGAGGCGGGGCGCCATTTCGACGAGACGGTGCGTCGCATCCAGGCGCGAGAATTCACGATCAAGACGCCACCCGAGGCGACCATCTGCAAGGAGTGCGACGTCCGGATGCTCTGCCACGCCGAGGGGATCATCTCCAAGGATGCGCGAGGCTGATGACCTCTAACTACGCAGCAATTCGCCGCGACAACGAGCGACGCTACGGCACCGACATTGGTCGCATTGGGCCAATGTTGTTGGCCGATCGATACGACGATCGCACGCATTTCATCTACGAGCTTCTCCAGAACGCCGAGGATGCGCTCGCCAAGCGCGGCGAATGGACGGGCCTGCGTTCAATACGCTTCCAGCTCGACCAACATGAGCTTCGGGTCAGTCACTTCGGCAGACCATTCGATGACGCGGACGTCCGTGGCATTTGCGGGATCGCTGAAAGCACAAAGGATCTTACGGCGATCGGGCGATTCGGGATCGGCTTCAAGTCGGTCTACGCGTTCACGGACAGGCCCGAGGTGCACTCCGGGTACGAAGCATTCGCCATTGAGAGTTTCGTCTGGCCGGTTGCGACGTCGAGCATGGAACACGACCCGGACGAGACCGTCATTGTGGTCCCGCTCAGATCTGCCGACACCTCCGGCCATGAAGAGATTGCTCACGGCCTCGGCAGGCTCGGCGCCTCGGCGCTTCTCTTTCTGCGGCAGATCGAAGAGATTCATTGGAGTGTTGTTGGCGGCAGGTCGGGACTCTACCTCCGTGACGCCCGCCCGATGGGACCAGGCGTTCGGCGCGTAACTGTGGTGAGCCAGGAACGCGCGCAGCCGGCGTTCGAAGAGGAGTGGTTGGTCTTCTCGAACGCGGTTAGCGTAGAGGGTGGGCAGCACGCTGGGCATGTCGAGCTAGCGTTCTCCGTTGGCCGAGAGGAGGACCTGCGGAATCGGATTCGGCGCGTCGAGCACTCTCCGCTTGTGGTGTTCTTTCCTACGGTACTGGAAACCCACCTCGGCTTCCTCACTCAAGGGCCCTACCGCACGACACCGAGCCGCGACAACGTGCCGCGCGACGACACTTGGAATCAGTACTTGGTGAATGAGACCGCATCGCTGCTCAGGCAGAGTCTCCGCTGGCTGCGAGATCACGATCTGTTCGACACGGCCGCTCTGCGTTGCCTGCCCCTCGAATCGGCGAAGTTCGGTGAAAACAACATGTTCGGGCCGCTTTACCAGGCTGCCAAGTCGGCTCTGTTGTCAGAGTCGCTGCTGCCGCGTTTCGACGCTGGCCATGTTCCGGCCGCCTCTGCACGGCTCGGACGCACGCAGGAATTGCGCGATCTGTTCACGCCGGCCCAGCTCGCGGCGTTATACGGGAATCAGGGAGAGCTGGTCTGGCTGAACGCAGAGATAACACAGGACCGGACACCCGAGGTTCGCCGCTACCTAATGCAGGAGTTGGAGGTTCCAGAACTCGCGCCAGAGACTGTCATCCCACGGCTTGGCAAGCGCTTTCTGGAGAAGCAGTCGGACACCTGGATCCAGACGCTGTACGAGTTCCTTAACGGGCAGCCTGCGCTGAGACGACGGTTCGAAGATCTTCCTCTGGTTAGGCTGGAAGATGGAACCCACGTCTTGGCAGCCGTCGAGGCGCAGCCGCAAGCGTTTCTGCCAGGTCCAATTGCTACTGGGTTCCCAGTGGTACGCGCCGTTGTGTGCGCCAGCCCAACCTCGCTCGCCTTTTTGAAGTCGCTCGGGCTGACGCAGCCTGACCCAGTCGACGATGTCGTCCGGAACGTGCTACCGAGATACCGTGAGGACACAGTCAGCGTGAGCGATGCGACTTACGCATCGGATATCGGTCGCATCGTGAATGCATTTGCGACTGACTCGAAGGCGCAGCGCGACAAGCTTCTGGCTGTGCTTCGCGAGACGTCGTTCGTGATGGCCGTCGATGCGGGCGACGGATCCAAGGCGGTCGTGGAGCCGGGTGGTGTTTATCTGGCTACGGAGCGTCTCAAGGAGCTGTTTGCCGGTGTAGGTGGCGTTCTCCTCGTCGACGATGCCTTCGAGTGTCTACGGGGTGAGGCCATCCGTGAACTGCTCGAAGCCTGCGGTGCGACGAGATATCTGCAACCGGTTCCGGTCAAGTCCCGGCTATTGGGGCAGGAGAAGAAACAGATTCGGCGGAACGCGGGGCTTGAGCGTTGCACATGGGAGAGCCCGATTGCCGACGTGTCGCTGCGCGGGCTCGATGCGTTATTGAGCTTAATGCCGAAACTTGAGCCACTTAGACGAAGGCGCAGGGCCAGGCTGCTTTGGGAGGCGCTTACCGATGTCGATAGCCGCCGTGGCTCCGGAACGTTCGTGGTCGAGTACAGATGGGGCTACTCGCACGCGACGAAGACCGCCTCCTTCGACGCTGCCTTCGTGAATCGACTCAACGACACGGACTGGATCCCGGATGCCGACGGCGACCTGCATCCCCCGAAACTGGTCGTGTTCGACACTCTGGGCTGGACCCCGAACCCATTCCTCCAATCCGCAATTCGTTTCAAGCCCCCGATTCTCGACCAACTGGCTAACGAGGCCGGCATAGAACCGGGCGTGCTCGACTTGCTGAAGAGGCTCGGCATGACCAGGGAAGCCGACCTCCGCGCACGGCTCGGCGTGAAGGATCCCGCTGCCGATGGTGGCGAGTCAGCAGGTGGTATAGCGGATGCATTGAAGAACCTACTCGGTGACACGCCTGAGCCCACGCCGCCCGTGCCGGACCCGGCTGGGCTGGAGCGCTCAGTATCGGGCGACGGCGAGCGGGGCGGCGGTCGCGGAATGAGTGCCACTTCGGGGGGCGAGAGCTCGACCGGTTTGAGCACCCCTGCGGACGGAGACCCCAAAACCTGGGGCTCCACGGTTGGTAGGCCCTCGACCGCGGGAGGCGGTGCGCGGCCTTTCATCTCCTACGTAGGAACCCACGCCGAGGGGGAAGAGCCGGAGCCCGATGGTCTCGATCAGGCGGCTCGGATGGCGCTCGAGACAAGAGCGATCGAGATTATCGTGGGCAGGGAGCCTGAGTGGCGGCGAACGCCCATGCACAATCCGGGCTTTGATCTTTATCAAGGTGACCAACCAGACAGTGCAACACGCCTGTGCGAAGTCAAAGCCATGACAGGAAGCCTCTTCGATCGCTCAGTCGGCCTATCAAGAACGCAGTTCGAATGCGCCCGCGAACACCGTGAGAACTACTGGCTCTACGTCGTCGAGCACGCGGGGGATACTCACGCCCGCATCATCCGCATTCAAGATCCGGCCAGCAAAGCTCGTACCTTTACGTTTGACCACGGCTGGCTCGCCGTCGCCGACGTGGATTTCGATGAGAGGCACCGAAAGGACTAAACGTATGGCAAAGATCGACATCAGCAGGACCGAGCTGGTCTGGCCCGGCAAGTACACCGAGGACGGCACACTCAAGGAGGTGCCGCGAGTGAGTCTGCCATTCCAGGTCATCGAGACCGTCAACGAAAGCCGAGCTACGCGCGAGGCGAAGAAGGGCGGTGTGCAGGAAGGGCTCTTCGAGGTCTACGAGGGCAACGAGGGCGACACGTTCGAGGCTGGCTGGCGGAACAAGCTCATCTGGGGCGATAACCTGCTGGTGATGGGGTCGCTCCTGGAGAAGTTCGCCGGGAAAATCGATCTCATCTACATCGATCCGCCCTTTGCGACCGGCGCGGATTTCTCGTTCTCGGCCCTGATCGGGGAATCAGGCGATAAAATTTTCAAGGAGCAGTCAGCGTTGGAGGAGAAGGCCTACCGAGACACGTGGGGCCGCGGCTTGGACTCGTACCTCGACATGCTGGTCCCTCGGATACGCCTCATTCGGGACCTCCTGTCGGACTCCGGCTCGGTCTTTATCCACATGGGTGTTCAGGTGAGCCATGCAGTTCGCCTGTGCCTTGAGGAAATATTCGGCGCAGACAACGTGGTGGACGAGATCATTTGGAGTTACGGCACTCCCTCCGGCGGACGGGCGGCTGGTAACAAACTCATTAAGGCTCACGAGTACATTCTGTATGCCGCCAAGCGATACGGCCTGCATACCTACAATAAAGAGTATTTGCCGTACTCTGCGAAATATCTTGAGGAACGGTTCACATTCACGGATGAGAATGGCCGCCGATACCGTGTACGCACTAGGGGCGCCGGCGCCACCGAGCGCCAGTACCTTGATGAGAGCAAAGGGGTGCCGTTGTCGACCGTCTGGGCGGACATTAAGCAAACGTATGCCCTTCATCTCGTTAAGCGCGCCCAGGAGGAAACGGGCTTCCAAACTCAGAAGCCTGAAGCTCTTCTCGAACGTGTCGTGAGCCTTGCGAGCAAACCCGGTGATCTTGTTGCCGACTTCTTCTGCGGCTCAGGGACGACGCTGGCGGTTGCCGAGAAACTAGGTCGTCGTTGGATAGGGTGCGATCTGGGCCGTTGGGGAATTCACGTTACTCGAAAGCGCCTGCTTGGTATCGAGAAGTGCGGACCCTTCGAGGTATTGAACCTCGGCAAGTACGAGCGCCAGTACTGGCAGGGAGTGACTTTTGGCGAGGCGAAAGACAAGCCGCTCGCGGAGAGGGCGCTTTATGAGTACCTCGCCTTTATCCTCAAGCTTTACGGTGCGCAGCCGGTGTCCGGCATGGCGCAACTGCACGGCAAGAAGGGCAAGGCCATGATCCACATCGGCGCGGTGGACGCGCCGGTGACCATCGCCGAGATCGACGCGGCCGCGGACGAGTGCGCCAAGCTCAAGCAGGGTGAGTTGCACGTGCTCGGTTGGGAATGGGAGATGGGCCTCTACGACCTGATGGTCGAGGCCGCAAAGAAGAAGGGTGTGAAGCTTCTGCTTCTGCAGATCCCGCGCGAGGTGATGGAGCAGCAGGCCGCCGCCAAGGGTGACGTGCGTTTCTTTGAGTTGGCCTACCTCGAGGCCGAGATCAAGCAGTCGAAGAAGCTTTCTGTGCAGATGGTACTCAAAGACTTCGTCATCCCTAACACCGAGCTGATCCCCGAGGAGGTGCGAAGCAAGGTCAAGAAGTGGTCGGACTACATTGACTACTGGGCGGTGGACTGGGACTTTCGCAGCGACACCTTCATGCAGGGTTGGGTGGCCTACCGTACGCGCAGTGAGCGAAAGCTGCCGCTCAGCTCCGATCCTCACGTATACGAGAAGGCCGGCAAATACCGGATCCTCGTAAAGGTAATCGACATTTTCGGCAACGACACCTCGCAGGCCTTCGACGTGGGGGTGAAGTAGCCATGGCAAGGGCCGTCATCGACTACGACAAGGAACTGCCCGAGATCCCGGGCCGGCGCCCGTGGGAGAAACCTACCTCGTTTCTCGTCAAGGACGTCAAGGCGGTTACGGGCTGGCGGGTGGATGAGTCCGGCCGTCGCCCGAGCCGGTTGTTGCTCGTGCCGAAGATCCGCGCGGCGGTGGACGCTTGGCGCACGGGCGGCTACGAGGGGGCGTCCGACGTCACGCGGCGACTGTTCGAGTATTGGTTCGACGAGGACCACGAAGTCCCAGGCTTCGGCGCGCCCTTCCGTTACTACTTCTGCCAGCGCGAGGCGATCGAGACGCTCGTGTGGCTGGTGGAGATTGCGGGCCAGCGCGACACCCAGAAGGTCATTAAGACGCACGCCACGATTTTCGAGAAGGATCTCTTTACCAAGAACATCACCTTCCAGACCACGATGGACGGGCGCCGGCAGCTCCGCCGCTACGTGCCGGAGCTGGACGCCGAGGGGGTGCAGGACCTCCCGCCTGAAGACCTGCGGCGCTTCGCCTTCAAGATGGCCACCGGCTCGGGCAAGACGTGGGTGGTTGCGATGGCCATCGTCTGGGCTCGTTTCCACAAGCAGCGGGTGCCGGGCTCGGAACTGTCGACGAACTTCCTGATCGTCTCGCCGAACGTGATCGTCTACCAGCGGCTCGAAAAGGACTTCGCCGCCAACCGCATCTTCTACGAGCTGCCGCTGATCCCGCCGGAGTGGCGCGGTGCGTTTTCCCAGAAAGTGATCCTGCGCGGCGAGGCCGCGGAGCCGGACCCTTCCAACAATCTATTTCTCACAAACGTCCAGCAGCTCTACGAGTCGCGTGATCAGGAGTGGACGCCCCAGAACGCCATCGAGGCGCTTCTCGGTAAAAAACCGCCTCAGGATCTCGGTGCCTCGGGACAGCGCTCCATGCTGGAGCGGGTGAAGTCGCTGAAGGACCTCCTGGTGATGAATGACGAGGCGCATCACGTCCACGACGAGGACCTTCAATGGAGCCAGTCCTTGCTGGCGATCCATCGGGTGTTGCCCAACGGCCTCGCGCTCTGGCTAGACTTCTCGGCCACGCCGAAGGACCAGAACGGCATGTACTTCCCCTGGACCGTATGCGACTACCCGCTTGCCCAGGCAGTCGAGGACCGCATCGTTAAGGCGCCGCTCATCGTCACCAAAGAGGATGACCCCAAGCAGCCGAAGGATGATCCCGATGGCATCAACGCGGACAACATCGGCGAGAAATACGGCTACTGGTTGCGGGCGGCAGTGCAGCGATGGAAGGAGCACCACAAGGTCTACAAGCAGCTCAACACACGGTCGGTGCTCTTCATCATGGCCGAGAAGAATGTCTACGCCGACGCCATCGGCGAGTATCTGTGGAAGACGAAGGAGTTCGGCCTGAAAGAGGCCGAGGTTTTGATAATCCACACCGACACTGCCGGCGAGGTCACGAAGAAGGACCTCGACAAGGCGCGCGAGGCGGCTCGTGACATCGACAAGGCCGAGAGCAAGATCAAGGCGATCGTCAGCGTGATGATGCTGCGCGAAGGTTGGGACGTGCGCAACGTGACCGTCGTCCTCGGACTGCGCCCGTTCACAGCGAAGGCCGAGATTCTACCTGAGCAAGTCATCGGTCGAGGGTTGCGGCTAATGACGCAAGTGAGCCCAGATCGCACGCAGACGCTGGAGGTGCTTGGCACCCGCAACCTGCTCAATGTGCTGCGCACGCAGCTAGAAGCCGAAGGCGTAGGCATCGCGAGCACCAAGACCGATCCCCCGCTGCCGGTGATCATCTCACCGATCCAGGAACGGCTCGCCCACGACATCGCGATCCCGATCACTAAGCCGAGTCTCGTCCATGACATCCGCAGGCTGTCCGGCCTCAAGGTCGAGGCACTCGATGCCATCTACGAGCAGGAAGACCTCGCTGAGCAGTTCAGGGTCAGCTTGAAGCTTGAGTTCGCGACAACGGAGACTGAGGTTCACCAGGCGGAGATCGCGGCGGGCGAATTGCCGCTCGCCCAAGAGTTGCTGGCGAGTATCACCAACAAGGTCATCGACCGGGCTAAGCTGCCGAACCGGTTCGCCGAGCTCTACCCCTCAGTGCGGGCGTACATCGCCACGCGCTGCTTCGGCAAGCCGATCGACCTCGACGACGAGGCCCCGCGTTCCCACCTTTCGCGGCTCGAACTGCAGGAGGGCATCGCCAAATACCTTGCCCGCAGGATCGCGGAGCTTACGATAGACCGACGCGCCGTCGAGTTCGAGAAGGCCGACTTTCGCCTCTCTGAAACGAAACCGTTCAGTTGGCGGCGAAACCTGCCGCCATTGGCGGCGACGAAGACGGTCTTCAACTATGTGGCCACGTACAACGATTTGGAGCGCCGGTTCGCGGAATTCCTCGACGCGGCGAAGGACGTAGGCCGATTCGCGTCGTTGGGAACGACGGAGCAAGGCGACTCCGGGACGCAGTTCCGTGTGGACTACCTCAAGCTCAGTGGCGCGATCGGCTTTTACCACCCCGACTGGGTGGTCGTTCAAAGGGTCGGTTGCGTTGAGACTAACTGGATCATCGAAACGAAGGGGCGAGTGTGGGAAGGCACGTCTGCGAAAGACGAAGCCATTCAGACCTGGTGCGATCGTGTCACGCAAGCTACCGGGAGCCCCTGGCGCTACGCTCGGGTCAATCAGGTCGCCTTTGATCGCGAGCGGCCTTTGACTCTCGAGGCGGCGACCCGATCTAGAGTGGTGGAGACTCCGCCGGTACTCGCCAAGACCTAAGGGCCTCTTAGGGGTCGAAGTGCGTTGGCCGAAGGGCAACCAAGCAAGAACGTGTGCAGGGCTCAGTCTTGATTTGCCAACGTCGACCGCCTCGGGCTGTTGCCCGCTGTCGTCTCATACAATGCCGGCCACCACGCACCGAAAGGACCGCTTCGCATGAACAACCGCTTCGCCTTCGCCATCACCCTGCTCCTCGCCCTCCCTCTCTCCGCCCAGCAGCCGCCGAAGCCGGCGCCGCCGATCGACAAGCCGCCGCTGGCGCCGCCGACGGCCGATGCGTCGAAGGAGAAGGAGAAGGAGGCGCCGAAGTGGGACGTGGCGAATCCGCCGTATCCGTACGACAACACGGTTCAGCTCGACCTGACGGCGGGGACGTGGATGTCGCTGGACGTGTCGCCGGACGGGAAGGAGATCGTTTTCGATCTTCTCGGGGACATCTACTCGATGCCATTCGGGGGCGGTGAGGCGAAGGCTCTGACTTCGGGGATCCCGTGGGACATGCAGCCGCGGTATTCGCCGGACGGGAAGTGGATCGCGTTCACTTCCGATCGCTCGGGCGGGGACAACATCTGGATCATGGGGCGAGACGGGAAGAATCTGCAGCAGGTGACGAAGGAAAACTTCCGGCTGCCGAACAGTCCGGCGTGGACTCCGGACTCGCAGTTCATCGCGGCGCGCAAGCACTACACGGGCACGCGCTCGCTCGGGGCGGGGGAGATCTGGCTCTATCACCGCACGGGCGGCGAGGGGCTGCAGATGACGAAGCGGGCGACGGAGCAGAAGGACGACGGGGAGCCGGCGTTCTCGCCGGATGGGAAGTACCTGTACTGGTCGGCGGACACGACGCCGGGGAAGATCTGGGAGTACAACAAGGATCCCAACGGGCAGATCTACGTCATCAAGCGGCTCGACCGCGACAACGGCAAGATCGTCAACTACGTGACCGGGCCGGGCGGGTCGATCCGGCCGACGCCGTCGCCGGACGGGAAGTCGCTCGCGTTCGTGCGGCGGGTTCGGTACAAGTCCGTGCTCTTCGTCAAGAACCTCGAGTCGGGCATCGAGCGGCCGGTGTACGACGGGCTCGAGCGCGACATGCAGGAGACGTGGGCGATCCAGGGGGTTTATCCCGGGATGGCTTGGACGCCGGATTCGAAGTCGGTGGTGTTCTGGGCCGGGGGGTTCATCAACAAGGCCGACCTCGCGACGAACCAGGTCGCGAAGATTCCGTTCCACGTCAAGGACACGCGCAAGACCGCATCGGCCGTGCGCTTCCCGGTGGACGTCCTGACCGGCGTCATGGCGGCGTCGGCCTCGCCGAACGTCGTCGGCACGGCGAAGGCGCCGACCTTTCCGGTGCGCATGCTGCGATGGGTCTCCGTCTCGCCGGACGGCAAGCGCGTGGCGTACTCCGCGCTCGGCTACCTCTACGTGCGCGACCTGCCGAACGGGGTGCCGAAGCGGCTGACGAAGCAGACGGACCACTACGAGTACTTCCCGTCCTGGTCGCGCGACTCGAAGTCGCTCGTCTATGCGACCTGGAACGACGAGACCCTCGGCTCGATTCGCGTCGCGACGGTTCCCGCCGGAGTGTCGAAGACGATCACCGACAAGCCCGGCCACTACGCCGAGCCGGTGTTCTCGCCCGACGGAACGCGGATCGTCTATCGGAAGACCGATGGCGGCTATCTCGTCTCGACGGCCTGGTCCGCCGATCCCGGCCTCTACCAGGTGCCGGCGGCGGGCGGGAAGTCCACGCTCATCACCGAGGACGGCTCCGGTCCCCGCTTCGGCAAGGCGAGCGACCGCGTCTTCTTCGTCAAGACCGAGGGAGGCGGGGACCAGGTCGCGCCGGAAAAGCGGATCCTCGCGTCGATCAAGCTCGACGGCTCCGAGCCGCACGAGTACTACATCTCGGACCTCGCGACCGAGTTCGCCATCTCGCCGGACGGCCAGTGGCTCGGGTTCCGCGAGGGCTTCAACGCGTACGTCACGCCCTTCGTCGAGACCGGCCGCCGCGTCGAGATCGGGCCCAAGAGCAAGGCCGTGCCGCTGACCCGCGTGTCGAAGGAGGCGGGGGAGAACCTGAACTTCTCGGGCGATTCGACGCGGCTCTACTGGAGCTACGGGCCCGAGCTCTACCAGCGGGACCTCAAGGAGGCGTTCGCGTATCTTCCGGGCGCTCCCGAGAAGCTGCCCGAGCCGCTCGCGTTCGCCCAGGGGATGAACATCTCCTTCGTCGAGCCTGTGGACATGCCGCCGTCGACGAGCACGATCGCGTTCACCGGCGGCCGCGTCGTGACCATGAACGGGGACGAGGTCATCGAGGACGGCGTCGTCGTCGTCGAGGGCAACCGCATCAAGGCCGTCGGCAGGAAGGGAACGGTCGCGATCCCGGCGGGCGCGAAGACCTACGACGTCACGGGCAAGACCGTGATGCCCGGCTTCGTGGACGCGCACTACCACGGCGGCTTCGCCTCGGACGGCATGCTGCCGCAGCAGAACTGGCACAGCGACGCCTCGCTCGCCTTCGGCGTCACCACCGTGCACGATCCCTCGAACGACACGAGCGAGGTGTTCACGGCCGCCGAGCTCGCGCGCGCGGGTCTCATGCGCGCGCCGCGGATCTTCTCGACCGGCACGATCCTCTACGGCGCGGCCGGCGACTTCAAAGCCGAGATCGACTCGATCGACGATGCGCGCGCGCACCTCAGGCGCATGAAGGCGGCCGGCGCCATCTCGGTCAAGAGCTACCAGCAGCCCCGCCGCGAGCAGCGCCAGCAGATCCTGGCCGCCGCGCGCGAGACCGGCATCATGGTCGTGCCGGAGGGCGGATCGCTCTTCGAGCTGAACATGAACATGGTCGTGGACGGGCACACGACGATCGAGCACTCGATTCCCGTCCCCAACATCTACGCGGACGTCGAGGCGCTCTGGCCGCCCGGCAAGGTCGGGTACACGCCGACGCTTCTCGTCGGGTACGGCGGGCTCTTCGGGGAGGAGTACTGGTACGCGAAGACGAACGTCTGGGAGGACCCGCGCCTCGCGAAGTTCGTTCCGCCGTTCGTTCTCGATCCGCGCTCGCGCCGCCGCCCGACGGCGCCCGACGACGAGTGGAATCACATGAACCTCGGCAAGATCGCCGAGAAGCTCGACAAGGATCACGTCCTCGTGAACACCGGCGCGCACGGGCAGCGGGAGGGGCTCGGGCTCCACTGGGAGATCTGGATGCTCGCGCAGGGAGGGATGTCGCCGCTCGAGGCGCTGCGCTGCGCGACGCTGAATGGGGCGAAGAGCCTGGGGATGGATCGGGACATCGGGTCGCTGCAGGCGGGGAAGCTTGCCGACGTCATCGTCATCGACGGGAATCCGCTGCAGGACATCCGGCAGTCGGAGAAGGTGGCGTGGACGATGGTCAACGGGCGGCTGTACGACGCGGCGACGCTGAACGAGACGGGGGCGAGGGAGAGGAAGCGGGCCAAGTACTGGTGGGAATAGCGTTCCCGACCGGTCAATCGTACATTTCGTACGATACGTACCTGTAGTACACTACGCGCCATGACCCGACTCCGCGCCAGCAAAGCCCGCGAAGAATTCGCCGACACGCTGAACAGGGTCGTCTACGGCGGCGAACGGATCGTTCTCGCGCGGCGTGGCCGCGACCTCGCCGCGATCGTGCCCATGGACGACCTCGAGCTCATCCGTGCCCTGGAGGACCGAATCGACCTGCAAAAGGCGAAGCGGGCCCTCAAGGAAAAGGGCAGTGTCTCCTGGAAGAAGGTCAAGGCCGACCTGGGCCTCTGATCTCGTGCCTTGTCTTACGAGGTTCGTCTCAAACCGTCCGCGGAACGCGCGCTTCGGAGGCTGCCGGCCCAGGTTCGCTCGCGGATCGGCGGCCGGCTGGACGCCCTTGCGGGCAATCCTCGCCCATCCGGCTGCGAGAAGCTCAGCGGCGTAGACGACCTTTACCGTGTCCGCGTCGGCGACTACCGCGTCGTGTATCAGGTGGCCGACGAGGTCCTCGTCGTTCTGGTCGTGACGATCGGGCATCGGGGCGATGTCTACCGCCGGCTCGGATGATGTGGGGCGCGACTCTCCACGGCCTCGCGCGCAACGGCATCGCGGTCGCCGCGCTCGCCATGGCGCTCGGGCGGCATCTTCCTCGTGGGGGCGGCCCCTACGCCGCCGCCTGCAGCGCCGCCGCGACCGAGGGCCAGCCCTCGCGGACGCTGCGGTAACGCGGGGTCCAGTCCGACGCCTCCTTGAGGCGCTTGTTCGAGATGCGCTGCGAGCGCGAGAGAAGCTCGCCGAGCGAGCCGAGCATCGCGCGGGCCCACCAGGGAAAGGGCTTCGGCGGAGGCAGGCCGAGGGTGCGGGCGAGCGAGTCGAAGTAGTCGCGCCGCGTCACCGGTTCGTCGTCGACGACGTTGTAGGTGCCGGGCGGCAGCGTGAGGGCGGCGGCCGCGGCGGTGGCCGCGTCGTCGTGGGAGATCGACGAGGCGAAGGCGTCGGGCGGGCCGGGCAGGAACGCGCGGCCCGTCTTGCGGAGCTGTCCGATCGCTTCGATCAGGAATCGCGAATCGGGTCCGTAGAAGCCGGCGAAGCGCAGGACGACGCCGGCGCCGCCGGCTCGCCTGAAGCGCGCCGCCGAGGTCTCGGCGTCGAGGACCGAACGGTTGTAGCGGGCCGGCCGCAGGGGAACGCCTTCGTCGATCCAGCGATCCTTGCAATCGGGATAGAGAGGCGCGAACGACTCCTGGACGAAGCGTCGGACGCCCTCGGCCAGGGCGACGTCGACGAGGTTGGAGGAGCCGCGGCTTCAGATGGCGTCGTTCTCCTTCCAGGAGGATCGGAGGATCAACTGCATGCTCGAGCCCGGCATGTGCGTCGCGAGGTTCACGACCGCGTCGCACCCGGCGACGGCGCGCCGCAGCGAGCGCGGCTCGAAGAGGTCCGCCTCGACGGGCGAGGCACCCATTTTCTCGAGGGTGTCGCGGTGGTTCGAGCCGTGCATCATCGCGATGACGGAGTGGCCCTGCTGGACCAGGATGGGGACCAGGCGGCGGCCGACGACTCCCGTTGCTCCGGTGACGAGGATCTTCATGATGGGCATGGAAGGCCTCCCATCTGGGTTCATGCAAGAAGCAGTCCGGCGCGGGGGCGTTTTCGGCCGGCGCGGGTGGATTCGCTCGCATCTACTCCCTCTCCCGGAGGGAGAGGGGGAAGGAGGCGAGCGCCCGTCATCCCGCCTGATACCCTCTCACTCAAAGTTACGCAGACAGGAGGGGACGATGTCCGGAACCTACAAGAAGATCGAGATCGTTGGGACGTCCGCGGTGAGCATCGCCGAAGCGGTCAAGGCGGCGGTGAAGGAGGCGGGCAAGACGGTCCGGCACATGAACTGGTTCGAGGTCGTCGAGACGCGCGGGAAGATCACCGAGGGCAACGTGACGGAGTTTCAGGTGACGATCCGGATCGGGTTCAAGCTCGAGAGCTGAGCGTCCGACCGCAATGAACTCGAGAGGCTGAACCGCCGGCGTCGCGGCCCGCCCTGTCGCTTGGGTCACGATGCGCCTGCGTTGCCGTTGAAGCCCCCGCGTTGCGGCTGAAGCCGCAGCGAGCTACCCCTCGTCCTTCTCCTCTTCGCCCAGCTCCTCGACCGCCTCGCGCGTCTTGTCGGTGATCAGGCCGGAGCCGGGTGCGCCGGTGGTGCCGCCCGGACCGACGCCGGCGAAGCCGGTGCCGACGTGGATGTCGCCGCCGATGTCGGGGTTGTTGGGATAGCCCCGGTAGCCGTGCTTGCGCTGCTTGCGAGGCTCCTCGGCAGGGGTCTCGTTCTCGGGGGTCTTGTCGTTGGGAGACATGCTTGCGCTCCTTTCGCCTGGAATCCCTGACCCTGCAATCCGCTTGCCGGCCGGCGTCCGACGCGCCGGTTCGGCACGCGCGTTCGGGACAACTTGGCGCACGCGCCGAGGCGGCCGGCGGTGCTAGCGTTCGCCCATTCGGAGGATGCGATGAAAGCTTGCCTGCTCGCCATCTCGCTCGCGGCCGCCCCCGTCTATGCGCAAACGAAGGCGCCGGCGCCGCCGCCGACGTTGAAGTCCATCCTGCTCTCGCAGCTCAAGTCCACGCACGCGGACCAGGACTGGTTCGTGCCGGCGAGCAAGTCGGTCGAAGGCATGACGGCCGACCAGGCGAACTGGAAGGACGGCAACGCCAATCACTCGATCGGGCAGCTCGTCAGCCACCTCGTCTTCTGGAACCAGTCCCAGCTCGCGACGTGGAAGGGCGAGAAGGGCCCGGCGTTCAGCGGCAAGAACGACGAGACGTTCGGCGGCAACCTCGACAAGGCCGCGTGGGAGAAGGCCGTGCGGGATCTCGACGCGGTCCTGGCCGGCATGGAGGCCTGGGTCGAGTCGGCCGACGACGCCGCGTTGAAGAAGCAGGCCGACAACATCGCGCACGTCAGCGCCCATAACGCGTACCACACGGGCCAGATCCTCTACATCCGCAAGCAGCAGGGGTCGTGGAATCCCGAGAAGGGCGTGAAGTAGCGGCTTCGCGCCCGGAGCGATTTCGACAGGCGCGGCGGGGATCGGTCAGAATGCGCTCATGCCGACGCCGCCGCCTCCCGCCTTTGCCTCGCTCTCGCTCGACCCGCGCCTTCTCGCCGCGCTGACGTCCCTCGGCTACGAGGAGCCGACGCCCGTCCAGCAGCAGGCGATTCCGCCGCTCCTCGAAGGGCGCGACGTGCTCGCGCAGGCGGCGACGGGGACGGGGAAGACGGCGGCGTTCGCGCTGCCGATCCTGCACGCGATCGCGGCGGAACCGACGAAGGGCTCGGGTCCGGCCGCGCTGATCCTGGTTCCGACGCGGGAGCTCGCGATGCAGCTTGCGGAGGCGGTCCACCGGTACGGGAAGACGATCGGCGTGCGGGTGCTGCCGGTGTACGGCGGCGCGTCGATGGACTCGCAGCTGCGGGCGCTGAAGCGCGGGGTGGACGTCGTCGTGGCGACCCCCGGGCGGGCGCTCGATCACGTCAACCGGAAATCGCTCAAGCTCGACGGCATCCGGACGCTGGTGCTCGACGAAGCCGACGAGATGCTCGACATGGGGTTCGCGGAGGACCTCGAGGCGATCCTGGCGGTGACGCCGCCGGAGCGGCAGACGGCGCTCTTCTCGGCGACGCTGCCGCCGCGCATCGTGACGATCGCGGCGAAGCACCTGCGCAATCCCGTGCGCATCGCGATCGCGCGGGAGACGACGGCGCACGGCAAGCTGCCGAAGGTGCGGCAGACGGCCTACGTGGTCGCGCGCGGGCACAAGCGGGCGGCGCTCGCGCGCGTGCTCGACCTCGAGGCGCCGACGGCGGCGCTGGTGTTCTGCCGGACGCGGCTCGAGGTGGACGACCTGACGGAGAGCCTGAAGGGGCGGGGGCTGCGAGTCGAGGCGCTGCACGGCGGGATCTCGCAGGGCGAGCGGGACCGCGTGATGAAGAAGCTGCGCGCCGGGACGCTCGAGCTCGTCGTCGCGACCGACGTGGCGGCGCGCGGGCTCGACATCGGGCACCTGTCGCACGTCGTCAACTTCGACGTGCCGTCCTCGCCCGACGTGTACGTGCACCGGATCGGGCGGACGGGGCGGGCCGGGCGCGAAGGGGTCGCGATCACGCTGGCCGAGCCGCGCGAGCACTGGCAGCTGAAGAACATCGAGCGCGCGACGAAGCAGAAGATCGAGATCGGGAGCGTCCCGACGGTGGCCGACCTGCGGGCCAAACGCCTGGAGCTGACGCGCGCGTCGCTGCGCGAGTCGCTGCTCGCCGGCGGGCTCGACGCCTACCGCGTCGTCGTCGAGTCCCTGGCCGAGGAGTTCGATCCGCTCGACGTCGCGGCGGCCGCGGTGAAGATGGCGGACCCGTCGGCGGACGGATCGGGCTCGGAGGGCGAAGAGCACGAGATCCCGGCGGTCGCTGTGCCGGAAGGGCCGCGCGGACCGGGGAAGGGCCGGCCGAAGGGGCGGTCGCGCGACGGCAATCTCGCCAGCATCTTCATCGCGTCCGGCCGGGCCGACGGGCTGAAGCCGGGCGACCTCGTCGGCGCGATCGTGAAGCTCGCGAAGGTGCATCCGCGCGAGGTGGGGTCAATCCAGATCGCCGAGCGGTTCTCGCTGGTCGAAGTGCCGGAGGCGATCGCGGAGGACGTGATCCGCGCGCTGCGGGAGACCGGGGTCCGGAGGAAGAAGGTCACGGTGCGGCGGGACAAGGAGCGGTAAGGGAATTCGGCCGGCGGCCAAGTTTGCAGCGTTTCCATCCTGGCACCGCTAGCGCGGCATACAATCTATGTATTGTGGCCTCCCGGAACGCCTTTAGTGCCCGACGAACCTTCGGCAAGAAGCCTTCCGTGAAGACCTACCCCTCGCCCAACACGCCACCGCTGCGGCCGCTGCCCACCGGCCTCGTCCGGCGAAAGCCTCGTTCGTTTGCCGAATGGAGGGCGCTTCGAGCCTGGGGCAAGATCCCGTCCTGGGAGTTGGAGCCCGCCGGGTACCTGCTTCGACTGTTGCGGGAGGAGTCCGGCCTGACGCAGAGAGATCTGGCCGAACGGCTGAGCTGCACGCAGCAGGCCATCGCACAGTCTGAACGATGGCAGAGCAATCCAACCATCGAGTTCATGCGCCGCTGGGCGGACTCGTGCGGGGCGGACGTGCGAATCGAGTTCCCTCGGCGCGGGGGCAGGGCGAAATGAGTAGGTGCGCCGCGACGAATCGCCGGTGAAGAACCTCCTCGTGCCACCGGCGTAATGATGTTCGGGAGGAACTCATGCCTTGGAGACGCCTTGCACTGGCCCTGGTGGGCTGCCTGGTCACGGCGGCAGTCGTTCTGGCGGAGCCCACGCCCGCGTCCGCGCCCGCGGACCTGTCCGGCGAGTGGGTGCTGACGACGATGGTCTTCGGCGAGGCGCTCTCCGAGCGGCTCGTGCTTCACGCCGAGAAGGGAACGCTGACGGGCACGGTCTCCCACGGCGGGAACACGCCGGTGACGGGAACGATCGACGGCGATCGGGTCCGGTTCGAATACAAGGACTCGGACGGCTCGACGAACCTCTACGACGGCCGCCTCCAGGACGGGAAGCTCTCCGGGACCGTCACCTTCAAGGACGAGAGCTGGGGCGGGACGCCGCCGTCCCCGTGGAGCGCGCGCCGGGCCGCCGTGGACAAGCTACCGGCGCCGCGGACGCTGGACTTCGAGCCGACCGTATTCCATCGCACGTTCTCGGCCACGACCCCGCCCGCGCTGCGCATCTGGCCGGGCGACACGGTGCGCACCCGCACGGTGGACGCCGCCGGCGTGGACGAGAAAGCGAAGTCGCGGGTTCTCGGCGGGAATCCCCAGACCGGGCCGTTCTACGTCGAGGGCGCGATGCCGGGCGACGTCCTGGCGGTGCACGTCAAGAAGCTGCGCCTCAATCGGACGACCGCGATCAGTGACGACGGCCTGGTGGACCGGGCGGTGACGACGGACTACGCCTCGGAGCACAAGGACAACAACTTCAACAACGTGGTCTGGAACCTCGATCTCGCGACGGGGATGGCCCGGCCGGCCAAGCCGACGGACCGGCTGAAGGACCTGGCGGTGCCGGTGCGGCCGATGCTCGGCTGCGTCGGCGTGGCGCCGGGCTTCGCGAGGCCGGCCGCGGCGACGGGCGATTCGGGGCGCTACGGCGGCAACATGGACTTCAACGAGATCCGCGAGGGCGCGACGGTGTACCTGCCGGTCGCGCAGCCGGGCGCGCTCCTCTACGTCGGCGACGGCCACGCCCTCCAGGGCGACGGCGAGCTCAACGGCAACGCGCTCGAGACCTCGCTCGACGTCGAGTTTTCCGTGGACGTCCTGCGCGACAAGAGGTTGTCGGCGCCGCGCGTCGAGAACGCGGACTCCCTCATGGCGATGGGCCTCGCGGGCTCGATCGACGAGGCGTTCCGCGAGGCGACGTCGGCGCTCGCGTCCTGGCTCGAGCAGGAATACGGGTTGACAGGACCGGAGGCGGCGACGCTGCTCGGGGCGACGGTCGAGTTCCGGATTTCCGAGGTCGCGGATCGCAACGCCGGGGTCGTGGCGAGGGTCGCGAAGAAGTACCTTCCGCCGCCCGCGGCTCCCGCGCCGGCCGCGAAGCCGTAGGGCAGAGGGAGCGTCGCGCCCGAACGGTGACCCATCCAAAAAGAAAGAGGCCCCATGTCGGGGCCTCAGTGGAACAGGCGCGTTCGCCCGTTCAAAAATCGTTAGGCGCGCGCGTACGAGGTGGCGTTCTCGTAGGTCTCGACCGTCGGAGTGCCCTCGATGACGGTCGTGAGCTTGGCGAGAATCTGCGGATACGTCGCCGTCTGATACGCGTCGGCGCTCTGGCGATTGTCCCAGAGGCTGATGGCGTGGGCGCCCTTCGTGTTTAGGAGCGTCACTTCCTCGAGAAAGCCGCTCTGCTTCCGAAGCATCGGAAGGACGTCCTTCTCGAACAGGCCGGCGAACTCCTGCTCTTTGCCGCTCTTGATCTTGAAATGGACGTTTCGTGCGAATCGCATGGCGAATCTCCTGGGTCCTTGAGTGAGAGGCCTCCGTCGGGAATACCCCGACTTCGAAGGACGGGACGGCGGCGACAAGGTTTCGGGGCCGGCAGGTTCTTTGAAGGACCTCGACCATAGCACGGATCGGGAGCTCGTGCGGCGCGGCCGACTGAGAACTTCTAGTTCCTGCCGCAGGCGAAGGAGGCGGCGAAGGGCGACCCGAAAGTGCTCGCCGTGATCCAGTCGGTCGAGGACGACCGGCCGACCCTCTGAAAGAAGAGTCTCGCCTGAGGAGCGCAAAAAGATCGACGACTTCTACAAGGAGCGCTACGGGACGAACTAGGGCGCAGCCGTAGCGTCGAGGACCGAGTTGCCGTCGGTTATCGTTTCGACGCGGCCGCGGAGCGCCGCTTGCGGCTCGAGCCGCTCGAGGCCCCGCAGGCCGCCGCCGCCAGAGCGAGCCCGGTGCAGGCGAGGGCGGTGGCGTGGAAGGACGATTCCAGGCCGTCCCGCACGGCGGCGCGGATCGCGTCCGCCTCCTTCGGCGAGGCGCCCCGAGGCGGCTTCATGGCTCCGAGGTGCCCGCGCTGCGTCTCGAGAGCGCGCCGCGTCTCGGGCGAGACCGACGCGGCGTCGAGACGGCGGTCGAGCTCGCGGTTGAACGTGCCGGCGGCGATGATCCCGAAGACGGCGATCGCGAGGAGCGCGGCGACGCGGGCCACGGCGTTGTTGATGCCGGAGGCCGCTCCCTGCTGTTTGCGGTCGACGGAGTTGAGGACGGTCGCCGTCAGGGGCGCGACGGTGACGGCGATGCCGAGCCCCAGGATCGCGAACGCCGGCAGCAGGGTGGCCGCGTAGGAGCTCTTCGACAGGAGGGCGAACAGCAGGAATCCCACGGACGCGATCGCGGGGCCCACCGTCAGCGGCACGCGGGCGCCGAGGCGGTCGGCGGTCTTGCCCGCGGCGCGCGAGAGGGCGGCGACGACGACGACCAGCGGCAGGACCGCAGCGCCCGCGGCCGCCGGAGTGTAGCCGCGCGCCTGGATCATGACGAACGGGAGGAAGAAGAAGACCGCTGCCAGCGCGCCGTAGAGAACGAACGTCAGGAGGTTGGCGGCCGTGAAGGCGCGGACGCGGAAGAGGGCGAGCGGCACCATCGGATGTCGCGACCGGATCTCGACCGCGGCGAACGCGCCGAGGGCCGCGACCCCGAGGGCGCACGCGGCCCACACCCGCGGGCTCGCCCATCCGGCCGACGGCGCTTCGATGAGTCCGAAGACGAGGGAGCCGAGCCCGAGCGTGGCGAGGCCGGCTCCGGCGAAGTCCACGCCCCCGGGCGAAGGGTTCCGGGTGTCCGGGACTCTTCCGATCGCGATCCAGAGAACGGCGAGCGCGATCGGGATGTTGACCAGGAAGACGGCGCGCCACGAGATCGCCTGGACGAGCCATCCGCCGAGCGCGGGCCCGACCGCGCTGGCGATCGAAGTCCACGATGACCAGACACCGACGGCCCCGCCCCGCTCGCGGGTCGGAAACGCCGCGCCCAGCATCGCCAGGCTCGACGGCACGAGGAGCGCTCCGCCGACTCCCTGCGCGGCGCGCGCGGCGATGATCGAGAACGCATTGGGCGCCAGGCCGCAGGCGAGCGAGGCGGCGGCGAAGACGGCGGCGCCGATGACGAAGATCCTGCGCCGGCCGAAGCGGTCGGCGAGCGAGCCGCCCACGAGGACGAGCGAGGAGAGAAAGAGCTGGTACGCCTCGACGATCCACTGGGCGCTCGACACCGGAACGCCGAGGTCTCGCTGGAGGATCGGCAGGGCGACGTTGACGACGCTGCCGTCGATGAACGCCATGCTGGACCCGAGAATCGAAGCGGCGAGCACCCAGCGGCCGGCGGAGGACGCGGAGGGGGATCCGCTCGCATGGGCGAGCCTCTCCGAACGCGGGTTCGCGAGGCGAGCGGCCATCAGGAGAAGAGGGCGCCTTTCATCGTCCTGATGGTCCAATGCAAGGGGCGGGCCGCTTCCCCAAGACCGTCCGCCCGACCCGGAGCCGTCTGATCTGCCGCGGAATTCATGCGTTCCGTGGCGGGTTGGCGAGACACTGAGGCGGAGGCCACGCTCCGATGCGCAAAAGCAGCCCGCTCGATCGCCGCGCGTTCCTGACGAGTCTCGGCGCCGCCGGGGCCGCGGCGGTCCTTCGTCCCCTCGGCGCCGCCGCCAGTCCCGGCCCCCCTGCGCCCGGTCCCGGGCCGCTCCTCACGCGATCCATCCCGTCGAGCGGCGAGAAGCTGCCGCTCGTCGGTCTCGGCAGCTGGATCACGTTCAACGTCGGCGACGATCCGGCGGCCCGAGACGAATGCGCCGCGGTGATCGGCGCCTTCTTCGAGGGGGGCGGCCGTTTCATCGACTCCTCCCCGATGTACGGCTCGTCGCAGGCGGTGATCGGCTACGGCCTGGCGAAGCTCGGCCATCCGCGGAGCGTCTTCGCGGCCGACAAGGTCTGGGTCTCGTCGGGCGCGCGCGGGCCCGCCCAGATCGAGGAGTCGCGCAAGCTCTGGGGAATCCCCCTCTTCGACCTGCTCGAGGTCCACAACCTGATGTCCTGGGAGGAACACCTTCCGACGCTCTTCGCGATGAAGAAGGCCGGTCAGCTTCTCTACGTAGGCGTCACGACGTCCGAGGGGCGCCGGCACGACGAGATGGAAAAGGTCATGCGGAGCCAGCCGATCGACTTCGTGCAGGTCACCTACAACGCCGTCGATCGCGAGGTGGAGCAGCGGATCCTGCCGCTGGCGCTCGAGCGGCGCCTCGCCGTCGTCTGCAACCGGCCGCTGCGCCGCGGCGAGCTCATCGAGCGCACCGCGAAGGCCCCGCTGCCGTCGTGGGCGGGCGAGATCGACTGCACGAGCTGGGCGCAGGTCCTGCTCAAGTTCATCGTGTCGCACCCGGCCGTCGGCTGCGCCATTCCCGCGACGAGCCGCGTGGACCACGTTCGCCAGAACATCGGTGCGTCGTACGGCCGGCTGCCCGACGAGGCCCTGCGCCGGCGCATCGCCGAGACGGTCGGGAAGCTCTGATGTCGGAGTGGTGGACCTACCGGCTCTCGAGCTTCCTCCTCTTTTCGCCCCGCACGTACTACCGGCTCTTCGAGCTCTACAACGCGGCGATCTGGCCCGCGCAGGTCGCGGCCCTGCTTCTCGGGCTCGCGATCCTGGCGCTCGTGCTGCGGCCTAGGGCCGGAGGCGGGCGGTTCGTCGCCGGGGTCCTCGCGGCCTGCTGGCTCTTCGTGGCCGTGGCGTTCCACGCCCTGCGCTACGCGACGATCAACTGGGGCGCGGCGTATTTCGCCGGGCTCTTCGCGATCGAGGCGATCCTGCTGGCGTGGATCGGCGCCGTTCGCGGCCGATGGAGCGTCGGGCGGCCCGGCGATCCGGCCGGCTGGGCGGGCCTGGCGATGTTCCTGTTCGCTCTCGGAGGTCAGCCGTTTCTCGGAGCGGCCCTCGGGCGCGAGTGGCGGGGCGCCGAGATCTTCGGTGTCGCGCCCGATCCGACGGCCATCGCGACGCTCGGGCTCCTCCTGCTCGTCCGGGGCCGGGGCCGCGGGGTCCTGATGGTCGTTCCGGTGCTGTGGTGCGCCGTCACCGGGGCGTTCCTGTCCGCGATGAAGGCGCCGGACTGGTGGATCGCGCCCGTCGCGGCGGCGGTCGCGGTGGCCGCCGCCCTCTGGCAGGCGCGCGCGTCCCGCGGCCGCGGCTGATCTGCACCCCCAAAGTAACGACGGGAACAGCGCGGATTTTCCGCAAGCCGTGGGCGGGGGGTGTTAGCCTCTTTGGTGCGATTTCTTTTTCCTAAAAAAGGAGGATTCGATGAGGGGCAAACACATCCTGGCGTTCGCCGTGTCGTTCGTTCTGGCGGCTGCGGTCCTGGCACAAGCGCCCGGGTCGGGCAAGGCGAAGAGCGCTCCGAAGGCGGGCGCGAAGGCGGCCGTCACGAAGCCGGCCGCGGACATGAAGTGGGTCGAGCTCGATCCTCACGCTCCGGGAGTCATGATCTCTCCGCTCTGGGGCGACTACACGAAGGGCGCCTTCGGGGCGATGAACAAGTTCCCGGCGGGATGGTCGGCGCCGCTGCACACCCACACCCACGACATGAAGCTGGTGGTCGTGTCGGGCACGTGGATCCACACGCCGGAGGGAAAGCCCGAGGTCCGGCTGGGGCCCGGGTCCTACATGATGCAGCCGGGCGGGACCTACCGCCACATGTCGGGCTGCGACAAGGCTTCCGAGTGCCTGGTGTTCATCGAGAGCGCCGGCCCGTTCGACATCAAGCCGGTCGAAGCCGCGAAGTAGGAGGTCGGTCGGCAGGACGCGCGCCCGTCCGGGCGCGCGTTCCTTTTGAGCTGCCGGGGGCGCTAGGGCTCTTCGCCCTTCTTCTTCCGGGCCCTCGTCTCGCCGGGCTGGAAGCCCGCGTCGGTGGGGTCGAGATCGGCGCCCGTGCGCCAGCCGAATCGCTTGCCGTCCATCTCGAACCGCTCGGAGGTCCGGTCGGCCTCGTAGAACGGTTCCCAGCCGAGCCGCGAGGGATCGCCCTCTTCGACGTCGTCGCGGTCCTCGTCGGCCGCGAGGCCGCCCGTGCCGACGGACTCGCCGCGGTCGATGCCGAGGCCCGTCGCGGTCCCCGAGGCGATCCGCTGGAACGCACCCTCTTCGTCGCCGGTCGACGCCATGGTCTCCGCGTCGTCCACGCCGGAAGCCTCGCTCGACATCCCCTGGCGCTCGGTGGCCTCGGGGTCGTGCTCGGTGCGTTTCCTCATGGCAGCTCCTTTGACGCCTCCGAGCCTAGCGCCACCGCGGGGCCGCTGTCGAGATGCAACCGCGCGGGAGCGCGGTAAAGTCTGGCTCGACAGCGGAGGCGACCGAATGCCCGAAGGAAACACGATCCACCGCCTCGCGCGGATCCACACGAAAGACTTCGGAGGCAGCCGCGTGGCGGTCAGCTCGCCGCAGGGCCGCTTCGCGAGGGAGGCCAAGCGCCTCGACGGGCGCAAGTTCCTCAGGGCGGACGCCTACGGCAAGCACCTCTTCCACCATTGGAGCGGCGGCCTCGTCGTTCACGTCCACCTCGGGATGGCGGGATGGTTCTACCGGCACCGCGCGCGGGTCCCGGAACCGAAGGCCACCGTGCGGATGCGGCTGTCCACGCGGGAGGTCTCCACCGACCTCATCGGGCCGCCGACCTGCGAGATCATCCCGGAGTTCGCGCGCAGAGCGCTGCTCGCGCGGCTCGGTCCCGATCCGCTGCGGACGGACTTCGATCCCGGCCGCGCGCGGGCCGAGCTCGTCCGGCGCCCGCGCCGGGCGATCGGCGACGCGCTGCTCGAC
>JAYRMU010000028.1:0-23355 GCA_041912555.1 Thermoanaerobaculia bacterium
TCACCCCGGCCCGAAAGCGCCGTGCTCCGCACGGCGCACCCTACTGCCGAGGGTCTGCCTCTGGTGGTCGGGGTCCCGGAGGGGGTGGGGGTAGAGAGTGGCTCGTCACGCCCGTCTCTTCCTATCGCTCGAGGCGCGGGAAGCCGGGACGTACCTTTTCAGCCGCGCTGCCTCAATCGCTCGAGGCGCGGGAAGTCTCCCGACCGAAGGGAGGGAGGAGGCCCGCGCCGCGGGAGCCGGAGCGGAGTGGAGGGATCAGGCGAACGGTCGAGCCCCTTTGGGCGAGCCGTTCGCCGGTGCGGGCGGCGGCCTACGGCCGCGCCCGCAGATCCCGTAACGCAGCGCAGGCGACGTGCAGCGCAGGCGACGGTTACCCCGGCGGCCACCCCATCGGCCGTCCGCCGAGCACGTGGAAGTGGAGGTGGAACACCGACTGACCCGCGCCCTCGCCGTTGTTCGCGACGAGGCGGTAGTGGTCGAGGCCGAGGTCCCGGGCGATCGCCGCGGCGCGGGCGACGACCTCGCCGACGAGCTCGCGGTCTTCCGGGCCCGCGTCGGAGAGCTTCGGGATGTGCCGGCGCGGGATGACGAGGACGTGCGTGGGGGCCTTGGGCGCGATGTCGTGGAAGGCGTAGACGCGGTCGTCGGAGTAGGCCTGCTTCGAGGGGATCTCGCCCCGGGCGATCTTGCAGAACAGACAGTCGCTCATGACCGGCCCCCCTTCAGAAGATCCGAGATCCCCGTTCCGAAATGCTCCGAGTCCGAACCAAGGACGACCTGCCCGCTGCCACGGCCCGGGGTAGGGAGAGATGCTGCTCGACAAGACGCAATTCCGCGGTGCGCGCGCTCCGGCATCCGAAGTCGCGAGCTCACTTCACCCTCCGGACGTGCGCTCCGAGGGCTCCGAGCTTCTGCTCCATCTTCTGATATCCGCGGTCGAGGTGGTAGACGCGCTCGATGGTCGTCTCGCCCTCGGCGGCGAGCCCCGCGATGACCAGGGCCGCGGAGGCCCGCAGATCGCTCGCCATGACGCGGGCGCCCGTCAGGCGCGACGGGCCCTCGACCACCGCCCAGCGCCCCTCGAGGCGGATCCGGGCGCCCATCCGGACGAGCTCGGCGACGTGCTGGAACCGGTTCTCGAAGATCGTCTCGGTGATGGTCGCGACACCGTCCATCCCCGCGGCGAGCGCCATCCACTGCGCCTGGAGGTCCGTGGGAAAGCCCGGGTAGGGCGCCGTCGCGACGTCGTGGGACTGGAGGGGGCCGGAGGCGCGCACGCGCAGCGAGTCCCCCGAGGCCTCGACCTTCGCGCCCGTCGCCGCGAGGCGCGTCGTGAGCGCCCCGAGGTGCCCGGGAGCGCAGCGCGCGATCCGGACGTCCCCGCGGGTCGCCGCGGCCGCGAGCGCGTAGGTTCCCGCCTCGATCCGGTCCGGGATGACGGCGTGCGAGGCGCCGTGGAGGCGCTCGACGCCTTCGATCACGACGGTGTCGGTCCCCGCGCCGGAGATCTTCGCCCCCATCGCGAGCAGGAGGTGGGCGAGGTCCACGACCTCGGGCTCGCGGGCCGCGTTGACGAGCCGCGTCGTGCCCCGCGC
This sequence comes from Thermoanaerobaculia bacterium, assembly GCA_041912555.1. Lineage (GTDB taxonomy): Bacteria > Acidobacteriota > Thermoanaerobaculia > UBA5066 > Gp7-AA6 > DAHUXD01. Next base: position 1,596 of record JAYRMU010000028.1, read on the forward strand.
CAGCGTGGCGGCGAGCATCACGTTCTCGGTGCCGGTCACGGTCACGGTGTCGAAGGCGATCTCCGCGCCCGTCAGCCTCGAGGCCCGCGCCTCGACGGTGCCGTGCTCGAGCCGGACCTCGGCGCCGAGCTTCTCGAAGGCCGCCAGGTGCAGGTTGATGGGCCGCACGCCGATCGCGCAGCCGCCGGGCAGGGAGACGCGGACCGAGCCGGAACGCGCGAGCAGGGGCCCGAGGACGAGCACCGAGGCGCGCATCGTCTTGACGAGGTCGTAGGGGGCGTCGGCCGAGCCGATCGTGGCCGCCTCGATGACGGCCGCGTCGCCGTCGCGGGCGACGCGGGCCCCGACGTGCTGGAGCAGCTTGCCGAGCGTCCGGATGTCGGCCACGTCCGGGAGGTTCTCGAGCCGCACGGGCTCCTCGGTCAGGAGGGCGGCGGCGAGGCAGGGGAGGGCGGCGTTCTTCGCGCCCGAGATGACGACCTCGCCCGACAGCCGGGCGGGGCCTTCGATTACGAACTTGTCCACGGCTTGCGGATTCTACTGACTCGTTCCGCCGCGGACTCGAGGCGCGCCAGGCAGATGCGGGGGATGCCTTCGAGGTCGGGCTCGATCTTGAGGAAGCGCCACACCGGCCGCGTCAGGATCTCGGAGCGCACGGCCTCTCCCTGGCCGAAGCCGATCTCGAAGGCGAGCAGGCCGCCGGGCGCCAGGAACGGCGCCGCCGTGGCGAGCAGCTGCCGGATCGCGGTCAGGCCGTCCTCGCCGGCGAAGAGCGCCCGGCGGGGATCGTGGTCCCGGACGGTCGGCGGCAGGTGGGGCGACTCGCCGATGGCGAGGTAGGGCGGGTTGGAGAGGATGACGTCGAACGGCGAAGGCCCGAGCGCCGAGAGCCAGTCCGAGGCCACGATCGACAGCCGGGACAGGACGCCGTGCTGCGCCGCGTTCTGGCGGGCGAGGGCGAGCGCGTCCACAGAGATGTCCAGGGCGACCGCGCGCGCCTCGGGGCGCTCCAGCAGGTACGTGATCGCGATGATGCCGCTGCCCGTCCCGGCGTCGAGGACGCGCCGCGCGTCGGGCGCCTCCTTGAGGGCCTGCTCGACGAGGATCTCGGTTTCGGGACGGGGCACCAGCGCCCGCCCGTCGACCCGGAAGGGGCGGCCGTAGAAGTCCCACTCTCCGATGAGGTGCTGGACCGGGACGCCCGTGAGCCGGCGATCCCAGAGGCTCGAGAAGCGCGCCACGATGGCCGTTTCGAGCGTCTGGCGGGGGTCCAGGGCGAGCGGCGACACGCCCCCCATGGCGTGGGCGAGGAGCAGGCGCGCGTCCCACAGGCTGGCGTCGGCGCCGGCCTTGACCGCCCGATCGGCGGCGTCCTTGAGGAGGTCTCCGGTGGTCATGGTTCGGGAATCGGAATGAGGGAGGCGAAAAGCAGAGGAGGCGGCCCGCCTGCCTCCTGCGTCCTGCCTCCTGCCTCCTGTTCCCTCACGCCCGCGCCAGCTCTTCCTTCAGCCTCTCCGCCTGGAAGTGCTGGGAGATCGGCCCGACGAGCTCTTCGAGGTTGCCGTCGAGGACGTCCTGCAGGCGGTGGGTCGTGAAGCCGATGCGGTGATCGGTGATGCGGGACTGGGGGAAGTTGTAGGTCCGGATCTTCTCGGAGCGGTCCCCCGAGCCGACCATCTTCTTGCGCTCGGCCGCGATGGCGCCCTCCTGCTTCGCCTGCTCGATTTCGAGCAGGCGCGCCTTGAGCACGCGCATCGCCTTCGCCTTGTTCTTGATCTGGCTGCGCTCGTCCTGGCACTGGACCACGAGTCCCGTGGGAAGGTGGGTCAGGCGGACGGCGGAGTACGTGGTGTTGACGCCCTGGCCGCCGGGGCCCGACGCGCAGAAACGATCCACGCGGATGTCCTTCTCCTCGACCTTGACGTCCACGTCCTCGGCCTCCGGCAGCACCGCGACGGTGGCGGCGGACGTGTGGATGCGGCCCGACGCCTCGGTCGCCGGGACCCGCTGGACGCGGTGGACGCCGCCCTCGTACTTGAGCTTCGAGAAGGCGCCGTCGCCCTCGATCAGGGCGGTGATCGTCTTGATCCCGCCGATCCCGGTGTCGTCGCGGTCGACGATCTCGACCTTCCAGCGCATGCGCTCGGCGTAGCGCTGGTACATGCGGAAGAGCTCCCCGGCGAAGAGAGCGGCCTCGTCCCCGCCCGTGCCGGCCCGGATCTCGAGGAACACGTTGCGCGAGTCGTTGGGGTCGCGGGGCAGCAGGAGGACCTTCAGCTCCCCCTCGATGGCGGCCAGCCGTTCGGTCAGGGCCGCGCGCTCCGAGGCGGCCATCTGGTAGAGCTCCTCGCCCGGCGACAGGGCCTCGACGAGCTCGCGGGCCCCGTCGAGCTCCTTCTGCACCTGCCGCTGCTCCTCGATCTTGGCCACGACGGGCTCGAGCTCGGTCAGCGTCTTCTGGGCGTCGCGCACGGCCCGGTGGTCCTGGACGAACTGCGGATCGGCCAGGCGGGCCTTCACCTCGGCGTACTTGCGGCGGATGTCTTCCAGTTTTTCGAGCATGGCGGTCCCTCAGCCGCCAGCGGTCGGCTGGCAGCCAGACGGAGATGGATTATCGCCGCTAGAGGGCGGCGGAGGGGAAGGGACGAGTGTCGGAGGGGCGCATCCCCGCGTTCGGGCCGGCTAGGCCGGAGTGCCGGCCGCCTTCGTCTTCTCGTACCGCTGGCGGAACCGCTCGACGCGGCCGGCAGAATCGACGAGCTTCTGCTTGCCCGTGAAGAAGGGGTGGCACTTGCTGCAGATCTCGATGCGCAGCTCCTTCTTCGTGGAGCGGGTCGTCCAGGTCTCGCCGCAGGCGCAGTGGACCAGGACCTCGTGAAGCTCGGGGTGGATGTTGGGTTTCATGGGACGGCGGATTCTACGCACTTGGGCTTCCGGGCGCAACCCCCCGGCCGGAAGCCGGGTTTCGGGGCCCCCGGCGGGGTGCGGGAAGGTCCGGGACGTCAAGAGGGTTAGAATCTCGAACCCTAAGGCAAATCGTGTTTTACCTCTACGTCACCGCCCCGGGAATGGCCGCGCGGAAGGTCTCTCTGGACCGGCCGGTGACGACGGTCGGCCGCTCGTCCATGAACGACCTGCCGATCTCCGACAAGATGCTGTCGCGCCAGCACTCCCGCATCGTCCGCACCAACGACGGCGGGTTCACCGTCGAAGACCTCGGCTCGCGCAACGGCACCTTCCTGAACGGCGAGCGGCTGACGACGGTCCAGGTCCTCAAGCCGGGCGACCGGATCACGATCGGCGGCGTGACGCTCAAGGTCGAGTCGGAGTCCACGACCCGCGTGCGCATCGAGGGCGGCGGGGAAGACCCGCTCGACAACACCATCCTCAAGGCGTCGGCCGAGCTGCTGCGCGCCCACGCCACCGAGACGGACCCGAGGCTGCCGGCCGAGCAGCTCGGGAAGCTCATCGAGTCGCTGCGCGTCGTCAACGAGCTGACGGTCGAGCTGCTGCGGGACATCTCGGTCGACGAGCTGCTCGGGTTCCTCATGGACAAGGTCTTCGAGACGCTCAAGCCCGACCGCGGCCTGGTGCTCCTGAAGTCGCGCGTGACGGGGGAGCTCGCCCCCGCGGTCGTGCGCGTGGCCGAGGGCATCTCGGCCGAGGACATCCGCCTGTCGAAGACCCTGGTCGCGGCCGTCGTCGAGAAGCGCAACGGCCTGCTCCTCATGGACACCTCGACGGGCTCGGGCGTGTCGCTCGCCGACTCGATCCGCCTGTCGGGGATCAAGTCGGTGCTCGCGGCGCCGCTCGAGAACGCGGGCGAGGTCGTCGGGCTCATCTACGTGGACTGCCGCGTCGGCCACCGCTCCTTCGAGGAGTCGGACCTGCGCCTGCTGACGTCGCTCGCCAACGTGGCGGCGGCCAAGATCCAGAACGCGCGCCTGATGGAGGAGAACGCCGAGAAGCGGCAGATGGACCGCGAGTTCGCCCTCGCCCGCGAGATCCAGCAGCGCCTGCTCCCGGAGGAGCCGCCGCCGCTGCCGGGCTACGAGCTCCACGGCTCCAACGTGGCGTCCCGCCAGGTCTCGGGCGACTACTTCGACTTCCGGCCGCGCAGCGACGGGAAGATTTACGCGACGATCGCGGACGTCTGCGGCAAGGGCGTCGGCCCCGCGCTCCTCATGGCGTCGCTCCAGGCCTCGTTCCACGCCTGGGCCGACGAGGGCGTCCCGGTGGCCGAGATGACGGGCCGCCTGTCGGAGGCGATCTCGCGCCGGACCGGTCCGGACCGCTTCATCACGTTCTTCCTCCTGCTCCTCGACCCGGCGACCGGCGAGGTCGAGTACACCAACGCGGGACACAATCCCGGGATCCTCCTGCGGGCCGACGGCTCGATGGAGGAGCTCGGCTCGCACGGCCTGCCCCTGGCGCTCTTCCCGGGCAAGCCCTACGGCTCGGCGAAGCTCGTCCTGCAGCCCCGCGACCTGCTCTGCCTGTACACCGACGGCGTCACCGAGGCCAACGACCCGGAGGGCAACGAGTTCGGGATGCCGCGCCTGAAGGAATTCATCGGCGCCCAGCTCGGCAAGGCGACCTCGGACATCGAATCGGCCCTCGCGCAGCAGCTCGAGGCCCACGCCAAGGGCGAGCCCTTCGCGGACGACCGGACCCTCGTGATGGTGAGGCGGCTGCCCGCCTAGCTCGGAAGCGGCCGGTCCTCGCGGATCTCGAGCCGCTTGATGATCTCGTGGAGGGTCGTGGGCTTGAGCTTGAGGAGCTCGGCCGCCCGCTTCTGGACCCCTCCCGTGCGCCGCAACGCGGTGCGGATGAGCCGCCGCTCGTAGTCCTCGACGAGCTGCTTGTAGGTCGCCCCGTTCTCCGGCAGCCCGATCGGCAGCTCTCCGCGGTCGGGCGAGAGCACGGTCTCGGGCAGCAGGCCGAGCCCGATGTGGCCGCCCGGCGGGCACAGCACGACGGCGCGCTCGAGCGCGTTCTCGAGCTCGCGGACGTTGCCGGGCCAGTCGTGGTCGAGCAGCGCGCGGTAGGCCTCCGGGTCGATGCCGGCGATCGGCTTCTCGTTCTCGGAGGCGTAGAGGCGCATGAAGTGCTCGGCCAGCAGGGGGATGTCCTCGCGCCGCTCCCGCAGCGGCGGGATGGAGATCGTGATGACGCAGAGCCGGTAGTAGAGGTCGTCCCGGAACCGCCCCTCGGCGACCATCTTCTTCAGGTCCACGTTGGTGGCCGCGATGATGCGGACGTCGACCTTCTGGGTGTCGACGCTGCCGACCCGCATGAACTCCTTCTCCTGGATGACGCGCAGGAGCTTGGCCTGCGTCTCCATGCTCACGGTCCCGATCTCGTCGAAGAAGATCGAGCCGCCGTCGGCCGCCTCGAAAAGGCCCTTCTTGTTGGCGATGGCCCCGGTGAAGGCGCCCTTGACGTGGCCGAAGAGGTTGGACTCGAGCAGGTCGGCGGGCATCGAGCCCGAGTTGACCGTGATGAAGGGCGCGCCCGAGCGGGGCGAATGCGTGTGGATGGCGCGCGCGACGAGCTCCTTGCCCGTTCCGCTCTCGCCTTCGACGAGGATCGTCGAGCGCGACGGCCCGGCCAGCCGCACGAGCTCGAAGACCTTCCGCATGCCGGCCGACTTGCCGACGATGCGGCCGAGGCCGAAGCGCAGCGAGAGCTCCTCGCGCAGGCGCCGGTTCTCCTCGGTCAGCCGGCGGGCCTCCGAGCCCTTGCGCAGCGTCAGGAGGACTTCCTCGTTCTGGAAGGGCTTGGGGATGTAGTGGAAGGCGCCCTGCCGCATCGCCTCGATCGCGCCCTCGATCGACGAGTACGCGGTCACGATGACGACGACGGCGTCGGGGTCGCGGCGCAGCACGTCGCGCAGGACGTCGAGGCCGGGGCGATCGGGGAGCATGAGGTCGAGAAGCACGACGTCGTACGGCTCGGCCTCGAAGAGGGCGACCGCTTCGCCGGCCGACGCGGCCGCGGCGACCTCGTAGCCCTCGCGGGTGAGGAGCGTCCCGAGGACGTCCCGGATCACCTCTTCGTCGTCGACGACGAGGACCCTCACGACGGGCTCCCCTCCGGGACGAGCGGCAGCTCGACGCGGGCCTCGGCGCCTCCGCCCGGGCGCGGGGAGAGCGCGATCGTGCCGCCGTGGCGCTGGACGATGTCGCGCGAGATCGCGAGGCCGAGCCCGGTGCCGCCGGACTTCTTGGTCGTGTAGAAGGGCTGGAAGACGCGCTCGGCGGCGGCCGGCGTCAGGCCCGTCCCGCGGTCCGAGACGGTCACGCGGACGCTCTCGCCCCGGCGCTCGAGGCAGCAGGTCACGACGCCGCCGTCGGGCGACGCGTCGCGCGCGTTGGTCAGCAGGTTCACGAACACCTGCTCGAGGTCCCGCGGGTCGCCGATGACGAGGGCGGGCGGGCCGCCCGCGTCGGTCTCGAGCTCGAGGCGGCGGCCGGCGAACGCGGTCTCGACGGACTCGGCGGCGTTGACGAGCACGCCGCGCAGGTCAGTCTTGAGCGGCGTGCGCGAGCGCGGCCGCGCGAACTCGAGCAGGTTGTTCACGAGGTGGGCCGCGCGGAAGGTCTGCCGCTCCATCTTCTTCAGGATCGGGTAGCGCGGGTCCCCGGGCGGCGTCTCGGAGAGGAGCATCTGGGCGTAGGAGGACAGGCCGGCGATGGGCGTGTTGACCTCGTGGGCGACGCCGGCGGCCAGCACGCCGAGGGACGCGAGCCGCTCGCGCTCGGCGAGGGCGCGCTCGGCGCGGATGCGATCGGTCATGTCCTCGACGACGACGACCCGGCGGTCGGGCGAGCCTCGGAACGCCGAGACCGACAGCTGCAGGTCCCGCTCGGTTCCGTCCGGGTCGGCGAGCTTCGTCTGGAAGCGCCACTCCGCGCCGTCGGCCGGCGGCGCGCCGAGGGTGACGCCCGGCAGCGCCTCGGAGAGCGGCAGGCCCTCGAGCGCGCGCTCGGGCCGGCCCACCAGCTGCGCGAAGGCCGGGTTCGTGGAGTGGATGCGGCCCTCGGCGTCGAGGACGACGATCCCCGACGAGGAGGAGCGGATGACGCTCTCCTGATATTCCTGCAGGGTCCGGATCTCGGCGAGCCGCTCGGCCAGCGCCCCGTAGAGGCGGGCGTTCTCGTAGGCGAGGCTGGCCTGCGCGAGCACCGCCGTCAGCAGCGCCTCGTCCTCGGAGGAGAGAGGGATGCGGCCGTCCTTGTAGCCCACGCCGAGGGCGCCGACGAGCTCGCCGCCGCACCGCATCGCGAAGAACGCGCGGTACCCGAGGGCGTGGAGGCGCAGGAGCGCGGGAGGCGGCGCGGCGCCGAAGGCCGTGCCGCGCAGCCGCAGGCGCTCGTCCTGCGCGAGGGCCCCGGCCAGCGCCGCCGCGTCGCCGTCGCGCGCCGGGCCCTCGAAGAGAAACAGCGAGCAGGGCACGACGCGCAGCGCCTCTTCCACGCGGCGCACGATCGCCTGCACGACCTCCTCGCGGGGGCGGGGCGTCGCGAAGTCGCGGGCGATGTCGAGCAGCGCCCGGCGGGCGCGGTAGGTGTCGTGGTACTGGATGCGCTCGAGCACGTCCGTGAGGCGCTTCTTGACGGGCACGAGCAGGGACGCGAGGACGATGCCCGAGGAGAACGCGATCACGTTCTTGCCGGCCGCGGCCATGCCCTCGAGCGTCCGGTCGAGCAGCGAGTTGAGCAGGACGAAGGTCAGGCCGCCGAGCAGCACGGCGGCGGTCGTGCCGATCGCCTCCCGGACGAAGATCTCGACGTCCCAGAGGCGCCACTTGAGGATGGCGTAGGCGAAGGCGAGCGGCAGGAGCACCAGGGGCACGACGGCCACGCTCGAGAGCAGCGGCGAGTCGAGGCCGAAGGCGCGCGGCAGGGCCGACAGCAGCAGGAAGGGCGCCAGCCCGACGATGACGCCGAGCGCGATCCAGCGGACCTGCTTTTCCGCCTCCGCGTCCTCGCGCCGGTGCCGCAGCAGCTCGAGCAGGCGCGCGAGGACGCCCGACACGTAGACGACGAAGTACACGAACCAGAAGCGCTCGCAGGCCTCGAGGTACGCGGCCGCGGCCGGCGTCGGGCGCGCGCCGAGCACGGAGAACTCGGCGAAGAGGTAGGCGGCCGCCGGCAGGTAGAGGAGCGGAACGACGCGGCGCGCGCGGATCGGGCGCGGGAAGAGCAGGAAGAAGTGCAGCAGGAGCGCCGGGAGAAACGCGCGGAAGAAGTCCTCGGTGAGCCAGGAGATCCTCCAGAGCGTGTCGCGGGGGCCCGCCGGCGTCAGGACGTAGATCGCGAAGGAGGCCAGGCACAGGGCCCAGAAGATCAGCGCCGGCGCCGTGCGCTCGCGGGCGACCGTGAAGAGGCCGATGATCAGGTACAGGATCCCGACGAACGCGAGGAAGAGATAAGTCGTGTCGAAGTGGACCGACGGTTCTCCCAGCGAAACCCCGCGGACCTCCCCGCCGGGCGACAGCACCACGAGGGAGTGGGGGAAGGGCTTGCGCGCGAGCTGCCGCTCCGGGTGCTCGAGGGACGACGCGGTCTGTCCGTCGGCGAGGAGGATCCGGTCGCCGGCCGCCAGGCCCGCCCGCGCCGCCGCGCCCGCCGGGTCCACGGTCTTCAGGAGGAGGGCCCCGCCGTCGCGTTCGGCGGCGAAACCGCTCGCCGTGAAGCTGTCGACCTTGCGCGCGAACGAGACGAACCCGATCGCCACGGTCGCGACGGTCGCAAGAGCGAGCCCGAAGACCGCGAGTCGCTTCACGAGCGTCGACACGAAAAGGGGATTCAGCAATCCGAATGCCATCCGGGGCCGTAGCGCCGTCGAACGTAAATCGTTTAGAACCATCAGTTGACTGCGGGCCCCGGGCGAGCTCGGATATCGGAAATCAAGAATCTGAATATAGTCCAAAAAAGAATTGAACGCGCGGACTCGCCGCGGCGGGGCGGGCTGGTTCCGAGGGACCTCCCCCGAGGCTGGCTAGAACGTGACGGCCACGCCGCCGAGCAGGCGGTTGGCGAGGGCGGGCTCGTCCTTGCGGTCCGAGAGGGCGGTCCCCTTGGCGTTCTCGACCGCGACCAGCAGCTTCCATCCCGCGCCGAAGGGCGTCAGGCCGATGATCGAGAGGTCCTGGGAGACCGAGATCGCGAGCTTCTGCGAGTCGTTGGCGAGGATCGCGGCCGGCGTCTGGATGTCCTGCTTGATGCTGCGCACGAGCAGCGCGATCCCGGTCCTCGTGGGCAGCACCTCGACCGAGGCGCCGGCCGACCAGAAGTGGCCCTTGTTGCTCGAGATCCCGTAGTTGACGGCGCTCGTGCCCGCCACGTTGCCGTCGATCGAGCCGTAGCGCGCGGTGACGTTGCCGGAGAGCGTGTTGGACAGGCGCTGCGAGACCGAGGCCTTGTACTGGCGCACGGAATTTCCGTCGAGCAGGTAGACGCTGTCGAAGTCGGTCAGGAAGTCCCCCTGGAAGAACGCGCGGACGAGCTCGCCCATGCGCTGCTGGGAAACCTCGACCTGCACCTGCGAGTTCGGCCCGGCGTTGCGCTGGAAGCCCACCGCGAGCGACCGGGTGGCCGCCGGCTCCTGGCTGTCCTCGATGGAGGCGATGCGCGGCATCACCGCGGTCGCCTGGGAGATGTCCCCGAGCGCCCGGTAGAGGCCGCGGACGTAGATCGTCGCGCCGCCGATGTCGTAGCGGGCCGTCGCGATGGGCGCGATGCCGTAGGCGCCCGGCGCGCTGCCGAGGTAGCGCGCGACGACGCCGCCCTCGAGCTCGAGCCGGTCGCCCACGTGGACCGAGGTCGAGGCCGCCAGGTCGGCGTCGGGAGCGGAGTCGACGAGGACCCCGTCGGCGCCCACGCCCGAGGGGCCGACGCTCGCCTCGCGGTGGCGGTAGGTCATGCCGACGGAGACGCCCGGCGCGTCCACGGTGGACGGGCGGCCGTATTGCCCGTTGACTTCCCACGTGCGGGACGACACCGGGAAGATCGTCGTGCCGAGCGCGGTGGCGCGATAGAGGTTCGTCTCCTCGATGTAACGCGCGGCGACCGACTCGACCCGGCCCTGTCCGGCGCCGGAGCTCCAGCTGACCGCGTGGGTCTGCAGGGACGCGGGGCTGTCCGCGAACGACAGGTTGTTGCGCCGGGTCGACACCGAGACGTGATCGTTGGCGTCCGGAGCGAGATCGACCGCGAGGCCCGCGGCGTTGCCGGTCGTCGTCTCGCCGGGAACGTCCATGTTGCCGAGACGGGCGTAGTCGCCGGAGATGCCGTACTGCCAGCCGTTCGGCAGCCCGCCGTGCAGCCCGACGGCCGCGCGCGAGAGCGACGACGCCGAACTCTGCGAGGCCACGTCGGTCATCGTGCTGACCTGGCCCGCGATGAGCTTGTTCAGCTGGATCCGCTGGGCGGGCGTCGTCGACTTGTCCGCCACCTCCTCGATCGCGAGCTCGCGCAGGACGTCGGTGGGGAGGCGGTCGCGCATGTCCCAGATCGTCTGCGGTTCGGGCGCGTTCGGCGCGGCCTTGCCCTTGCGCGTCAGGGCGATCGAGACCGACGACACCTGGGCGGAGCCCGACTGGTGCCAGAGGCGCTGCAGCGCGGGCTCGAAGCCGCGTTTGTAGGCCACGAGGTCGTAGACGCCCGCGGGCGCGGAGGCCAGCACGAAGGTGCCGTCGTCGGCGGTGCGCAGCCGCGTGAGGGAGTTGTCGCCGACGTTGAAGAAGATGACGAGAACTCCGGGAACCGGCGCCTCGGCGTGACGCACGACACCGGAAATCGGCGGCGCCGGAGGACCGGCGAGCGCCTGCCCGCCTGCCAGCGCGAGCGCCAGGACGGAAACGCAGAGGGCGATGGCTGTCCGTCTCATATGCCGGGCCCGAGGGTCCAATTCGGGAGTATAGATTTCCGTCGAGTCAATTGCCACCCGGGCCGGGACCTTCTGGCCCACCCGGAGGGGGTTCCCAAGGGTTTTCCAAGGATCGGAGACCCCGAATCAGGGACGGTCGGCCTGTCCCTGGGGACGAAAAATACCCTTGATCACGTGCCCCGCGATCGACGGGTTTTCCTTGAGTCGCCGCACCGAGTAGGCGTACCACGCCTGCCCGTAGGGGACGTACACGCGCAGCCGCTGTCCCCGGGCCACGAGCCGGCGGCGCAGGGTCCCCGCGACGCCGAGGAGCATCTGGAATTCGTACGCCTCGCGGCCGAGGCCGAGGCGGTCGACCAGGCCGAGCGAGCGGTCGACGAGCACGGGGTCGTGGGTCGCGATGCCGACGTAGGAGCCCGACGCGAGCAGGAGATCGACCAGCCGCATGTAGCTCGCGCGGATCTCCTCGCGGTCCTGGAAGGCGATCGCGGGCGGCTCGACGTAGATGCCCTTGCACACGCGCACGTTGCCGCGCACGGCGGCGATGCGCCGCGCGTCGTCCTCGCTGCGGCGCAGGTACGCCTGCAGGACGATGCCGATCCGGTCGGACTTCTCCCGGAACTCGTGGTAGATCCGAAGGGTCTCGTCGGTGACCGAGGAGTCCTCCATGTCGATCCGGACGAAGATGCCCTTCGCGCGGGCCGTCTCCACGATGCGCGCGAACTGACGCCGGCAGTAGGCGGGATCGAGCTTGAGGCCGAGCGCGGAGAGCTTGACCGAGACGTTGGAGTTCGCGCCGCTCGACGCCATCTCGCCGAGGGCGCGCTCGTACTCGAGGACGGTCGGCTCGGTCTCGTCGAGCCGCGTGACGTCTTCGCCGAGCACGTCGAGCGTGGCCATGCACCCTTCGGCGTTGAGGCCGCGGACGGTCGCGAGCGCGTCGGCGAGCGTGTCGCCGGCGACGTAGCGCGAGGCGATCGTCCGAACGACCGACTTCGGCACGAGCGGCAGGGTCTTGACGACGAGGCGATGGAATGGGTTCAAGCGGCCTCCACGACGATGTCGGCGCGCGAGGCGCGCGCAAAGCACCAGACGGCGACGGCGTCGGCCCCGGCGTCGGCCAGCCGCTCCGCGCACTCGCGGGCCGTCGCCCCCGAGGTCGCGACGTCGTCCACGAGCAGGACGCGCCGGGCCGGCCGCCCGCGGACCCCGAAGGCGCGCCGGACGTTGGACGCGCGGCGCGCCGCCGGGACGCGGCTCTGGATCTCCGTGTCCCGCACCTTCACGAGGCGGCCGGGCGCGAAGGGCAGGCGCAGGCGCCGGGCGAGCTCCGTTCCGAGGACGGCCGCCGGATGGTAGCCGCGCGCGCGCCGGGCCCGGGCCGTGGCCGGCACGGCCACGACCTCGAGCGCGTCGACGGGATCGAGGCGGGCGGCCATCGTCCCGGCAAGCCGCGCGCCCAGGAAGTCGGCCCCCTGGAACTTGAAGGCGAGGAGGATCTGCCGCGCCGTGTCGCGGTAGGGCGCGGCGGCGCGCAGGCTCGCGAACGCGGGGGGATCGAGGAGGCAGCGCCCGCAGAGGGCGCCGTCCGGCGCGCCGGGGATCGTCTCGTCGCAGGACCGGCAGCGGCCGGGCTCGGGCCCCGGCAGCTCGCGCCAGCAGGCCCCGCAGACGCCCCCCTGGAAGAACCTCTCGACCTCGCGGCGCCCGCAGGACAGGCACCGCGACGGCAGGAGAAACCGTGCCGCGGCGAGCGCGAGCCCCGTTCCCGTTTTTGCCTCAAGCGATTCCGTGGCGGCCTCCGTAAACCGGAAAGCGGCGCGATTGTACCCGCTTGGCCCCCGGCTCCATCCGTGAGAGTGTCTTGGCCGCGTCTGGTTTGCAACCGGGAGATTGGACCCTGGAACGTGCGGTTCGCCAGCCGCAATCGGAGGTGACGTGCTGACCTGGAAGAGATGGCTCCTGTGCTCCCTGGCCGCCGCGGCACTGGCGGCCCCCGCGCGCGCCCAGCAGACCTTCGGACTCGGCGCCACGTACGGGTCGGTCAACGACATCAGCCACTCGTTCTCCCTCGACGGCTTCAAGCCGAGCGAGTACACCGTCTTCTTCGACTACAGGCTCGAGAAGGCGACGCTCCTGCGCCTGACCTACGGGTCCATGTGGACGGAGCAGGCCAGGGTCGGAACGACCGTGACCACGCCGAGCGGGCCGCAGACCGTGCCGACCGCCAAGGAGCGGATCAACTACCTGTCCGTGGACGTCTCCTATCTCTTCTGGGAAGGGTTCTACACGGGCGGCGTCTTCGGAGGGATCGGCGGGTATTCGTTCAATCCCCAGCCCATGCCCGCGGGGTTCGAGGCGTACCAGGATCTCGACACGAAGGTCTTCGGGTTCAACCTGGGGCTCGACGGAGAATTTCGCGTCCTGCAAAACCTCTCCGTCGTCCTGCGCTTCACGTACCACAACGTGGCCGCGAGCCCGAGGCGGCAGTTCTTCAACGCGGACGCGGGGCTGGTGGCGAGGTTCTAGGGGCAGGAGGCAGGAGCTACTTGGGTTCCTTGTCCTTGATCTCCGGCTTGTCCTGGATGAGGGGGAGCAAGCTCGATTCTTTCTTCGACGAGAGCGAGATCTGCGCCTGGATCCGCGTCACGCCCTTGATCCCCAGGATCCGGCGCTGCAGGAAGTCGGCGAGCGAGGCGGGGTCGGCGGCCTTGACCTTCAGGCGGTACGCGAACTCGCCGGCGAGGTAGTGGCACTCCTGGACGGCGAGCAGCTTCTCGAGGTCGTCCACGAATCCCTTCTCGAACCGCGGGTGCTCGAGCGAGACGTCCACGTAGGCCGTCAGGGGGAATCCCATCTTCTCGTGGTCGAGCAGCGCGACGAAGCCCCGGATCATCCCGTGGCGCTCCATCTTCTTGATCCGCTCGTTGACCGACGGCGTCGTGAGCCCGACGGCTCCCGCGATCCGCGCCTGGGAGAGTTTCCCGTTGCGCTGGAGCATGTCCAGGATCCGCAGGTCGATTTCGTCGATGCTCATTGTGCGCTGCGTCTCGAAAAAGTGCCTTACAAGATTAGACGATCAGAAGGTTATAGCTAATAATATTAGTCTCCCGGGACGTGTCAATGGCCTAATTTCGGCGTAGCTATAATGCCCGCAAGGGCATGGCGGCAAAGCGGGATTACTACGAGGTCCTGGGGGTCCCCCGGGGGGCCTCGGAAGCCGAGATCAAGAAGGCCTACCGCCGGCTGGCCCGAAAGCTCCATCCCGACGTCAATCCGGGCGACAAGGCTGCCCAGAAGCGCTTCCAGGAGGTCCAGGAGGCCTACGAGATCCTCAAGGACGAGGAAAAAAGGCGGGCCTACGACCGGTTCGGCCATGCCGGGCCGGGGCCCGGGGGTGGCTTCGGGGGGGCGGGGTTCGACCCCCGGGCGGCCGGGGGCCCCGGGGGGCCCGGTTTCGGGGGCGGCGCCCCGTTCGAGGGCTTCCACTTCGAGTCGGGCGACATCGGCGACCTCTTCGGGAACCTCTTCGGGGGGCGGCGAGGCCCGGCCGGGCCCCGGCAGGGCGGCGACCTGCGTGCGGAGATCGAGGTGCCTTTCCGCGACGCGGTGCTCGGCGGGACCGCCTCGCTCGCTCTCCGGCGCGAGAAGCCCTGCCCGACGTGCGGTGGAACGGGTCGATCGGGCAAGGCGACGTGCCCCACGTGCCACGGCGAGGGCGTGGTCGCGGAGTCCGAGCGCGTGCGCGTGCGCATCCCGGAGGGCACCGAGGACGGCGGCGTCATCCGGCTGGCCGGCAAGGGCGCGGCCGGAGCGGGAGGCGCCGCGCCGGGCGATCTCTACGTCACCGTGCGCGTCACGCCGCACCCGTACTTCGAGCGCCACGGCAACGACATCCACGGCATCGTGCCCGTCACGGTCAAGGAGGCCTACGCGGGAGCGGAGATCGACGTGCCCACGATCCACGGCGCGGTGCGCGCGAAGGTCCCGCCGTCCACCCAGAGCCGGCAGAAGTTCCGCCTGCGCGGCCAGGGCGTGAAGGACCCGCGCAGCGGGCAGGCCGGCGACCACATCTACACGGTGCGCGTGATGGTGCCGAAGACGGTCACGCCCGCCGGAACCGACGCGGCGACGCTGCTCGACTCCCTCTACGAAGGCGACGTGCGCGGGGACCTGCCGAAGGGGTTGTAGGGCTCCTCACAGGACCCGCTCGCCGGAGGGCGGAGAGGGCGAGGGTGCAGGGGGCCTCGCGTTCCGCTACTTCCCCACGGCCTCCAGGATCTCGTCGGCGTGCCCGTCGGGTTTGACCTTCGGCCAGACCGCGGCGATCTTGCCCTTCTCGTCGATGAGGTACGTCACGCGATTCGTCCCCATGTACTTGCGGCCGTACATGCTCCTCTCGCCCCAGACGCCGTAGGCCTTGACGATCGCCTTGTCGGTGTCGGCGAGGAGGGGAAAGGGGAGCGAGAACTTGTCGATGAACTTGCGGTGCGACTTCTCGTCGTCGGTCGAGACGCCGAGGACCGCCACGCCGCGCTTGCGGAATTTCGACCAGCCGTCGCGGAACGAGCACGCTTCCTTCGTGCAGCCCGGCGTGTCGTCCTTCGGGTAGAAGTAGAGGACGAGCTTCTTGCCCTTGAAGTCGCCGAGGGAAACGGCTTCGCCGTCCTGGTCCGTCGTCTTGAACGCGGGAGCCTTGTCACCGACCGCGAGAAGAGCCATGCGTTCCTCCTGATGAGAGGGGAGTCTACGGCAGGAGGCAGGAGGCAGGGAGACGTGAGCAGTAATCCTGAGCGAGAGACGGGGGGACGGCGGCGGACGGAAGAACGAGAGCCGGCGGCCGCCCTGGGCGGACGGCTAGTTGCGCTCGCCCATGCCGGTGACGAGCGCCAGCGCCTTGTCGTAGGTCATCTGGTCGTCGATGGCGATGGAGCGGACGGGCGCCCAGTCGGCGCCGTCGAGGCGGGTGAAGCGAAGCGAGGTCCCGTCGCTCCAGGAGAGCGTCGGGCGGTAGCCGGCGCCGATCGTCGTCCGGACGCCGTCGCGGGTGTCGGCCGCGTTCGGGCTCATCCGCGCGATCGGGCCTTCGGTCGTGACGCCGACGATCGGGATGTGGCGCCGCTTCCAGTTCACGCTGGCGGAGTCGGACGGCTTGCCCCAGTCCTGCGGGAACTCGACGCGCACGACCTTGAACTTCTGGTCGTGGAGGTCGGCGAAGCTCACGAGCACCGAGCCGGAAAGCCCGTCGGCCTGGAGGCCCGGCGAGAGGTACGCGCCGGTCGGGAGGTCCGCGTAGGATGTGTCGCCGGCGGTCCCGAGCAGGGCCGGCAGATCGTAGATCGCGAGGGCCGTCGGGTCGAAGTTCGTCTCGTCGAGGAAGAGCGTGGCGTAGCGGGCCTGCGCCGACGCGGCCTCCTCCCACCACACGACCGACAGGATCGAGCTCGTCTTCGTGACGGGCGCGTCGTTCTCGTCGAGGTAGGTCGCCGTGCGGTGCGTGACGAGCATCTTCGGGTTGTACGCGCGCGAAATGCCGGCGCTCGGCAGCAGCATCGAGTTCGTCCACGCGCCGCCGCGGAGGACGCCGACGCGGATCTGCGAGAAGGCCGAGATGTCCTCGGTCCAGAGCACGAGGAGCGTGGCGGTCTGCTCGTCGTACTGCAGGTCGAGGCCGTGCTTGGCGCTGTAGGAAACGGTGTCCGGCAGGATCGCGACGGAGACCGTCCCGTCCTGGGCGCGCGAGCTCCACTCGATCAGGCTCGCCTGCGGCGAGATCCCGGCGTCGGTCACGCCGAGATCCACGGCCGCGCCCGAGCGCAGGACGTGGAGCGTGCCGTCGGAGGTCAGCAGCGACTTCTCCTCGAACGCGCTCGCGGCCCGCGGCAGCGCGACGAGCGCGGCGGCGAGCAGGAGGAGGCGGACGAGTCCGTGGCGCCGCATCATGCCCTCAGGTTGATCATGCCCATGAGGCTGATCTGGTGGAGGTAGTTCTTCAGGGCCGGGAAGTCGGGGTAGTAGTTCGCCAGCGCCTCGTAGTGCTCGTCGGCCGCGCCCTCGCGGCCCATCTCGCTGTACGTCTCGGCGAGCAGGTAATGGGCGTTCTTGACGACGTCGTTGCGTCCGAACTCCCGGCCGAGCTCGAGGGCGCGCATGCCCCAGCTCTCGGCCGCGTCCACGCGCTCGAGCTTGAGCGAGGCGAAGCACAGGTCGAGGCACGGGTAGTCCATCGCCTGCCGCGAGCCGAGGCTCTCGAGCAGCGACAGCGACCGCTCGACGAGGGGCAGTCCGACCGGGACCGCGTCGAGCGCGATGTGGCAGTAGCCGAGGTTGTCCGCGACGACGGCGGCTTCCGACGACTCGGAGCGGCCCTCGTTCTCGAAGCGGTCGAGCGCCTCCTGGAAGAGGCCGCGGGCCTGCACGAAGCGGCTCTCGTGGAGCTCGAGGTTGGCCAGCAGGTTGAGCGACGCGGCGGTCCACTCCTCGAGGCCGAGCTCGCGGCTCTTCTGGAGCGCGCCCTGCGCGTAGAACGAGGCCTTGGCGTACTCGCCGCGGACCTCGTGCGCGTGGGCCGAGGCGTAACCCGCGAGCACGGCGTTCGGGCTGCCGGGGCTGCGCAGGACGATTTCCTTCAGGCGGGACAGGTCGAAGTCCTGCCGGTCCATCTCGAGCAGCGTCGTCGCCCGGTTGCAGGTGAAGAGGTCCTCGAGCTCGCGGTCCTTCCAGGAACGGGACAGCGCCAGGCCGTCCTCGTACAGGGTCAGCGCGCGCTCATAGTCTCCGCTCCAGATCGCGTCCTTCGCGGTCTTCCGGAGAAACTCGAGGTGCTTGCGCCGTTCGCTCATAGGGTCGGGCCGTTTGCCGTGTCCGGTCATTCTAGGCTCTCGAGGCGTCAACTCAACGGCTTTTCTTCCTCGTCCGGGGTGGAATCTCCGGCCTGCCCGCCCTCCGGGCCGGCCTCCTGGAGCTTCTTGAAACGGACGAAGTCCCGCACTTCCTGGCGCCCTTCCTCGGAAAGGCCCTGGAACTCGGTCACCAGGTCGCGGGCCTCGCGCTCCGCGGGGGACTCCGTCTCGCCGAAAAACTCGCCCATCTTCAGCTCGAACACCTGGAGGATCTTGAAGAGGGTGTCGAGGCCGACCTTGTATTCGCCCTGCTCCATGCGCGAAAGGTCGGACTGCGCGACGCCGATTTTTTCGGAGAGCTCCGTCTGGGTGAGGTGCCGTCCCTTGCGCAGCTCGCGGATGCGCGAGCCGACGAGAGCGACTTTGCGGGGTGAGTGGGCGGACATCTGTTCTTCCGGAAATGCTATTAAAACATAGATTCGCCCAATATAATCACGCGGCGCGAAAATGACGAGGAACACCAGCCGGGCGATAGCCTCCAAAGCCTTCCTGCTCAAGGAGATGGTTGTGCGGGACGTCCGCGCCCGGTACGCCGGGTCGGGCCTCGGCGTTGTCTGGGCGTTCGCGCTGCCGGTCCTGTGGATGCTTCTCTACACCGGCGTCTTTTCCCTGGTCCTCAAGGTGCCGGTCGAGACGGGCTACGCGAGCTTTCCCGAGTTCCTGATGGCGGGCCTGCTGCCCTGGATGGCGATCTCGGAGGGGATCTCGCGGTCCTCGTCGTGCCTGATCGACAACGCGGCGATGGTCAAGAAGACGGTCTTCCCGCTCGAGACGCTCGTGCTCTCCGTCGTCCTCGCGGCCGTCGTCAACGAGCTGATCGCCTTCGCGGTGTACGGCGTTTACGTGGCGCTCGTCGGGCACCTCTCGTGGCCGTGGCTGCTGCTCGTCGTGCCCGCGCTGTTCTTCCAGGTGCTGCTGACCTTCGGGCTCGGCTGCGTCGCCGCGACGCTGACGGCGTTCCTGCGCGACACGAGCCACGCGGTCGGCATCGTGCTGACGATCGGGTTCTACGCGACGCCGATCGTCTATCCCCTCTCCCTCGTGCCGGCGCGGCTCAAGCCCTTTCTCGGGGCCAACCCGGTCACGCCGCTCGTGGACCTCTATCGCCGCGCGTTCACGCTGCACGCCGCGCCGGACCCCGGCTCCCTGGCCTACCTGGCCGCCTTCAGCGTCGCCGCGGCCCTGGCCGGCGGCGCCCTCTTCGCGCGCGCCCGGCCGCATTTCGCGGACCTGATCTGA
Organism: Thermoanaerobaculia bacterium; assembly: GCA_041912555.1. GTDB lineage: Bacteria > Acidobacteriota > Thermoanaerobaculia > UBA5066 > Gp7-AA6 > DAHUXD01. The sequence continues at coordinate 20,633 of JAYRMU010000028.1, forward strand.
GCGCGAGCGTGAATAATCCAGCCCCCGCAGGGGTTTCCCGCTCGGTCCCCATTTCCCTGAATGAAACCCGGAACCTGAAACCCGCTCTCGAGGAGGCTTCGTGAAAAGGATGTCTTTGGTGCTCCTGGCCGTCGCCGCCGCGGCGTGGGCCTGCTCGTCGTCTTCGCCGTCGGCGAGCAAGCCGTCCGCCCCGCCGCCCGCCGCCAAGGCGCCCGGGCCGACCCCGACACCCGGGATCCTGTCGCGGATCGATCCGACCGTGATCGAGGAGACGGACACGCAGGTGATCCGCGCCCTTCCGAAGAAGGACTACGTCAAGATCGACGACCGGCACGTGCGGCTTCCGATCCTCTCGAAGCCGATCGAGATCTACAAGGAAGACGACCAGTACTACTACGCGGCCGAGGTCAAGCAGCTGCCCGAGGAGATCGACGCCAAGCGCCAGGAGCTGGCCCGGCAGCAGCAGCAGGCCGGAACGAAGCCGGGCGCTTCGCCGTCGTCCGCGCCTCCGCCGAGCTCCGACGTGACCGCGGCCGATTTCGAGGACATCGCGCCGCCCCGCGCCGGCGCGCGCATCCACCTCGCCGCTCCCGCCGACACGGGCCTTCCGCCGGCCGGCATGTGGCGCGCGTCGTTCGTCGTCGCGGACGTCAACGGCGACAAGATCCCCGACATCGTCGCGCCCCCGAACCGCCTCGGCAACGGCAAGCTGCGCGTGTGGATCGGCGACGGAAAGGGCCATTTCACCGAGTGGCCGCTGACGTTCGTCGAGGACGGCAAGCCGTCCCCGCGCTTCACGATCGACTACGGCGGCGTCGCGGTCGGCGACCTCGACGGCGACGGCAGGATGGACGTCGTGTCCGCCTCGCACGGGCAGGGCCTGGTCGCCCTCCTCGGGGACGGCAAGGGCACGTTCCGCATCGTGCGGGCCGGCCTTCCGCGCAGCAACTTCTCGGCGCAGGCCGTCACGCTCCTCGACGCCAACGGGGACGGAAAGCTCGACATCGTCGCCTCGCGCGACGTCCCGGCGGCGGAGCAGCTGACGGGCGTGGACAAGCAGCAGGTCCGCGTCTATTTGAACCTCGGCAAGGACGGCTTCGAGTTCAAGAAGGACGGCCTCGTCGGCGGGTTCTACTCGAATTCCCTGTCGGCCTGGGACTTCGACGGCTCGGGGCGCAAGGCCGTCCTGACCGGCAGCAACTACACGGGCGCGCTGACGCTGCTCTGGAAGAACGAGGGCAACGGCACCTTCAGCCCCGTGTCGTTCGACGCGATCGAGCTCTACTCGTACCACCCGGTTACGGCGCCGGGAACCTGGGGCAAGGCGCGGGTGCCGGCCTTCGCCGACTCCTACTACGCCACCGCCTACGCGCCGTCCCTGACCAGGGCCCCGGGAGTCACCGTTTACGCCTTCGCCGACGGCAAGTGGGTGCGGCACCGGGTCTGGCGCGAGAAGGAAGGCAAGTCCGCGGTCAACGCCCTGGCGATGGCCGACATGGACGGGGACGGCCTCGACGACATCGTCTTCGCCGACAACGCGAAGCGGAAGGTCCGCGTCTTCTTCCAGCAGCCCGACGGCAGTTTCGTCGAGCTCGACGAGAAGGAGGAGCCCTCCATCGAGTCGCCCGGACAGTGCCTGCGGATCGCCGACCTCGACCGGGACGGGCGGCCGGACATCATCCTGTCGCGCACGGTCGCCTCGACGGCGCCGGACGAGGCGGGCGGGTGGAGCGTCTTCCTGAACAGGGCGAGGTGACCTTTGTCCTCAGGGGCTTGGGCCGGAACTTATGATCCGAAAGCATAAAAAGTGCTTTTTTCCCTTGACACCGGCTATTCCCGGGGCGATCATCCCTGACATAGCGGGGGGCCCCTTGGCCCCAACTGGAACAGTAATCAGGTTTTACGAGGTGTAGAAAATCGAAGTGCGGGAGGTGATGGGATCGTTCGAGGGAAGGATTTTCCAATCGTGTGTTTTCGAACAGTTAACCGTAACGAGGAGATCTCAATGAAGAAAGCTTTGATGGCGTGTCTGGCCGTCGCCGCTCTGTTCGCGATTGCGAGCACCGCGACTGCCGTCACGTGCACCCTCGACCAGCGGCCCGGAGCGACCCTCCTGGTCCCGTACTTCCAGGTCAGCATCGACCCGGTCACCGGCGCTGCCGTTGGCTCGGGCGCCCTCTCCCGCGACACGATCGTGACGATCGCCAACGCCTCCTCGGCGCCGATGATCGCCCACGTCAACGTGTACGACCGGCAGTCGTTCATCCAGCTCGACTTCAACGTCGCCCTCACGGGTTTCGACGTGCAGTCGTGGCGGATGTCCGACATCATCACCGGCCACCTCCCGGTGACCGGCGACAGCAACGGCGACGACGTGTGCCAGCGTAACGGCGGCGCCGTCTACCCGAACCCGGACGGCTTCCTGCGCGTTTCGCCGACGGGCCCGACGAACACCCCGGCGACCACCCAGGACAACGTCAACGGCACCACGGACTACACCGGCACGTTCTTCAGCATCTCGAAGGAGCTGGCCACGGATTGCGGTGGCACCGTGACTCCGCTCGCGATCGGCTACGTCGTCATCGACCACGCCAACTACTGCAACCTCTCCGATCCGACCGACCCGAACTACTACATCGACGACGCGATCGGCATGGAGAACAACCTGTTCGGCGAGATCATCTTCACCTCGGGCAACGGCCTGCCGACCTACGGCATCTCGA
>JAYRMU010000029.1:0-2900 GCA_041912555.1 Thermoanaerobaculia bacterium
AACGCGGTGTACGAGCCTCTGGAGCGGCGGTACGTGCGGGTGATCCGGTTCATGGTGGAGCGCAGCGGGAGGATGGCGGCGGTCGCGCTGGTGCTGATCGCGCTGGCCGGCTGGGGCCTGACCCGCGTCCCCACCGGGTTCCTTCCGACCGAGGACCAGGGCTACCTGATGGTCGCCGTGCAGATGCCCGACGGCGCCTCCCTCGAACGGACCCAGAAGGTCATGGACGACGTCTCGCGGATCGGCCTCGCCGTCCCCGGCGCGGAGCACGCCATCGCGATCGGCACCGGCGGCCCCTCGCCGCTCGACGGCGACGTGTCCCTCGCCAACGCCGGCATCGTCTACGTGATGCTCAAGAACTGGAGCGACCGCGGCCGCGGGGAGGACCTGAGGGCCGTCGTGGCGGACCTCGTCCACCGGCTCGCCGCGGTGCAGGAGGCGCGAACCCGCGTCCTCGTGCCGCCGCCGATCCAGGGGCTCGGCGCCTCGAACGGCTTCCAGATGCAGGTCGAGCTGACCGACGGCAGCTACGACTTCGAGCGCCTCCAGCACGCGACCGACGACATCGTCCGGGCGGCCAACGCCTCCCCGGCCGTGCGCAACGCGTTCACGGCGTTCCGCGCCTCCGTCCCCCAGGTCACGCTCGACGTGGACAAGGCCCACGCGGCGACCCTCAACGTCAACGTGGGCGACGTCTACAACACGGTCCAGATCTACCTCGGCTCGACCTTCGTGAACCTCTTCACCCGGTTCGGGCACAACTACATGGTGTACCTGCAGGCGGACCCGCTGCGGCGGCTCACGACCGACGACGTCAAGGACCTCTACGTGCGCAGCCAGGGCGGCAGCATGGTGCCGGTCGGGGCCCTCGCCTCCATCCGGGAGGCGCTCGGGACGTCGGTGATCTCGCTCTACAACCTCTTCCCGGCGGCGACGATCAACGGCATGCCGGCGCCCGGCTCGAGCTCGGGCCAGGCCCTGGACGCCATGGAGGCGATCGCGAAGAAGACCCTGCCGCGGGGCATGAGCTTCGAGTGGACCGCGATGTCGTACCAGGAGCGGCTGGTCGGAAGCTCCGCGTACCTCGTCTTCGCCCTGGCGATCCTCCTCGTCTACTTCGTCCTCGCGGGGCAGTACGAGAGCTGGATCACGCCGGCGGCGGTCATCCTCGCGGTCCCGATGGCGCTGCTCGGCACGGTGGCCGCGCTGCGGGCCGCGGGGCTCGCCAACAACATCTACGTGCAGATCGGCCTCGTCCTGCTGATCGCGCTCTCGGCCAAGAACGCCATCCTCATCGTCGAGATGGCGCGCGAGGGCCGCGCGGCCGGCAAGAGCATCCCGGAGGCCACCGTGGACGCGTCGCGCGTGCGCTTCCGGCCGATCCTGATGACGTCGTTCACGTTCATCCTCGGGGTGCTGCCGCTCGTGCTCGCGAGCGGCGCCGGCGCCGCCGCCCGCCGGTCGCTCGGCGTGGCGGTGGCGGCCGGGATGCTGGCCTCGACGTGCCTCGCGGTGCTCTTCGTGCCGTCGCTCTTCGTGGTGCTGCAGCGGTGGATCGAGCGAAAGAAGGGCCGCGGGATCGCAGACGAGGCCGGGGGATGACATCGCTGCGCCTAAAGGGATCCCTCGCTGCGCTCGGGATGACATTGGACTGCCTTGGGCGCTTCGAGGGAGACGGTAGGCGGGGGTCCCCGGGCTGTGGCGTCCGTTTCGCCGGCGCCATCCCTCTGTCATCCCGAGCGAGGGATCCCTTTGGCGCCCCGGCGCGACTGACCTAGCCGGTTCCCGATGCTCGCGAAGTTCTTCATCGAGCGCCCGGTCCTCGCGAACGTCATCGCGTTCGTGACGATGCTGATGGGCGCGGTGGCCCTGGGGGTCCTGCCCGTCTCCCAGTACCCGCCGATCACGCCGCCGACGATCCAGGTCAGCGCGAGCTACCCCGGCGCCAACTCGCGGACGCTCGTGGACACGGTGGCGCTGCCGATCGAGCAGCAGGTCAACGGCGTCGAGGGCATGCTCTACATGCAGTCCACCTGCACGTCGGACGGGCGCTACACGCTCATCGTGACGTTCCAGGTCGGGACGGACCTCGATCTCGCGCAGGTCCTGGTGCAGAACCGCGTCTCGGCGGCCCTCGCGCAGCTGCCGCAGCCGGTGCAGCAGCAGGGCGTCGTCACCAAGAAGAAGTCCACCGCGATCCTCCAGATCGTGACGCTGACCGCCCCCGGCGGGCAGTACGACGCGCTGTTTCTCTCCAACTTCGCGACGCTGCAGCTCCACGACAAGCTCGCGCGCGTCCCGGGGGTGGGCGACGTCATGGTCTTCGGCATCGGGCAGTACAGCATGCGGATCTGGCTCGATCCCGAGAAGATGCGCGCGCTCTCGCTCATGCCGAGCGACGTGATCTCGGCCGTCCGGGCTCAGAACGCGTACGTGGCCGCGGGGCAGGTGGGCATGCCTCCCGCGCCCTCCGGCCAGGACTTCCAGCTCACGATCGACGTGTCGGGCAATCTCTCGCTGGCGGAGGAATTCGAGAAGATCATCGTCAAGACCGGCTCCGGCGGCCAGATCACGCGCCTGCGCGACATCGGGCGCGTGGAGCTCGGCGCCCAGACCTACAGCCAGTTCTTCAAGATGGACGACCGCGTCGCGGGCGGGATCGCGATCTACCAGCTGCCGGACGCCAACGCCCTCGACACCGCCGCCCGCGTGCGCGCGGCGATGGCCGACCTGTCGCGCGACTTCCCGGCCGGCCTGAAGTACGAGATTCCGTTCGACACGACGACGTTCGTGAGGGAGTCGGTGAACGAGGTGTACCACACGCTGTTCGAGGCGGGGTTTCTGGTTCTGGTGGTGATCGTGGTGTTTCTGCAGGACTGGCGGGCGACGCTGGTGCCGGC
>JAYRMU010000030.1:0-5721 GCA_041912555.1 Thermoanaerobaculia bacterium
CCGTAGGCGTATTCGTCGGCGTATTGGTCGGAGTGTTCGTCGGCGTGTTCGTCGGCGTGTTGGTCGGCGTATTCGTTGGCGTCGCCGTAGGCGTATTCGTCGGCGTATTGGTCGGAGTGTTCGTCGGCGTGTTCGTCGGCGTGTTGGTCGGCGTATTCGTTGGCGTCGCCGTAGGCGTATTCGTCGGCGTGTTCGTCGGCGTGTTGGTCGGCGTATTCGTCGGAGTGTTGGTCGGCGTGGCCGTCGGCGTCGCCGTGGGCGTGTTGGTCGGCGTGTTGGTCGGGGTGTTCGTCGGCGTATTGGTCGGGGTGTTGGTCGGCGTGTTCGTGGGCGTGTTCGTGGGCGTGTTCGTCGGCGTCGCCGTGGGCGTGTTGGTTGGCGTGTTGGTCGGCGTGGCCGTCGGCGTGTTCGTCGGCGTGTTGGTCGGCGTATTCGTTGGCGTCGCCGTAGGCGTATTCGTCGGCGTATTCGTCGGCGTCGCCGTAGGCGTATTCGTCGGCGTATTCGTCGGGGTGTTGGTCGGCGTGTTCGTCGGCGTGTTGGTCGGCGTGTTGGTCGGCGTATTCGTCGGAGTGTTGGTCGGCGTGGCCGTCGGCGTCGCCGTGGGCGTGTTGGTCGGCGTGTTGGTCGGGGTGTTCGTCGGCGTATTGGTCGGCGTGTTGGTCGGCGTGTTCGTGGGCGTGTTCGTCGGCGTCGCCGTGGGCGTGTTGGTTGGCGTGTTGGTCGGAGTATTCGTCGGCGTCGCCGTGGGAGTGGCCGTCGGCGTATTGGTCGGGGTATTTGTCGGCGTGTTCGTCGGCGTCGCTGTCGGCGTATCGGTTGGCGTCCTCGTCGGGGTATTCGTCGGAGTGTCCGTCGGCGTACTCGTCGGCGTATGTGTCGGAGTGGACGTCGGCGTGTCGGTCGGCGTTCTCGTCGGGGTACTCGTGGGAGTATCCGTCGGGGTGCTCGTCGGCGTGTGCGTCGGCGTATTCGTCGGCGTGTCGGTCGGCGTCTTCGTCGGCGTGTGCGTCGGAGTGTCCGTCGGGGTGTTCGTCGGCGTCCAGGTCGGCGTCAACGTCGGGGTGTTGGTCGGCGTGTTCGTCGCCGTGCTCGTCGGCGTGTTCGTCGGGGTATTGGTCGGCGTCTGGGTCGGCGTCGGCGTGGCCGTCGGGGTGCTGGTCGGTGTGTTCGTGGGAGGCGGCGTCGGCGTCAGCGTCGGCGTGTTGGTCGGGGTGTTGGTCGGCGTGTTCGTCGCGGTGCTGGTCGGCGTCGGCGTGGCCGTCAACGTCGGCGTCAACGTCGGCGTGCGCGACGGCGTGGGCGTCGGGGTGGCAACCAGGGGGTTGAAGAAGAGAATGGCCGTGTTGGCGATGGACCCGATGTCGGTGTAGGTGACGGTGTCCCAATCGCCGTTGGTCAGCTCCCAGCCGATGTCCGCATGGCCCCCGTCGAGGTTGCTGCTCGCCCCGAACTGATAGACGAAGCTGCCGTCCTCGTTCAGGATGACCTGGACGTTGTAGAAGCTGCCGGTCGAGCCCCAGTCGGGCACAGCGAGCCAGGTCACGACGAACTGGCGGTTCGGCGCCACGCCGAGCGGGGTCGCCGTGTACAGGACGGCGCAGCCCGGCGCCGTGCACGTCGTCGGTCCGGGCCCTCCACCCGAGCCGTTCGGGCTCGCGTCGAAGTCGGCGCCGTAGACCTTCATCGTCCGCCGGATGTTGGAGTCGTTATAGGGAAGCGTGTAGGTCCGGGGCGGTCCGACGCTCTGGGTCCCTGCGCCGCAGTACGTCTGGCTGAACTGCAGCCGGCCGTTGGTCATGATCTGGAGCTGCGTGTACGGGGTGGCGCCGTAGGTGAACGAGAACCCGATGTTGATCGGGGCGGTGAGCGAGTCATCCCCGATCGTGTCCGAGAAGCCCGTGCACTGCGACGGGTTGGTCCAGGTCACGGGAGTGTGCGTGGAGGGGTCGACCCAGGCGTACGTCGTGGGGACGTGGGTGTAGGTCGCGGCGCGCGCGGCCGCGGGCCACAGCATCAGCAGCGCCGTCAGGAATCTGAACGAGGCGCTTTTTCGCACGGGGATCGCTCTCAGCGGAAATCGCACTGGTTTTCTTGGGTTTCTTGAAGCCCGACCGAGGTTCACTCGCGTGAAACTTGGAAGGGCGCGTCGTCTCGTGAGTGAATTTTAGCACGGGCGCGCCCGCGATCGCGTCTCTTCTCGGCGCGACGCCTGTGATCGAACGCACATCGTCACGAAGATTCCTCCACTCCTCGGCGAACCGAGAGGCAATCGACGACCTCGCCCCGGGAAGGAGCGAGCAGGCGAACCGTGCTCGATCCATCGAGTCCCGCGATCGGCAAGACGCTCTCGACGACGGCAGCGCTCTCGCCCTCGCGTACGGAAGAAGCCGCGAGCGGCGCCAACGCCTCGCGATTGAGCGACGTCGCCGAAAACGACGAGGGCCCGCGCGGATGGCGGGCCCTCATCTTCGAAACGCCGGAGATTCCGTAATCGGCGGCCGGCCCCCGATCAGGACTTTCGGTTTCTCCTGGTGGACTCCGCGGTGAAGATCCCGGCGCGCGGAAGGGCCGAGGCGCCCGGATTCCCGGACTCGACGCCCGAGAAGCCCTGCCCGAAGTGAATCCCGCTCGCCTGCTTGCTCAGCGGATAGCCCCGGTATCCGTGCCGCCGGCGCCTGCGGCTCGACGGGGACTCCTCGACATCCGGCGGCTCGACCCTCGATTTCGTGTCGTTCTGACCCATGGTTGCCTCCTTTTCACCGGACGGTGAAAACGGCCCGCGCGCCCCGGAAATTCGTCGAAACGCTCAGAGCCATTTCCCGGGCGACGCGTCGAACGCCTCCTTGTGGGCGGGCATGCAGAAGTAGTACGTCCTCCCCCGGTAGACGGACGTCGGCGCGGCCCCCTTGTCCACGTCCATCTCGCACACCGGACAGATCGGGTGCGCGTCCGTCGACACGCGCATCGCGGCGTAGACGGCGTTCGCGCCCGGCTTCTTCCAGCCGTCTCCCAGGTATTCCATCTGGTACGCCGTACCGGCGGCGACCTCCCGGCCGAAATAGCGTTCGACGACCCGCAGGGCCAGATCGATGCCGGACGACAGGCCGCCCGCGGAGGCCACGGCGCCGTCCTCGACGTACCGGAGCCCGCGCTTGACGTGGACGTCGGAGTACTGGAACGCCAGCGTCTTGTACGAGGCATGGTGCGTGGTCGCGGCCTTTCCCGAGAGAAGACCCGTCGCCGCGAGCAGGAACGCGCCCGTGCAGACGGACAGGGTGAGGTCGGCGCCCTTCGACGCCTTGCGGATCCACTCCAGGGTGGCCTCGCTCCTGGCCGATTGCGCGGGGATGACGATGACCTTCGGCTGCGGCGCGGTCTGAAACGTGTAGTCGGGGACGATCTTCAGGCCGCCCGAGGCCTGGATCGGCGCCGTCGTCTCGGCGACCGTGTAGAGCCGAAAGGCGTCGTCCGCGCGGCCCGGGACGACCGTGTCCTGGAAGACTTCCCATGGACCGCAGAAGTCGATCACCACGGCGCCGTCCGAGACGAGAAACGCGACCGGGATGCTGCCTTGCGCGGGTGCGGGCAGCGGATTCCGGACGGCCGCTCCCGGACTCGCCGACGGATCGCCGAGCGCCTCCCGCGCGACGGCGGCCACGAGGCCGAAAGCCGCCGATCCCTTCAGGACTTCCCGTCGGTTCATGTGCCCTCCCTGCGCCGCGTCGGCGAAGCGCCCTTCCCCTAGACATACGACAGGAGAGGGAAAAGGTTCGCCTCCGTTCCGGCCAGTCCGTTCCGCGGCCCCGTGCAGGGGTGGCAGCGCCCGGCGCGCCGGCGAGGCGGCTAGCCCGGCGCCGGAGCGGCCAGAGGCTTGGCAGAGGCTCCGCGGACCTCCAGGGTTTTCGGGTCCTGCAGGAAGACCGCGACCCCGAGCCGGGCGGGATTCCAGTCCTTCGAGAGGGTGACCGAGGCCGATTGCCGGGTCTGGAGAGAGCCGCTCACGGGAAGGCGCCCCACGCGCTCGAGGGAGCGGACGACGTAGTCGTCGTGAAGAGTCCGGCCGCCGTTCTCGCCCCGGCCCACGGCCGTGACGAGCCCGGTCTCGAACACCGCCACGTAGAGATCGAGCGCCTGCCCGCGCAGCGATTCCGGCAGGGTCACCCCGATGCCGAGCTCGACACGCGAGCCGGACGGCTTCAGATCGAGCACGATCTGCCCCCCGGGCCGGGCGGCGGCGGCCTGGATCGCGGCGCGCAGCCGCGTGGCGTCCGAGCCCACCAGCTCCACCCCGCCGTCAACGACGGCCTGCGGCGTATAGATCTCAGTCAGCCCGAAGCGGCGGCCGTAGGCGACCTGGCGCTCGGTCCACGACTTCGCCGAGAACGGATCGGTCCAGCCGGCGGAGTTCCAGAAGTCCACGTGGAAGGCGAGGGTGACCAGGCGGCCGGCGCTCTCCTCCGCGAGGGTGGTCAGGAGGCGATCCGCGGGCGGGCAGGTCGAGCAGCCCTGCGACGTGAAGAGCTCCACGAGCACGACGTGGCCTGCCCCCGCTTCCGCTAAAGGAGTCGTGGCCGGGTCGGGACCCGAAGCCGGAGAGGCCGCCCCGAGGGAGGCGGCGGCGAGGCCGAGGACCGCGGCACGACGGAGGGCTTTCCGAATCCGGACTCTCATGGCTCTCATTCTCCTCCAGCTCCAAAAAAAAGGGGCGGCCGAAGCCGCCCCTGGAAGGAAAGAACCGGGGGGACTTAGAAGGTGACCTTCAGGGCGAAGCGGAACTGCCGCGGTCCGATCTGCGTGGTCGTCTTGCGGTAGTCCGGGTTGTCCGAGCACGGCCCCGTGGCCGCAGCCGGGCAGAGCTCGCCGTTGGGTCCGATCGTTCCCGGCTGGACGCCCGCCTGCCCGTAGTAGGGGCTCGTCGGGTCCGTGACGAACGACGCGTTCGGGTTGTAGCGCTGATCGATCGCCGTGGCCGTCTGCCGGTTGAGGAGCTGGAACGCGTAGAACTGCGGCGTGATGGTCACCGGCCCGACGTTCAGGTTGTAGCCGAGCGAGACGTTCATCTCGTAGTCGGTCGGGAGGCGGCCCGCGTAGCCGCGCTGGTCGAGGTAGAGCTCCTGGGGATAGAAGCCGTTGTAGTAGCCCTGGATCGAGGTCGGCGTGCCCGTGCGGACGTAGAACTGCAGTCCGGCGGACAGGCCCCACGGGGCGTTGTACACCGCGTCGAGGCGGCCCTGGTTCGGCCGGTCGAGCTCGAGGCGGCCCGAGGAGTTGATGACGAACGCCGCGTAGTCGTAGTCGGCGTTGATGCCGGGGTCCGTCTGGCCCGAGGCCTCGCGGATGGCGCCCGAGTAGTTGCCCGTCAGCGTCGAGCCGAGGTAGGACAGCTGGGCCCAGATCTCGTTGGTGAACTGCTTGCGCACCACGAGCTCGATGCCCTTGAAGATGCGCTTGGCCGCGGGGATGGCCGTGCCCTGCCCGGGTCCCGTGCAGAGTCCGGCGTTGGGATCGGTCGGGTTGGCCGAGCCGTCGCAGCTGCCGTAGAGGCCGGCCGCGCCGGGGTTCTGGATGCCCGTGGCGCCCGGGTTCATGAGAGCGCAGGAGTTGCCCGTCGGACCATCCGGGTTCAGGTCGCAGCGGTCTTCGATCGTCCGGCCGAGCGAGCGGTAGGTGCCCTTCAGGCCGACCGACAGCGTCGGGTCGATCGCCTTCTCGACGCCG
>JAYRMU010000031.1:0-144999 GCA_041912555.1 Thermoanaerobaculia bacterium
CGCTCGATGTCTTCTTCTGCCACCAGAAAGTCGCTCAGATCAGTCAAAACCCCTCCCCAAGCCCCTCCCCAAAAGACAAATGAAAACCGTCCACCATGTCTCCGAACATCTGTCCACCATCTCTCCGGTCTATACACTCCCCCCTCCGGGGGGCGAGGGGGTTTCTGTTTCTCGGCGAGAGACGAGTTGGGGAAGGGCTTTGGAGATTGGCGAGGCTTGGGCTCGTCCGCCGCTTCGTCCCCTTGGCCCGCGGCGTGAAATGTCACCCGAGCGCATCAGAGCAAATCAGTTCTGACCCCGGCCAAGACGGGTGAGGCTGGTTGGCGGCTCACTCCCGCCTGTCATCCCGAGCGCAGCGAGGGATCCCTTGAGGCGCCGGGGAACCACTGGAGGCGCGACCCACGGGATGACAGGAGGGGATGGTGCCGCCGCAGGGTGATGGCCACGCTCGGGATGACAAGAGGGAAAGGCGCGGCCTCATCTCCCCGTCGTGATTCCCCTCCGGATCGCGGCCAGCGGGGCCTTGTCGTCGTAGACGACGCCCTCGCCGTCCTTCCGCACTCCTAGGCTTCGGAAGAGCGCGTCGAGGTCCACGTCCGGCTTGCGCTTCCCCATCTTCGCGTAGAGCTCGCGCAGGACGGGCACGCCCGTGGCGCGGTCGCCGGCGTCGAAGGCCCGCTCGATCGGCCAGTCCACCGTGACGTTGCCGCCCGCGCGCACGATCCCGCGCAACGCGTCGTCGAGCGACTTGCGGCCCGCCGTCCTCTGCCGGATCGCCACGTCGGCCTCGAAGCAGAAGAGCGCGCCGCCCCAGTACACCGCGGCCCACGAGCGACCGCCGTCGAGGCCCGAGCGGTCGAGGGCGCTTTCGCCTCGCGGCAGGCCCCAGACGAGCCACTTCCAGATGTCGCCGGCCGGCGCGAGCCCCGACCGGGCGCGGACGAGCGGCTCGACGTACGTCGCCAGGCCCTCCTCGATCCACGGGTGGCCGCTCATCGAGGGGAACGCGAGGTGGACCATCTCGTGGACGAGCTCCCAGTTGGTCGCGAGGTCGGAGGGCGTCGCGGCGTCCCCGACCGAAATCGAGATCCGCGCCGCTCCCCGCACGCCCACCGTCCTCCCGCTCGCGATGCGCCCCGGCCCGCCGCCGTGAACGGTCACCGCGACCCGCGAGACCGGGCAGGTGCCGTAGTACGCGGCGACGGCGCGGGCCGCGCCCTCGACCCAGGCGATGACGGCCTGCTTGGACAGCAGCGCCGGCCGGCCGTCGAGCGTGAGCTCGACGACCCCGCCGGGCACCTCGATGCGCGTCGCCGCCGGGGTCGGCGCCGGAGTGGCCGCCAGCGCCGCCGCCAGGGCGAAGGGTCCGAGCGCGGTCAGCGCTCCGTCATGGGCACGAACGGCCGCTCGTCGTGGCCGAGGTACACCTGCCGGGGCCGCGCGATCTTGTGCTCCGGGTCCTCGAGCATCTCCTCCCACTGCGCGAGCCAGCCCGAGGTCCGGGGGATCGCGAAGAGGACGGTGAAGGCCGCCGTGGGGATGCCGAGGGCCTCGTAGATCAGGCCCGAGTAGAAGTCCACGTTCGGGTAGAGCTTGCGCTTGACGAAGTAGTCGTCCTGGAGCGCGATCCGCTCGAGCTCGAGGGCGATGTCGAGCAGGGGGTTGCGTCCCGTGACCTCGAAGACCTCCTCGGCCATGCGCTTGATGATCTTGGCGCGCGGGTCGAAGTTCTTGTATACGCGGTGTCCGAAGCCCATGAGGCGCTTCTCGCCCTTGCCCTCCTTGACCTCCTTGACGAAGGCGGGCACGCGGTCGATCGAGCCGATCTCCGTGAGCATCTTGAGGACTTCCTCGTTGGCGCCGCCGTGGAGAGGCCCGTAGAGGGCGGCCGCGGCCCCGGCGACCGCGGAGTAGGGATCCGTGTGCGCCGAACCGATGCCGCGCATCGCGTTGGTCCCGCAGTTCTGCTCGTGGTCCGCATGCAGGATGAAGAGCACGTCGAGCGCGCGGACGAGCGTCGGGTTCGGCTTGAAGTGCTCGGCCGGCGTCGTGAAGAGCATCGTGAGGAAGTTCGCGCTGTAGGACAGGTCGTTGGACGGGTACATGTAGGGAAGGCCGATGCTGTGCCGGTAGGCGAAGGCGGCGATCGTCGGCATCTTCGCGATCAGCCGGTGGATCTGCTTCGTCCGCACGGCCGGATCGTGGACGTTGTGGGCCTCGGGGTAGAAGGTCGACATCGCCGCGATCGTCGAGATGAGCATGCCCATCGGGTGCGCGTCGTAGTTGAACGCGTCCATGAGCTTCTTCAGGCTCTCGTGGATCATCGTGTGGTACGTGATGTCGTGGGTGAACTTGTCGAACTGCTTCTGGTCGGGCAGCTCGCCGTGCAGGAGCAGGTAGGCGACCTCGAGGTACGTGCACTTCTCGGCGAGCACCTCGATGGGATAGCCGCGGTAGCGGAGAATCCCCTTGTCGCCGTCGATGTAGGTGATCCGGCTCGTGCACGCCGCGGTGTTCAGGAACGCCGGGTCGTAGGCCATCAGGCCGAAGTCCGCGGGCCCCGTCTTGATCTGCCGCAGGTCCATCGCGCGGATCGTTCCGTTCGCGATCGGCAGCTCGTAGCTCTTGCCGGTCCGCCGGTCGATGACCGAGAGCGCATCGCGCGTCTCGGAGGAGCCGGCCGCCGCCTCGTCCGTCTTCGTGGCTTCCAGAGTGCCCATGGGAACCTCCAACGCCCTATTCTCTCCCGAACCGGGGCGGGCGCGCCCCTGTCGAAATCAGCCCGGCCCGAGGCCGCGGTCGAGATGCTCCATGAGGACGTCCGCCCCCTCCAGGCCCACGGAAAGGCGGATGAGACCCGGCGTGATGCCCCGGGCCAGGCGGTCGGCCTCCGGGACGGTCGCGTGGGTCATCGAGGCGGGGTGCTGGATGTAGGAGATCGCCGAACCGAGGCTCACCGCCAGCTCCATCGGCGTGTCCCGGCGGGCGAAGTAGTTCATCAGGCGCTCGCCGGCCGGCTGGCCTCCGGCGAGATCGAAGCTGATGATGGAGCCGCCGTTGCGCATCTGGCGGCGCACGAGGGCGGCCTGAGGAAAATCCGGGAACCCCGGGTAGGCGACGTGCGCGACCGCCGGATGGTGCCGCAGGAACGTCGCGATCCGCTCGGCGCTGCGGCACTGCTCGCTCTGGCGCACCGCCAGGCTCTGGACCGTCATCGAGTTCAGCCACGAATCGAAGGGCGACGGGGTCGCGCCCAGGTCCTTGTACCAGGGGAAGAAGTCGGTCTTCATGAACCGGAACGGCCCGAGCACCGCGCCGGCCATCGAGGTCGAGTGGCCGTTGACGTACTTGGTCAGCGAATGGACGACGAAGTCCGCGCCGAGCCGGAAGGGCTGCTGCAGGTAGGGCGAGCAGAAGGTGTTGTCCACGGCCAGCAGGATTCCTCGCGCCTCGGTCAGCCGCGAGATCTTCTCGATGTCGGCGACGCGCAGCGTCGGGTTCTCCGGGGACTCGAGGAAGACGACCGACACGTTGGGATGCCGGTCGAGCGACGCCTCGACGGCGCCGAGGTCGCCCATGTCGCAGAAGACCGCCTCGACCCCGAACTTCGAGAGCCCCCGCAGCAGGCTGTCCGTGCAGCCGTACAGGCTCCCGGCCAGGACCGCGTCGCCGGTCCGGACGAGCGAGAGGAGGAGGGTCGAAATCGCCCCCATTCCCGAGCCGAAGATGAGCGACCCGATGGTCGCCTCGGTTTCGTCGGCCGCGAGCGCCTTCTCGACGACGTGGTGCGCCTCGAGCTGGAAGAGCACGCGTTCGAGGTACTCGGTCGTGGGGTTCCCCAGCCGGGTGTAGATCCGCGCGTACGGCCGCTCGCCGTGCTTCGTCAATCCGAGGAACCGGTCGGCGCCGTCCCGCACGCTCCGGAACGGGAAGTTCGAGCGCTGGTAGACGGGCGGCAGCCCGGTGCCGGCGGCCAGGGCCCGGAAGAGGCCCTCCTCGAGCTGCGGCTCGGCGTCGCGGACCCACCGGCGCTTGCGATCCACCCACCAGTCCCACCACTCCCAGCGCGCGGCGCCCAGGGAGACCGACGGGCCGGCTTCGGTCAGGACCTCGAGGCTCACGGTCCGGTTATCGCAGATTTCGGGGGCTCCCCGGCTGATCCAATCGCATCATCGGGGCGCTTCCGCGCGGGGTTGGAGCGGGCCCCCGGCCTGTGAGAAAGTCCCGCCGATGACGCCGAAGAGCCTCCAGGACACCTACGCGCCCGAAAACCGCTGTTTCGGCTGCGGCCCCGCCAACGAGAAGGGCCTGCGCATCAAGAGCTTCGAGGAAGGCGAGGAGGTGGTCGCCGACTGGCGCCCGCAGCCCCACCACCTCGCCTGGGAGGGCGTCGTGAACGGCGGCATCTGCGGCGCGCTGCTCGATTGCCACAGCAACTGGACCGCCGCGCGCCACCTCATGAAGAAGACCGGCGCGGACGCCCTCCCTTCGACCGTCACCGCCGACTTCCACGTCACGCTGCGCCGGCCGACGCCGCTCGACGCCCTCCTCAGGCTGCGCGCCCGCGTCGTCGAGTCGAAGGACGACCGCGCCGTCGTCGAGGCGTCGATCGAGGCCAACGGCAAGGTCACGGCCACCTGCCGCGGGACCTTCGTGGCCGTGCCGGAAGGCCATCCCGCGTATCACCGGTGGTGACGCGTTGAGCCGCGCTCTCCGCGCCGCCCTGGTCCTGCTGGCGCTGGCGTCCGGCGCGTCGGCCGCGGACAAGGCCGGCCCGATCGAGAAGCGCACGCTCGTGTCGCGCGAGAAGGAGCGCGTCTACTACCTCTTCTTCCCGCCCTCCGCCTCGGCCGAGCACCCGGCGCCCCTCATCGTGTTCCTGCACGGGTCCCGCCGCGACGGCCGGCCCCTCGTCGAGGCCTGGCTGGACCTCGCCGCGAAGGAGGGCATCGCGCTCGCCGGGCCCGACTCGGCGGATTCGGTGCACTGGGCCTCGCCGCAGGACGGGCCGCTCCTGCTGAAGGACGTCGTCGACGACGTCGCCGCGAGGCACGCGATCGACCCCCGCCGCGTCTACCTCTTCGGCCACTCGGCGGGCGCCGTCTTCGCCCTCCAGATGGCGTGCCTCGAGTCCGAGTATTTCGCGGCGGCCGTGGCCCACGCGGGGGCGGTGGACCGCGCGTACTTTTCCGTCTTCGACTTCGCCGCCCGCAAGATCCCGATCGCCATGTTCATCGGGACGAAGGACGCGATCTTCCCCCTGACCGCCGTCCAGGCCACGGCCGAGGCCCTGAAGTCGCGCGGTTTCCCGGTCACGCTGACCGAGATGCCCGGCCACACGCACGACTACTACGCGAAATCCGGGGAGATCAACGCCGAGGCCTGGCGGTTCCTCTCGAACGAGCGCCTCGCGTCCGACCCCCGGTACCGCGTTTACGCCGACCCGAAACCGCCCGCGGGCTCGCCTTAACGGACCGGACAGGGGGCCCTACTGGCCTTTCTCTAGACCGTCCGGACAGTCGCGCCGGCCGGCCCGGAAGGCCTACTCTATCGGGCACTTCCAGACAGGCGAGGTGTCCATGTCCACGACGAGAAAAGCAGCCACGGCCCTCCTGGCCCTCCTGCTCGCCGCCGGCGCCGCGCCGGCCGCGACCACGTTCCAGGCCGCCTACCTGACCCCGGCGTCCGGGCCGGCAGGGGGAGGCTCCGCGGTCACGATCGTCGGCAACCAGTTCGTGACAGGAGCGACCGTCACGGTCGGAGGGGCCACGGCCTCGGCCATCGTGACGGCTTCGACCCGCATCGGCGCGACCATGCCGGCCCGAAGCGCGGGCGCCGTCTACGACGTGGTCGTCTCGAACCCGAGCGGGCCCGCGAGCACGCTGCCCCGCGCCTGGTTCGCCGACTTCCTCGACGTCGCGCCCTCCAACCCCTTCCACGCGTCGATCGAGCAGGTGCTCCGCGACGGCATCACGTCGGGCTGCGGCGGCGGAAACTACTGCCCGAGTTCCTCGATCACCCGCGCCCAGATGGCGGTCTTCCTGCTGCGCGCGGGCCACGGCTCGGCGTACGTCCCGCCGCCGGCGTCCGGGACGATCTTCACCGACGTGGCCTCCGGCGACTTCGCCGCCGACTGGATCGAGGAGCTCTACGCCGAGGGCATCACCGGCGGCTGCGCGACCAACCCGCTGCGCTACTGCCCGAACAACCCGATCACCCGGGGCCAGATGGCCGCCTTCCTCCTCAAGGTCTACCACGGCACGACCTACGCGCCGCCGCCCGCCCAGGGCGTCTTCGGCGACGTTCCCGTCTCCATGCCGCTCGCCCCGTGGATCGAGGAGCTCGCGCGGCTGTCGGTCACCGCCGGCTGCGGCGGGACCTCGTACTGCCCCGGCAATTCCGTCACCCGCGGCCAGATGGCGGTCTTCATGACGAAGACCTTCCATCGTCCGGACGCGATCCGGTTCCTGGAACAGGCGACCTGGGGTCCGAGCGACAGCGACGTGGGCTCGCTTCTCGGCCAGGGCCTGCTTCCCTGGCTCGCCGCGCAGAACGCGGCGCCGCCCTCCACCTACCCGAACGCCCTCTTCCCGCTCTGGCCGCCGGACCAGCCCGCCTCGTGCGACGACGTCTGCTCCCGCGACAACTACTCGTCGTACCGGCTGCAGAACCGCTTCTTCCTCAACGCCCTCTACGGAAACGACCAGCTCCGCCAGCGCGTCTCCTGGGCGCTCCACAAGCTCGTCGTCGTCTCGGAGGACGCGCTGCCCTATCCCTTCATGATCGCGCCCTACCTGCGCGTGCTCGACCAGAACGCCTTCGGCAACTACCGCGACGTCCTCTCCGGCGTGACGCTCAACGCGGCGATGGGCGAGTACCTCAACATGGACACGTCCACCAAGTACGACCCGAACGAGAACTACGCGCGCGAGATCATGCAGCTCTTCTCGATCGGGACGGTGCTCCTCAACCAGGACGGCACGACGCAGAACGACGCCAACGGGCCAAAGCCGACCTACGACCAGTCCGTCATCGACGAGTTCAAGCGCGTGTACACGGGGTGGTACGTCGACCAGGTCACGTGCCCCGCTCCCAACGCCTCGGACATGTGCGACGACTGGGTCAGCCCGATGTCCTTCGACCCGGACCTCCACGACACCGACGGCAAGACGCTGTTCGCGGGGTTCCCGGGCGGGCCGGTGGCGGTCCCCCCCGGCCAGACGGGCGACCAGGACCTCAACCAGGCGATCGACGCGATCTTCAACCACCCCAACGTCGGCCCGTACGTGGCGCGCGAGCTCATCCACAGCCTCGTCACCTCGAACCCTTCGCCCGAGTACGTCGAGCGCGTCGCGGGGTTCTTCAACGACGACGGCGCCGGCGCGCGCGGCAAGCTCTGGCCGGTCGTCAAGGCCATCCTGCTCGATCCGGAGGCCCGCAACGCGCCGAGCGACCCGGTCTTCGGCCACCTGCGGGAGCCGGCCCTCTACATCCCCAACGTCCTGCGCGCGTTCCACGCGATGTCGGCCGACCGCACGACGCAGAGCGACGGCAACCTCGAGTTCCTGGCGCGCGACATGGGACAGAAGATCTGGAAGCCGCCGACGGTCTTCAGCTACTTCCCCCAGGCCTACGCGGCGCCGCCCGCCTCGGCGGGCGTGCTCGGGCCCGAGTTCGGCATCATGAACTCGCAGACCTCGCTCAAGCGGGCGAACTTCATCAACCAGATGACCTTCTGGGGCGGCGTCTCGGCCGACCCGAACAACGACACGCCCAACGGGACGTCGCTCGACTTCTCGGAGCTGATGCTGCTCGCGCCCAACGCCGACAACCTCGTGGACCGGCTCAACCGCCTCCTCCTCCACGGGACCATGTCGGACGAGCTGCGGACGGCGATCGTGGCGGCCGTCAACGCGTACGACGTCTCGGACCCGCAGGACCGCGCCTACCAGGCGCTGTACCTCGTCGCCGTCTCTTCGCAATACCAGGTCGAGAGGTAAGCCATGACGCACACCAGACGCGATTTCCTCATCCGCACCACCTGCGCCGGGCTCTCCGCCGCGGCGGCCCAGGCGAGCCTCCGCAAGCTCGGCCTCATGAACCTCTACGCGCGGCCCTCGGCGCCGTCCGACTACCGCGCCCTGGTCTGCATCTTCCTCGACGGCGGCAACGACTCGAACAACATGGTGGTCCCGAACGACTCGTTCTGGGACAACCAGTACGCGGTCGCCCGCCCGGCCAACTCGGGGATCCAGATCCCGAAGCAGAACCTCGCGAACCTCGGCGCCCCGCCGAGCCTGGGCGGCCGGAGCTTCGGCCTCCATCCGAGCCTGACCGAGCTCGCCGGCCTCTACGGCCAGGGCAAGCTCGCCGTGGTCACCAACGTCGGGCCCCTCGTCGTTCCGGTGACGCAGCAGAACATCGACTCGAAGCCCACGCCGTACTCGCTCTTCTCGCACTCCGACCAGATCGACTGCTGGCAGTCGGGCCGCGCCGACCAGCGCATCGCGACGGGCTGGGGCGGCCGCAGCGCCGACGTGACCGTCAACTGCAACGGCGGCTCCGGCTTCCCGACCGTGACGACGATCTCGGGCGCCACCACCTTCTGCGTGGGCGCCGGGCAGCGCCCCCTGGCGATCGACACGGGCGCGCTCGACCAGGTCCTGGTCCTGAACGGCTTCTACGGGTCCCCGCAGGACGTGGCTCGCAAGAACGCGATGGACTACGCCCGCACGATCGACCGCACGGCCACCCTGATCGCCGCGGCGAGCGACACCACGCAGCAGGCGGTCGACATCAGCGCGGCGCTGTCGATCGACCCGACGCTGACGACGGTCTTCCCCGGCACGGATCTCGGCGCCCAGCTCCAGCAGGTCGCCAAGGTCATGAAGCTGAACCTCTCGTCCCCCGAGCTCTCCCTCAACCGCCAGATCTTCTACGTCGAGACCGGCGGGTACGACACCCACCAGGACCAGGCGACCGACCAGTCGGACCGCTTCGTCGAGCTCTCCCAGGCGATGGCGGCCTTCCACGCGGCGACGCAGGAGCTCGGCATCCCCGACCGGGTGGTCACCTTCACGCTGTCGGACTTCGGCCGCACCCTGGCGCCCTCGGGCGACGCGGGCTCGGTCGGCACCGACCACGGGTGGGGCAGCCACCAGTTCGTGATGGGCGACGCCGTCGCCGGGGGCAACTTCTACGGCACGCCCAACAGCGTGACCGGCCACCTCTTCCCGGACCTCGTCGTCGGCGGCCAGGACGACGTTTCGCCCGACGACCGGGGGCGCTGGATCCCGACGACGGCGGTCGAGCAGTACGGCGGAGCGCTCGCGCGGTGGTTCGGCGTCTCGGCGATCGACCTCCCGGTGGTGTTTCCCAACATCGGGAACTTCTCGCCGACGACGCTCGGCTTCCTGACTCCCGGCTCGAGCTGTTAGCCGGCCGCGGCGCGGCTCCGCGAACCGGGTAAACTCCGCCCACGGCGCCCCCGCCCCGCGCGGGGACGCCCTCACACCGTGAATCCGGACGTCGTCGAAGCGATCGGACGCCTGCGCGCGAAGAGCCTGCTCTCCGGGCCGCAGGCTGCGCCTCTCCTGCGCGCGGCGCGGGGCGAGCTCGTCTCCGTCGAGCTCGAGCTCAAGGCCGTCCTCTACGCCGGCGTCCTCCTCGTCGCCGGCGGCGTGGGGGTCTTTCTCAAGGAGAACCACGACCGGATCGGGCCCGCCGCGATCGCGGCGCTGCTCGGCGCGGCCGCGCTCGCCTGCCTCCTCTTCGCGTGGCGCCGGCTCCCTCCCTTTTCCTGGAATGCCGCGCCCGCGCCGCACCTGGCCGCCGACTACCTGCTCCTGCTCGGCGTCCTGATCGCGAGCGCGGACCTGGCGTACCTCGAGAGCCAGTTCGACATCCTGGGCCGGGACTGGCCGTATCACCTGCTGCTCGTGGCGCTGCTCTGCCTCGCCGCGGCGTACCGCTTCGACTCGCGCGCGGTGCTGTCGCTCGCGTTGACGTCGTTCGCCGCCTGGCGGGGCGTGGCCGTCTCGCTCGAGTTCGCGGCCGGCCTCTCGCGCGCGGTCCCCGCCGTGCGGGAAAACGCCCTCGCCTGCGGCGTCCTCTTCGTCGCGGGTGGGCTCTTCACCGCGCGCTCCGGGCGCAAGCCCCACTTCGAGCCCGTGTGGACGACGCTCGGCCTGCTCCTCTTCTTCGGGGGAGTCCTGTCGGGCGTCTTCCAGCCGGGCTCCTCGGCCTGGGGCGCGTGGCTCGCCGGGCTCGCCGTCTCCGGCGCCGCGGTCCTCGCGGTCTCCTACCGGCTGCGGCGACCGCTCGACTTCGCCCTGGCCGTCGTCGCCCTCGATCTCGGCCTCCTGCGCGTTCTCGGCGAGATCCTGAGCGGCCAGCTGCTCTTCCTCGTCGTCGCCGCGTCGAGCCTCGGCCTGATCGCCTTCCTCATCCGAAGCCACCGCCGCATGAAGGGTCCGGCGTGAGACGGGACTGGGCCGACACCTCGCGACGCGACGCGGTCCTCGACGCCGCCGCCGGCTGGCGCGCCGCGGGCGCGATCGACGACGCGACGCTCGCCGCGGTGGCCGCCGAGTACCCGGCCCGCAGGCCGCGCCTGGCCTCCGGGTGGCGGGTCCTCGTCTTCGTCCTCGTCTCGATCGCGGCCAACGCCCTCTTCGGCGCGATCTTCCTTTTCTCGGGATCGGGCGGCGTCGAGGCGGCCTGCCTCGTCTACGGGACTCTGCTCGTCGCCGCGACCGAGGCGCTGCGCGGCTCGCGCCTGGCGGGGACCGGCGCCGACGGGGCCGCGTCCTTCTGGGCGGCCGGCTACGTCGTCGCGGGCGTCGCGCTCCTCCTGGCCCGCGCGCACTTGGACGAACGAACCATCGTGACGGTGAGCCTGCTCGCCGCCGCGCTCGCGTGCGCGGCGGCCTGCCTCCGCTGGGGATTCGAGGCCTACGGCGCCTTCGCCGCCGCAGCCTTCTTCCTGCTGCTGGCCCGCTTCCCCCACGGGCGCCTGCTCTGGATCGCCGCCGCCGCGCTCATCCTCCCCGCCGCCGACCGCCTGCGCGACCGCGCCGCGCTGCCGCCTCCCCACCGGGCTGCGTTCGACGGCGTCGTCTTCGTCGCGGCCGCGGCCCTGTACGCGGCCGTCAACCGATGGTCGCTCGACGAGCGGTTCGTCGAGTCGCTGCGCGACGGCGCTCGGCCGGGCCCGCCCTCGCCGGGGGCGCAGGTCCTCGCGGCCGCCGGCACGGTCCTGGTCCCCGCCGCCCTCGTCGCGGCGGGGCTGCGCCGGCGCCGGGTCCTGCTCCTCGACGCGGGCGTCGTGGCCGCGGCGCTCTCGCTCGTGACGCTGCGCCACTACGTCCACCTCGCGCCGCTCTGGCTGTTGCTCGCGCTGTCAGGCGCCGCGCTGCTGCTCGGGGCCATCGGCCTCAACCGGTTCCTGCGGCGCGGGCCCGAAGGCGAGCGCGCCGGCTTCACGGCCTCTCCGCTCGGCGCCTCGAAGGGCGGCGGCCTCCAGACCGCCGCCGTGGTCGCCGCCTTCGCCCCGTCGGCGGGCCCGGCTTCCCGGCCGGACGACTTCACGCCGGGCGGCGGCGGGTACGGCGGCGGCGGCGCCACAGGCGCGTTCTAAGCCGCGCCGCGACCCCCGCGAACTCCCCCCTCTCCCTCCGGGACCCCGACCACCATCGGCAGACCCTCAGCAGTAGGGTGCGCCGTGCGGAGCACGGCGCTTTCGGGCCGGGGTGAGGGGCGCCCCTGCCGCCACGACCTCCTCTCCTCACCCGCGCGCGCCCTACCGCCCCTTGAGGATGTCGATGCTCCCGTTCGAGTTCGTCAGGGTCAGCGCGCACTTCCCGTCGCCCACGCGGCCCGACAGGGAGTCCGACGACGGCGATCCCGTGACGGAAATCGGGAATTCGGTCTTGATCTTGCCGAACGAGGTCCGCGCGTCGACCTCGTAGGACGCGCCCTCGGGCAGGAAGAGCCGGATCGGGCCGAACGAATTTCGCAGCGAGATCGGGGAGCACGCGCCGGCCTTCCCCGCGGCGCGCACCTCGACCGAGCCGTTCTGGTCGTCCACGTCCACGCGGCCGCCGACGCCGTCGAGCGTCACGCCGCCGAAGGACGTCTTGACGGACGCCGCGCCCTTGACGCCCGACGCCTTCACTGCCCCGTTGGAGTCGTCCACCGTGAGGTCGCCCTCGATGCGCGCCGCCTCCACGAGGCCGAACGTCGTGCTCACGGACGCCGACCCCCCGACGTCCCCGATCGCGACCGCGCTGTTGTTGCCGACCACCTTGACGCCCTTGCGCGCTCCGGTCACGGACAGCTTTCCGAAGGAGCCGCGCACGTCCGCCAGGCCGCCGACGTTGGCGAGGGTCACGGACCCGTTCTCGGACACGGCCGTCACGTCGCCGGGAATCCCCGAGCCGTCGACCGCGCCGAAGCTCGTCCGGAGCGTGGCGCCGGCCTTCACGTCGCGCAGCCGGATGCCGCCGTTCCCGTTCTCGATCTCGACCGGCCCGCCGGCCTCGGAGACCTCGACCGCCGCGAACGAATTGCGCACCTGGACGCTCCCGGCCACCTTCGCCACGGCGACCTCGCCGTTCGAGTTGTGCACTTCCAGGCTGCCCCCGACGTTGCGCACGTCGATCCGGCCGAAACTTCCGGTGACGTTCCCCGCTCCCGAGGCGTCCTCGAGGAGGACCGATCCGTTGGACGAGTTGATGGTCACCGCGCCCTTGGTTCGCCTGGCCTGCACGACGCCGAACCGGTTCCGGACCGAGAGCGTCCCCTCGACGTCCGTGACCACGACGGCGCCGTTGGAGCCGGACACCTCGACGTCGCCGACGTTGTGGTTCACCGTGATCGAGCCGAAAGCGTTCTCGAGCCTCTGGCGGCCCCGGCCGTCGCCGAAGGAAAGCTGCCCGTTGGCGTCCACGATGGTCGCCGGAGCCTTGAGCCCGACGACGGCGACGTCGCCGAACTTGCTGCGCGCCGACAGAGGCATCGTCTCGGGCATCGTGACGTCGACGTCGACCGAGTAGGAGATGTTGCCCCGTCCGAAGAACGTCCACGTCTTCTCGGGGTACTTCGTCCGGACGACGATCGCGGACCCGACGTCTTCCACCGTGACGGCGATGCCCTCGCCGAACTTCTGGGCCCCGTCCGAGTCCGTGGAGGACACGGTGATCTTCGCGTGGACCCGCACCTCGGGAAGGGCGTGCGTCCCGATGCGCAGGGCGCCCTGGCTGTGCTCGATCTCCAGCCGCTGGCCGGCCTTGACCGGAAGGGTCCGCGAGAAGTCGCGGTCGACGTTGGCCCGCGGGTCCCGCGTCTCGGCCTGCGCCGGGACGGCGAGCGCGAGGACGGCGAGGACGAGCGGGGCGGCGGCTCTCGAGAGCGGACGGATCATGACTTGACCTCTTTCATCAGGCTTTGCAGGGTGCGCTGCTTCTCCTGGTACACGGTGAGCAGCTCCCGGCGCAGGTGCGTGTTCCAGCGGTTCTGGTCGATCGAAGACTTGAGGTCCGCGATCGCGGAGTCGAGGACGCCGAGCTTCTCGCGGTAGTTCACGAGGACGGGGGACGTGGCTCCGGACAGGCGCGGCTCCGCGAGCTTCGAGAGGTTCTCGATCGAGGCGAGGTAGGCCTTCTCGGCCGTCTCCACTTCCTCGACCGCGCGGTCGGTGAGCAGCGGGTCCTTCGTCGTCCGCCAGTGGCTCGAGAGCGGATCGCGGCTGCCCGCGTTCCGGAAGACCCAGAGTCCGGCCGTCGCGATGCCGAAGAGGGCGATCAGGGCGGCGGCGGGGATCCAGCCGAAGCGGCGCGGGCCGGCGGCGGGAGCCGCCGGCGCCTCGAGGGCGCGCTGCGACTGCTCGGCCATGGCCTGTCGGATGCGCGGCAGAAGCTGCGGCGAGTCCCAGGCCTTGCGCAGGGAGGGGCCGGCGGCGGAAAGCTGCTTCCATTCCGAGAGCTCCCGCGCGCAGTCCGGGCACCCGGCGGCATGGTCCTCGAAGGCGGCCGCGAGCCCGGGATCGGCTCCCGAAAGCGCCTTCTCGAGATCGCGGCAGGACGCCTTCACGGGACCTCCGGGGAAAGGAACGCGCCGCCCGAGCGCAGCTCGGCCTGCAGCCGGCGCTTGGCCCGAAAGAGCAGCGTGCGCGACGCGCCTTCGCGGACGTCGAGGATCTCGGCCGCCTCGCGGTGCGAGAAGCCTTCCACCTCGCACAGCAGGAACACGGCGCGCTCGCGCGGGTCGAGCCGCGCGACGGCCCTCTCGATCGCCACGCGCAGCGGATGGTCTTCGCGGCCCGCCCGCGGCAGCTCGTCGTCGGGCGGCAGCGGCGTCTCGGGCCGGCGGCGGCCCCGGCGCATCATGTCGTGGCAGGAGTTGACGAGGATCCGGTATGCCCAGGTCGACAGGCTGGAGCCCCCCCGAAACCCCGGCGCGCCGCGATGGACCTTCAGAAACGCCTCCTGGACCGCGTCCTCCGCGTCCGCCGCGCTTCCCAGCAGGTTCATGGCGATCGACTTCATCCGTCCCCCGTGCGTCTCGTAGAGCTCCACGAGCGCCTTCGAGTCCACGGTCCGATCGTCCGCTCCCGTCAGGGCAAACTCCTTATCCGTCAAGGCGATGCGCGTTTCGGCCAGGATCTGCCCCTCTCGGGATTCGACGTCCGGAGCCGCTTCCCGGTCTCTTGGACGTCCGCGCGGGGCGGTTCGTTCTGGAAAATCTATCCCGCCGGCGCGCCTTCGATATCGTTCTCCGCATGAGAACCCCGAGACGGCTCGCGCTTCTCGCCGCCGCCCTCCTGGCCCTGCCCGCCGCGGGAAGGGCCCAGAAGGCGGTCTTCGTCGTCCGCCACGCCGAGAAGGTCTCGGACACCGACGAGCGCCTGACCGAGGCCGGCCGCGCGCGGGCCGTCCGCCTCGCGCAGATCCTGAAGGACGCCGGCATCGGCGCGATCTACGCCACCGACACCGAACGGGCCCGCGACACGGCGAAACCCCTGGCCGACGAGCTCCACCTGAAGACCGCGATCTACGACACGGGCGGGGCCATGAGCGGCAAGGTCGACGCCCGGTCCTTCGTCGCGGCGCTGCGGAGGGAGCACCCGTCGGACGTCGTCCTGATCGTCGGGCACTCGAACACGATCCCGGATCTCCTGAAGGACCTCGGCTGCGCGGACGACGTCAGGATCGCCGCGGCCGAGTACGACAACCTGTTCGTCGTCGTGCCCAAGGGCGCCGGCGCCGCGGAGCTGATTCGCCTGAGATACTGAAGACGCGTCCGGGCGCCGCGAAGCGCCCGAATCGCTCTCTACCAACCCGTCGGCTTGCCCTTGTTCTGCTCGTCGAGCCACTTCTGGAGCGGCGCGAAGTAGTCGCGGATCGCGGTGGCGTCCATCTGCCGCTGCCCGGTGATCGCCTCGAGCGCGTCGGGCCACGGCTTCGACTGTCCCATCGCCAGCATGTCGTTCAAGCGCTTGCCCGCTTCCTTGTTGCCGTAGATCGAGCAGCGGTTGAGCGGCCCGGAGCAGCCGGACGTCTTCGCCAGCGCGCGGTGGAACTGGAACTGCAGGATGTCGGCCAGGAAGTAGCGCGTGTAGGGGACGTTGGCGGGCACGTGGTACTTGGCGCCCGCGTCGAACCCGTCCTCGCCGCGCTCGACCGCGGGGGCGATGCCCTGGTACTTGCGGCGCAGGTCCCACCAGGCCTTGTTGTACTGCGCGGGCGTGATCTCGCCCGAGAACACCTTCCAGCGGTACTGGTCGATGACGAGGCCGAAGGGCAGGAACGCGACCTTCTCCAGAGCCTTGTTGAGCAGGAGGCCGATGTCCTTCGACGTGTCCGGCGCCTTGTCGAGCAGGCCCAGCCGGACGAGGTACTCGGGAGTAACCGACAGGGCGATCGTGTCGCCGACCGCCTCGTGGAACCCGTCGTTCGCGCTGTCGCGGAAGAGCGGCGGCTGCTTGTCGTAGGCGCGCTGGTAGTAGTTGTGGCCGAGCTCGTGGTGGATCGTCGTGAAGTCCTCGGCCGTGATGTCGATGCACATCTTGATGCGCAGGTCGTCCACGAAGTCGATGTCCCAGGCGCTCGCGTGGCAGACGACCTCGCGGTCCTTCGGCTTCGTGAACATCGAGCGCTCCCAGAACGTCTTCGGGAGCGGGTCGAAGCCGAGCGACGAGAAGAACCCTTCGCCGTAACGCACCATCTGCGTCGGCTCGGTGTTGCGCGACTTCAGGATCTGCGTCAGGTCGTAGCCGGGGTCCGCGTCCTTCGGCGCCACGATCGGGTAGACGTTGTCCCAGGTCTGCGCCCACATGTTGCCGAGCAGGTGCGCGGGGATCGGGCCGCTGGCCGGAACGGCGTCGCCGTACTTCTCGCGGAGCTTCCAGCGGACGTAGGCGTGCAGGGACACGTAGAGCGGCCGCACCTGCTCCCAGAGCCGGTCGAGCTCGGCCGCGAAGGCCTCGGGCGTCATGTCGTACTTCGAGCGCCACATCGCGCCCATGTCCTTGAAGCCGAGCTCCCGGGCGCCCTTGTTCGCGAGCTCGACGTAGCGGACGAAGTCCTTCTTGATGGGGCCGCCGACCGCATGCCAGCCCGCCCACACCTCGAGGAGCTCCTTCGCGTCGCGCGAGGTCGCCATGATCTTGGTGATCTGCTCGAGGTCCAGGCACTTGTCGGGCGTCGGGCAGTACTTGCCCTTGCCGTAGGCGCCCTCCATCGCCGCCGCGATCCGCGTCAGCTCCGCCGACTCGGCCGGGTCCGAAGGGGCCGGCAGAGTCAGCGCGAGCTTCAGGAGCTTGAGCTTGCGGGCCGTCTCCGGGGGGAGCGTCAGCTTGTCGAACCGCGTCGCTTCCTTCGCGAACCGCACGCCCGCCGAGATCGCCCGGTCGTTGGCCTGCGCCGCCAGGATCTCCGTGTCCTCCGTGATGTAGGTGGACTTGACCCAGTCCGCCCGGCCGGCGTCGATCCAGAGCTTCAGCAGGGCCTTCTCCGCGTCGTCGGCGAAGGCCTTCGCCTCCTCGACGGTCGGCGGCTTCTTCGGCGTGTCAGCGGCCATGGCAACGGGGGCGGCGCTGGTCAGCCCGAGAAGCGCCAGAGCGAGCCCCGGCCCGGAAACCCATCGTGTCATTCGGTCCTCCCGTCCTCTGCATGGGAGGCGAATCTACATCACGGGAGGGCCCGGCGGAATGATGCGGCGTGAGCCCTTCCGGCGCCTCAGCCGACCCGCACGAAGTCGATGAACCCCCGCTCGACGTCCGTCGAGATGAGCTTCACGCGCAGCTTGTCGCCGACCTCGACGCCGTCGAAACCGTGGACGAGCTTGCCTTCGGCGGGAGGCGCGAAGATCCGGACCCACGTGCCCTTTTCCGACGCCCCCGTGACGACGCCGTCGAAGAGCTGGCCGATCCGCTGCTCGAGGAGCATCGCGGCGGCGGACTTGCGCACGAGCCGCTCGACCTTGCTCGCGTCGTCCTCCTGCTCCGTGCAGTGCGCCGCGAGCGGGCCGAGCTCGGAGGCCGTGTAGGGGGTCGTCTCGCCCGCGATCGCCGCCTTGAGGAGACGCTGCGTGATCAGGTCGGGGTACCGGCGGTTGGGCGCGGTCGAGTGCGTGTAGTCGCGCACGGCGAGGCCGAAGTGGCCGATCGGCGTCTCGCCGGGCCGCTCGACCACGTACTCCCCCGCCCCCATGAGCTTGACGATCACGAGCGAAAGGTCGGGAAACCGCACGGGGTCCGCCTTCATCTGCTTCAGCAGAAACGCCTCGAGGGCGCGCGCGTCCGGCTCGGCGGGAAGGCGCTCGCGGTACTCCGCGGCGACGGCGACGATCTTCTGCCATCGCTCGGGAGAGCGGACCACGCGGCGCAGGGCGGCGAACCGTTTCGCCGCGAGGAACCGGGCGGTGACTCCGTTGGCCGCGATCATGAAGTCTTCGATGAGCTGCCGCGCGCGGTTCTTCTCCTGGAGGGACAGGTCCACGATCGTGTCGTCGGCAAAGACGGCGCGCGGCTCGATCGTCTCGAGATCGAGCGCGCCCTGCTCGTGCCGGCGTCCGCGCAGCGCCTGGGCGACCCCGTCCTGGATCTTCAGCTGGTCCGTCACCCCGGCCACCGACGTCGCCTTGTCCGGAAACGCGCCGCCCTCGAGGCCGACGGAGACGCTGTCGTAGGCGAGCTTGGCCTTGTTGTGCACGGCCGCGCGGTAGACGTCCGAAGCCGCGAGCGCGCCGTCCCGGGAGAGGGTCATCTCGACGACCACCGCGAGGCGGTCCTGGCCCTCGTTGAGGGACGTCAGGTCCGTCGAGAGCTTCTCGGGGAGCATCGGGAAGATCTCGGCCGCCGTGTAGACGGACGTCGTGTTGGTCCGCGCGTGGAGATCGATGGCCGAGCCCTTGACGACGACGGCGTCCACGTCGGCCACCGCCACGAAGATCCGGACCGAACCGTCCGGGAGCGGCTCGGCGACGGTCAGCTGGTCGAGGTCGCGCGAGTCGTCGTTGTCGATCGACACCCAGAGGCGGTCGCGCAGGTCGCGGACGGGCGCCCCCGAGACGGGCGCGGGCCCGCGGATGGCGGCGAGCTCGGCCAGCACGTCCCGGGAAAAATCGGGCTCGAGCCCCTTTTCGACCATGGCCTTCCGGGCGATCTGCTTCAGGTCCGCCCGGTCGTGGCGCCGCTCCCTCGTCACGGGGACGGAGTCTATGCTGAGTCGAACGCATCAGGGCGCGCGCTTCCACGGCCATAGAATCGCGCGGTGATCCCCAAGCCCCCGTTCGCCCGGGACCTGACCCTCGAGGAGGAGCTGGCGGAGTTCGAGAGGCTGAAGCCCCGCCTCGACGCCCTCTGGAACGCCCTCTCGGCGCGGGAGGAGGAGCCGTACACCTCGGTCGTCATCCCCTCCATCACGCTCGACCAGTCGGAGCTCGCGAAGCTCGAGGCCGCCAGTTTCTACGAGGAGCGGCTGCTGTTTCTGCTCATCCGCCTGCGCAACCCGCAGTCGAGGATGGTGTACGTCACCTCGCAGCCCGTCCACCCGCTCATCCTCGAGTACTACTTCCAGCTCCTCGCGGGCATCCCCGCCAGCCACGCCCGCGCGCGGCTGACGCTCCTGTGCGCGTACGACGCCTCGCCGCGCCCGCTGACGGAGAAGATCCTCGAGAGGCCGCGCCTGGTCCAGCGCATCCGATACGGCATCCCGGATCCCTCCCGCGCCTTCATGACCGTCTTCAACTCGACGCCCCTCGAACGCAAGCTTTCGGTCCTCCTCGGGATTCCGCTCAACGGCGTGGATCCCGCGCTCTCGCCGCTGGGCTCGAAGTCGGGCAGCCGGAAGATCTTTCGCGAGGCCGGCGTCGCGATGCCCGAGGGCTTCGAGGACCTGCGCACCGAGGACGACGTGCTCGACGCGCTCGCGGAACTGCGCCGGCGCCGGCCCGGGATCCGCCGGGCCGTGATCAAGCTCGACGAGAGCTTTTCGGGCGAAGGCAACGCGGTCCTGCGCTACCCCGACTCCGAGGACCGGGACGCTCTGCGGGCCGCGCTCGCGAACCTGTCCTTCGCCGTTCCCGCCGAGACGGGCCCGCGTTACCTCGCGAAGTTCACCGAGATGGGCGGCATCGTCGAGGAGTTCCTCGAATATCCCGAGTCGTCGGCGCCCTCGGTGCAGCTGCGCATCGACCCGCAGGGAGAGGTCGTGCTCCTCTCGAGCCACGAGCAGATCCTCGGCGGCCTCACGAACCAGGTGTACCAGGGCTGCCGGTTTCCGGCCGACGAGCACTATCGGCGCCCGATCCAGGAGGCGGCCCAGAAGGTCGGCGCCGTGCTCGCGCAGAAGGGCGTCGTCAGCCGGTTCGGGGTGGACTTCTACGTCGGGCAGCGGCCCGGCGGGGCGCCCGAGATCTACGCGCTCGAGATCAACCTGCGGATGGGAGGGACGACGCACCCGTTCCTCGCGCTCCAGTTCCTGACGGGCGGCAAGCTCGACGTGTCGTCGGGAGAGTTTCTGTCGCCCGGCGGCCATCCCAAGTTCTACCGCTCGACCGACAACCTCAAGTCCGACGCCTACCGGGGCTTGTGTCCCGAGGACCTCATCGACATCACGACGATCAATCGGCTCCATTACAGCCACGGCTCCGAGACCGGCGCGCTGTTTCACATGATCGGAGCCCTGTCCCAGTACGGGAAGGTCGGCCTCACGACGATCGGAAACAGCCGCGAGGAGGCGGACGCGATCTTCGCCTCGGCACTCGAGGCCCTCGACCGCGAGTCGGGGGCATGAGACCGGACCCCGCCCCCGGGCGCCCGGCGCGGTTCTACGCGGGGCTCTCGATCGCGGCCGCGGTCCTCACGATCGGCCTGAAGACCGTCGCCTGGAGGCTGACGGGGTCGGTCGGATTCCTGTCCGACGCCGCCGAGTCGGTGGTCAACCTCGTCGCCGCGCTGATCGCCCTCTGGGCGCTGACCGTCGCCGTGAGGCCGCCCGACCAGACGCACGACTTCGGCTACTCGAAGGCCGAGTACTTCGCCAGCGGAGCCGAGGGCTTTCTCATCCTCGCCGCGGCCGTCGGGATCGCGATCGCGGCGTGGGAACGGTGGCAGACGCCCGCGCCCATCACGGACGCGTGGCTCGGCGTCGCCGTCTCCGTCGCCGCTTCGGCCGTCAACGGGGCGGTGGCGTGGACGCTCCTGCGCGCCGGAAAGCGGCTTCGCTCGATCACCCTGCGCGCCGACGCGCACCATCTCCTCACGGACGTCTGGACCTCGGTCGGCGTGGTCGCCGGAATCATTCTCGTGGCGGCGACAGGATGGCTGCGCGGGGACCCGCTCATCGCCTTCGCGGTCGCCGTCAACATCGTCTGGACCGGGTGGAAGCTCGTGCGGGAGACGGGCCTCGCGCTGCTCGACACGGCGCTGCCGGAGGACGAGCGGCAGTCGGTGACCGCGGCGCTCGTCCCGTTCCAGGAACAGGGAATCCTCTTCCACGCGATCCGGTCGCGCATCGCCGGGACGCGCCGGTTCGTCTCGATGCACGTGCTCATGCCCGGGACCTGGACGATCCAGCGGGGGCACGACCTGTCCGAGGCGATCGAGGCCGCCGTGCGCGAGAAGCTGCCGGGCGCCCACGTCTTCACGCACCTCGAGCCCCGGGAGGACCCGGTGTCCTGGGACGACCGCGGCCTCGACCGCGCGCCGGACCCTAGACCGAAGTCGTCGCCGCCTCGAGAAGCGTGAAGGTCTTCGCCGTCGCGTCGAGCTCCGCCTCGACGCCGAGCGGAATGGTGGCCTTCTCCCGCGTGTGGCCGAAGACGAGCCCGGCCATCGCCGGCCTGCCGAGGTTGCCGAGCAGGTCGTCGAGGACCTCGGACATCGAGAGGGAGAGCTCGAAGCTCGAGTTGGTGGAGGTCTCGCAGTCGGTGCACGTCCCCCACACGATGCCCGCCGCCTCGGCGAGCTTTCCGGCCAGGCCGAGCTGCAGGATCATCCGGTCGATGCGGTAGGGCGCCTCCCCGACGTCCTCGAGCAGCAGGATCCGGCCCTTCGTGTCGATCTCGTAGGGCGTCCCCATGGTCGTCGAGATCAGCGTCAGGTTTCCGCCGACGGTCCGGCCCCGGGCCTTCCCCGGCACGATCGTGTGCCGCGGGAAGTGGGGCGCGAGCGGATCGTCTTCCGGGGGATTGGCGACGAGCCCGATCGGGTCGGGCGCGAACAGGGCCTTCCGGAACCCCTCGAGCGTCCAGGCCGGCAGCGACGAGATCGCCACCGGGCCGTGGAAGGTCACCAGGCCCGCGAGCTTTCCGAAGGCGAGATGAAGCCCGGTGATGTCCGAATAGCCCACGAAGATCTTCGGGTTCGTCCGGATCAGGCCGTAGTCGATGCGGTCGAGCAGGCGCTCGGTGCCGTAGCCGCCGCCCAGACAGAAGACCGCCGCCACCTCGGGGTCGGCGAAGGCCGCGTGGAGGTCCGAGAGGCGCTGCTCCTCCGTTCCCGCGAGGAACCCGCGCCGGGCCCGGACGTTGGCGCCGAGCTTGGTCTTCAGACCCAGGGCCGCCAGGCGGGGGGCGACGTCATCGATCCGCCAGAGATCGAAGATGTACGACGACGGCGCGATGAGGGCCACCGTGTCGCCCGCCTGGAGCGCCCGGGGCTTGACCATCGGCCCCGCCGGCGCCGCCGGCGCCTTCGCCCCGGGAAGGGCGAGCAGCGATCCGCCCGCCGCGAGTCCGGCGGAGGCCAGGAACGTCCGTCGCGTGTTCATGGGCGCGAGGATATCTCCGCCCGCGCCCGATGCCGGCGCGGGCTACCATGATCCCGATGTCCGAGAGCCTCTCCGACGATGCCGAGCGCTCGAGGCTCACCGAGCGCCTGCGCCGGGCTCTGCTCAAGCAGGAATCGCCCCGGCTCCAGATGGCGGTCCTCGTCAGCCTGTCGGGAGGAGCCGGCTTTCTCGCCTCCGTGGCCCTCCTGCGCGCCGGCCTCGAGCGGATTCCGGTCCGGTACGTGAGCGCCGTCGCGATCGCCTACGGCGTCTTCCTCCTCCTTCTCTGGTTCTGGATCCTGCGGCGGCGAGGGCAGATCCGCGGAGCCTCCGGCGGCGGACGGTCGTCTTCGGGCGACTTCGATCCCGTCGGCGTGCTCGACTTCGGCGGCGGATCCTCCGGAGGCTCGGGGGGCTCCTCCGGCTTCTCGGCGGGGGGCGGCCGTTTCGGAGGCGGCGGCGCGTCGGGCGGCTGGGGCGGCTCCGTCGCGAAGGCCTCGAGCTCGGGCGGGGGCGGGCTCGATCTCGACCTCGACGGCGACGACGCGATCGTCGTCATCGTGATCGCCGCGGCCGCCCTCGTCCTGCTCGGGGCCTCGGTGTGGATCGTCTTCACCGCGCCGACGCTCTTCGCGGAGCTCCTGCTCGACGGCGGCCTGAGCGCGGGCCTCTACCGCCGCCTGGGGCGGGTCCCGCGCGAGCCGTGGCTCGAGACGGCTCTCAAGAAGACGATCGTGCCGTTCCTGGTCGCCGCCCTGACGCTCGGCGCGGCCGGGCTCGTGATGGAGCGCCACGCGCCCGAGGCGCGCTCGCTCGGCGGGGTCCTCGCCCACCGCGGCCGCTGAGGCGGCCGGAAGGCGCTAACGCGCCTGGAGGGCCTGGCGCAGCGTGACGACGTCCACGAGGCCGGAGCAGCCGTAGAGAGCGGGAAGCACCTTCGCGGGCGGATATCTGCGGCGCAGCTCCGCGACGGTCTCCGTGCCGGCGCGGTAGGCGGGGAGGTTCATCCGCCCGAACAGCGGATGGCGGCCCCACGCTCCCGAGAGCTTCCCGGCCCGCTCCTCCGAAACCAGGAAGTCCCGGCGCAGCGCCGCGGCGACCTCGGCCTGCGGGACCCCGTCGTTCCAGGTCAGGTACGAGGACTGGTTCTTCGCGTCGTCCTGCAGGTGCGCGAGCCACAGGCCGATCTGCAGGTCGTCGTCGGGGACCTGCTCGACCTCGGTCAGTCCCATCGCGATCAGGACCGCGTTGTTGCCGATGCCCTCGGCCAGCGTCCCCCACCGGGTGTTCATGGCGAGGATGGTCCCCTCGAAGCCGACGCGGCCGCGCACGTACAGCCCCTGCACGAGGGCCCCGGTCGTCACGTGCCCGGGCACGACCTCGTGGCCGACGAGCTGCTCGAACTCCGGGATCGAGATCTGGAGGGAGGCGTTGATCTCGTACGTCGCCTCGTACTGCGGGGAGCCGTCGGCGTTGCGCGCCCGCCCGATGTAGTTCATGAACCCCGAGAACCAGGCGTCGCGGATCGGCACGAACGTCATGTTCGACCGCGGCACGTCGCGCAGGTCGGCGGGAAGGTGGGGCGCGAGGTGTTTCGACGTGCCCGCGTCGAACCGGGCGATGAAGGCGTTGGCGAGGGTCGCGATCGACTTCGGAGGCACCATCCGTTCCCGCCGCCACGCGTCGACCGCCGCGAGCAGCTCGTCGCCGGACTTCGAGGGGTGCCCCGCGCGCGCGAGCAGCTCCACGAGGCGGCGGCGCTTCTCGCCGGGCCGCGAGGGCTCGGGCGGGCGGCCGGTCGCGGCCACCACGCAGCGCTCGTACGGCACGGCCGGCCCGCGCCCGAGGATCTCCATCGAGAGGTCCCACATCGCCGAGAGGCAGAGCCCCAGCCCGTCGAAGTACGCGCCGCGCAGTCCGCCGAGGGCGCGGCCCTCCCCGGCGAGGCCGTCGATCGCGCCCTTCACGTCCACCGCGGAGAGATAGGCGTCGATCGCCGCGCGGTCCGGATCCTTCGCGGCGACGCCCCCGCTCTCGCGCAGGCGCTTCGCGGTCGCGTGCGTGTAGGCCTCGGGCATCGGCTCGTCGGAGAACCACGAGTCGACGACGGCCCGGCCCGTGCCGGACGGGTTCATCACGTCGCCGCCCCACAGGGTATCGATGCCGAGCAGCGCCTCGGCGGTGAGGCGTTCGAGGCGATCCATCAGGCCGGCTTTTCCTTCTTCATGGCGCCGAACCAGAGGTAGAGGCACAGGGCGATGAAGCCGGCCGAGCTGACGAGCTGCGACACGGCGTCGTTGTCGTAGATCGGCAGCTTGATGAGGTCCTCGCGGTACCAGCCGAAGAGCCGGAGCGCGGCGCCGAGCAGGCCGCCGAGCGCGCCGCCCGCCATCAGCCCCGAGGCGATGATCACGGCCCGCTCGCGCATCGAGGCCCCCGCGGCGCCGCCGACGCGGCCCGAGCGCTTCGCGACGTAGTGGGAGATGATCCCGCCGACGAGCGCGCCGGAATTGAGCTCGAGCGGCAGGTACATGCCCAGGGCCACGATCAGCGCCGGGACCTCCAGCATCTCCATGATCACGGCGATCGCCGCTCCCGCGCCGAAGAGCACCCACGGCACGGGCTGGCGGCTCATGAACCCCTCGACCAGCGCCTTCATGATCGAGGCCTGCGGCGACACCAGGACGGGCCGCGCGTCCCCGGGAGCCGCCTCGCCGAACTGGAACGTCTGGGCGAGGGCGACGATGACCAGGCCGACCACGATCGACGAAACGACGGCGCCGTAGAACTTCACCTTCTCCTGCGCCGCGGGCGTCGAGCCCAGCCAGTAGCCGGCCTTCAGGTCCGTGATCGTCTGGCCGGAGACGGAGAGCGCCGTGCACACCATCCCGGCGATCGCCATCACGAAGAACATCCCGGTCCGGCCGGAGACGCCGAATTCGAGCAGGATGACCGAGGAGATGATGATCGTGAGCATCGTCATTCCGGACACCGGGTTGCGCGCCGTCGTGGCGATCGCGTTGGCGGCCACCGACGTGAAGAAGAACGAGAACACGAGGGTCAGGACGAGGCCGATGCCGAGCACGACGGCGGAGGCCCCGAGGTTGCCGAGGAAGATCGCGACCGCCACGGACGAGACGACGACGCCGATCAGGATCTTCATGATCGCGACGTCCCGATCGGTCCGCTCGATCCCCTCCCCCTCGCCGTGCCGGAAGGCCTTCGCGGCGATCGAGAACGAGCCCGCGACGATTCGCAGCGACTTCAGGATGCCGAAGATGCCCGCCGTCGCGATCGCCCCGACGCCGACGTAGCGCACGTACCAGCGGTAGATCAGGGCGGCGCTCATCTCCGAGATCGGCATCGGCGCGGGGTACACGGGCGTCGGGATGTGCTGGCCGATCTTCCAGATGATCGGCACCAGGACGAAGTTCGACAGGACGCCGCCGGCGCACAGCAGCGTCGACGCGCGCAGCCCCATCACGTATCCGAGGCCGAGGATGAAGGCGATGGCGTCGACGCGCAGCACGACGCGGGCCTTCTCGGCCACCTCGCGCATCGCCGGGATGAACTGGAAGTCCACGGTCTCCTTCCAGACCTGGAACGTCGTCACGAAGAAGTCGTACACCGCGGCGATGCCCGTCGCCTCGAGGAGCAGCTTCGCCTGCGACCCGCCCTTCTCGCCCGTGATGAGGACCTCGGTGATCGCCGTGGCCTCGGGATACGGGAGCTTTCCGTGCATGTCGCGGACGAAGTAGCGCCGCAGCGGGATCAGGAAGAGGATGCCGAGACACGCCCCCGCCAGGCAGATGAAGATCGTCTGCCAGGGGTGCGGGTCGAGCTTCAGGATGTAGAGCGCGGGCAGCGTGAAGATCGCCCCGGCGACGACGGCGCCCGAGACCCCGCCGATCCCGGTGATGATGACGTTTTCGAGGAGCGTCGAGCGGCGCGCGTAGGCCCGCGCGAGGCCGATCGCCAGGATCGAGATCGGGATCGCCGCTTCCATGACCTGGCCGACCTTGAGGCCCGAATAGGCCGAGGCGGCGGTGAAGATCGCGCACAGGAAGAGGCCCCACAGGATCGAGCGTCCGGTCGCCTCCGGGAGGTTCGCGGAGGCGGGGACGACGGGCCGGTAGGTTTCGCCCGGGGCGAGGGGCCGATAGGCGTTTTCGGGGAGCGACTTCGACTCGGCTGCGTCCATCCGTCCTCCCGCGGCGCAATCGGCGTATCGTCTCGGGGGTCCCGCCCGCCGCGATGCCGCGGAGTCTACCGGAGTGGCCGGCGGGGGCAAGAAGGAGGCTCGATGGCGTTCTCGGAATCGGCGCGGCGCGCCTGGGCGCTGTTCTTCGCCCGCGGAGTCCTCGGCCTGATCTTCTTCATGGCCGGCGTCTACAAGGTCTTCACGCTGACCCCCGCCGGCCACGCGCACAAGTGGTTCGTGGACCCGTACGCCGACACGTTCCTGCCGGCGTGGTCGCTCTGGCTGACCGGCCTGACGATTCCCTTCGTCGAGCTCGCCGGCGGGGCGCTCCTGCTCGCGGGCTGGCGCGTGCGGGAAGCGCTCGTCGCGCTCGGCTTCGTGCTCCTCGTCGTCACCTTCGGGCACCTCCTGAAGGAGCCGCTCTACGAGTTCCACTCGCACGTGATCCCGCGGCTCGCCCTGCTGCTCTTCGTCCTGATGGTGCCGCGCGAAGCCGACCGCTTTTCCGTGGACGGATGGCTCGAGGGCCGCGCGGGCTCGTGAGGCGATCGGCGATGCCCCGGGGCGCGCTCCTCGT
The DNA here is from genome assembly GCA_041912555.1 of Thermoanaerobaculia bacterium. GTDB lineage: Bacteria > Acidobacteriota > Thermoanaerobaculia > UBA5066 > Gp7-AA6 > DAHUXD01. The sequence goes on from JAYRMU010000031.1 coordinate 27,053, forward strand.
TCTGGCCGTCTCTGCCGGGATCTTCGCCTCCCAGCAGTGCGTCGGCGTCATTGCTCCGCCGGTCGGCGGACCCGCGGGTCCCGTCGTCGAAGTCGCGGCCAACGCGCTCGCCGCCACCGCGATCTCCGGCGTGGCCCCGCTGCCCACGCGCACGCCGCCCGCCGTCAGGGATCCCGAGCCGCTCGAGGTCCAGCCCGACGGCTCCTCGGTGGACGCGATCGTGACGGCCCTCTACGCCTCGGTCAGCCACGGGCCCGAGTACGAGACGGACTGGAAGCGCCTGCGGGCGCTCTTCCTTCCCGGGGCGATCGTCGTCCCTCCCCGGCGCCCCGACGCGGACTCGCTGACCGTGCTCGACCTCGACGGGTTCGAGACGCGGATCCGCAGGTACTTCGCCGGGCGCAGGGAGCGGGGCGAGAGTCTCGCGCTGCTCGAGCGCGAGATCGGCCGGCGCGAGCTGCGGTTCGGGCGCGTCTGCCAGGTCTTCTCGGCCTACGAGACCCTGCGCTCGAAGAGCGACGCCGCCCCGTTTTCCCGCGGCGTCCACGGCATTCAGCTCGTCTCGGACGGAACCCGCTGGTGGATCGCCGCGCTCGTCTGGGACAACGAGCGGCCCGACGACCCGATCCCGCCCGATCTTCTCGCCCGGTGAAATACCATGGTCCTCCGGTCCGTAGGACAGGGAAGGAGAGCCCGATGAAGAACCGACTCGCCGCCATCACCGCCGCGGTCCTCGCGGCGGCCCTGCCGCTCGCCGCGCAGACGAAGCCGTCGAACCCGCCCGGGGCGCCGGAGGACCGCCGCCAGAAGGTCCCCGCCGGCGCGCGCCCGTCGGACGCCGACGGCGCCTCGGTGGACGCGATCGTCGCCGCGCTCTACGCGTCGGTCAGCCACGACTCGGCCGGAGAGCCGAACTGGCCCCGCATGCGCGACATCTTTCTGCCGGTCGGCATGCTCGTGCCGCCCAAGAACCCGAAGAGCGACCTGTTCACCGTCCTCGACGTGGACGGCTTCGAGCAGCGCGTGAAGGAGGGCATGGCCGCCGCGAAGCAGAAGGGCGATCCGACGTCGTTCTTCGAGCGCGAAATCGCGCGCAAGACCGACTGCTTCGGCAACATCTGCCAGGTCTTCTCGACCTACGAGTCGCGCCGGGCCCCGTCCGACGAGAAGCCCTTCGTGCGGGGCATCAACAGCATCCAGCTCGTCAACGACGGGCGGCGCTGGTGGATCGCCTCCGTCGTCTGGGACACCGAGCGGGCGGACAACCCGATCCCGGCGCAGAACCTGCCGAAGGCGCCCGACGCGATCCCGCAGGAGTACCTGAAGAAGACGCCGGGGCACTGACCCGGCCGGCGGCTAGGCGAGGGCCTGGCGGAGGTCCTCGACGAGGTCGTCGGGGTGCTCGAGCCCGACGGAGACGCGCAGCAGGTTCTGCGGCGTGGGCGATCCTGCGCCCTCGCTCGACGCGCGGTGCTCGATCAGGCTCTCCGTCCCGCCGAGGCTCGTCGCGTTGACGAAGAGCCTCAGGCGCGACGCCGCCCGCAACGCCGCCTCCCGGCCGCCCTTCACCCGGAAGGACAGCATCCCGCCGAAGGCCGACATCTGCCCCTTCGCGATCGCGTGGCCCGGGTGCGACGCGAGCCCGGGATAGTGGACCGCCTCGACGGCCGGATGCGCCTCGAGGAACCGCGCGACCGCGAGCGCGTTGGCGGACTGGCGCTCGACGCGGCAGGCGAGCGAGCGCAGGCCGCGCAGGATGAGCCAGGAGTTGAAGGGCGAGGCCACGCTCCCCAGGATCTTGCGCACGTGCGCGGCCGCCTCGGAAAGCGCTCCGGCCTCGCGGAAGACGAGCGCTCCTCCCTGCACGTCGCTGTGGCCGCCCAGGTACTTCGTCGTCGAGTGATGGACGGCGTCGGCGCCGAGCTCGAGCGGGCGCTGGAGGGCCGGCGTCGCGAACGTGCCGTCCACCGCGAAGAGGGCGCCCGCCTCGTGCGCGATCCCGGCCAGCGCCCGCAGGTCCACGACCTGCATCAGGGGGTTCGAGGGCGTCTCGGCCCAGAGGACGCGCGTCGTGCTCCGCATCGCGGCCCGCACCTTCGCGAGGTCCGTCATGTCCACCGCCGTCGCCTCCATTCCCCACCGCGGCAGGAACTCCACGGCCATGGCGCGGACGCCGTAGTACACGTCCTCGGGGTACACGAGGTGCGAGCCGGCCGGCTGCGCCTGGAGGAACGCCGCGGCGGCCGCGAGCCCGGAGGCGAAGACGAGGGCCGACTCTCCTCCCTCGATCGCCGCCAGCGCCTCCTCGAGCCGCGCCTGGGTCGGGTTGCCGTCGCGGATGTAGATGTAGCCGAGCGGCGTCTCGGCGGCGGGCCCGTGCTCGAACGTCGTCGAAAGGTGGATCGGCGGCGCGATGGCCCCGGTCGCCGGATCGGGCGTTGCGCCCGCGTGCACGGCCCGCGTCTCGAACTTCATGTCGTACCTCCCGGCGGCGTGCGCCGCGCGTCAGGATTCCCGGAACGTCAGGGCGTCAGGCCCGGTTCGTAGTTCTCGAGGAACTCGAGGAACCGGATGATCTCGAGCATGTCCTTGCCCCGGTACCGGATCGAATGGGCGTCGGTGCGCTCGACGACCGGCAGGTACGCCAGGACCTCCGCCGGGCGGTAGTTCTTGAACCGCACGTCGAGCGTGACGGGCGCCGCCACGGTGAAGGGCTTGCGGCCCGCGCGCGCCGCGATCGCCTGCTTCGCCTTCTCGCGGATCACGTCGCAGGCCGCCTCGGGCGTCAGTGTGCGCGCCGAGTGGAACCCGGTGTTCCACTTGACGACCGCGCCGGCGATGGGCCCGAGCAGGGCCTGCGCCTCCTTGACGATGGCATCGTCGCCCGAGATCATCGCGACCGGCACCCCGAACTGCCCGGCGATCGCGGCGTTGAGCCCCGCCTCGGGCATCGACACGCCGTTCAGCCGCACGTCGGCGAGGTGAGCGGACGACATGGTGTGGGCGCGCACGCCTTCCGGGTTGGTCGTCGAGGCGTGGTACCCGATGAAAAAGACGGCGTCGAAGCTCGCGTCGATGCCCTGCATCATGGCCAGCGGCCGCGGCCACGAGCGCACGATCTGCACGTCCTTCGGGAACCGCTCGATGAGCAGGTTCTCGCCGTTGCCGTGCGAGTCGGAGACGAGGAACTCGGTCGCGCCCGCGGCCCGGGCGCCCTCGATCGCGGCGAGAACCTCGCTGGTCATGAAGCCGCGGAAGCGCTCGTACTCGAAGCCCTGGGGGCCGAGCTGGTCGGACGTCACCGCGCCGGCGACGCCCTCCATGTCGGCGGAGATGTAGACCTTGAGCTTCGGCTGCGCCGCGGCGGGCGCCGCGAGAGCCGCGGCGAGGGCCGCCGCCGCGAGCAGGATCCTCGAGAGCCTCATGCGCGCCTCCCCATCAGCCGATCACGGGCGTGGGCGCCGGCCCGGCGGGCGCCTTCACGTCCGGCATGCGGAACTTCGAGTCGTCGATGGGAACGTCGAGCTCGATCTTGTCGAACTTGAGCGACTGCGTCTGCCCGCCGTCCGCGGCCGTGGCCGTGAACGAATGCGGCAAAAGGAGGGGCCCGACCTTGCGATAGTCGCCCACCTCGGAGCGGACCACGACGTCGACGCCGTCGATCGTGCGCGTCATGACGCTGACCGTCTGGAGGTACGTCTTCGGGTCGAGGTAGACGAAGCGCACCTCGCCTGTCTTGAGCGTGACCTTCAACTTCCAGTCGTCGGGCCGGAACTTCGGATCGTGCCCGACGAGCTCGATCTTCGTGCCCTTCTGCTTGGAGTCGACGAGGGGGCCGTCGAGGTCGGCCTGCTGCTCGGCCTCCCTCGCCTCCTCGGCCGACATCGTCTGGGGCACGCTCTGCCCGGCGAAGGGGATCCAGGTCCAGCCGGACTTCCCGTCGTACGCCTGGACGGCCGTCTGGCCGTCGAGGGTGAACTCCCACCGGCTCTTGTTCGGCCTCTTGAGCTCGACGACCGACGGCATCTTCTCGCCGCCGGCCTCCATCGTCCCCGTCAGGCGCATCGTCTGGACCGCCTTCAGGTTCGCCAGACCTCCCCGCGCGGCGACGTTCTTCTCGATGAGCTCGTCGGCCGTCTGGCCGGCGGCGACCGCCGAAGCCAGCAAGCCCGCCGCCGCGAATGCCCGGATCCGCATGCGCCCTCCCTGATCGGAAGCGCAGACTCTACCGCAGCGCACCGCGGAGGGCCGCGTCCGATCCGGGGATAGGCTTCCCGCATGACCGACGTCGCCGATCTGCCCACTCCCTCGGTGCTCGTGGACCTCGACGTCCTCGAGCGCAACGTCGTCCGCATGCAGGAGCGCGCCCGCGCGGCGGGCGTGCGGCTGCGGCCCCACGCGAAGACGCACAAGTCTCCCGAGGTCGGCCGCATGCAGCTGGTCGCCGGGGCCGCCGGCCTCACGCTGGCAAAGACGTCGGAGGCGGAGGTCTTCGCCGATCTCGGGTTCGACGACCTCTTTCTCGGGTACCCGATCGTGGGCGCCGACAAGGCGCGGCGCCTGCTCGCCCTCTCCGACCGGATCCGCCTCGCCGTCGGCGTCGACAGCGTCGAGGGCGCGCAGAGCCTCGCCGGCGTCTTCCACGCCGCGGGCCGCCGGCTGCGCGTCCTCCTCAAGATCGACTCCGGGTTCCACCGCGTGGGCGTCACGCCGGAGGGCGCCGTCGCGCTCGCGCGGCGCGTGGCGGAGCTGCCGGGCCTCGACCTCGCGGGCGTCTTCACGCACGCCGGGCAGGGCTACGGCGGGCGGACGCCCGACGAGGTCGCGCGGATCGGCGCCGAGGAGGGCCGCATCGTCGCCGGGACGGCCGAGGCCCTGCGCGCCGCGGGCCTTCCCGCCGGCGAGGTCTCGCTCGGCTCGACGCCGACGGCCGCCTCGGCCATGACCGGCCGCGGCGTGACCGAGTGCCGACCGGGCACCTACGTGTACAACGACCGCTCGCAGGTCGCCCTCGGCAGCTGCGGCCCCGGCGACTGCGCGATGACGGTGCTCGCGACCGTCGTGAGCGCGCCGGCCCCGGACCGCGCCGTCGTGGACGCCGGCTCCAAGACCCTCTCGACCGACCCGGTGCGGCCCGCCCCCGACGGCCACGGGATCGTGGTCGGCGGCCAGACCCGCGTGGCGCGCGTCTCGGAGGAGCACGGCGTGCTCTCCGTGGCGCCGGGCGAAGCGTTTCGCGTCGGCGAGCGCGTCCGGATCCTGCCCAACCACGCCTGCGCCGTCTCGAACCTCCACGACCGCCTCGTGGCCGTCCGCTCCGGGCGCGTGGAGGGGCGCATCACGGTGGCCGCCCGCGGGTGCGTCCAGTAGTTTGCTTGACTAGACAACTATTGACTGGTAGTGTACCGGCGTGCCCGTCCCCGAGAGCTCCCTCGCCCGCGAGATCCGCCAGCGCCGGCCCTTCCGGTCGCGGCGGCACGAAGCGGCGCTCGGCCTGCTGAAGACCGCAGACCTGCTGCGCACCCGGGCGTCGAAGGTCATCGCGCCCTTCGGCGTCACCGACCAGCAGTACAACGTGCTGCGGATCCTGCGCGGCGCCGGCAGGGACGGCCTCCCCACCCTCGAGATCTCCGAGCGGATGATCGAGCGGGCGCCGGGGATCACGCGCCTCGTCGACCGACTCGAGAAGAAAGCGCTGGTCTCGCGCCGGCGCTGCGCCCGGGACCGCCGCCGGGTCTATTGCGTCCTCGCGCCGGCCGGGGCGCGCCTGCTCGCGCGCATGGACGCCCCGGTCGAGCGGATGGACGACCTGCTCCGCGCGCTCGGCACCGCCGACCTCGAAACCCTGATCCGCCTGCTCGACGCGGTCCGCGCCGGGCTGTCCGAATCCGCACCGTCCCGCCGCAGGGCGTGACCCCAACCGCTCGAAAGGAGAGCACCATGCTTCGCCGACTCCGGATGATGGTCCTGTTTCTCGCGGCCGCCGCGGCCGCATCGCCGCTGTTCGCGGCCGACACGTACACCGTCGACAAGGTCCACTCGGACGTGACGTTCCAGGTCCGCCACTTCGTCTCGAAGGTCCGCGGCAGCTTCACGGACTTCGAGGGGACGATCCAGATGGACCCGGCCAATCCCCCGGCGTCGTCGGTCGTCTTCACGATCAAGGCCGCCTCGATCAGCACCCGGAACGAGGGCCGCGACAAGCACCTGAACTCGCCCGACTTCTTCGACACCGCGAGCTTTCCGGAGATCACCTTCAAGAGCACGAAGGTCGTCCCTGCCGGCAAGGACACGTACGACGTCACCGGCAACTTCACGATGCGCGGCGTCACGAAGCAGATCACGCTGCCCGTCACGTTCACCGGCATCGCGAAGGACCCCCGCGGCGGCGAGCGGGCGGGCTTCGAGCTCGCCACGACGATCAACCGCAAGGACTACGGCGTCAACTTCAACAAGGTGCTCGACAACGGCAGCCTCATGCTCTCCGACGACGTCGCCGTGACGATCTCGCTCGAGACCGTCAAGAAGGCCCCCGAGGCGCCCGCCGCGAAGTAGCCCGCCCCGGCCGTTTCGAGACCCGGAGGAGGGGCGCCCGCGCGCCCCTCCTCGTCGTTTTCTGGACAGTTTTTCGCCCCGCCGGGGCCCCCGCCTAGCATCCGCCCGGCTCCCCGCGCACGTACAGGGAGCGATGAAAGGGCCCGAAACGGTAAAGTTGTCGCATGCGATCCGAAGCCCTGGCAGCGGCGCCCGGACGGGGCGGCCTGCGCCCGTCGGCCGTGGCGGGATTCCTCGCCGTGCACGCCGCGGCCCTCGGCGTTCTCTTCCTCGGGTTTTCCTGGAAGGGCGCGGCCCTCTGCGTCGCGTCCTACTACCTGCGGATGTTCGCGATCACCGCGGGCTTCCACCGCTACTTCAGCCATCGGTCGTACGTCCTGCCGCGCGTGCCGCAGTTCCTGCTCGCGCTGCTGGGCCAGACGGCCGCGCAGAAGGGCGTGCTCTGGTGGGCGTCCAACCACCGCCACCACCACCGCTACTCCGACCGGCCCGAGGACATCCACAGCCCGATCCAGCGGGGGTTCTGGTGGAGCCACATGGGCTGGATCCTCGCGCGCGACCACGCCGAGTCGGATCACTCCCGGGTCCCGGACCTCGCGAAGTACCCCGAGCTCGTGTGGCTCGACCGGCACGAGTACGCGCCCACGATCGCCTACGCCGTCGCGCTCTTTCTCGGCTTCGGCTGGACGGGGCTCTTCTACGGCTACTTCCTGTCCACCGTGCTCCTGTGGCACGGCACGTTCTCGATCAACAGCGTCATGCACCTCTTCGGGCGGCGCGTCTACGCGACGACCGACGACTCGCGCAACAGCTTCCTCTTCGCGCTCGTCACGATGGGCGAGGGCTGGCACAACAACCACCACTGGGCGCCGGGCTCGGCCGCCCAGGGCTTTCACTGGTGGGAAGTGGACGCGAGCTGGTATCTGCTCCGGCTCGGCGAGAAGGTCGGCCTCGTGTCGGGCCTCCACCGGCCGCCCGAACGCTGGCGCGAGGCGGCGCGCGAGGCGCTGCGCACGGGGCGCGCCTTCACGTCCGTCCGGCACCTCGAGCGGGTGCAGAGCCTGACGCGGCGGTGGGCGGAGATCCGCGACTCGGCGCGCCTGACCGCCCACGGCGCGTTCGCCGAGCTCGAGGCCGCGCGCGCCATGACCGCCGCGCGCCTCGACCGGCTTCACGAGGAGGCCGCGGCGGCGGGGGCGCGGGCGAGCCGGCGGCTCGAAGAGATCCACGCCGAGATCGAGCGGGCGCGCGCGCGCCTGGCCGACATCCTCGAGAGCCTCGTGGCGACCGCCGAATCCTCGGGGATGCCCGACCCGCAGCCGGGCTAGGTTCCCGCCCGTGAGCCGGATCGCCGTCATCGGTTCCGGCATCGCGGGAATGTCGGCGGCCTATCTCCTCTGCCGCCGCCACGCCGTCACCCTCTACGAGCGCGAGCCGCGCCTCGGCGGCCACACGCGCACCGTGACCGTGGCGGCGCCGGAGGGAGCGGTCCGAGTCGACACGGGCTTCATCGTCCACAACCGCCGCAACTACCCGAACCTCACGCGGCTCTTCGCGGAGCTCGGCGTCGCGACCCAGGACAGCGACATGTCGTTCTCGGTGACCTCGCCCGCGACCGGCCTCGAGTGGTCCAGCCGCGCGCCCCTCGAGCTCGCGCTGCGCTCCGCCAATCCCTTCGACGCCGCCTGGCGCGGGTTCCTGGCGGAGATCGGGCGGTTCAACCGGGCGGCGCCCCGGCTGCTCGAAGAGACGCGCGCCGACGAGATGACGCTGTCGGACTTCGTTCGCCGAGAGCGCTTCAGCCCGCGCCTGCTCGACCAGTACCTCCTGCCGCTCGCCTCCGCGGTCTGGTCCACGACCCTGCGGGAGGTCGAACACTTCCCCGCGACCACGCTCGTGCGCTTCTTCCAGAACCACGGCTTCCTCGGCTTCTTCACCCAGGCGCGCTGGCGCGCCCTGTCCGGGGGCAGCTCCGTCTACGTCGCTCCCCTGACCGCCCCGTACCGGGACCGGATCGTGCTCGGCGCGAAGGTCGAGCGCGTGACGCGGGACGCGGACGGAGTGCTCGTCGCGGCCGCCGGGCGCCCGGCCGAGCGTTTCGACGAGGTCGTCTTCGCGTGCCACGGCGACGAGGTGCTTCCGATGCTCGCCGACGCGACCGACGACGAGCGGGACGTGCTCTCGGCGTTCCGGACGACACCCAACCCGACCGCCCTCCACACGGACACGTCCCTGCTGCCCCGGCGCCGCCGCGCGTGGGCCTCGTGGAATTCCCGGACCGTTCCCGGGGACGGCCGCCGCGTCTGCGTCACGTACCACATGAACCGGCTGCAGAACCTCGCGACGCGGGAGGACTACTGCGTCAGCCTCAACGCGGACGGCCTCCTCGACGAGTCGCGGGTGCTCGAGCGGATGGAGTACCGGCACCCGCGCTACACGCGGGAGGCCATCGCCGCGCAGCGCCGGTGGGACCGGATCTCCGGCGCGCACCGGGCGCACTTCTGCGGGGCGTACTGGGGCTACGGGTTCCACGAGGACGGCCTCAACTCGGCGCTGCGCGTCGCCGAGAGGCTGGGGGTCTCCTGGTGAGCGCGGCCCGGCCCGAGCCCGCCGTGTACCGCGGCAGCCTCCGGCACCGCCGGTCGGCGCCGAAGGCGCACGACTTCGAGTACCCCGTCTTCATGGCATTTCTCGACGTCGACCGGATCGACGAGCTCGTCCGCGTCTCGCCGTTTCTCTCGCGCAACCGCTGGAACTGGGCGGCCTTCGACGACCGGGACCACGTCGGCGACCCCGGCCTCCCCCTGCGCGAGCGCCTGGCCGGCGGGGCCGCCGCGCGGGGCCTGGCCCTGCCCGACGGCCCCATCTACCTGCTGACGAACCTGCGCTATCTCGGATACTGTTTCAACCCGGTTTCGTACTTCTACTTCTACGACCGGGGCGGGGAGCTCGCGATGGTCATGGCGGAGGTCAACAACACCTTCGGCGAATCGCACCCCTACTGGCTCGACCGCTCGCTCGAGACCCGGACGCCCGCCGGCCGGCACTACGAGTTCGACAAGGCGTTCCACGTCTCGCCGTTCATGCCGATGGACTGCCGCTACCGGTTCGCGTTCACCGACCCGGGCGACTCGCTCGTCGTGCACGTCGACGAATGGAGCCAGGGTGTCCACTTCTTCGACGCGACCCTGCGCCTGTCGCGCGAGTCCTGGAGCGCGGCGGCCCTCCACCGCGCGCTGCTCCGCCACCCCTGGATGACCGGCAGGGTGATTGCATCGATCCACTGGCAGGCGCTGCGCCTCTGGGCCCGGGGCGTGCCCGTCCACTCGCACCCGAAGAGGGCCGCGCGAAAGGAGGCCTCATGAGATCCCTGGCGCAGGCCGCGCTCTTCCGGGCGCTCGAGCGCATCCGGGGAGGGCGGCTCACCCTGAATCTCCCCGGCGGCGGGTCGGTGGCCTTCGGCGACGGCGCCGGCGAGCTCGACGCGGTCGTCGACGTCCACGACGCGTCCGTCTTCCGCCGCTTCGTCTTCGGGGGCGACATCGCCTTCGGCGAAACGTACGCGGAGGGCCTCTGGAGCTCCCCGGACCTGACGGCGGTCACCCGCCTGGCCGCGCGCAACATGGCCGCGTTCGACGCCGGGGCCCGGATTCCCGCCACGCTCGACCGATGGGCCGAGCGGCTGCGCCACCGCCTGCGCCGCAACTCCGTCCGGGGCAGCCGCGGCAACATCCGGTTCCACTACGACCTCGGCGAGGACTTCTACGCCCTCTTCCTCGATCCCTCGCTGGCGTACTCGTGCGCGGTCTTCGATCCGCCCGGCCTCGCCCTCGCCGAGGCGCAGGTCGCGAAGTTCGACCGCATCGCCCGCAAGCTCGAGCTCGCGCCGGGCGACCGCCTGATCGAGATCGGGACCGGCTGGGGCGCGTTCGCGATCCACGCGGCGACGCAATACGGCTGCCGCGTCGCGACGACGACCATCAGCCGCGCCCAGCACGACTACGTGCGGAGGCGGCTGGAGCGCGAGGGACTGTCCGGCCGCGTGACGCTGCTCTTCGAGGACTACCGCCTCCTGGCGGGCCGCTACGACAAGGCCGTCTCGATCGAGATGTTCGAGGCGGTCGGCCTCGACTTCTACGACGCGTACTTCGGCGCGGTGGACCGCCTGCTCGAGCCGGGCGGGACGTTTCTCCTCCAGACGATCACGATCAACGAGGCGCGGTTCCAGCGCTACCGGCGGCAGCCCGACTTCATCCAGCGCCACATCTTTCCGGGCAGCGAGCTCGCCTCGGTCGCGGAGATCCGGAAGTCGCTGTCCCGCGCGACCCGCCTGTCGGTCGCGGGGCTGGAGGAGATCGGGCACCATTACGTCCCGACGCTTTCGGCGTGGCGAGAGCGCTTCCTCGGGAACCGGGAGCGCGTGCGCGCGCTCGGATTCCCCGAGTCCTTCCTCCGCATGTGGGACTACTACCTGGCCTACTGCCTGGGCGGCTTCGCGGAGGGCTACATCGGCGACGCCCAGCTCCTGCTCGCGAAGGCCGCGGTCCGGTCCTCCGATTCCAGGTCGGCGCCGGAACGGAAAAGCGAAGACCTGGCCCTCCCGGTGCCCCGGTGAGGGGAGGCCTGCGGGTCCTGTTCGGGGCCATCCTCGTCGCGATGTTGTCGGTCACGACCTGGGCGAGCCTCCGGGTCCCGATCTGGAACGCCGGACCGGACGTTTCGGACCCGTGGTCGATCGCGACCCTCTTCGACGCCTACGCGGGATTCCTCACGTTCTTCGTCTGGGTCGCCTACAAGGAGCGCGGGACGGGGGCGCGCGTCCTGTGGTTCGTCCTCATCATGGCGCTCGGCAACATCGCCATGGCCTTCTACGTCCTGCGCGAGCTCGCGCGCCTGCCGCGGGACGCCCCCTTCGAGGCCCTGCTGCTGCGGCGCGCCGCATGAGCGTGAAGGACGTCCTGCGCCGCCGCCTCGGCGACCCGATCCGGCAGCAGCTCACGCAGGGAATCTCGCCGGAGAAGGTCGCGCTGACGGTCGCCGTCGGCCTCACGATCGCCGTGAACCCGATCGTGGGCACGACCACGGTCCTCTGCTTCTTCGCGGCCTGGGCGCTGCGCCTGAACCAGCCGATCATCCAGGCGATCAACTGGTCGTCGTACGCCCTGCAGCTCGCCCTGATCTTTCCGTTCATCCGCCTCGGCGAGTGGCTCTTCCGCGCGCCCCGCGAGAACCGCTCCCTCGAGCGGCTCGTGGCCCTGATGCGGGCCGATCCCCTGGCCACGTTCGCCGACGTCCGGACCACGCTCGGGCACGCCGTCGTGGCCTGGCTCGCGACGGCGCCGCTGCTCGTCGCGGCCATCTACTTCGCGGTGCGGCCGCTCTTCCGGGCCCTCGCCCGGCGGGTCGCGGCCGCCCGACTCAAGGACGTCCACGATGTGGCCTGAAGCCGGGACCCTGGCGGCCTGGGGCGCCGTGCTCGTCCTCTCCGTGATGTTCCTCGCGTGGGTCGTTCACCTGCGGCAGGGCAACGCCGGCATCGTGGACGTGGCGTGGTCGGCCAACATCGCCTTTCTCGCGATGCTGTACGGCGCGCTCGGGCCGGGGCTCGCCGAGCGCCGCGTCCTCGCCGCCCTCATGGGCGGCATCGCGGGCCTGCGCCTGGCCGTCCACATCCACCGCCGCGGGCACGGCCAGCCCGAGGACGGGCGTTACGCGACGCTGCGCCGCGAGTGGGGCGGAAACGTCGCGCTGAAGTTCCTGTTCTTCTTTCTCTTCCAGGGACTCCTCGACCTCGTCCTCGGGATCCCGTTCCTGCTCGCCGCCGTCAACCCCGCGCCGAGGATCGAGGCGCTCGAATGGGCGGGGGTCGGCCTCTGGATGATCGCGATCGCGGGCGAGACGTCGGCCGACCGCACGCTCGAGCGCTTCAAGGCGGACCCCGCCAACCGGGGCAGGACGTGCCGCGAGGGCCTGTGGCGCCTCTCGCGGCACCCGAATTACTTCTTCGAGTGGCTCGCGTGGATCGCGTACGCGGTCTTCGCACTGGCCTCGCCCTGGGGCTGGATCGCCCTCGTCTGCCCGGCCCTCATGCTCTTCTTCCTGCTGCGGGTGACCGGGATCCCGGCGACCGAGGCGCAGGCCCTCGCGTCGCGCGGCGACGACTACCGCGAGTATCAGCGCACGACGTCGGCCTTCGTGCCGTGGGCTCCGAAGCGGTGAGCGCCGGAGGAGCGCCCCTCGCCCCGCGCCTCTCCGGCCCGGAGAGCGAGGTTGCCGGGCTTCCCCGCCGCCCGGCCGCGGGAGAAGAAGCCGCTCTCCGGCTTCCGGGCCTCGGCCTCGTCGAGCGGGGGCTCGTGCCGGACGCGGTCCTGCGCCTGGCGATCCGGCGTCTGCTCGCCCGGCGCCTGCGCGACGAGGAGGCCGGAGACGCCGGCGCCGTGGGCCGCCGCACGGACGAGCTCGTCCGCGCGATGCGCGAGAGCCCGATCGCCCTGGCGACCGCGGACGCCAACGCGCAGCACTACGAGGTCCCGCCGCGGTTCTTCGAGCTCGCTCTCGGCCGGCGTCTCAAGTACAGCTGTTGCTTCTACCCCTCGCGCGCGACCACGCTCGACGAGGCCGAGGAGGCCATGCTGGCGCTGACCGGCGAGCGCGCCCGCCTGGCGGACGGCCAGGACGTTCTCGAGCTCGGCTGCGGCTGGGGGTCGTTGACCCTCTGGATGGCCGAGCGCTTCCCGAATTCGCGCATCACCGCGGTGTCGAACTCGCGCGACCAGCGCGCCTTCATCGAAGCGCGGGCGCGGCGGCGGGGCCTCTCGAACCTCTCGGTCGTGACGGCGGACATGAATTCCTTCGACGCCGGGGCGACATTCGACCGCGTCGTCTCGGTCGAGATGTTCGAGCACATGCGCAACTGGCCGGTGCTCCTGTCCCGGGTGGCCGGCTGGATGCGCCCGGACGCTCGGCTCTTCCTCCACGTCTTCTCCCACCGCGAGGTCGCCTACCCGTTCGAGGTCCGTGACGCCTCGGACTGGATGGCCCGCGAGTTCTTCACCGGGGGACTCATGCCCTCGGACGGCCTGCTCGCGCGCTTCCAGGAGGACCTCGCGATCGAGGAGCACTGGAGGGTGGACGGCACGCACTACGCCCGGACCGCGGAGGACTGGCTCGCGAACCTCGACCGCCGCCGCGCGGAGGCCCTCGACGTCCTCGCCGGCGCGTACGGTCCCAGGCACGCCCGCGAACGGTTCTGGGCATGGCGGCTCTTCTTCCTCGCCTGCGCCGAGTGCTGGGGGTACCGCGGCGGGAGCGAGTGGATCGTCTCGCACTATCGGTTGCGGCCGTCCCTGCGGTAACCTCTTCGCAGTGGACCTGCCCTCACCGCTCGAGCGGGCGCCCGGGGGGCTGTACGACGGGCTCGCGTTGTACCTCAAGCGCGAAGACGTCCACGAGCTCGGTGCCTTCAAGTGGCGCGGCGCGCTGCCGACCATCGACGCCTGGAAGCAGCGCGGCGCTTCCGCGGTCGTCACCGCGTCGACCGGGAACCACGGCGCGGCCGTCGCATGGGCCTGCCGGCGAATCGGCCTGCGGGCGATGGTCTACGCGCCGGCCGGCGCCTCGCTGACGAAGCTCGCCCTCATCGACTCGCTCGGCGCCGAGATCCGGATCACGGGCACCGACCTCGATTTCGCCAAGGACGAAGGCAAGCGCTTTGCGGCCGAGGCGCAGGTGCCCTTCTTCGAGGACGGCATCGAGCCCACGCAATGGGACGGCTACGGCAGGATCGCCGACGAAATCCTGGACCAGCTCCCCGAGCCCCCGGCCGCGGTCGTCGTCCCCGTCGGCAACGGCGCGCTCATCGCCGGCATCGGCCGCGCGCTCGAGCGCCGCTCGCCGGCGACCTTCGTCGTCGGCGTCGCCGCCCGGGAAGCGCCGGTCATGGCCCTCTCGTTCGAGGCCCGCCGCCCGGTCGAGAGCGATCGCATGGCGACCTTCGCCGACGGCCTGGCCGTGCGGGTCGCGATTCCGGAGGCCGTCGCCGCCGTCAACGACGTGGTGGACCGCATGGTCGTCGTCTCCGAACGCGAGATGGCGTACGCGATCGCGGCCTACGCCCGCGCCGGCATCCGCGCGGAGGGCGCCGCGGCTTCGGCCCTGGCCGCGCTCCCGCGGCTGACGGGCGCCGCCGGACCGGTCGTCGCCGTCGTCACCGGCCGCAACATCGACGAGGAGCTGTACCGGCGCGCGACCGAGGCGCCGGACACGTTTCCGGACTAGGCCTTCAGGTCCGCCGTCGCCAGGAACCTCGGCGCCCGGCGGTGCTTCGTGGCCTGCTCGTAGGCGAACGCGATCCGCAGCAGCGCGGGCTCGCTCCAGGCGCGGCCGAAGATCGACATGCCGACCGGCAGCCCGAAGCGCTGCCCGCAGGGGACCGTGACGTCCGGATATCCCGCGATGGCCGGCAGCGACGAGCTCCCGCCCGGGCCGTAGTCGCCGTTGACGAGGTCGATGAGGCTCGCCGGCCCGCTCGTCGGGGCGACGAGGGCGTCGAGCCTGTGCTCGTCCATCGTCCGGTCGATGCCCTCGGCGCGCGAGAGGCGCAGGTCCTTCTCGAGCGCGTCGAGGTACGCCTTGTCGGTCAGGGGCCCCTTCGCCTCGGCCTTCTCGAAGATCTCCTGGCCGAAATAGGGCATCTCGCGGTCGCGGTTCTCCTCGTTGAAGCGGATGAGGTCCTTGAGGGTCTTGTACGGCGTTCTCGTCCCGAGGCCCGCGAGGTAGGCGTTCAGGTCCGCCTTGAACTCGTAGAGCAGCACCTCGAACTCGCTGTCGTCGGTCTCCCCCACCGTCGCGATGTCGGCCGGGTCCACGATGACCGCGCCGAGCCGCTTCAGGTCGCCGAGCGCCGCCTCGACGAGCGCGTCGGCCGCCGGGCTCTGCCCGAAGAGCTTCTTGCGCGGGACCCCGATGCGCACGCCCTCGAGCCCCTTCGCGTTCCCCGCGAGGAACGTCGCGTAGTCGGTCGGCGCGCGCCCCGCCAGGCCCTTCGTCGCCGCGTCCGCCGCGTCGAAGCCCGCCAGCGCGGTCAGCAGGATCGCCGCGTCCGTGACGGTGCGCGCCATGGGCCCCGCGGTGTCCTGGCTGTGCGCGATCGGGATGATCCCGGTGCGCGAGACCAGGCCGAGCGTGGGCTTGATCCCGACCAGGCCGCAGTTGTTGGACGGCGACACGATCGAGCCGTCGGTCTCGCTGCCCACGGCGACGGCGCAGAGGCTCGCGGCGATCGCGGCGCCGGAGCCGGAGCTCGAGCCCGAGGGGTTGCGGTCGAGGGCGTACGGGTTGCGGCACTGTCCGCCGCGTCCGCTCCACCCGCTCGAGGCGTGCGTCGAGCGGAAGTTCGCCCACTCCGACAGGTTCGTCTTTCCGAGGATCACGGCGCCCGCGTCGCGCAGGCGCCGGACCAGGAACGCGTCGGACGCGGGCATCGCGCCGAGCAGGGCGAGCGAGCCGGCCGTGGTGTTCATCCGATCCGCCGTGCCGACGTTGTCCTTGAGCAGGACCGGCACCCCGTGAAGCGGCCCGCGGAGCTTGCCGGCCTTGCGCTCGGCGTCGAGCCGGTCGGCGATCGCGGGGGCGTCGGGGTTCGTCTCGAGCACGGCGCGCAGCTCCGGCCCCTTCCGGTCGAGCGCCTCGATCCGCCCCAGGTACTTCTCGGCGAGCGAGCGCGCCGTGTCCGCGCCCGAGGCCATGCGCTTCTGGAGATCGGCGATCGTCGCCTCGTCGAGCTCGAAGGCCGCGGGAGCGGCCGAAGGGGCCGGAGCCGCGGCCTCGCGGGCGCCCATCGGAGCGGATGCCGCGGCCGCGGCCCCTCCGAGCGCCCCGTAGCGGATGAGGGTCCTGCGGGTCAGGCGACCGGCCATGGCAGACCTCCTTCGGAAAGCTCCCGAACAGATATCACGAGGGCCCCGGCTTTCGGGCCGCGGCCTCAGAAGAGGTGGGCGATCGAGTTGGCGTAGTACTCGAGCATCGGCCGCTCGTCGGGGCGCGCGCGGTAGAGCCCGTCGGTCTCTTCGACCAGCCGGCGCAGCGTGAGCATGCGCAGCCCCACCGCGATCGCGTAGTCCTGGTCGCCGCGGGGCACGTACACGTGGGCGCCCCGGGCCTCCAGGCGCTCGACGAGGCCGAGGACGGCGGCCTTCAGCTCGAGCTCGCTCCACGCCCTCGCGGGCTCGCGCACGAAGACCGTCGCGACCAGCGACACGGGCACCGCCGGGATCACGCGCGCGACCGATTCCATGAGCTCGCGGGCGAGCTCCTCGAGCTGGCGCGAGCGCTCCTCCCCCGCGAGCGCCCGAAAGTCCACGCCGCGGCGCCGGACGTGCTCGCGCAGCGAAACGGGCGTTCCGAAGTTCACGCAGGCGTATCCGAACCGGTGCCACCGGTTGCGCGCCATCAGCCAGAGATTGCGCGCGACGAAGCGGACGGTGTGGACGAAGGCCCCGCCGGCGCCGGGCGGCTCGAAGGCGGCGTCGCGCCCGGCGAGCAGCGTGCGGTCCTCGAAGGTCCGGTCGTAGTTGATCCCCGTCGGCACGAAGACGATGTCGTGGTCCCCGGAGGGATCGAAGGCGCGCAGCATGTAGTCGAGGATCCCGAGCCGGGGCTCCCGCAGCCGGCCGTCCGTCGAGAGCCCGCCCTCCGGGAAGATCGCCTGCGTCACGCCCGCCGCCGTCGCCATTCCCACGTAGCGCTCGAGCACCTTCCGATAGAGCGGGTCCTTCGAGTTGCGGCGCACGAAGTAGGCGCCCATCGAGCGAATGAGGGTCTGAAGTGGCCAGATCCGGGCCCACTCGCCCACGGCGTAGGAGAGGGCGGCCCGCTCGGCGACCAGGTACGACACCAGAACGTAGTCCATGTTCGAACGGTGGTTGATGAGAAACACCACCGTGGCCTGCGGGGGGACGGCCGCCAGCCCCTCCTCGTCCGAATGGCCGAGCCGCACGCGGTAGAGCGAGCGCGCCACGTTGCGCGCCAGCCAGTACCCGAACCGGAAGTACGCGTAGGCGTTGAAGGCCGGCACGATCTCGCGCGCGTAACGCTCGGCCCGGCGCATCGCGACCTCGCGCGGCATGTCGCTCGCGAGCGCTTCGGCTTCCGCCGCCCGCTGGACCTGGGGATCGAAGAGGAGCCGGTCGATGAGGACCTCGCGCCTGGTCAACTTGAAGGGCTGGATCCGGATCTTCAGGCGCGTGTTCAGCTCCTCGAGGACGCGGTTCACGCGGCGCCGCAGCACCCAGCGCGCGCTCGGCAGCAGGAGCCGGTCGAGGGCCGCCCAGGCCGCCAGAAGGCAGAGCACGAGGGCGAGCCAGGTCGGAAGGGAGACGGTGCCGCGCATCGGGGTGACGCCCCGAGCATAGGATAGGCGCGGAATCGTCCGATGCAGAGTCGACGCGTCTTCGTGACCGGCGGCACCGGATACCTCGGCCGCCGCGTGATCCCGGTCCTCGCCTCCCGGGGGCACGCCGTGCGCGCCCTCGCGCGGCGCGGCTCGGAGGGGCGCCTGCCGCCGGGCTGCGAGGCCGTCCCCGGCGACCCCCTCGACGCGTCCTCCTTCCAGGAGCGCGTCGCCCCCTGCGACGCGCTCCTTCAGCTCGTCGGCGTGCCCCACCCGAGCCCCGCCAAGGCCGCCCTCTTCCGCAGCGTGGACCTGGCCTCCGTGCGCGCCTCCGCGGCCGCGGCCTCGGGCGCGGGCGTCGCCCACTTCGTCTACGTCAGCGTCGCCCATCCGGCTCCGGTCATGACGGCGTACTGGCAGGCGCGGGCGGAGGGCGAGCAGGTCCTGAGGGACCGGGGCCTGAATGCGACGATTCTCCGGCCGTGGTACGTGCTCGGCCCCGGACACCGCTGGCCGTACGCGCTCCTGCCGGCGTACGCGCTGCTCGAGCGCCTTCCCGCGACGCGCGCCTCGGCCCTGCGCCTGGGTCTCGTGACGCTCGACCAGATGGCGGCGGCCATCGTCCTCGCCCTCGAAAGCCCGGTTTCCGGCGCGCGCATCGTCGAGGTCCCCGAGATTCGCGCGGCGCGTCTCTGAAGGAGGCCCCATGGAATGGACCCGCGACGGCTTCACCATCTCGACCGATCCGGGCCGGCTCGACCGGGAGGCCATCCACCGCTTCCTCGCGGCCTCCTACTGGGCTCCGGGGATCCCGCGCGAGATCGTCGACCGCTCGATCGAAAACTCCATGCCCTTCGGCGTGTACGAAGGCGCGGGGCAGGTCGGGTTCGCCCGCGTCATCACCGACCGGGCCACCTTCGCGTACCTGGCGGACGTCTTCATCCTCGAGTCCCACCGCGGCAAGGGCCTGGGAGTCTGGCTGATGGAGACGATCCGCTCGCACCCGCAGCTGCAGAACCTCCGCCGCTGGGCGCTCTTCACGAAGGACGCCCACGGCCTCTACCGCAAGGTGGGCTTCCGCGAGATCGAGGACCCGCCGCGCTGCATGGAGATCATCGACCGCGGCATCTACGCCCGGATGAAGGGCGGCCCCTCCTGACCGCGCCCGCGAACTGGTGGGAGAGTTTCTTCTCGGGCCTGGCCGTCGAGTTCTGGCGCGCGGCCGTGCCGGAGGAGGCCACCGCCGAGGACGCCGCCTTCCTGTGGAAGCACCTCGGCCTCGCGGCGGGATCCCGGGTGCTCGACGTGCCCTGCGGCGCGGGGCGGCTGACGCGGCCCCTCGCCCGGCGCGGCTGCTCGATGTCGGGCGTCGACATCTCGAGCGACTTCCTCGACGCGGCCCGGGAGGACGGCGCGACGGAGCGCGGTCCGATCGACTTCCGCCAGGCGGACATGCGGGACCTGCCCCGCGACGGCGCGTTCGACGCGGCGTTCTGCTTCGGAAACAGCTTCGGCTACCTCGACGACGCCGGCAACGAGGCCTTCCTCCACGCCGTTTCGCGGGCCCTCCGTCCCGGCGGACGGTTCGCCCTCGACTACGGGCAGACCGCGGAGTCCATCCTTCCCAGGGGAATCGAGGCCCGGCAGGAGACGGACCTGGCCGGATTCCACTTCGTCGAGGACACGCGGTACGACCTGCTCACCGGCCGGATCGAGAACCGATTCGTGATCTCCCGCGGCGGCAGGAGCGAGACGAAGCTCGCGTCGCAGCGGGTTTACACGCTCTCGCAGCTCGGCGGGCTGCTCGGGGCCGCGGGCTTCGACGTCCGCGACCGGTTCGGGTCGCCCCGGGAGGAGCCGTTCGCCCTCGGGTCGCAGAGACTCCTGCTGGTCGCGCAGAAGCGCCCGGCGTGAATCGTTCCGACGGCCTCCGTGCTCAGGCCCGGGCGCGCGCGCGGAGGAGGGAAAAGAGGCTGATCAGCGCCCAGGTTCCCTCGAGCACGATCAGGCCGAGGTTGCGGGCTTCGAGCGCGAACCACGCGAGGATCGCAGAGCCGGCGAAGTTGAGGGCGAGATAGAGGCCGTCGGCCGGCTTGAGGCGGCCCGCCTGCTGCGCGGCAAAGGCCGCCAGGATCATCGCGGCGCCCGCCAGGGAGATCGCCTGTCCGATCATCGGGCGGTCTCCTCCTCGGCCGCGGCCGGAACCGGGTAGCAGGCGACCA
The DNA here is from genome assembly GCA_041912555.1 of Thermoanaerobaculia bacterium. GTDB lineage: Bacteria > Acidobacteriota > Thermoanaerobaculia > UBA5066 > Gp7-AA6 > DAHUXD01. Next base: position 47,219 of record JAYRMU010000031.1, read on the forward strand.
CCATCCGGTAGGGCTTGCCGCGTGACGGCCGGCCGTTCTCGAGACGGTTGGGGGAGGAGTGCCGGGCGATGACGCCGACGATCGCCTCCCGGACGGCACTGTTGAACTCCGCGCGCTGAGCGGGGCTCTCGAACCGGAACTGGGACTTGAGGGAAAGGGTCGAGATTCGCTTGCCTTCCGCCTCGGCTTCTCCGGCGGCCCGCTCGACGTCGAGGCGGACCTGCTCGGCGAGGGCAAGAAGGTAGTCGGCCGAGCCCGTGTCCGCGATGTCGCGCCAGTCCGCTCCGACCGGGCCCAGGATTCCCGCCGAGAGCACGAAGGCCCGGGACGTGGACACGTAGCGCTGCTCGATCATGTTCCTCCTGCGCGCCCGGCCCGCCGGCCGGAGGAAGCCGGCCCTCTCCAGCGCCCGGACGTGGTAGTTCACGCGCTGCCGGGGCAGGCCGAGCTCCCTGGCGATCCGGGCCGCGGAGACGGGATCGCGGGCGAGCGCCAGGATCCGCAGCCGGAGTGGATGAAGGAGTGCGCCCGCTCGCCGAGGGTTGGAGACGCTCTCCAGATCGCTTCCCGCAATGCCGGCCGGCATCTCCATTGACAACATTATCTGTCCAGACATGATAACTTGTCAACAATGGCGGTTTGATCCTATTTGGTCATCCGACACGTACTTACCGACGTGGACAAGTGTCGCCTCCGTTCGCCCCGCTGCCCGTACAATCCCCCCGTGCTCGACGGGAGGGGCTGAGGTTGGCGCGCCTGGGGCTCATGGGCGGCGGCTTCGGTTCCCGGGCGGGCCGTGCCGAGAAGCGCCGCGGCGGCATCCCCCGCCCCGACGAAGATCCCGGCAAGAAGAAGAAGTCGCTCCCCTTCTCGGTCATCGCCCGGGACGCCGCCGAGCTCCTCCACGCCCGGAAAGGGCGGCTCGCCCTCGGCCTCGGCCTCCTCCTGGTTAGCCGGGTCGCGGGCCTCGTGCTGCCCGGGACCACCAAGATCCTCCTCGACGACGTCATCGGGAAGGGGCGTCGGGACCTGCTCCTGCCGATCGTGCTGGCCTCCGCGGGCGCCACCCTCGTCCAGGCGATCACCGGCTTCTCCCTCGCCCAGGTCCTCGGCAAGGCCGCCCAGCGCTCGATCACCGAGATGCGCCGCAGCGTCCAGAGGCACGTCGGGAGGCTCCAGATCGCGTTCTTCGACCAGACGAAGACGGGCGTCCTGCTCTCCCGCGTCATGACCGACGCGGAGGGCATCCGCAATCTCGTCGGCACGGGGCTCGTCGAGCTCGCGGGGGGACTCCTGACGGCCCTGCTCGCCCTCGGGATCCTGTTCTACTTCAGCGTCAAGCTCACGCTCATCGCGCTCGGGGTCCTCTCTCTCTTCGGGCTCGTCCTGCTTTTTGCGTTCCGCACCCTGAGGCCTCTCTTCCGGGAGCGCTCGAAGATCAACGCCGAAGTCTCCGGGCGCCTGACCGAGTCGTTTTCCGGGATCCGCGTCGTCAAGGCCTACCGGGCCGAACGCCGGGAGGCCCTCGTCTTCTCGAAGGGCGCGCACCGGCTCTTCCGCAACGTGGCGAAGACGATGACGGGATTTTCGTCGGTCTCGGCGTTCTCGACCCTCCTCCTCGGCGTCGTCGGCGTCTCGATCATGTGGGTCGGCGCCCACGAGATCGAGGCCGGGCGCATGACGATCGGCTCGTTCGTCTCCTTCACGCTCTACCTCGGGCTGCTGGTCGGGCCCGTCATCCAGATCGTCTCGATCGGCAGCCAGATCACGGAGGCCTTCGCGGGTCTCGAGCGGATCCGCGAGCTGCGCAACGAACTCGCCGAGGACGCCGGAGACCGGGTCCGCGAGCCCCTCGAGCGCATCGACGGGAGCGTGGCCTTCCGCGACGTGTCCTTCGAGTACGAAAAAGGGGTCCCCGTCCTGCGTGGCATTTCCTTCGAGGCCTCTCCGGGGACCGTGACGGCGCTCGTCGGCCCGTCGGGGGCCGGGAAGAGCACCATCATCGGCCTCGTCGCCGCCTTCTACCGCCCGACGGAAGGCTCGATCCTCGTGGACGGCCGGGACCTCTCGAAGGTCCGCCTGTCCGACTACCGCGCGCAGATCGGCGTCGTGTTCCAGGACAACTTCCTCTTCGACGGCAGCGTCTTCGAGAACATCGCCTACTCGCGGCCCGACGCGCCCCGGGAGGCCGTCCTGAAGGCGGCGGCCATCGCCCGCTGTGACGAGTTCGTCGAAAAGATGCCCGACGGCTACGACACGATCGTCGGCGAGCGCGGCGTGAAGCTCTCCGGCGGCCAGCGCCAGCGCGTCGCGATCGCGCGCGCGATCCTGGCCGACCCCCGCATCCTGATCCTCGACGAGGCCACCTCCTCGCTCGACAGCGAGAGCGAAGCCTTCATCCAGGAAGGCCTCGCCGAGCTCATGAAGGGCCGCACCACCTTCGTGATCGCCCACCGTCTCTCGACGATCCGCCGCGCGGATGCGATCCTCGTGATCGAGGAGGGCCGCGTGGTCGAACGGGGCCGCCACGAAGAGCTGCTCGCCCGCCGCGGGCGCTACGCCGACCTCTACACGCGCCAGCACGGCCTCGAGGCAAACCTCTTCCTGAACCCCGGCGAAGCCGTCAAGGTCGAGGAGGACGAGAAGGTCCCCGTCGCGACGGCCGATTCCGGGGCCGTGGGGCGGCTGCCGCTGGTGGGGTGACGCGCGAAGCGCGCCATCCCGAGGCGCGACGCGACGAGGGATCCCTTTAGGAGCCGAACCGCGGCTCGCGGCCGCTGGTCAAGCGACGACTCCAGGAAGCGATCCCCTCGCCGGGTTCCGGTCGAGCTGCAGTACGGCAGCCAAAGGGATCCCTCGCTGCGCTCGGGATGACGGGCGGTTTTCCCTCGCCCCGCTCGGACCGCCCGTCAGTCCCGGCGGCCGCCCATGAACCGCAGCAGGAAGAGGAACAGGTTGATGAAGTCGAGGTAGAGGGCAAGCGCCCCGACGACCGAGTACGAGCCGAACCGCTCCTCGGGCACCGTCGCCGCCATGGTCTTGAGCCTCTGCGCGTCCCAGGCCGTCAGGCCCGTGAACACGATCACGCCCACGACCGAGATCCCGAACTGCAGCCCCGCCGACTTCCAGAACATCCCGACGAGCGAGGCGAGCAGGATGCCGATCAGCCCCATGAAGGCGAACTGGCCGACCCCGGCGAGGCTGCGCTTGGTGGCGGTCCCGAAGAGGGCGAGGGCTCCGAACATCCCGGCCGTCACGACAAACGTCGAGGCGATCGAGGTCCCCGTATAGGCGAGAAAGATGAAGGACAGGGTGACGCCGTTCAGGGCGGAGTACAGCAGGAAGAGCCCCGCGGCCGTCCCGGCGGCGAGCTTGTTGACGCGCGCCGAGAGGTAGAAGACGAGGCCGAGCTCACCGATCATCAAGCCGAAGAACAGGATTCGGTTGCCGAAGACGGACTGAACGATCGACGGCGAGCCCGCCACCGCCACCGCGACGGCCGCGGTCAGGCCGAGGCCGACGCACATCCACCCGTACACCTTGCGCAGGAACGCCGTCACCCGCTCGGCCGAGGCGGCGCCGGCGACGGTGAAGGCCGACTGCGGAGTCATCTGAAGCTGGTCCATGGTTCTTGCTCCTTCGAAGGCCCGGATTCTACTCCCGGGCCGCGCGCTCAGTTGACCTTGTACCGGAGCTGCTCGAGCAGTCGCAGGGCGATCGGGTCGCCGGGGCTCTCGACCAGGGCCCCCTCCAGCTCGGCGATGGCCTCGGCGACCTCGCCGCGCGCCGCCCGCAGGCGGCCGAGGTTGAGGTACGGAAAATGACGGGGCTCGTAGCGCGCCGCCCTCTTCGCGCTCTGGAACCAGGGGATGGCCTCGTCCCAGCGCCCCTGCTCCATGAGGTAACAGCCGATGTCGTTGTACGGATTCCCGAACCGCGGGTCGGTCGCGATCGCTTTCTGGCACTCGAGGATCGCGTCGTCGAGGCGCCCCTCGAACGAATAGGCCCAGCCGCGGAACGTGTAGGCCTCGGCCGTGGGCCGGGTCTCGAGCGAGCGCGTGAAGAGCGCGATCGCCTCCCGGAGATCGCCCGCGAGCAGCCGCGCGGTGCCCTCGCGCCAGAGATCGAGCGCCCGGTCGGGTCCTTCGTCCATCGGCGCCCTGATTATCCTCCCGCGGACTACAATCGGCAGACCAGGACATGAGCGACGAACGCAAGTACCGCCACCGCGGCTACCAGGACTCGGGCTCCGAGCCCGCGGGCCGGCGCCCGTCCGGGCCGAGGCCGCCCCGCGACGAGGGCCCCCGGGGCCGCGGAGCGGACCAGGACAAGGCCGTGGTCTTCCGGTGCAAGCACTGCGGCGAGCGCGTCCTCGATCTCGACTCGATCGTCGTCGGCGCGCTCTGCCGCAAGTGCGGCGAGGCGCTGCATGCCTGCAGCCAGTGCACCTTCTTCGACACGTCGGCCCGGTTCGAGTGCTCGAAGCCGATCCCCGTCCGCATCGTCTCCAAGAAGGCCGCCAACGACTGCGCCTTCTACGCTCCCGCGAGGACGTTCGACCTGACGGGCAGCCGCGGCGTGGCGACCCCCGACGATGCGCGCTCCGCGTTCGACGCCCTGTTCAAGAAGAGCTAGCTCGAAGGGCGGGGGCGGGATCCAGGGGCCGGATGGAGAGCGGGAAAGCCAGACCCCCGCGGGCCGCCGGACGTCCCGCGCTCATCCCGCCTGCGCCGCCGCGCGCCGGGCCCGGCGCAGCACGTCGCGCAGCATCGGCTGCGTCAGCACGCCCGTGAAGGTGTTCTGCTGGCTCGGGTGGTACGTCGCGAAGAGCCGGTCGTCGCCGATCCGGAGCCGGGCGCCGTGCGCGAACCGCGGCTTCGGCCTCGGCACCGGGGACCCGGCCGCCGCGAGAACGCGCAGGCAGGCGTCGAAGGCCAGGGCGCCGAGCGCCACGAGAACGCGGGGGCGCGCCATCCCCGCGAGGTCCTTTTCGAGGTAGCCCCGGCAGCGGTCGAGCTCCTCCGGGCTCGGGCGATTGTCCGGCGGCGCGCACCGGCACGCGGCCGAGAGCCGCGCCCCCGAGAGGGCGAGCCCGTCGCCGCGGCCGACGGACGCCGCCTGGTTCGCCAGGCCCGTGGCATGCAGCGCCTCGAACAGGAAGCGGCCCGACTCGTCTCCGGTGAACATCCGGCCGGTGCGGTTGGCCCCGTGGGCCGCCGGAGCGAGCCCGACGATCAGGATGGGAGCGCCCCGCTCTCCGAACGCGGGCACGGGCCTCGCCCAGTAGCGCTGCCCCGCGAAGCGCCGCGGCGGATTCCGCGCCGCCTCCTCGCGCCAGGCCACGAGCCGCGGGCACCGGCAGCAGGCGGCGAGGCTCACTTCTTGGCGGGCAGGCCTTTCGGGACGCCCATCGAGCGCCAGCGTTTCTTCTTCTCTTCCCAGTCGTCGAGGGCGCGCTTGCGGTTGGCGGCGGCCGCCGCGGCGCGCCGGTCGTCCTCGCTCGGGGCGGGGGCTTCGGCCGGAGCGGCCGGGTCGTTCTTTTCGCTCGTTTCCGTCACGCCGCCATTCTACCCGTCCCGCCGGGCGTCACTGGACGATGACGGTGCCCTGCATCATCGTCCCGTGGACCGAGCAGAAGTAGGTGAACGTCCCGGCCGCCGGGAACGTGTGCTGGAACGTCGCGCCGGGCTGGCGGATCCCGGAGTCCCACAGCCCGTTCGCCACGCAGCCGGCGGAGCAGGCGCCGGAGGTCGTCGAGTGCGCCCCCGCGTACCAGTCCCACTCGATCGTGTCGCCGGCGTGGATCGAGCTCGTGGAGGTTCCGCTCGCCGCGTCGACGAACGCGTTGACGTTCTGGCCCGCGGCGCTCTTGCCGACCCCGACGATCCTCGGGGCGGCCGGCGTGGGCGTCGGGCCCGAGGAGGGGGTCGGCGTCGCGGTCGGCCCGGTCATCGTGTCGTCGCACGCCGCGCACGCGCCCGCGAGCACCACGAGAAGAAGAGCGCGCGCCGCGAGCCGGATGCCCATTTCTCGCACTCTAACGCCCGCGCCGGACCGCCTCATCCCGTTTTTTCGGCGCCGACGGGGCTCGGCGCGCCGCCCGGACGGCCGCTCCCGGGAGGGGGCGGCACGTATAATCCCCGCCCACCGTGACGGCCGATCCCTCCATGCTCGAGCGCCTGCGCCGCGGCTCGGTCGACCTGATCGACGAGGCCGACCTCGGCCGGAAGCTCGCCCGCGGCCCGCTGACCGTCAAGGTCGGCTTCGACCCCTCGGCGCCCGACATCCACCTCGGCCACACGGTGGTGCTGCGCAAGATGCGGCATTTCCAGGACGCCGGCCACCGCGTCGTCTTCGTCATCGGCGACTTCACGGCGATGATCGGCGACCCCTCGGGCAAGAAGGCCACGCGGCCCCAGCTCTCCCGCGAGGAGATCGAGGCCAACGCGAAGACCTACACGAAGCAGGCCTTCAAGGTCCTCGACGCGGACCGGACCGTCATCGAGTTCAACGACCGCTGGCTCGGCGCGCTCGGCGCCGCCGGTTTCGTGCGCCTCGCCTCGCGCGTCACGGTGGCCCGCATCCTCGAGCGCGACGACTTCCAGAAGCGCTGGAAGGCGCAGCTGCCGATCGCCCTCCACGAGCTGCTCTACCCGCTCGCGCAGGGGTACGACTCGGTCGCCCTCAAGGCGGACGTCGAGCTCGGAGGCACCGACCAGCTCTTCAACCTCCTCGTCGGGCGGGACCTGATGCGGGCCGAGGGCCTCGAGCCGCAGGTCGTCATGACGCTGCCGCTGCTCGTCGGCACCGACGGCGTCGAGAAGATGTCCAAGTCCCTCGGCAACGCGATCGGCGTGCTCGACGCGCCCGGCGACATGTTCGGCAAGGTCATGTCGATTCCGGACGCCCTGCTCTGGAACTGGTACGAGCTGCTGACGGACGAGCCGCTCGGCGAGCTCGCCGCGCTGCGCCGCCGAGTCGAGGAAGGCGCCGAGAATCCGCGGGACGCCAAGGCCCGCCTCGGCCGCCTCATCGTCGCGCAGTTTCACGGCGCCGAGGCCGCGGCCCGCGCCGAGGAGGACTTCCGCCGCGCGTTCTCCCGCGGCGAGGTGCCCGACGACGTCGAGACCCGCGCCCTCCCGGCCGCGGACGGCGGACCCGCGGCGAAGACGCTCGTCGCGCTCGGCCTGGCGCCCTCCATGCGCGAGGCGCGCCGCAAGATCGCCGAGGGCGCGCTGAAGCTCTACGCGGACGGGACGGCCCAGCCGCGTGAAGTCCGCGATCCCGACGAGGGGCTCGCCGCGGCCGGCGGCGCGGTGCTGCGCCTCGGCCGCCGGTTCATCCGCGTGTCCTGGACGAAATAGGCACGGGCCCCGGCGCGGCGCCCGCGCCCGCCCGCGAGCCGGCCCCGGTCTTTTCCCTCGGCCGGCACCGCCGGCAGATTCCCCTCATCTGGTGGTTGTGCGACAGCAGCAGGAAGCCGTGGCGCGCGGCGACCTCGTCCTGCAGGGCCTCGATGCGCGGCTCGAAGAACTCGATGACCCGGCCGCACTGGTCGCAGATCAGGTGGTCGTGGTGGTCTCCGGCGTGCAGGCGCTCGTACCGGTAGCCGGCCTCGCCGACGCGCAGCTTGCCGACGACGCCCGCCTCGACGAGCAGTTCGAGCGTCCGGTAGATCGTGGCGCGCGAGATCTTCTTGTGCTGGCTGCGCAGCCGCACGAGCAGCTCGTCGGCCTCGACGTGCTCGTGCTTGCTGAAGACCTCGTCGAACAGGGCCTGGCGCTCGGACGTGAGCTTCAGGCCCCGCCGTTCCAGGTACTTACGAAAAATCTGCAGCTCGCGGCGGTTCATGGGATTGCGACTCTGTCTCAATCGCGATATTCTTCACGGTCCCCGCCCGATGTCAAGCGGGGGCTCTTCGGGGAGAACGACGATGTGGCAGGGATTCACGATCGCGCTGCGCGAGGGGATCGAGGCGTTCCTCATCGTCGCGCTCACACTCGCCTACCTCCGGCGGACCGGCCGGCCGGCCCTGGCCCGGGCCGTGTACGCCGCGATCGGCGTCTCCGTCGTGACCTGCGCCGCGGCGGGCCTCCTCTTCTCGAAGGCCGCCAACCAGCCCCTGTGGGAGGGAATCCTGGCCCTGGTCGCCGCCGGCCTCGTCGGGAGCCTGCTCGTCTACATGAAGCGGGTTTCGAAGAACCTGAAGAGCGACCTCGAGTCCCGCATCGAGTCCCGGGTCGCCTCCGCGAGCGCCGCGCGCGCCTCCTGGGGTGTCTTCGGGTTCGTGCTGCTCATGATCACGCGCGAAGGCATGGAGACGGCGCTGCTGATCGCGACGGCCTTCTTCCAGCTGCGCTCGGCCGCCGTCGTCGCGGGCCTCGCGCTCGGCCTGCTCGGCGCCGTCGCGATCGGGTTCCTGTGGACCCGGCTCGGCAAGGGCGTCGATCTGAAGACGATCCTCAACGTCTCGGCGGTGTTCCTCGCGATCTTCCTCGTGCAGCTCGTGCTGTACGGCATCCACGAGCTCGCCGAGGCCCGCCTCTTCCCGTCGTCGCAGGCCATCCACGACGCGACCGAGATCCTGGGGCCCGACGGCGCGATCGGGCACGTGCTCGCCTACTCGCTCGCGGTGATCCCGACGGCCTGGCTCGGCCGCCTCTGGTGGAAACGCCACCGCGCGTCCGCGGGCGGCGGCCCCGCGACCCGCGTCAACGCGGCGTAGCCGCCGGGGCGGGCGTCGCCGCCCGTCCCGAGCGCAGCATCGCCTCGATCACCGCCTCCGAAACCCCGGCCGCCCGCAGCTTCTGGATTTCGGGCGTCGTCAGGGAGTAGACGACCTTCTCGCGCTCGACCCGGGCGAGCAGGTCGGCGTTGGACGCGCCCTTCTCCTTCGCGGCGACGATCACGGCGTACGGCTTCTCGGCCGCGGGCGGGGGCCCGGTGTAGGGCTGATCCGGGACGACGGCGCCGGGTTGGGGCCGCGCGGCGGCCACCGGCACGCGGGGGGCCGCCTTGCGGAGATATCCCGCCGGATGCGCGCCGCCGCGGCCGCAGGTCCCGTCGGCCGGGTGCGTGAAGTGGATCAGGTCGCCCCCGCGCGGGACGTGCACGTATTCGCCGGCGATCTCGATCCGGTCGCCGACCGACAGCGACACGGCCGCGCCGCCGCACGAGAGGTCGTGAACGACCCTGACCCGCCCCTTCGTGTCGAGCGCGAGGCCGCGGTCGGCGCCCGCCGGCTGGTCGGCGGAGGCGTGCGCCGCCGACAGCGTGATCTCGAACTCGAGGAACTTCCGGCCGTTCTTGTGCACCGTCTCGCGCGGCGCGGTTGCCACGATCCCCTCGCCGGCGATCTCGACGAAGGGGCTCTTTCGGGACGGGGCGGCGCCGGGCGCCGGGAGAGGCGTCCCGAGGAAAATCGCCAGGAGCGCCGCCGGGAGCCGACGGGCGAGCCGGATGTTCATGGCCGCATTATGGCTGCCGCGGCCCAGTCCCGGGTGCGCGGGCGTTTCCGCCGGCGCCGGCTCCGTCCGGCGAACGATCCACTTGCCCCCTTGACAGCCTCGCCGCGCGCCCGCTATGTTTGCGATTGAGACTGAATCTCAATCCAGATGAGGAGACTGCGCGTGGCCCTTCCCAAGGACCCCCATCCCGTCGGAACCGGAGCGGCGCTGGGCGCTCTGGCCCTCGGCGCCCTGGCCGTCCTCGGGTTCGGGGATGCCCCGCCCGCGGCAGGCGACCCCGTCCCCGCGGCGTGGCGGCTGGCCTACGAGCCGACCCTCGCGACGGTCGAGCGGCGGGTCGAGTCCATGGGAACCACGCTCGACCTCGTCGTCCGCATGAAGGAGCGCGCGCCGGCCCTGGCCGCCTCGGAGGCGGCGCTCGCCGAAATGCGCCGCGTCGAGGCGCTCCTGACGACCTGGAAGCCGGGCGGCGAGCTCGCGCGCGTCGACGCGGCCCCCGCGGGCAAGGCCGTCGGGATTTCGCCCGAGCTCTTCGATCTGCTCGCGGCCGACTTCCGCTGGGTGGCGCGCACCTCGGGGGCATTCGATCCCACGGTGGCGCCGCTGATGCGCGCGTGGGACCTCCGGGGCAATGGCCGGATCCCGACGCCGTCCGAGCTCGCCGCGGCGCTCGCGGCGACGGGGGTCGGGAAGCTCCGTCTCGACGCCGGGGCCCGCACCGTCACGCGCCTGGCGCCGGAGGCGGGCCTCGACGAGGGCGCCTGGGGCAAGGGCTACGGCCTCGAACGGGCCGGCGCGGTCCTGAAGCGGGAAGGCGTCGAGAGCGCGCTGCTCGATCTCGGCGGCCAGGTCCTGGCGCTCGGGAGCGACACGGCCGAGAAGGCGTGGCGCGTGCCCGTCGCGGACCCCCGGGAGCGCCAGCGGGCGGTCGTGGAGCTCGGCCTCGTGGACGTTTCGGCCGCGACCTCCGGCGACTCGGAGCGATCGCGCGAGGTGAACGGCCGGCGCATCGGCCACATCCTCGATCCCCGCACGGGGGAGCCGGCGCCGGACTTCGGCTCGGTCACCGTGGTCGCGCCCTCGGCGCTCGTCGCCGACATCCTCTCGACGGCGTATTTCGTGCTCGGGCCCGACAAGGGCCTCGCGCTGTCCGAGCGGCTTCGCCGGGAGGGCATCGCCAACGAGGTCCTGTTCCTCGTCGCGCGCGACGGCGGCCTCGACGCGCTCGCGAGCCCCGGCATGCCGGCCCTGATTCTCTCCGCCGACCCCCGCGCGGTGCGGGGCCTGGCGGCGCCATCCCAATAGCTTCACGAGGAGGAAGACTCATGCGCCCCGCTCTCCGGTTCCTGTCCGTCCTGTCGCTCGCCCTCGGCGTGGCCGCGGCCGCGGTGGCCCAGGCCCCGCCTCCGCCCCCGGCGCCGGCCCCGGCCCCCGCCCTTTCGCCCGATGAGCGCATCCAGGCGCTCGAGCAGCTCCTGGCCGAGACGCGGGCCGAGCTCGCGAAGATGAAGGCGGCCTCGACGTCGGCCGAGACCAATGCAAAACTCGAGGAGCTCTCGCGGCGCATCGACATCCTCGCGCAGGAGATCCAGAACCTGAAGATGGGCGAAGCCGCGCCCGCGCTCGAGGCCGGGGCCACGGCCGGCGAGAAGTCCGTCGAGCGGTACGGGATCGGCCCCGCCGCGGCCAGGATCTACGGAATGAAGAAGGGCCTCTCGATCGGCGGCTACGGCGAGATCCTCTACAGCAACTTCGCGTCGAAGAACCAGAGCGGCGCTCCCTCCGGCGGCGAGGACGTCATCACGGATCTGCGGGCGGTCCTGTACCTCGGCTACAAGTTCGACCAGCACTTCGTCCTCAACACCGAGATCGAGTACGAGAACGCCGTCGTCGCCTCCGACAAGGGCGGCGAGGCGGAGGTCGAGTTCGCCTACGTCGACTACATGCACTCGCCCGCGTTCAACGCGAGGACGGGGCTCATCCTGATTCCCTCGGGACTGATCAACCAGCTCCACGAGCCGACGGCGTTTCTCGGCGCCCGCCGCCCGGACGTGGACGAGGTCATCATCCCGACGACCTGGCGCGAGATCGGCACCGGCTTCTACGGCACCTCTGGTCCGGTGTCCTACCAGTTCTACGGCGTCAACGGCCTGAACGCCGCGGGCTACACCGCCGACGAGGGGATCCACGAGGGCTCGCAGGAGGGCTCGGAGGCGCTGGCCAAGAGCTGGGCCTTCGCGGGCCGCGTCGACTTCACCGCGGTGCCCGGCCTGCTCGTGGGCGCCTCGGTCTTCTCGGGCGATGCGGGCCAGGGACAGTTCACGCCGTCGGGCGAGAAGATCAGCGCGCTCACGACGCTGGTCGAAGGCCACCTCGACTGGCGGTGGCGCGGCTTCTGGTTGCGCGGCCTCTACGCCCACACGACGGTCGACCAGGCCGACCTCGTCAACCAGCTCAACCATTTCGAGGGCGACGAGTCCGTCGGCAGCAGGCAGGAGGGCTGGTACGGCCAGCTCGGTTTCGACGTCCTGTCGCTCGTGCCCGGATCCCGGATGAACCTGATCCCCTTCGCGCGGTACGAGCAGTACGATACGCAGGCGGCCGTTCCCGCGGGCTACGAGCGCAACCCCGAGAACGACGTCCACGGGTGGACGTTCGGGGCGGCGTTCCAGCCGATCCCCCAGCTCATTCTCAAGGCGGACTGGCAGCAGCGGCACAACGCCGCGCAGACCGGAGTCAACGTTTGGAACATGTCGCTCGGCTACGTCTTCTAGCGAAGGCGCGCGTGCTGGTGGCGGCGGCCGGCCTGGCCGCCGCGGCGGCGCTGGACGCGAAGGTCTTCCTCACGCGGGAGGAGGCCCTCAAGCTCGCGTTCCCCGGCGCGAAGGTCGAGCGCCGCACCGCCTTCCTGACCGAGGCGCAGCAGAAGGCGGCGCAGAAGCTCTCCGGCGACGAGGAGCTGCCCTCGGCGCTCGTGACCTGTTACGTCGGCGCGAAGGACGGCCGCGAAGTCGGCTCGGCGTACTTCGACACGCACACCGTGCGGACGATGGACGAGACCATCATGGTCGTCGTGGACCCCGCGGGGGCGATCGCCCGGATCGAGGTCCTCTCCTTCTCCGAGCCCGAGGAATATCTCCCCAAGCCCCACTGGTACGAGCAGTTCCAGGGCAAGCCCCTCGACGACGAGCTCTCGATGAAGCGCGGCATCCGCGCCGTCACGGGAGCGACGCTGACAGCGCGAGCGACGACCGACGCCGCGCGGCGCGTCCTCGCGCTCCACCGCGTCCTCCAGGTCCAGAAGGCCCCGGCCCCGTGAAGCGCTGGGAAGCCTGGTGGAATCACGCGGCGCTCGCCGCGGTGTCGCTGACGGGCGTGGCCTACGGCCTCTTCAAGTACGTCGTCCCGAATCCCGATCCCGACTCGCGCGTCGGCCACCCCTGGCAGCCCGGGCTGATGAAGCTGCACATCCTCGTCGCGCCGCTCGCCGTCTTCGGGGTGGGACTCCTCGTCCGGCGCCATGCCCTGGCCCGCCTGAAACGGGGAGAGCAGAGCGGCCGGAAGACCGGAGCGCTCATGCTCTGGATCTTCCTGCCGCTCGCCCTCTCCGGCTACGTCATCCAGACCCTCGTCGCCCCGGGCGCCGTGCGCGCCACCGGTTGGGGGCACACGGGCCTCGGCCTCGTGTTCCTGCTGGGTTACGCCCTCCACCCCAAGCGCCAGGCCCCTCCCAACGGCGACGACTGACCCCTCCGGAGCGCTTGTGGCGCCGGATCGGCTCCCTGTGAAAGAATTTTGCATTCTTTGCTGGAGGAGCTCGATGAGAGTCCACCGCGGATCCTGGTCGTTCGCCCTCGTTCTGCTCGCCGCCCTGTTCCTCGTTCTGCCAGCCTCGTCTTCTCTGGCCCAGGGCTACACGGCCATCCACAGCCTGGACGTCTCCGAGGGCAACAGCCCGCGCGGTGCGCTCGTGCAGGATGGCAACGCGAAGCTCTACGGCACGGCGCCCTTCGGCGGCGAGCACGGCCTGGGCTCGGTCTTCAAGCTCGATCCGGACGGGAACAATTTCGTCGTGCTGCACAGCTTCAACACGACGGACGGCGCGAACCCGTACGCGCCGCTGATCCTGGCGGGCGACGGCTTTCTCTACGGGACCTGCCACGACGGCGGCTCGCAGAGCTCGGGCGTCATCTTCAAGGTGGACACCAACGGCAACAATTTCTCGGTGATCCATCACTTCGACGGGGCCAACGACGGCGGCGGGCCGTACTCGCGGCTGCAGGTCTCGGGCACGACCCTGTACGGCGTGGCCCGCGACGACGGCGCCAACGGTCTCGGCACCGTGTTCTCGCTCGACACTTCGGGCGGCAACTACACCGTGATCTACGTCTTCGGCAGCGGGGTCACCGACGGGTCCCATCCGTACGCCGGCCTGCTGCTCGCCTCCGACGGCCGTCTCTACGGAACGACCGAACAGGGCCACAACGGATCGGGACTCGGCACCGTGTTCGGCGTCGACACCGACGGAGGGAACTTCTCGACGCTCCACACCTTCACGGGCGGGACCGACGGCCAGGACCCCCAGGGCGCCCTGATCGAGGCCAACGACACGTTTCTCTACGGGACGACGCAGTTCGGCGGAACCGGCAGCGGGGGCACGGCGTTCCGCGTCCGCAAGAACGGAACCACGTATTCCGTGATCCACGCCTTTTCCTCGAGCGACGGCACGCATCCTCATGCCGAGCTTCTCCAGGCCGCCGGCGGGCTGCTCTACAGCACCGGGACCAGCAGCGGAGGGAGCAACGGCGGGACGGTCTTCCGTCTCACGCTGGCGGGCCAGCTCGCCGCCTCGGCCCACGATTTCGCCGTCGCGAGCGGCGACACCCCGTACGGCGGCGTGATCCAGGGCAGCGACCTCGCGCTCTACGGCACGGCGTCGAGCGGCGGCGCCCACAGCGTCGGCGTCATCTACCGCATGACCATTCCGACCATCACGGCGATCGCGCCCACTTCGGGCCCGGCCTCCGGCGGCACCGCGGTGACGATCACCGGCGCCCTCTTCCAGGACGGGGCGAGCGTCACGATGTCGGGCAATCCGGCGACCGGGGTCGTGGTCGTCGGCCCGACCCAGATCACCGCCGCGACGCCCGCTCTTCCGGCCGGAAGCCTGAACGACCTCGCCATCTTCAATCCCGACACGACGGCGGGCTTCCTGCAGGCGGCGTGGATGGCCGACTTTCTCGACGTGCCGCAGGCCGACGCCTTTCACAGTTACGTCGAAACGATCTTCCGAGCCGGGATCACGTCCGGCTGCGGCGGGGGCAACTACTGCCGAAACGCTTCGGTCCGCCGGGACCAGATGGCGGTCTTCCTCCTCAAGGCCGAGCACGGATCGAACTACCTGCCTCCCTCGTGCACCGGCGTGTTCACGGACGTCCCCTGTCCCGGAGCGTTCACCGACTGGGTCGAGCAACTGGCGGCCGAGGGCATCACCGGAGGCTGCGGCACGGGGCTCTACTGCCCGGCCAACCCCGTCACCCGCGCGCAGATGGCCGTGTTCCTCCTCAAGACGGAGCACGGGCCGGCCTACGTGCCGCCCGACTGCACCGGCGTCTTCGACGACGTCGCCTGTCCCGGCACGTTCACGAACTGGATCGAGCGCCTCTATGCCGAGGCCGTGACCGGCGGTTGCGGCACGGGGCCGCTCATCTACTGCCCGGGCAATCCCAACACGCGGGGCCAGATGGCGGTCTTCCTGACGAAGACGTTCTTCGTGCCGTGAGAGCGGGCGGCGCACCCCGCCGCCCGCTTCTCGCTTTCCCTAGAACACGTAGGTCAGCCCCGCCGTGTACGCGGGCTTCACGTCCTGGATGCCGTTCAGGTGCTCCCAGACGGGAAACTGCGCCGCGGCGCGCAGCACGAGGCCCTTGACGACGTGCACGCCCACGCGCGGCGTGAGGTACAGCGTCTGGCCTCCCGTGTCCGGGTCGGGAACGCCGAGGGCATCGACCTGGTCGCGCTTCGCGTCGAGGAAGTTCACCTCGAGAAGGCCGTCGAGCCGGTCGGTCAGCTTCCGGTCGTACACGAGATTGGCCTGGACGTTGTCGCCGTACTTGTAGCCGAACTGGTTGCGGCCCGTCCCCGTGTACGCGACCGAGGCGTAGACGGAGGAGCTCTCGTCGAACAGGTAGAGCCCGGAGAGCCCGCCCGAGACGTTCGTCGCGCCGGTGCCCGGCTGGACGTGCTCATCGAGGCGCTCGCCGTCGGCCGACGTGACGTCGTTCCTGCCCCAGGGCGTCTTCACGGCGACGACGGCGGAGATCCACGCGCGTCGCCCGAGCCCTTGCGTGAAGGGCGAAGACCAGAGGCGCACGTAGAGCGAGAAGGCCGGATCGCCCGGGCCGTCGGCGGTCTGGACGCCGTCCGCCTCGGTCAGGTTGTTGAAGGTGTACGGCACCTGGGCGACGAGCGTGAGGCGCTCGCGCCAGCCGTACGAAATCGTCGTCGTGATGCTGTTGCGAACCTGGGCTTCGAAGTCCGGACCTGCGCCCTGGCTCTGGTCGAGGCGGTTCCAGTCCACGGCGACCTGGAAGCCGCCGTAGGTGTACAGCCCTTCGCCGAGGGCGCTGAACACCGGGTCGCTGCAGCGGCACATCGAGCAGGCGGCGGCCTGCCGCGGCAGGGCGAGGAAGAGAATCGAGAGGCCGAAGACGGCGCACAGGCGCCGCCGGAAAGGCGTATGCCGGTTCACGATGCGTTTCTCCTTTTCGTTCGTGCCGATCCCGGGACGCGAGACGATCAGCCGAGCAGGAGAGGCACCTTTTCGGGAGCGCGCTGGAACGCGGGCCGGACGGCTGGCCCGACCGCCTCCTCGAAGCGGCCGGATTCCCCCGGCGCCGCCAGGCGGGCGACCGGGACGAGGAGAAAAGGCGCGGGGGCGAGGGGCGCGACGGCCGCGTCGCCGCCGGGCGAGCAGGTCTTCCAGGCCGGGCCCGAGCCCGGCGCGTCCGACATCGGGCAGCAGACGGCGCCGTTGGCCATTCCGGCCGCGTGGCCGCACGCGATCGCGCACCGCATCGCCGCGGAGTCGTCGCCGGCCGCCGCCAGGCGCATCGCGAGCGGAGCGAGCAGGAGCAGCAGGCCGCACAGCCCCGAAAACCGTCTCACGGGGCGGGATTCTACGCCGCGCGGCCGGCGGAGGGCGAAGGCTTCATCAAGCCCGAAGCTTCTCGCCCGAGTTTCTGGGGTCAGGTCTCTAAAGGAGCCTTTCTCGAGTTTCTGGGGTCAGGTCTCTAAAGGAGCCTTTCTCGAGAAGTACAGCCGGGGTCGGGAGCGCCCGAGGTTAGTTCGCTTGAAAGAACTTCTCGCAGCGCCTATGCGGGCGCGCCGCGGCGGCTGTTCTCGTGCGTCGAAGTCGCTCCTTTAGAGACCTGACCCCGTCCTACGCGCGGCTGTCCCAGAGGACGTCGGGCGCGCCGCGGCGCCTGTTCTCGTGGCGGGCCATGACGAAGAGGGCGTCGGAGAGCCGGTTGAGGTACCGCACGGTCCAGGCGCCGATCGCCTCCTGGCGCGAGAGGGCCACGACCAGCCGCTCCGCGCGGCGGCAGACCGTGCGGGCGACGTGCAGGTGCGCGGCGCCCGCCGTGCCGCCGGGCAGGATGAAATTCTCGAGCGGCGAAAGCTCCTCGGACAGCCGGTCCATCAGCTTCTCGAGGGCGACGACGTGCCGCTCCTCGATCCGCGGGACCGGCATCTTCGCCTTGTCCTCCTCGAGGATCGAGAGGTCGGACCCGAGGTGGAAGAGCTCGTTCTGGATGCCGCCGAGCGGGCCCGCGATCGCCTCGTCGAGCCCCTCCGCGAGGGCGACCCCGATCACGCTGTTCAGCTCGTCCACCGTGCCGCAGGCCTCGATGCGCAGCGTGTCCTTCCCGACGCGCTGCCCTCCCCCGAGGCCCGTCGTCCCGTCGTCGCCCGTTCGCGTGTAGACCTTCGTGATCCGCGGCATCAGAATTTCAGCTCCACGCCGCCCATCGCGCGGATGCCCGCGGCGGGATAGCCGGCGGCCTCATCGTAACTCGCGTTGGTCAGGTTGTTCAGACGCAGGTACGGCGCGACCGCGCCGAGCCGCCAGCTCGCGAAGAGGTCGAGCCGGAAGTACGACGGGTCGGTCACCGGGAGTCCCGTGACCGGGTCGCTGTCCGGCCGGTTCCCGACGTAGAGGCCGCGGACCTCGATGGACAGCGGCGCCACCGGCTGGACGATCACCGTCAGCGACGCGGTGTTGCGAGGGCGCCGGATCAGGGGCTTGTCGTCGGTCCGGTCGATCGCGTCGAGGTACGTGTACGAGGCCGCCAGCGCCAGCGGCTCGAGGACCTGCTGCCGGTATCCGACCTCGACGCCCTGCGTCCGCGCGCTGCCGATGTTCTCCGTCTGCGAAGAGGCGAAGTCGTAGACGATGAGGTCCTTCAGGTCGTTCCAGAAGTAGGTCACCTCGACGCGCCCGCCGTCGACGACGTAGGCCTCGCCGCCCGCCTCCCAGGAGACCGAGCGCTCGGGCTTCAGGTTCGGGTTGCCGTAGTACGGGAAGTAGAGCTCGCCGACCGTCGGAGCCCGAAACCCGCTGCCACCGGCGGCCCGGAGCTTCCACCGCTGGTCCTTCGAGAGCCAGGAGATGGAGCCGCGCGGGCTCACGGCGTCGCCGAACTGGGAGTTGCCGTCGTAGCGGATGCCGCCGTTGATCGAGAACTGCCCGAGTGTCACGGAGTCCTGGACGCCGATCCCCCAGATCGTGGTGGACTGGCCGTCGAGATTCGTGCCGAACGTGTCGGAGCTCGTGACGGTCGAGCGGTTCCACATGGCGATCGCCGTCACCGCGTGGGCGCCGAACGTCGCCGTGTCGGTCACCTGCGCCTGGAGGGTTCGCGCGTCGGTCTGCGCCGCGTAGCCGCCGAGCGGGTCGTCGTACTCCGGCTTCGACCAGACCGAGGCGACGAAGCCGTTGAGGTGGTTCGTCGGCGAAAGCGCGACGCTCGCCGGCAGGGCGACGCGCTCCTCCTTGAAGATGCTGAAGGCGTCCGGATTGAGCGCTCCGACGGGGCCGGGGCTGCCGACCTTGCCCGAGAGGATCGAGCCCTCGAGCCCGATCCGCGCGTCGGCGCTCGGCTGCCAGTCCACGCGGGCGGACCCGTTGTTCTCCCGCCAGTTCGAGTTGGGCACGTCGCCGTTGGTGTTGCCGTACCGGTAGCTCGCGGCGGCCGAAAAGGGCCCGGCGCCCGCGGTGACGAAGGCGGAAGCGGTCGCGGTGTCCGCGTTGCCTCCGCCCGCCGACACGGAGCCCGCGACGCCCTGCTGCGGCGGCCGCGTGAAGATCTGGATGACGCCGCCGATCGCGTCCGAGCCGTAGAGCGCCGAGAAGGGGCCGCGGGCGATCTCGATTCGCTCGACGTTCTCCGTCGTCAGCCCCGAGAAGTCGTAGCCGGGGAAGTAGGCCGAGTTGACGCGGGCGCCGTCCACGAGCACGAGCGTCTGCGTCGAGTTCGTCCCGCGCAGGAAGATCGAGGCGAGCGAGCCGTCCGAGCCGGACTGGACGACGTCGAGCGCCGGAACCGCGCGCAGGAGCTCGAGGACCGTGACGCGCCCGCTCTTGTCGATGTCCTCGCGGGTGATGACGGTCGTCGCGACGCCCAGCGTCTTCTCCTCGTCCGGGTTCGCCGTCGCGGTCACGACGACGTTCTCGGCGGCCGGAGGAATCTGCTGCGCCCGGAGCGCCGCCGGAAAGAGAACCGCCGCGGCAATCGCCGCCGCAGCGCCGGCCGCGGCGGCGCGTTCCCGCCGGGAGAGCGCGTCGAGCCCGAAGAGGACGGCCGTGCCGAGCAGGTCGGCGCAGAGCGTGTTCCAGAAGAAGGGAACCGCGGCGGCAAAGCACAGGGCGAGGCCCGCCGGCGTCTTCGGGTACAGCGCGTCGCCCAGCCACTCCGCGAAGTTGGACGTCAGGAAGAACAGGACCGAGGCCCCGGCCGACAGGCCGAAGAGCCGCACCGGGCCCGACGCCGTGCGCGCGAGGCGCCCCGCGGCGACGATCGCGGCGAACGTCGCGTAGATCGTGACCCGCAGGACGGACAGGGCGGCGCGGCCTGTCCCGAAATCGAGCACGAAATCCGACAGCGCCATGGCCGCGAGCGGCACGGCGATGGCCCGGCGCCGGGGCAGCCGCGCGCCGGAGTACAGGGCGAGCGCGCCGAGGGCGACGAAGTTCGGAGGATGCGGGAGCAGCCGGGAGAGGGCGCCGAGGAGGACCAGGAGAAGCGCGGTCGTCATTCGAACCTCCCGTTCGATCCGACGAGGATCTCGGGCGGTTCGAGAGGCGTCCCGCGCTCCGGGAATTCGGAAGACGCGTCCTCTCTCGATTCACCCCGTCCGAGAAAACGTGTCGTCCGGCAGGTCTCCTGGCTTCCGGATCCTCCGCCTTCGGGCTCCTTCCCGGGCGCGCAACCGGTTTCCCGATCTCTCGCGTCCAGTGGATTGCCGCCCGAGGCGTCCCCGGTGACAGTGGCGGGGGCCGCGCGGGATTTTCACCCGCTTCCCTTGGCCGAACGAGTCAAAGAGCGTCGAAGGACGGGGACGATAGCGCCTTCGCGCGCCGCGCGCAACCTCCGCATAGAATGCGGCCCATGCGCGGACCCGACTACACCCTCGACCTCGACCGCAAGCGCCGCGTCGGATTCCCCGAGGTGGTGCTGGCCCAGGGGAAGACTGCGGCGCAGATCACCGAGATCTGCCGCCAGCTGTCCCGGGCGCACGACGTCCTCGTCACGCGGCTCGAGCCCGACCTGTGGGACGAGGTCGCGCTCTCTCCCCTTCCCGGGCGCGCGGACTACGACCCGCGCTCGGGCACGCTGCACGTCTCCGTCGGCAAGCCCATGCCCCGGCTCGAGGCGACCGTCGTGGTCGTCACCGCCGGGACGGCCGACACGGTCGTCGCCGAAGAGGCCCGCCGCACGCTCGAATACCTCGGCGTGTCCTCGACCCTGGTGCCTGACGTCGGCGTCGCGGGCCTGCTGCGCCTGCTTTCGAGGCTCGAGGAGATCGAGCGCGCCGACGTCATCATCGCGGTCGCCGGGATGGAGGGCTCGCTCTTCTCCGTGCTCGGCGGCCTCGTCGGCCGTCCGGTGGTCGCCGTGCCCACCTCGCGCGGCTACGGCGCCGCCTTCTCGGGGCTCGCCTCGCTCCTCTCCGCCGTGAACTCCTGCGCCAACGGGGTCACGGCGGTCAACATCGACTCCGGCTACGCCGCCGCGATGGCCGCGTACCGCATTCTTTCAGGAGGGCCTCGCCGATGGGATCGAAAGGAAAGGGCGCCCCGCACACCGCCGACGAGTACGTCCACGCCGCGGCGGTCGGCGTCGACCGCAAGAGGAAGAGGGCGCTCCTCGGCCGCCCGACGACGCCCGTAAAGGTCGGCAAGACCACCACCGTCTCCCAGCTGATCGACTCCTACCGGGACGCGTCGTTCCAGGCGCGCGCCCTCGGCAAGGCCGCGGGCGTCTTCGAGGCGATGCTGCGCGACCGGAAGCGGCCGACGATCTTCCTCGGGCTCGCGGGCTCGCTCATCGCGGCCGGCATGCGGCAGGTGATCGTGGACCTGATCGAGCAGAAGATGGTGGACGTCGTCGTCTCGACCGGCGCGATCATCTCGCAGGACTACTACCAGGTGCGGGGCGGCCGCCACTACCACGGCACCCCCGAGGCCGACGACCGCGAGCTGCGGGACCTCTACATCGACCGGCTCTACGACACCTTCATCGACGAGGAGAAGTACTGGGAGACGGATCTCGCGGTCTCGCGCTTTGCCGACGCCCTCGGCGGCAAGAGCCTGTCCTCCCGCGGGTTCCTGGCGCTGCTCGCGCAGGGCTGCAGGCACGACCGGGGCTCCATCCTCGGCGCCTGCGCCCGAAACGGCGTCCCGCTCTTCGTGCCCGCCCTGAACGACTCCTCGATCGGCATCGGCCTGACCGAGCACTACCACCGCTTCCGCAAGGCCGGGAAGAAGCCGTTCGAGATCAGCTCGATCCGCGACAACTACGAGCTGACGCAGATCGTCGTGCAGAGCCCCGCGACGGCCGCCGTCTACGTCTCGGGCGGCGTTCCGAAGAACTTCATCAACGACTCGATCGTGATGTCGTACATCTTCGGCCTCGACACGGGCGGCCACAAGTACGCGCTGCAGATCACGACCGACGCGCCGCACTGGGGCGGCCTCGGCGGTTCGACGCTCTCCGAGGCGACGTCGTGGGGCAAGGTCTCCAAGAAGGCGACGCACGAGATGGCGTTCGTCGAGACCTCCGTGGCGCTCCCGCTCATCTACGGCAACGCCCTGCAGAAGAACGCGGCCCGCGGGCGCAAGCGGCTCCAGTACGCGTGGGACGGCGACATGCTGAGGAAGATCACGCGGGTCTGACGGGCGGACGCCCCGTCTGCGCCGCGCCGCCGGGGGACGAGGCCCTGCCCGGCGGCGCCCGGTCCCCTCAGCCCTGCGCCGGCCCGGCCATCCAGCGCGCGACGTCGGACCGCGCGAGCGCCGGGCTCACGTAGGCGCCCTGCGCATAGTCGCAGCCGTACGCCGCCAGCATGTCCCACGACGCCGCGTTCTCGACGTCCTGGGCGACGACCTGGCGGCCCAGGCTGTGGATGAGGTCGATCGTGCACCGCACGATCGCGGCGTCCCGCGGGTCGGCGGCCATTCCGCGCACGAACGCTCCGGCGAGCTTGATCTCGTCGACGGGCAGCCGCTTGAGGGACGAGAGCAGCGACTCGCCCGCGCCGAAGTCGTCGATCGCGAGGCGGACGCCGGCGGCCCGGAGGCGGTTCATCGCCGCGACGGCGGCGTGGGGATCCGGGAGGACGCTCGCCTCGGCGATCTCGAGCTTGAGGAAGGCCGGGGCGACGTTCGATTCCCTCAGCCATCGCGAGATCCGCTCGATCAGCAGCGGATCGCGGAGGTTGCGCCCCGACACGTTCACGGCGACGGGGAACGGCTGTCCGGCGTCGTGCCAGGACCGGCAGTCTTCGAGGGCCGTCTCGAGGGCCCACTCGTAGACCGGCTTGATCGCTCCCGTCCGCTCGGCCGCGGGAAGGAACTGGCCCGGGAGGAGAAGCCCGCGGCGCGGGTGCTGCCAGCGCAGCAGGGCCTCGACGGCTCCCGCCCGGCGGTCGCGCATCCGGACCTGCGGCTGGTAGTCGAGGCGAAGCTGGCGGCCATCCACCCCGTCGCGCAGCTCGCGCATCAGCGCGATCCCGCTCTCCCCGTACGTGTCCTCGCCCGCCGAGTAGACGACGTAGCCCTCGCTGGACTCCTTGGCCGCGTACATCGCGACGTCCGCGCAGCGCAGGAGGGTCGTCCAGTCGTCGCCGTCCCTCGGGCAGAGCGCGATCCCGATCGAGGCCGAGACCTCGAGGCTCTGCCCCTCGATCTGGAACGGCGTGTCCAGGGACTGCAGGATCTTCTCGGCCGTCAGCGCCGCGCCCGCCGCGTTGCCCGCCGCGGGGAGCAGGACCGCGAACTCGTCCCCGCCGAGGCGGGCGACGGTGTCCGCCGTCCGCAGAACCGCGCGCAGCCGCTGGCCGAATTCCTTCAGGAGGAGGTCGCCGAACTGGTGGCCGAAGGTGTCGTTGATGTCCTTGAACCCGTCGAGGTCCATGACGAGGAGGGCCAGCGGAGCGTTCTCCCGGCCCGCGTGGCGGATCGCCTGGTCGAGCCGGTCCCGCAGGAGCATCCGGTTCGGCAGGCCGGTCAGGAAGTCGTAGAGCGCCTGGTGCTCGAGCAGCTCCAGCTGCGCCGCCCGCTCCGTCACGTCGCGCACGATGCCGACCCAGTGCGTCGGCGGCGACACGTTCTCGGGCACCGGCATCAGCTGCAGCTCGAGCACGTACTCCGATCCGTCGGGGCGCCGGGCGTGCACGCCCTCGGCGTGGAACCCGCGGCCCGTGAAGAGGGCCCGCCGGATGAGGGCCATGACGTCCGCCTCGCTCTCGAGAAAGGGGAGGATGGCCACGGTCTGCCCGAGCACGTCCGGGAGGGCGAGCCCGGTGATCCGGCCGAACCCTTCGTTCGCGAAGGTGACGCGGGGAGTTCCCCGTTCCCCCTCCGGCGTCAGGATGACGATCCCCTCCAGCGTGTTGTCCACGGCCGATTCGAGCAGCCGGAGCGACTCCTGCACGCGGCGCCGCTCGGCGACGACGGCGGCGAGCGCGGTCGTCGTCACGGAGATCACGCCGAGAAACGCCTGGAGGAGCAGGAGCGATTCGTTCGGCGAATCCCGGTGGAACGGGCCGCGCCCGGCGAGCGTCCCCCCGATCGCGATCGCCGCGATCAGGAGGCTCCCGGTGGCGGCCTCGCGCTGGCCGAATCGAAACGCGGCCCACAGGAGCAGCGGCATGCACAGGAACTCGAGCGGGTAGTTCCGGTCGCCGGACAGGGGCAGGTCGCCGAAGACGACTCCGGCCACGAGCGCCAGGCTGGCCAGCAGCGCGATCCCCTCGGTGGCGCTCCCCCTCTTCCAGGGAACTCTCGCGCCCGAGCTCCAGAGCAGCAGGGCGGGCGCGACCACGAGATCGCCCGCCGCGTCCCCGAGCCACCAGGTCACCCAGACGGTCCCGAGATCCGCGCGCGCCGCGTGGCCGCCCAGCAGGAGGCTCGCGGCGCCGACCGTCGCGCTGACCGTCGTGCTGACGAGCGCCGCGAGAAACGTGAACTTGAAGATGTCGCGCGCGCGCTCGAAGGCGTGGCGGCCGCCGGCCAAGCGCGTGACCAGGAAGGCCCCGAGGAGCGCCTCCGCGGTGTTCCCCGCCGCGATGCCGAGGGAGGTCGGCACGGAGCCCGTGATCGTGAGGTTCACGAGGAACGCGCCCGCCAGGATCGAGGGCCACGCGCCGTATCCGAGGACGAGCAGCGCGGCAAGCGCGATTCCCGTGGGCGGCCACACGGCCGTTGCGCTCGCGTTGACGAACGCCAGCGACAGGCCCAGCTTTCCGGCGACGAAATAGACGATCGCCAGGCCCACGAGCGCCGCGAGCGGCGGGTGTTTGCGTTGCGTCACGGTCGGATGCGCGCTCCGGTCAGGACGTGAACAGAATACGCCCATCGAGCCCCCCGCGGGATCGAGGCGGCCGCCCTTCCCCAAAAAGAAAACGCCCCGGTTGCCCGGGGCGTTTGAGTTCGCGGTGCGCGGGGGAAGGGGCTTAGAGCGCCTCGCCCTTCAGCGGGATCTCGATGACCGCCTTTTCCTTGTCGTTGGTGTAGAGCGTCACCTTGCCGTCCACGGGGCCCTTCTTGACCTTGTCGTTGGCCTTGACGACGACCGTGTACGAGACGCCTTCCTGCGTCGGCACCACGTCGGTGACGAAGCCCGGAACGCTGACGTCGGCCTTCGTGACCTTGATCGGCGTGCCCGGCTTGTTGTTCGTCACGACGATGTTGCGCGTGATCGGATCCTTGCCCGGGGTGAAGTTGCCGAAGTTGACCGTGATCGGCGTCACGGAGACGCGCGGCCGCACGATGCCGGACACCGGGACCTCGAGCGTCGGCTGCTGCGACACGCCGGTGTTGATCCGGATCGGCGCGTTGAGCAGGCCCTCGGGCGCGTCGGGCAGGACGGCCACCGCGAGGCGGTACTGGTCTCCGGAGCGGCCCGCGATCTTCTCCTTGTCGCCGGCCGGCGTGATCTCGGCCTTGACGTAGGGCTGCGAGGTTTCGGCCACCGTCGGCTTGAAGCCCTTCTCCTCGGAGATCAGGATGACGTCCTGCGTGGCCGGATCGCCCTTCACGACGGAGAACCGGACGTACGCCTGCGGGGCCACGTCGACGAACGGCTTCACGATCGCCTTCACGAAGAGGTTCATCTGCGGCCGGTCGGGGTCGTTCGAGACGACGAGCACCGACTTGGAGATCGGTCCCGAGAAGCTCTTGGTGTCCACGCTCGTGTGGACCTTGCCCTCGGCGCCCGGCTTGATGAGCTTGTCGAAGGAGGAGACGGTGCAGCCGCACGACGGGCGGGCGTCGGTGATGATGAGGTCCGAGCCGCCGGTGTTGCGGATCACGAAGTCGGTCTCGAGGAGCTGGCCCTTGGGGACCGTCCCCATGTCCCGGGTCTCCTGGCTGATGTCGATCTTGGGAGCGGCGACGGCCTTCCCGGCGGCGGGCTTGGCCGCCTGCGCCGGCGCAGCCGAAGCGGCGGGCTTGGTCTCGGCAGGCTTCTGGGCGAGCGCGGCGGCTGCCGCGAAGAGGGCGACGACCGCGAGCCGACCGGTTTTCAGGACATGACGCATCTTCAGTTTCCTCCTGTCATGGCGAATCAAAGCGGGTAAACCGCCCATAAACCGGGGGTATTTCCGAAAACGCCTCCATTAGACCAAACTCCGGGCGGAAAGATGAGCGAAAAGGCGCGTTTTCACCTCGTCCCGGTCGGCGGCACGGCCATGGTGCCGCTGGCCGCCCTGCTCGTCGAGGAGGGCCACCGGGTCACCGGCAGCGACCGCGCCCTCTACCCGCCCATGTCGACCCTCCTCGAGAAGCTCGGCATCCCGGTCGCCCAGGGGTTCGCTCCCGAGAACGTCCCGGCCGATTGCGACACCGTCGTCGTCGGCAACGCGGCCCTTCGCGACAACGTCGAGGCGGCCGAGGCCGTCCGCCGCGGCCTCGCCGTCCTCTCGCTGCCGCAGGCTGTCCGGAGGCACCTGCTTCCCGGGAAGACCTCCGTCGTCATCACGGGAACGCACGGCAAGACGACGACCTCGGCGCTGACCTCCTGGCTCCTCCTCGACTCGGGGCGCGACCCCGGGTTCCTCGTGGGCGGCGAGATGAAGAACCTCGGCCGCGGGTACCGGCGGGGGCGGGGACCCCACTTCGTCCTCGAGGGCGACGAGTACAACGCGGCCTTCTTCGACCGCGGGCCGAAGTTCCTGCACTACGAGCCCCGGCACCTCTTCGTCGGCAACATCGAGTACGACCACGCGGACCTCTACCCCGACCTCGCCTCGGTCGTCGAGGCGTTCCGACAGGTCGTGCGCCTCGTGCCCCCGGAGGGAACGGTCGTCGTCAACGCCGACGACGCGCGCGTCCTGGCCCTCGCCTCCGACGCCGCCGCCTCGGTCGTCCGCGTGTCGCTCGCCGACCCCCGCGCCGACTTCTCCGCCCGCGATCTCGCCTCCCGGCCGGAGGGCACGGAGTTCACGCTCCTCGAGGCGGGGCTGCCGGCGGCGCGCCTGTCGTCGCCCCTGCTCGGCGAGCACAACGTCCGCAACGCCCTCGGCGCGATCGCGCTCGCGCGCGGGCTCGGCCTCTCGATCTCCGAGATCGCCCGCGCGCTGCCCCGCTTCGAGGGCGTGCGCCGCCGGATGGAGGTCAAGGGCGAGAAGAACGGCATCCTCGTCGTCGACGACTTCGCGCACCACCCGACCGCCGTCCTCGGCACGATCGCGGCCGCGCACGCGCGCTTCCCCGGGCGGCGGCTCTGGGCGCTCTTCGAGCCGCGCTCCAACACGGCCGGCCGCAAGATGTTCGAGGACGAGTACGCCGAGGCCTTCGCGGCGGCCGACGCGCTCGTCGTCGCGCCGGTCTTCCACGCGCAGCGCCTGGGCCCCGACAACCAGCTCGACCGCGCGGCCCTCGTCCGGCGTTTCGCGGAAGGCGGCCGCAAGCCCGCCTTCGCCCCGGAGACGGTCGAGGCGATCCCGGAAATCCTGCGGCGCGAGGCGAGACTCGGCGACGTGCTCCTGCTGATGTCCTCGGGCGCCTTCGGAGGCCTGCCCGAGACGCTGCTCGGCCGGCTGTGACGCCCCGGCGGCTCCTGTACGCCCTGCTCGGCGCGCTCGGCTTCGCGCTGTACCTGTGGCCCGCGCTGAAGGCTCCGGTCGTTCTCTGGTCGGACAGCGCCCTCGATCTGGCTTGGGCGCGTCGCGCTGAGGGCATCGTCACGCCCGTCGTATCGACTCACCATCCGCCCAAACCCGGATACCTCCTCTTTCTTCGCACGATTCTCGCGCTCGGCCCGGCCCCGGACGCCGAGCGCCGCGTAGTCGTGGTCCAGTCCCTGCTCCTCTGGTTCTCCATCGCGGCAACGGCCGTCTTCTTCGGCCGCCGTGCCGGCGCGCGCTACGGAATGGCTCTGTATCTGGCCCTGATCCTGTCCCTGCGTCTTCGGGATTCCTCCAGTGCCGTGATGTCCGAGCCGCTCGCGGCGGCGCTGTTCCTGCCGATTGCCGCGGCGCTGCTCGATCCGCCTCGCCGGGCATGGACCACGGGTCTTCTCGGGCTCGCGATAGCGGCCCTCTTTCTCGTCCGGCCCAACGCGGGGGCTGCCGCAATCGCACTCGCCGTCGTGGGTCTCGCTCTCTCTCGGCCGGCCCGTCAGATCGTTCCTCTGCTCGCCGGCTTTGCGATCCTGTGGGCGCCCTTCTGGTGGTCGACCCGGGTCCCCGGGGATCCGTTCCGAGGCATGGCGCCCGCCTTCATCACGGGCAGCGTCGACTACGGCTGGATCTCCCAGCCCGAGCGGCCTTCGCCCGAGCCGCCCCCCTTCGTTCAGGTCCGGTCGTCCCTCGAGAACTGGAAGGCCACGTTCACCGAGGAGCGCGGCGACCGAGGAAGGCAGATCGCCTGGCGGGCTCTTCACGGCCCCCTCGGGACCGAGTACTACGACGCTCGATGGTCGAGATGGTACGAACGGGCTACGGCCCTATCCCGCTCGGCGACCCCGCTTCTCCTCCTCGCGTGTGTCGCGGCCTTCACCGTCGTCCCGTACCGCGCAGCCGCGCGCGCCCCAGGGGTCTTGGGACTCCTTCTTCTGGCGGGCATCGTCGCTCAGAGCCTCGTCCTCGGGGCCCTTCCCCGCCTGGCGCTTCCGTTTCTGCCAGCGGTGCTGCTCTTTGGAATCGCCGCGCTTCCGGGCCTCCAGGGCTCGGGGCGGCGCCTCGCAGCCCTCTCCGTCTTCGGCCTTCTCGTCGGGCTCGTGGCCTGGCAGCGCCAGGTCCTGGACTGGGAGTGGGGACGAGTTGAGTCGACGGGCGTGCGACTCACCCTGGCGATCCCGCGCGGTTCCCTGCCCACGCACGCGCCCGCCACGCTCCACGTCCGGATCGCTCCGCTTCTCGTTCCCACAAACGCCGGCCTGGAAATCCTCGGTCCGCGTGGCGAGGCACTCTCAGAAGGCGCGTTCAGGCCGCTGAGCGCGTCGCCGACCGCCCCCTTCCTCACGATTGCCCTGCCGGTCTCCCTGCTCGAGGCCAACCGCCGCGGCCCCGTCGAGCTTTCGTTGCTCTCTCGCGGCGACTACGACGACGCACATTTTCTGATCTTCCCGGTCATTCCGCGGCCCTGGACCGCGCCCACGCGCCGGGGAGGCAGCGAGGAACTCTCGCCTGCCTCGGGAATCGCCTCCGGCTCGCTCGACTGGTGGGCCCATGAGGGCGTCCGGTGAACGCGAATTCGGGACGAGTGCGACCCGTCACCCTGGTCGCGTTCCTCGTCTACGGAGCCCTCGCGCTGCTCTATCTCCGCGGCGCTGCGCGAGCGGATCCGGGCGTGGCGGCGGCCCGGGAGGACCTCGACCTCGTCCGCAACTGGATCGCCTCGGGCCGGATCACGGATCTGGCCGAAGATCCCTCTCACCTGCCCAAGCCCGGCTACCTCGCCTATCTGCGCGCGGTGCTTCCGCACGGGGGATTGAGCACGCCCGAGAACCGCCGCTTCCTGTTTCTGAACGCCGGCTGGGTCCTGCTGGGAATCGGCTCCGTTGCGCTCGCGCTCGGGCGGCGATTCGGGCCGCTTCCCGTTCTTCTCTTCCTTCTCGTGATGGTGGCCTGCGTGACGCTCCGGGACAGCGCGGACTACGTTACGAGCGAGCCGGTTGCGTCCGGCATGGCGCTGCTCGTCGCGGCCGCGGCGATCCGCTCCGAGCGATGCGGTTGGTTCCACGTCCTTCCGGTCGGCGCCGGGGCATCGCTCGTCGCGCTCCTACGACCCAACCTCGGCCTGCTCCTCCTCGCCGTCCTGGTGCTCACGGGTCTCACACCACCTCGGCGCATGGGAGCGGCTGTTGGAGCTCTCTGCGGGTTTGTCCTTCTTCTCATCGTCGGGGTTCTCGCCGGGCGCATCCTTCACGTTCCCCTCAACCCGTTCGGGCATGGGACTTCGCGGGTCCTGCTCTGGGGCACAGCGGACTACTATTGGAAGCCGGACGTCGGGGGTTGGCCCGTCGGAGCCACATCTGCGGAAACCGACAGCCTGCAAGTCCAGAAGGCTCGCTCGAGGTGGCAGGCTTTCTTCCGAGACTGGAGTGCGAACCGCGATAGATCGATCGGATGGAAGCTCGGCCACTCCGTCTTATCCACCGATGAGCTGCCCGGCCGATGGCTGTCTCCCCTCTACCTCCGCGTCGACAGACTGGCGCGAGCGTGGTGGTGGGTCCTCGCGACGCTTCTCGTGGCGGGAGCGGCGGCTGCAGCGATCGGCGGGACGAACGAGTTCAGGTTCGTGCCCCTTCTCGTCGTCGCCTCGTGCGTCATCCAGGGCGTCGTCTTCGGCGCCGATCCGAGGCTCGCGCTGCCCTTCCTCCCGATTCTCGTGCTTTCCCTCGCGGCCTCCATGGCGAGAATGCGCCGAGACGCGCGGGTCGCCGCCGGCGCCTCGATCAGCCTCGTGCTCGCGCTGTTCCTCGTTCATCGAGTCCCCGATGTCGCCACGTACGATTTCGCACTCGTCAGAGGCCCTCGGCGGCAGATCGTCCAATCTGTCCCTTCCTCCGCGTTTCCCACGGGCGGCGGATCCGCCCTTTACTTCCGGCTGGCGCAGGAGGCGCCCTGCCCGTTGGGCTTTTCGGTCTTCGTCGGTGACCACCGCGTCTTCCGCCGGGAGCCCTTCGATCCCTCCCCATGGCCGGCCTACTTCACCGTTGCTCTCGATGAACGCCAAACGGCGGACGCTCGCTCGGGGGGGGGGCGACTTCGGATCGTGACTGACGGCCCCGACTCCGCGGCCGGGTTCGTTTACTACCCGGTCGTTCCGCCTCTGTGGGGCGGAAGGTCGACCGTCGACGGTCGCGAGGACATTCCTTCGGGATTCGGTGGCGAGACAATGGGCGGCCTCCCCGTCTGGGTTACGCCACTCGGGAAACCCCGGGCGAGCAAGACCAGCGCGAAGGCCGGAAAGAGGCTCATCACGATGCGTCGAAAGGCCCCGTCGATGGCGTACATCGGATCGAACGAAGAGACGGAGAACGCGATCGCGTAGAACGCGAGCTGCGCCCCGAAGACCGGAAAGAGCGGGTCCAGGATCCCTCGCCGCGTCGCGAGGAGGTAGGCCGCAATGGCGACGAGCGCTACGGCGGCCTGGCGAGCCTCGGTCCCCAGCATCCGGCCCACGACGAGGGCGAAGAGGGGCGGCAGCTCCAACCAGCGCCGCGGTTCGAAGAGGGTCAGGTCGAAATCGCGCCGAGTCTGGCTTCCGCGGAGCAGGTAGAGCGCGGCCCAGTGCAGGCTCGGCGGGATGACGAGGGCCGCGACCGCGAGCGAACGAGCCCGGGAGGGCCCGCGGCGGAGCGACCACCACAGCGCGCCCGCCAGAAGAAACACGAAGAGCGTCCCCTCCTGCTTGAGGCACGCGCAGAGGAAGCCCGCCACTGCCAGCCGAGCGATGTCCGCCGCGCCCCTTCGGGCGCCGGGCTGCAGGAAGTCGCCCGCCGCCATGCACGCGAGCACCAGGCCGAGCGCAAACGGGACTTCGGCGGTGCCGGCGTTGGCGGGTCGGTACAGGAAGAAGCAGACCGATGCCAGCGCGGCGGCCGCTGCCCCGGAAAGCCGGGACACGCGGCGCTCGAGAAACCCGGACAGCGCGAGGAGGGTCACGAGCTCGCACGCAGGGTAGAGGAGCGTCAGGGCCTGATCGTTCCACTGCCCGACGAACGAGGAGAGCGCGGCCAGGGTGAACGGCACCAGCAGCGGGTACTCGCGGTGCGCGAAGTACAGCGCCGGGTCCTCGAAGAGCCGCCTCGGCACCCCGGACGAGAGGAAAATGACCTTGCCCTTGTAGCCCCAGAACGACACGAAGTCGGTCGCGAACATCGAGTCGGAGGCGGCGCCCCCGAGGAAGGCCAGCCAGGCGAGCGCGGCCACCACGGCGAGGCCCACCACGAGGGCCCGCCCGGCGGCAGAAGACTGCGGCGGCTTCGAAGGTTCCGCAACGGTCGGGCCGCGCCGTCCCGCGAGCAACGCGGCCCCGGCGACCAGCGCCTCGAGGGCGAGCAGGTTTGCGGCAACCGGCTTCACGCGCAGAGCGAGCAGGAGGAGAAAACAGGCGGTCTGAACGAGCAGACCGGCCGCGAGGCTCCACGCCGATCTCTCCCGCCGCGTCAGTCCGCCCGTGAACGAACCCGCGACCGCGCGGCCGGCGGCAAACGCCGCCGCCAGGCCCAGGAGCACGCGGACGAACGCCCCGGCCAGGCTCATCGCCGCCACAGCTGCCCGTGCGCGATCGGGTCTCCCCCGGGCCCTCGGCCGGCGTCGGTTTGATACGTCGCGATGAAGGACGCCTCGTCCTTCCATCGCTCCTCCACGACGCGGCGGGGCGCGAGCTGGTAGTAGGCCTGGTACCTGTACAGGTCGGGTCGACGCGGCACGAGGACCGCGACCGTGGAATTCTCGGGGGTCCGGCTCTTCACGTCCGCGAGAAACGCGGGGTACTCCGGGTCGAACCAGAACCCGGTCGTCTGGCTGAGCGGGCGGACGTCACCGCCGAGATCGCGGACGAGCCGCCGCCAGCGGACGACGGTCGCGGCGGGTTCGAGGGACGTTGCGAGGCAGGCGGCGAGGGCGACCAGCGACAGGGCCGCTGTCAGGCCCCGCCACGTCGAGGGCCTATGGTCGGGCGTCCGGTTCACTCGCGACCCGGTTCCGAAGGACGCCGATCCCTTCGATCTCGACCTCGACGACGTCTCCCGGCGAGAGCGGCCCCACGCCGGCGGGCGTGCCCGTGAGGATCAGGTCGCCGGGCAGGAGCGTCATCATCCGCGAGATGTAGGCGACGAGGAAGTCGGGCGGGAAGACCATGTCGGCGACGTTGGCGGACTGGCGCGGGGCCCCGTTGACGCGCGTCGCGATCGCCGCGCGGGAGGGATCGAAGCCCGCGACGATCTCGGGTCCGATCGGGCAGAACGTGTCGAAGGACTTGGCGCGCGCGAACTGCTTGTCCTTCTTCTGGAGGTCGCGCGCCGTCACGTCGTTGGCGCACGTGACGCCGGCGAGGGCCTCGAGCCAGCGTTCGCGGGGCCAGTTCTTGATCTTCCGGCCGACGACCAGGGCGAGCTCGCCCTCGTAGTCCACGCGCTGCGACTCGGGCGGCAGCACGATGTCGCCGCCGCCGATCACGAGGGCGGTCGGCGCCTTGAGGAAGAGCAGCGGCTCGTCCTCGGGCGCGGCGCCGCCGAACTCCGCCGCGTGCTCGCGGTAGTTCTTTCCGACCGCGACGATCTTGGACGGGAGGGGCGGCGCTCCGGGCGAGCCGAACGGGATCCGGCGGCTCACGCCTTCCACGCCTCTTCGAGGAGGTCGGCCGCGTAGATCTCGCGGGCGTCGCCCGTCAGGCGCACTCCGGCGATCACGCCGCCCTCGTCCCGGAATTCGACGACGAGGTCGACGCCGCTCTTCGTCCCGCACGTCACGGGCGAGGCGGCCATGCCCTGGCGCGCCGCGGCGATCGCCGCGGCGACGACGCCCGAGCCGCACGACAGCGTCTCGCCCTCGACGCCGCGCTCCCAGGAGCGCACGTCGATCCGGTTCTCGCCGGCCGCCCGCACGAAGTTCACGTTGGCGCCCTCGGGCAGCGCGGGATGGCGGCGCAGCGGCGGCCCGAACCGGTCGATCGCGAACTTGCCGAGGTCCCCGCGCACGAACACGACCAGGTGCGGCACGCCCACCTTCATCGGGATCGCCGTGGGGGGAAGCCCGCGGCCGGAGATGGGGATCGGGTCCTGCGGCGCCGGCACGGCCGGCAGCGCGAGCGTGACGCGCTCGCCGTCGACCCGCGCCTCGACCGTGCCCCAGCCGGTCTCCAGCATGGCCGTGTCGCCCTGGACCATCCCGTGCCGGACCGCGTACCGGGCGGCGCAGCGGGTGCCGTTGGCGCAGAACGTGGCGGGGCCGCCGTCGGCGTTGAAGTAATCCACCCGGATGCGGCCCTTCTCGCCGGGCGACAGGAAGAGGGCGCCATCGGCGCCGACGGACAGCCCGCGCCGGCAGACGAGCGCCAGGCGGGCGCGCGCGCCGTCGCTGAGCGCGCGGCCGTCCGCCTCGAAGACGAGGAAGTCGTTGCCGCCGCCGGCCATCTTCACGAAACGAGCGGGAAGAGTCATCGGGAGCGCGATTCTAGTCGAAGGCCCGCCCCTTCACCCCCCACCATCCAGCCCGGGGATGGGAGGCGAAGAGCTCGCGACACCGTGCGTCGGGACTGCTCGCGCCGGGAGAAGGGGGCAGGGGCGATCTCTCCGTCAGAACGGCTCGGCGACCGCTTCCGGGCTCGGGGGGCTCTGGTTGCCGGCGCGGTCCACGGCTCGGACGGTGTACCGGTAGCGCTTGCCCTGGGCGATCGACTCGTCGGTGAAGAAGGGATCGGTCACGGGGTCCTTCGCGAGCAGGGCCGGCGCCGCGCCGCCCTCGGCCCGAAAGACGAGGTAGCCCGCCAGGTCCGGCGCATCCACGGGGCTCCAGACCAGGCGCACGCGGCTGGCCTCCGAGAGCGCGTCGAGCCGCGACGGCGCGGGAGGCGGATAGACGTCGCGATAGATCACGGCGAGCTCCTCGGCCGGCAGGCCTTCGACCTTCGGGTTCTTCGCGAGGATCGCGCGGACCGTGTAGACGAGCGGCGTTCCGTAAGGCGCCCCCACGTCGACGTACGAGAGCCCGGCCACGGGCTTCGGCGTGAGGGGCGCCTCGTACTCGTCCTGCGGCAGGATCCGCCGGTAGACGGAGTAGCCCCCGATCTCGACCGGCCGCCCGAGCACGTCCTGCCCGGGAGGCAGCCACTCGAGGCACAGGCGCCCCTCCTCGGGGTAGGCCGGGAGCAGGATCGGCGCCGCGGGCGCGATGTCGGGCGTGAAGGCCACGATGTTGGAGAGGGGGCTGCGCTCGCCATCCCGCCGCACCGAGATCACGGCGTACGCGAGCGGCGTGGGCTTGCCTTCGCCGGCGAGCAGCGGCGAGAGCGGGTCGCGGTAGACGACCGAAGCCCCCCGCGTGCTCTCGGCGATGGCCGAGAGCGAGAGGGTGGCGACCTTGCGGGCCGCGGCGTAGAACGTCTCCTCGGCCAGCCGCACGTTGGTCGCCGCGCGCCGCTCGGCCGCGCCGGGCAGCGGGACCGTCGTCGTCGTCCCCCCCGGCCCGGCCGTCCCCGGCGCCGGCCCCGTCCGCCGCGGCGCGGTCAGCGACGAAGGCGCGTTGGTCACCCGGTACACCTCGATCGCGGAAAGGTCGGTCAGCGGCGCGCCGTTCATCAGCCGATCCGGGAACGCGAACGTCAGGACCGCGTCGTCGCCCTCCTGCTCGACCGAGAGGTTGGAGACGGCGTTGGGCCCCTTCGGCAGCGGAGGCTCGGGATCGCCCTTCTTCCCGCAGCCGGCGGCGCCGAGGACGGCCAGGAGCGCGAGCGCGACGAGAACACGGCCTGCCTCCTGCCTCCTGCCCCCTGCCGCCGGCCTCACAGGACGTAGCGCGACAGGTCCTCGTCCTTGACGAGATCGGCGAGCGCGCTCTGCACGTCCGCGAGCTCGATGCGGATCGCCTTGCCGGCGTTCTCGGGCCCCGCGAACGAGATGTCCTCGAGCAGGCGTTCGAGGATCGTGTGCAGCCGGCGCGCGCCGATGTTCTCGAGGGCCCGGTTGACGCGCTCGGCGTCGCGGGCGATCTCGCCGATCGCCTCCTCGGAGAAGGAAAGATCCACCTTCTCCGACGCGAGCAGCGCCCGGTACTGCTTCAGGAGGGCGTTCTCCGGCTCCGTCAGGATGCGCACGAAGTCCGCCTCGGACAGCGAGTCGAGCTCGACGCGGATCGGGAAGCGGCCCTGCAGCTCCGGGATCAGGTCGGACGGCTTCGAGACGTGGAACGCGCCGGCCGCGATGAAGAGGACGTGGTCCGTCTTGACGAACCCGTACTTCGTGTTGACGGACGTGCCCTCGACGATCGGCAGGAGGTCCCGCTGCACCCCCTCGCGCGAGACGTCGGGTCCGCGGCCGCCCGACTCGCGGCCCGCGACCTTGTCGATCTCGTCGAGGAAGACGATCCCCGAGGCCTGCGCGCGTTCGACGGCCTCGCGGGCGACCTGGCCCGGGTCGATGAGGCGGCCTTCCTCCTCGATCTGCAGGATCTGGCGCGCCTCGGCGACGGTCGTCTTGCGGCGCTTCTTCTTTCCGCCGAAGAGCCCGGGCAGCATCTCCTTGACGTTGATGTCCATCTCCTCGACGCCCTGGTTCGTGACGATCTCGAAGGAGGGGAACGTCTTGTCGGCGACCTCGACCTCGACCAGGCGGTCCTCGAGCTTGCCGTCGCGCAGGGCCTGGCGCAGCTTCGCGCGCGTCTCCTCGCCCTCGGTGTCGGGCAGGGCCGGCAGGAGGAGGTCGAGGAGGCGCTGCTCCGTCCGGCCCGTGGCGCGGTCGCGGATCTCGAGCGTCTTCTCCTCGCGCACCATCTGCACGGCGACCTCGGTCAGGTCGCGCACGATCGACTCGACGTCTCGGCCGACGTAGCCGACCTCGGTGAACTTCGAGGCCTCGACCTTCAGGAACGGCGCGTCCGCCAGGCGCGCCAGCCGGCGCGCGATCTCGGTCTTGCCGACGCCCGTCGGGCCGATCATCAGGATGTTCTTCGGCAGGATCTCGCGCGCCATCTCCGGGGAGAGCTGCTGGCGCCGCCACCGGTTGCGCAGCGCGATCGCCACCGCCTTCTTGGCGCGCTTCTGCCCGATCACGAACTTGTCGAGCTCGCCCACGATCTCCCGCGGCGTGCGGGCCGCGATGGGCGGGGACTGGGTCTCCGTTTCGCCGGGCATCATGAAAACCACGTCAGACCTCTTCGAGGGTGATCTGGTCGTTCGTGTAGATGTCGATTTTGGCCGCGATGAGCAGCGACTCGCGCGCGATGTCGGCGGCGGAGAGATCCGGGCGGTGCTTGATCAGGGCCCGCGCCGCCGCCAGGGCGAACGCTCCGCCCGAGCCGATCGCGAGGACCCCTTCCTCGGGGGAGATGAGGTCTCCCGTGCCCGAGATCAGCAGCGACGTCGTCTTGTCCGCCACGATCAGGAGGGCCTCGAGCTGGCGCAGCATCTTGTCGGTGCGCCAGTCCTTGGCGAGCTCGATCGCCGAGCGCTCCAGGTTGCCGCGATGCTCCTCGAGCTTCATCTCGAAGCGGGAGAAGAGGGCGAACGCGTCGGCCGACGAGCCCGCAAATCCCGCGAGCACCTCCCCGCCCTTCAGCCGCCGGATCTTCGCGGCGGTCTGCTTCATGATCGTCGTGCCCAGGGTGACCTGGCCGTCGGAAACCATCGCCACCCGTCCGCCGTGGCGGACGCAGAGGACGGTGGTGGAGTGCCACTTTTCCATCGGAAGGAGGATACCGCAGGGGGCGGGAGGCGGCAGGAGGCAGGAGGCAGGAGGCAGGAGGCAGGAGGCGGGCGGGGAAAGCGGCCCGCTACGGCCTCGCGCCTCCTGCGCTCTGCGTCCCCAGCGCCCTGATCGCCGCCTCCAGCACCAGGTCCTCGTCTCCCCGAGCCGCCACGTCCGGGACCACGCCCGCCCCCTCGTAGCTCTTGCCGTCGAGGCCCTCGATCGCGCGCGCGGTGTACCAGAGCATCGAGCCGTCCGAGAGCCGCTCCGCGGCCGCGCCGCCGCTGGCCATGCCGGCCGTCGTCTCGCCGACGATGGGGCCGATGCGGTGCGCGCGGAACTTCAGCGCGAGCGATTCGCCCGCCGAGGCCGTACCCGAATTGACGAGGAGCGCGACGGGCAGGCGGTTGTACACGGGCGGCGCGAGGCGCCGTCCCTCGCGCGTGATCGTGTAGTAGTCCGCGGCGCTCCACTGCCCCAGGAGGAACGTCGAGAGGATGTTGGGGTCGTAGCCGCCGCTGTTTCCGCGCGCGTCGAGCACGAAGCCCTCGATCTCGCCCCAGCCGGCGAGCTCGGGCCGGGCGCGCGCGGTCAGGCTTCGGTCGAGCAGGAGGTCCACGACGGCGAGGGCCGTCTCCGCGCTCATCCCCCAGAGGTGCGCGTAGCCCCAGGCCTTGCCGTCCTTGCGGATCACCCGCGCGCCCTTCCACACCAGCGCGTCGCCCGACTCCTCGGGCAGCCGCGCGAGCCGGTCCGTGCGGCGCGGCGCGCTCCCCCTCTGCCAGGTCACTTCGGAGAAGGTGCCCGGCGCGCCCTCGGAGACGAAGAAGAGGTCGCGGAAGTTGACGCGCTCGCGTCCGTACGCGCGCCCGTCGATCTCGAGCACGCGGTCGCCGGGCTTCAGGCCCGCCTTCTCGGCGGAGCTGCCCGGGAGCACTCCCTTGACGGCGTACCCGTCGCCGTCCTGGCCGATGCGCAGGCCCGTCGTCCCCCAGCCGCGCTCCGGCAGGCGCCCGGCGGGAACGCGGAACGTGTGCGAGTCCGCGAGCGTCGCGAGGAGGCGGTCGTACGCCGCGTTCTGCTCGGCCGGAGTCGCCGCCTTCGCGAGCTCCGCCGATGCGCGTTCGACGGCCGCGCTCCAGTCCACGCCCTTCAACTTCGCGTCGTAGAAGCCCTCGCGGATGATCTTGTCGATCTCGCCGAGGACGCGCGGAGCCGGGGCGGGCGTCGGGGTCTGGCCGGGAAGCCAGGCCGCCGACAGCAGGAGAATCGCGGCCGCCACGCTCCTGAAACCAGAAACCCGAAACTGGAAACCCCTCACGCTCACGCCTTCGGATGCGCGTTGCGATACACCTCGGCCAGCCGCGCCGCGTCGAGGTGCGTGTACTTCTGCGTCGTCGAGAGCGAGGCGTGGCCGAGCAGCTCCTGGATCGCCCGCAGGTCGGCGCCGGCCTGCAGGAGGTGCGTCGCGAAGGTGTGCCGCAGGGCGTGCGGGGAGATCTCGGCCGGAAGGCCCGCGGCCCGCAGCCGCCGCTTCAGGAGCCGCGCCATGGAGCGCGGCGTCAGCCGGCCCCCGCGCGCGTTGACGAAGAGGGGCTCGGCGGATTCGCGGCCGTCCTCCGCGGCCCGGTGCCTCAGGGCCGCGCGCGAGGGGAGGTACGCGCGCAGCGCGTCGCCTGCCGTCTCGCCGAACGGGACGATGCGCTCGCGGTTTCCCTTTCCGGTCACCCGCACGAGGCGCGCCGAAAAATCCACGTCCTCGAGATCGAGACCCGCGGCCTCCGAGACGCGCAGGCCCGTGGCGTAGAGGAGCTCGAAGAGCGCGAGCTCGCGCTCGGGAACGAACCCGTCCTCGACCTCGGCCGCGAGGAGGCGCTCCGTGTCGGGCAGCGTCATGGCGCGCGGGAGCGTCTTCGGCACCCGCGGGGCGGGAAGCCCTCTGGCCGGGCTCTTCTCGAGGTGCCCTTCGCGGCACGCCCAGCGGAAGAACGAGCGCAGCGTCGAGAGGTGCCGCGCGAGCGAACGGTTGGCGAGCCGGGCGCGGTGGAGCGAGGCGAGGTAGGACCGCACGGCCAGCGTGTCGAGCTTCGAGAGGGGCGTCTTCGCGGCGCTCTCGTTGGCGTACTCCCGCTCCCAGAAGTCGGCGAAGCGGTCGAGGTCGGTGCGGTACGCGAGAACCGTCCGGGGGGAGAAGCGCCGCTCGTCGGCCACGTACCGTTCGAAGCCGTCGATGGCGCGGGACAGCGAGATCACGCCAGAGAGTGTAGCGGGGTCTGACCCCGCCGGGACGAATCGCTTCGCCCGTGCGGAACCGGGCGGGGTCTGACCCCCGGTGCCCTCGATCTCGCGGGCTGCCCTTCCGCCCCCCGGTCGCTCGTCGAGCTGCCTGCTCCCTCTGTCATCCCGAGCGAAGCGAGGGATCCCTTTGCTGTCTGGGTATCTCTCGACTCGCCCCTCCGCGGCCCGGCTACAATCCCCGGCCATGGAACTGCGACCGTTTCGCTCGATTCGGTTCTCGGAGCGCGTCCTGAAGGCGCGCGGGCTGTCGGCGGTCTTCGCGCCGCCGTACGACCAGATCTCGCCGCTCGGGCAGGAGCGGCTCTACGCGCAGGCCCCCGAGAACATCGTCCGGATCACCTGCCGCAGGAAGGAAGACGACGACCCGTACGCGGGCGCCGCGAAGACGCTCGCCGACTGGCTGGCCGACGGCACGCTCGAGAAGGAGCGCCGCCCGGCCCTCTGGATCTATCGCCAGACCTTCACGGACGGCGGCCGGACGGTCGTCCGCGACGCCCTCGTCGGCCTCGTTCGCCTGGCCGAGTACGAGGCCGGGATCGTCCGGCCCCACGAGCGCACCCTCGCCAAGCCCAAGGCCGATCGCCTCGCGCTGCTCGCGGCGACGAAGGCGGACCTCGAGCTCGTCTTCCTGATGACGCGCGCTCCCCTTTCGGCGGCGCTCTCCACGCGGCGCACCCCCGCCCTCTCGGCGACCGACCCGGACGGCGTCCGCCACGACGCGTTCCGCATCTCCGACTACGCCGCCCACGTCGAGCTCCAGGGGCTCGTCAAGAACGCGGAGGCCATCATCGCCGACGGGCACCACCGCTACGAGACGGCCCTTTCCTTCTCGAAGGACCCCGCCGCCGAGAAGCTGCCCGGCGCGAAGTACAAGCTTTGCGCGATCGTCGACATGGCCTCGCCGGGGCTCGTCGTCCGGCCGATCCACCGGCTGCTGTCCGGCCTGCCCGACTGGAACCCGGCCCGGCTGCTCGGTGCCGCGAAGGACTCCTTCGATACGGTCGAGCTCTCCTCGCCGGGCGAGGCGCTCGAGGCGCTGCAGAAGCACTCGCGCATCCGCCCCGCCTTCGTCCTCGTCGCCCCCCCGGCCCGTCCGACGCTGCTGACGCTGCGCGAGAATCCGCCGCCCCTTCCGTGGCCGCAGGGCCGGTCGGAGGCGTGGAAGGGCCTCGACGTGTCGGGGCTCGAAGTCGCGTTCTTCGGAAAGCTGCTGTCGGTGGACCCCGACGCGATCGCCCGCGGGGAGCACGTGTCGTTCACCTCCGACGCCGAATCCGCGATCGCCGCCGTCGAGAAGAAAGAGGCGCAGGCGGCCGTCCTCATGCGCCCGACGACCGTGTCCGACGTCGAGGCGGTCGTCGGCGCGGGCGACCGCCTGCCGCAGAAGTCCACGCACTTCTTCCCCAAGATGTACTCGGGGATCTTCGGCGTTTCGCTCGAGGAGCCGGTCTACTGACGTGACGGCCGCCGAGGAGGCCGCGAGGGCCCGGGCGCTCCTCGACTCCGGCGACGCCGCCGGCGCGATCGCGGCCTGCCGGCGCGCCCTGGCGCTCGACCCCGACTGCCTCGCCGCGCACGTCTGCATGGCCCGCGCGAGCCTGCCGGGCGAGGACTACCTCGCCTGGCTCGCCCGCTTCCACGCGCAGCTGCGCCCCCCCGCCTACCTCGAGATCGGCGTGGACGCGGGACGGACGCTGTCCCTCGCCCGGCCCCCGACGCTGGCCGTGGGCGTCGACCCGGCCCCCGTCGCGCCCCGCCCGTTCGCCGCGGCGACGAAGACCTTCGCGATGGAGAGCGACGCCTTCTTCGCCTCGGCCCACGCGGAGGCGCTCTTCGGCGCGGCGCCGATCGCGCTCGCCTTCGTCGACGGGCTCCACCTCTTCGAGCAGGCCCTGCGCGACTTCGTCCACGTGGAGCGCCGCGCCGCCCGCGGCTCGGTCGTGCTCTTCCACGACTGCCTGCCCCTCGACCGCGCGACGTCGAGCCGCGCGCGCGCGACCGGCTTCTGGTCGGGCGACGTGTGGAAGATCGTGCCGATCCTCGCGCGGCACCGGCCGGACCTCGACGTCTTCGTGATCCCGGCCTACCCGACGGGCCTCGGCGTCGTGACGCGCCTCGATCCCGGCTCCTCCGCGCTCGATCGCCGCTTCGACGGGATCGTCGCGGAGTGGACGCCCGCCGAGTGGGACCCGGCGGAGAGGTCGCGGTTTCCGCTCGTCGAAAACGACCCGGCCGCGGTCTTCGCGCGGATCGCTGCCGCGGCGCGGCGCTAGTTCTTCTTCGCGAAGCCCCGGACGTCGTTCTTGACGAGGCTCTCGATCTGCTCCTTCGTCAGCTTCTTCCCGAAGGGCGGCATGTCTTCCTTGCCGTCGGTGACCGACTTGACGAGCTCCGAGTTCGTGACGCCCTCCTGCCACTCCGAGTCGGTGAACTTGCGCGCCATGAGCTGCTTTCCCTTCGGCGTGTCGGCCTTGCCGTCCTCGCCGTGGCACTTGGCGCAGTACTGCTTGAAGAGCTCCGACGGATGGGGCTCCGTCGCGTAGAGGGCGACGCCGCAGGCCGCGATCGCGCCGAAGGCGAGACCCCCCAGGAGTTGCGTTCGCTTCACGGTTTCCTCGCTTTCTCGAGATCGTTCAGGATCTGCTCGGGCTCCCAGTCCGCGCCGTAGGTGATCGCCGAGAGGCGCCCCTCGGGGTCGAGAACGGCGACGGCCTGCGTGTGGACGATCTTTCCGTGCTCGGGATAGTAGAGGACCCCGAACGTCTCCGCGACGCGCGCCAGGGCCTTCGCGTCCCCCGTCAGGAACTTCCAGCGCGCGGGGTCGGCGCCGATCCGCGTCGCGTAGTCCGCGAGCACGGCCGGCGTGTCGTTTTCCGGGTCCACGGTGATGGCGAGCAGGCGCCCGAGCTTGCGGCCCGCGATCTCCGCGTTCAGCTTCGCGAAGCGCGCCATCGTCATCGGGCAGGCCGTCGCGTCCGGGCAGCGCGTGTAGACGAAGGTGAGGGCGACGGGCTCGCCGCGAAGCTCCGACAGCCGCACGGTCCGGCCCGTCTGGTCGGTCAGCGCGAAGTCGGGAGGCGTGTCGCCGACCGCGATCCCCCGGTTCGGCTCGGGCAGCGCGCCCCCGGCGTTCGGGGTGGCGGCGGCCGGGGGCGCGCCCCGCGGGGGCGCGATCGCCCCGCCGGCCGCCTGCTCGCGGGCCCTGCAGGAGAGCCCGGTCGAAGCCATCCCGATGGCCAGAGCCGTCGTCATGGCGCCATTGATAAACGACCGCCGGGCGCGGGCGCCGGAATTAAGGAAGCTCAAAGGCCGGCCCGGGCCCCGATGTACCCGGCCAGCTTGCCGAGGTCCACGTTGCCTCCCGAGAGCACCACGCCGACGCGCTGTCCCGAGAAATCGGCCTTGCGGTGCCGCACCGCCGCCGCGGCCGCCGCGCCCGAGGGCTCGACGAGCACCTTCATGCGCTCGAGCATCCAGGTCAGCGTCTCGATCATCTCGTCGTCGGAGACGAGGAGGATGTCCTTCACGGTCTCCTGGACGATGGGAAACGTCAGCTTGCCCGGCGACGTCACCCTCAGGCCGTCGGCGATCGTGGGGTTCTCGGCGACCTCGACGCGCCGGCCGGCCGCGAGCGAGCGCCTGGTGTCGTCGGCGGCCTCGGGCTCGGCGCCGTAGACCGCGATGCCCGGACGCAGGTGACGCGCGGCGGTCG
This sequence comes from Thermoanaerobaculia bacterium, assembly GCA_041912555.1. Classification (GTDB taxonomy): domain Bacteria; phylum Acidobacteriota; class Thermoanaerobaculia; order UBA5066; family Gp7-AA6; genus DAHUXD01. Next base: position 90,334 of record JAYRMU010000031.1, read on the forward strand.
CCCAGCCGCCGATGAGGCCTCCGCCCGAGACGCACACGACGATCGCGTCGAGATCCGGAACGTCCTCGAGCAGCTCGACCGCGCCCGTCGCCTGCCCGGCCATGACGAGCTCGTCGTCGAAGGGAGGCACGAGGACGGCGCCGCGCTCGCGGCAGAGCTCTTCGGCGAGATCGTCGCGGCTCTGCGTCGAGCGGTCGTAGAGCACGACCTCGGCTCCGTAGCCCCGCGTCGCGTCGATCTTGGCCTGCGGCGCGTCGGTCGGCATGACGACCGTCGCCCGGATGCCGAGCAGGCGCGAGACGAGCGCCACGGCCTGCGCGTGGTTGCCCGACGAGAAGGCGACGACGGCGGAGAACGTCTGCCGCTCGGTCTCCGCCTTGATCTTGTTGTACGCGCCGCGGAACTTGAACGCGCCGCCGCGCTGGAGGTTCTCGGCCTTGAAGAAGACCGTCGCTCCCGCCGCCTCGTCGAACTGGCGCGACGTCAGGACGGGCGTCCGGTGCGCCACGCCGGCGAGGCGCCTCTTCGCGTCTTGGATGTCCTGCCAGGTCAGCATGGCTCTCCCCGTCAGCCCGGCACGGCCATGCCGGACTCGCAAACGTGCGACTTCCACTCCCCGATCGCCGCGAGCGCCCGGTCGGCCAGCTGCTGGCGCCGCAGCTGCTTGTCGCGCACGGGAGAGTGGGACGAATCCTCGATCAACCCGAACGTCACGTTCATCGGCTCGAATTTCTCCGCCGGGGGCCGCTCGGAGCAGTGCCGGGCGAGCGAGCCGATCGCCGTCGTGTACGGCACCGGGACGGGCTCGCGTCCCTCGAGGACCTGGGCGAGCGTCAGCCCCACGGCGAGGCCGGTCGCGGCGCTCTCGACGTAGCCCTCGACGCCCGTGATCTGCCCGGCGAAGAAGATCCGCGGCTCGCGGCGCATGCGCCAGAACCGGTCGAGGTGCGCCGGCGCGTGGATGTACGTGTTCCGGTGGAGCATCCCGTAGCGCGCGAACGCCGCGTTCTCGAGGCCCGGGATCATGCGGAAGACGCGCTGCTGCTCGGGGATCTTCAGCTTCGTCTGGAAGCCCACCAGGTTGTAATGCTCCTTCGCGAGGTCGTCCTGGCGCAGCTGCACGACCGCCCACGGGTTGCGGCCCGTCCGGGGGTCCGGCAGCCCCATCGGCTTCATCGGCCCGTGCCGCAGCGTCTCGCGCCCCCGCTCGGCCATGACCTCGATCGGCAGGCATCCCTCGAAATAGACGCCCTTCTCGAAGTCCTTGATCGGCACGGTCTCGCCCGAGAGCAGCGCATCGAGGAACCGCTCGTACTCCTCCCGCGAGAGCGGGCAGTTCCAGTAGTCCTCGCCGTCTCCCTTGCCGTAGCGCGAGAGCGCGTACATCTTCGAGAAGTCGAGGGACGAGGCCTCGACGATCGGCGCCATCGAGTCGTAGAAGTAGAGGTCCTCGGTGCCGAGCAGCGCGCCGATCGCGCCATCGAGCGCCGGCGACGTGAGGGGCCCGGTCGCCAGGACGACCAGGCCCTCCCGGGGAATCTCGCCGACCTCCTCGCGCACGAGCTCGATCTCGGGCCGGGCGGCGATCGCCTCGGTCACGAGGTCCGCGAAGACGCCGCGGTCCATCGCGAGCGCGTCGCCGGCGGGCACCGCCGCGGCGCGCGCGCAGCGGACGACGAGCGAGTCCAGCGCTTCCATCTCGCGTTTCAGGAGGCCGACGGCGTTGCGCGGGTTGTCCGAGCGGAAGGAGTTCGAGCACACGAGCTCGGCGCAGCGGTCCGTCTGGTGGGCCGAGGTCCCGACCTTCGGCCGCATCTCGAAGAGGCGAACGCGGTGGCCCCGGCGCGCGAGCTGCCAGGCGCACTCGGAGCCGGCCAGGCCGGCGCCCACGATCGTGACGGGGAGGGGACTCATCGGGACCGCCGATTCTACCGGCAAGCCGCTGCGCTCAAGCCCTGCGCCGCCGGGCGAGCGGGATCACGAAGCGCAGGGCCGTCAGCCGGGGAGAAAAGGCGGCGACCTTGTTGTCCACGAGCCCGGCGGCCAGGCCCGCCTTCTGCACGTCCAGCCACAGGTACGGGAACCGCAGCTCGGCGGCGAACGGCTTCTTGGGAAAGACGACCCAGAGGGAGCCGGCGGGCTCGAGACGCCGGGCGAGGTCGCGGAAGAACGCGGAGAGCGAGCCTTCGCCCGGAACTTCGGCCATCAGCCACGCGTGCGGCCCGGGGAGAAACGCCTCGACCCGCTCGACGAGGGGGCCGAACACTTCACGGATCGTCCGGATGAATTCGGCCGACGAGCCCGCGGCGTAGGCCGTCGCGTTGGCGGGCAGCGAGAATTTCTCCCAGGGAGCCTTCAAGGGGCGGCCTCGCGGGGTCGCTCGTCGAGCCGCACCCGGACTCTAAAGGGATCCCTCGCTGCGCTCGGGATGACAGGGTGGGAGCGCGGCGCGAACAGTCGCACGCTCGGCTCGAGCCGGGGTGCTCGCCCTCGAGAATGCGAAACGCTCTTCTTCATCGAAAGGGCCCTCGGGTTCGCTCGGGGAGGGCTCCGCGAGGGATCTCTTCCGGCGCCGGTGCACCGCCCTGCGAGCCGCTCCTACGCCTTGGCGGCGCGGCGGGCGCGCGGCTTCTTCGCCGCGGCGGCCGCCACGACGGCGCCCGGGACCTCCGGCGGAGCTTCCGGGACGACCTCGATGATCTCGGGCAGCGCGCCGGCGGGCTTCTCGAACCCGCAGCCTGCCTTGTCGCAGGCGAAGACGTTGCCCGACTTTCTCTCGCGGTGGAGCAGGTACGGGTTGCCGCACTGCGGGCAGGCCTCGGGGATCGGGCGCACCGACAGCGAAAAGTCGCAGTTCGGGTAGTTCACGCAGCCGTAGAACGGGCGGAAGCGGCCGCGGCGCTCGGCGATGATGCCGCCGTCCTTCGGGCACCGCACGCCCGTGTCCTTGATCGGCTTGGGCGGCTTGTACTTGCACGCCGGGTAGTTGGAGCACGAGACGTAGGCCCCGTAGCGTCCGTGGCGGCGCACGAGCTCGTTGCCGCAGCGCGGGCACTTCTCCCCGGTCGGCTCGTCAGGCCGCGCCTCGGCCTTGCCGCCCGCCACCGCGACGTTGACCACGTTGCGGCACTTCGGGTACGCGGTGCAGCCGAGGAAGGTCGAGCCCGTGCGGCTCTGGCGCAGCTTCATCGGGGAGCCGCACTCGTCGCACGTCGTGTTCTCGATGTCGGACACGTCGACGACGTCCTCCTCCGGGTCCGGGATGTTCAGCGTGTAGGTGCAGCCGGGGTAGCCGCTGCAGGCCACGAAGAGGCCGTTCTTGCCCATGCGGAGCTTGAGCTTCTTGCCGCACTCCGGGCACTTCTCGTCGATCGCGGGCACGACCGAGAGCTCGAGCTTCTTCGCCTGGGCCAGCGGGATCCCGGCCTTGCCCGAGACCATGCCTTCGAGGGCGCGGTTGCGGTCCCGGGTGAAGGTCTTGTCGAATTCCGCGAGCGCCTTCGTCCAGGAGAGCTTGCCCTCCTCGACCTCGTCGAGCGCCTCCTCCATCCGCGCGGTATAGGAGGTCTCGAAGAAGTCGTCGAAGTACGGGATCAGGAGCTCGATGACCGTCCGTCCGAGCGCGGTCGGGATGAACCGGCGGTCCTTGCGGTGGACGTAGCGGCGCTCTTCGATCTTGCGCAGGATCTCCGCGTAGGTCGACGGGCGTCCGATGCCGTTTTCCTCGAGGAACTTGACGAGGGAAGCCTCGTTGAACCGCGGGGGCGGCTGCGTCTCCTTCTTCTCGGGGCGGACCTCGACGAGCTTCAGCGTCTCGCCCTGCGTCAGGGGCGGGAGCTTCGGCGCGTCCTTGTCGGTCTCCTCCTCGTCCTCCTCCGAGATTCCGTAGGCGGCGAGGTAGCCGGGGAACTTCAGGGTCGAGCCCGAGGCGCGGTACACGGCGCGGCCGACGGCGATCTCGGCCGCGGTCGTGTCGTAGACCGCCGGCGCCATCTGCGAGGCCACGAAGCGCTGCCAGATCAGGCGGTAGAGCTTGGCCTCGTCGGGGGCCACGTGCCGGGCGACCTCGTCGGGAGGCAGGTCGAGGTACGTCGGGCGGATCGCCTCGTGCGCGTCCTGCGTGTCGCGGCGGCTCTTGAAGTAGCGCGGGGACTCCGGCAGCGACGCCGGCCCGTACTGCGAGCCGATGAGCTCCCGGACGGACGTCAGGGCGTCCTGGGAGACGCGGGTCGAGTCGGTGCGCATGTAGGTGATGAGGCCGACCGTTCCGCGGCCCGGGATCTCGCGGCCCTCGTAGAGGCGCTGCGCGATCTGCATCGTCCGGCGCACCGCGAACCCGAGGCGCCGCGCCGCCGCCTGCTGGAGCTGCGAGGTGATGAACGGGGGCGCCGGGTTCTTGCGGCGCTCGGAGCTTTCGACCGAGGCGACCTTCCACTCGGCGCCGGCCACGTCGTCGCGCACCCGCATCGCCGCGGCCTCGTTGGCCAGGCGCGGATCCGAGCCGTCGAACTTGAGCTTCTCGCCGTCGAAAGTGGACAGCCGCGCGGTGAAGGCCGGAGGCGTCTTGCCCTCGAGCGTCGCGTCCACCGACCAGTACTCGACCGGCACGAAGGCCTCGATCTCGTCCTCGCGCTCGCAGATGATCCTCAGCGCCACCGTCTGCACGCGGCCGGCGGACAGTCCCCGCCAGATCTTCTTCCAGAGCAGGTCCGAGACCTCGTAGCCGACCAGCCGGTCGATGATGCGCCGCGCCTGCTGCGCGTCCACGAGCCGCCCGTCGATCTCGCCGGCGGCGTCCATGGCGGCGAGCACGGCCTTCTTCGTGATCTCGTTGAAGCGGACCCGGCGGAACACCGTCTTGCCGGCGCCGGGCTTCAGGGCCTCCTGCAGGTGCCAGGAGATCGCCTCGCCCTCGCGGTCGGGGTCGGCCGCGAGGTAGACGTTGTCGGCGGCCTTGGCCGCCTTCTTCAGCTCGTTGATCGTCTTTTCCTTGCCGACGAGCAGCTCGTACGTCGGCTTGTAGGCGTGCTCGCGGTCCACGCCGAGCCCCTTGCGGGGAAGGTCGCGCACGTGGCCGTAGGAGGCGAGGACCTTGAAGTCCTTGCCGAGGAACTTCTCGAGGGTCTTGGCCTTCGCGGGCGACTCGACGATGACGATGGATTTGGCCATTTAGGGCGACGGACGGTCTCACATCAGGAAAGAAAGAGCAAACCAACGGCTTCGGCATCGTCCATAACGCCAGCCCATTCCCCGGGACGACGGGGCAGCGAGCCGCAAGCAGTAAGCGGTCGCGGAGAGAACGACTTGCGCAAAGAACGCGGCCTCGTCCCCATGGCCCGATCCTCGCCGCCCACGACCGCTCCTGTCCCCCGCTCCCCGCACACTACTTTCCTGCCTCCCGCTCCCCGCCCTCACCTCCTCACCTCCTCGCCACCCCGTACCTCCCGCCTTCCACCGGAACTGCCACCCCCGCGCCTTCGAGCTCGAAGAGGCTCGCGAGCACCGTGGCCGCGGGAAGGTCGAGGGCGCTCGCGAGGTCCTCGGCCGAAAGCCCCTCCTCCCGGCAGAGCGCGTCGAAGATGCGCCGCGCCTCGGTGGAAAGCTCCGCGGCCGCCAGCGGAGACGGCGCGACGCTCGGGCGCGGCGTCCCGACGGACGGGAAGAGCTCGGCGAGGACGTCCTCCGCGCCGCGGCAGAGGATCGCCCCGTCGCGCAGGAGCTCGTGGGTGCCGGCCGACGTCGGCGAGAAGACCGAGCCCGGCACCGCGAAGACGTCCCGGCCGAAATCGTTGGCGAGGCGCGCCGTGATGAGCGACCCCGAGCGCTTCGAGGCCTCCACGACGACGACGCCCGCGGAAAGCCCCGCGATGATCCGGTTGCGAATCGGGAAATTCTGGGGACGCGGCTCCGAGCCCGGCTGGTACTCGGAGAGAAGGAGATGGTCCGCGGACATCCTCTCCTTGAGCTCCCGGTGCTCGCGCGGGTAGTTCACGTCGAGGCCGCAGCCGAGGACGGCCACGGTGCCGCCGGGCCCTTCGAGCGCCGCCTCGTGCGCCGCGGCGTCGACGCCCCGCGCGAAGCCCGAGATGACCGCGACGCCCGCGCTCGAGAGCTCGCGGGCGAGGCGCCACGCCACGTCCCGGCCGTACCGGGAGGCGTCCCGGGACCCGACCACGGCGACCGCCGGGAGGCGCAGCCGCTCGACGCGTCCAATTGCATGGAGCAGAAACGGCGGATCGGAGATCTCCCGCAGCGGCGCCGGGTACTCGTCGTCGAAGGCCGTCACGATCCGCACGCCGGTGCGCTCGATTCCGGCCGCCCACTGCAGGGCACCCGCGTCCTCGGCGCCCCGCAGAACGGCCCGCGCCAGATCCGGCGATTTGAAATCCGCCGCGAGCTCGTCCTCGCTCGAGGCCAGGAGCGCCTCGACCCCTCCCCGGGCGCGCAGGACCGGCCACAGCCGCTGGGGGGTCAGGGCGCGCCCCCGGGCCCAGGAAATGGCGGCGCAGCGCGAAGCCAAACCCGAGCTCACCTCTTTAACGTACTCCTCATGAAAGGGGGATCGACAATTCCCGGATCCCGGAGCGACAGGAAACCTATAATACCGACCCGGCCGCGAGGCACGAGGCGAAGGAGACGCTTGAAGCTGGACCGCACCGCCGTTCTCTTCTTACTTGTTGTCGCGGGAGCCTGCACGTCCTACTCCCACACGGAGAAGGCGTCCACGCAGATCGCCTTCGGCACCGCGGTCGCGAAGAAGGGCCTGTGGCGCGAGGCGGCGTTCCGCTACGAGCAGGCCGTCGGCAAGTCCCCGGACAACGCCCGCGCCCACAACAACCTGGCCGTGGCCCTCGAGGCGAGCGGCGACTTCGCGCGCGCCCTGAGCGAGTACAAGCGGGCGCTCGAGATCGATCCGAACAACAACTACATCCGCCGCAACTACGCGCGGTTCGCCGAGTTCTACACGGCGTACACGAAGACGACCGGAAAGGCCTCCGGTGCTCCGTAAGGCCTCCGGGCGGGCTCTGGCCGCCCTGCTCGCGGTCCTCTTCGCCGCCGCCCCGGCGCTGGCGGGGGTCGACCAGGTCAAGCTGCGCCTTCCCCTGCGGCCCAAGCTGCCGCTGCGGGGAAACGAGCGGATCGCGCTGGCCCCCTTCCTCCTCGTCAGCGACCCCGAGAAGGCCAAGGACAAGCGCCTCGCCAACGTGGACGTCCAGGCCGAGTTCCACCGGTTCCTGAAGAAGCAGCTGGAGAAGAAGACGAAGTTCGACGTCATCCAGACGCCGCCCGACGTCAAGCTGCCGACCCAGAACCTCGCCGACCTCGCCCGCGCCCAGGAGTTCTGGGCCGCGGTCGGGACGCAGACCTCGGCCGAGCTGATCGTGTCGGGCAGCCTCGAGTTCCGCGTCGAGGACCGGTCGGGCTATAAGACGGAGGAATACCAGTCCCCCATCGACGGCCGGACCTACTACCGGCAGGTCTACGTCGAGCAGACGGGCTTCGTCTTCGACATCGTCTTCCTCGTCCTCGACGGGCGGACCGGCGAGAAGCTCCTCCAGGACGAGTTCAAGGACTTCCGCCAGACCGGCAGCAAGCAGCGCGACGAGCTGCAGGGCCTGTTCGAAAACCTCTTCTCGCTCGAGAACCAGATCCTCAACACCTTCGTCCCGCGCGACCGCGAGGCGGAGCGCTACATCTTCACCGACTGAGGACCTCCTCCGAGAACCCATGAAGAAAGCCTGGCTCGCCGCCCTCTTCGTCTTCGCCGCCGCGCTGCCCGCGGCCGCGCAGGTGCCCGTCCAGAGCCCCTACTACGACTATTTCGGCAAGAACAAGATCGTCTACGACACGTTCAACTGGAAGATCTACCACTCGACGCACTTCGCGATCTACTTCTACGACCGCGACCAGGTGTCCCTGCAAAAGGTCGCGTCCTACGCCGAGAGCGCCTACGACGACATCTCGCGCGCCCTGAACTTCCAGATCCCGAAGCCGATCAACATCATCTATTACTCGACCCACTCCGAGTTCGAGCAGACGAACACCCTCCAGGACTTCATCCCCGAGGGGGTCGGCGCCTTCGCGCTGCCCACCCGCAACCGGATGGTGCTTCCCGTCGACCTGCCGGACGAGAAGCTCGAGAAGCTCATCGCCCACGAGCTGACCCACGTCTTCCAGTTCGAGATCTTCTTCGGCGGCAACTTCCTGCGGGCCTACACGTCGGGCGCCCCCCAGTGGCTGACGGAGGGCATGGCCTCCTACTTCGGCAACGACGAGGACAGCAAGGACGAGATGGTCCTGCGCGACGCCGTCCTGAACGACCAGATCCCCGAGATCGCCGAGCGCCAGATCTACGGCTTCTTCGCCTACCGGTTCGGCCACGCGGTCTTCGAGTTCATCCGGACCGAGTGGGGCCCCGACGGCGTGCGGGACTTCGTCTTCGAGTACCGCGGCCAGCTCGGGCCCAACCTGACCCGCGTCCTGCAGCGCACGTTCGGCATCTCCTCCGAGGAGTTCGACGTCCGCTTCCGGCGCTACCTGCGCAAGCGGTTCCTGAAGATCCTGACCGACACGGGCGAGCCGATCGACTTCGGCGACCGCGTCCGCCTGACCGAGGAGAACAGCTCGGTCGAGCTCTCGGTCCGCGCGTTCCCGTCCGGCGACCTCGGGGCGGCGATCTCGACGCTCGGCGAGGACGCCAACATCGTCGTGGTCTCCGCCCGCGACCGCAAGCTCTTCAAGAACCTGACGAAGGGCTACAAGACCGACTACGAGTACATCGTCGCCCAGTGGCTGACGACCGGCCCGATCGGCGGCGTGGACCTGGCGGTCTCGCCCGACGGCAACACGATCGCCGTCTTCGTGCGCCGCGAGCGCGGCCGCGAGCTGCTCCTCCTGAACGCGCTCGACGGCAGTATCCGCTCGATGATCCCGATGCCCGGCCTCGACCAGCAGTTGAACCCGGCGTTCACGCCGGACGGGCGCACGGTCGCGTTCCGGGCGATCCAGAACGGCCGCTCCGACATCTTCGCCTACAACCTCGATACGAAGACGATCACGAACCTGACCAACGACGACGCCTACGACTACGCCCCGGCCTACTCGCCCGACGGCCAGTGGCTCTACTACTCGTCGGTCCAGGGCCTGAAGGCGAAGATCTTCCGCATCCGGCCCGGCGTCTCGGGCTCCCGCGAGCAGATCACCTACGGCGACTGGAACGACGAGGACGCGTCCCTCTCGCCCGACGGCAAGACGCTCTATTTCACTTCGGACCGCGTCAACGGCATCTTCAACATCTACGCGATCAACCTCGACAACGGCGAGACCAGCCTCTACACCAACGTGGTCGGAGGCTGCTTCTCGCCGGTCGTCCTCGTGGGCCGCGACGGCGCGGAGCGGCTGGTCTTCTCGGCGTACTACAAGCGCCGGTTCATGCTCTACGTCACGGACGCGAAGAAGCCCTTCCACAAGCTCGCCGAGCTCAATCCCGCCCCCTCGCCGGCCGGGCCGACGACGATTCCGCCGTACCAGCCCCCGATCGAGGTCTCCATCGACCCGGAGAAGATCGACAAGCGCCCCAGCCGCAAGCTGACCCTCGAGGACGCGTCGATCAACGTGGGCGTGTCGGCCGACTCGACGTTCCTCTCGAACACGTACCTCGTGTTCGGGGACAACCTCGGCGACCGCCGCCTGATCTTCTCCCTCCAGTCGGTGTCGTCGTTCGTGGACTACGAGGCCGCCTACGTCGACCTCTCCCAGCGCCTGGCCAAGGGAATCCAGGGTTACTACCAGAGCCAGTACTACGTCGTTCAGGACGTCAACAACGGCCAGATCACGCGCGTCAGCAACCCGTTCAAGTTCATCGGCGGCAACGTGTTCGGGGCGTACCCGCTCAACCGCTACTACCGCCTCGAGGGCAGCGTCGGGTTCGTCTCGCGCAAGTACGACGCGTATCCCCTCTGGGTCGGCGGCAACAGCGAGAGCGGGGGCGCGGCGCTCTTCGTCCCGTCGGAGAACAACTTCCCGCTCTTCGGCGCCAAGCTCGTCGGCGACACCGCCGAGTACCTGGAGTTCGGCCCGATCTCGGGGCGCCGCATGTCGCTCGGCATCACGTACGCCCCGTACACCGGCGGCACGAAGCTGCCCGACGCGAGCGGACCGACGCTCTCCTTCGACGCGACGGCCGACCTGCGCCACTACTTCAAGCTCACGCGGCGCTCGCTCATCGCGGTCCGCCTCTACGGCTTCCGGGCCTCCGGCAACCTTCCCGACGTGCTCGCCTACGGCGGCCTCGACACGCTGCGCCGGCTGCCCGTGTACGGCATCTTCGGAAACACCGCCGGGTTCCTGAATCTCGAGCTGCGCTTCCCGCTCATCGACTTCCTGGCCACGCCGATCCTCGGGTTCCGCGACGTCCGCGCCAAGGCCTTCGTGGACGTCGGCGGCGCGGCCCTCAAGAACCAGCCGTTCCAGTTCTGGTCCGACTACACCCTCTGCGGCATCGGGGGCGTCGGCGTCGAGGGCTGCCACGGCTCGAGCGGCGGCCTGGCCGACTACGGGTTCGGGCTCGAGGTCAACTTCCTGGGGCTTCCCCTGCACTTCGACTTCGCGAAGCAGTGGAACTTCAAGGGGACGCTCACGCCGGCCCAGTGTTTCGTGACCGGCCTGACGGCCCAGCCCACGGACAGCTGCAGCAACTTCAAGTTCGTCTTCTACATCGGGCCGAGCTTCTAGGAGACGGCCCCGGCGCGGGCGATCCCGTACAATCCGCATCGTGCCTCCCCGAACGTCGCTCGCCGTCCGCGCCCTCGGACCCTACGGCGGGTCGGCGCCGGGGTACCGCATGACGACCTTCCTCCTCGACGGCGAGACCGCGCTCGACGCGGGCTCCCTCACCGACGCGCTGCCGCTGTCGGCGCAGCGCCGGATCCGGCGGGTCGTGTTGACCCACGCCCACTTCGACCACGTCGCGTCGCTTCCCTTCCTGCTCGAGAACCTCTACGGGCGGCCGGCGCCCCTCGAGGTCGCGGCGCCCCCTCCGGTGCTGGCCTCCCTGCGCCGCCACCTCTTCAACGACGTCGTCTGGCCGGACTTCAGCCGCCTGCCGTCGCGCGCGAAGCCGACGCTCGTGTACCGCCCGGTCGCGGCCGGCAGGCCCTTTCGCGCCGGCGGCCTCTCGCTCCTGCCGCTGCCGGTGGACCACCTGGTGCCCGCCTTCGGCTACCTCGTCTCGAAGCCCGGCCGCGCCGTGCTGTTCTCCGGCGACACGATGCCGACCGAGGGACTCTGGAAGCGGGCGCGCCGCGCGGCCGAGCTCAAGGCAATCTTCCTCGAGGTGTCGTTCTCGAACGCCCAGGCGGACGTGGCGCGCGCCTCCTGCCACCTGACGCCCGCGCTCCTGCCCCGCGAGCTCGAGAAGGCCCCGGCGCGGGTGCCCGTGTACCTGTACCACATGAAGCCGCCGTCCCTATCCCGGATCCGCCGCGAGGTCGCGGCCCTCGACGAGCCGCGCCTGCGGCTGCTCGAGTCCGAGCGATCCTTCCGGTTCTAGCGGCTCAGAGCATCCTCGCCCACGCGAGCAGATCCACGGCGAGCGTCCCCGCCAGGCGGCCGCGCAGGGAATCGTTGCGCAGGAGATCGTCGCGGCGGCCGTGCAGGACCGCCTCGCGAACGAGGTAGGTCTTTCCCGCGCGCGCCAGCACCCGGTACGACGAGGCGAAGGTCGACGCGCCCTGCCGGCGCACCACCGCGATCCTCCGCGCTTCGGGATCGGCGGCGACGTCCTCCTCGATGGCGAGCGTGTCGTCGGCCGGCCCTCCCGCAGCGGGAGACAGGCGCAGGCGGAAGCCGCCCGGAAGATCGGACTGCGCGACGACGTCGGCCATTCCGCCGACCAGGCGCCGGTAGCCCTCCGGCGTCGAGATCGCACCGTAGGCCTCGCCGGCGGGCGCCGTCGTCTCGAGGTAGGCGGCCAGGGTCGGGCTCTCCCCCGCCGGCGCCGGCCGGCCGGTCAGCGCGAAGGCCCGCGCGAGCAGGCTCGCGTCCACTCCGAAGTGCTCGGAGATCGCCTTCTCGGGCGCCGCCGCCAGCGGAAGCCGCAGCCGCGAGTGGAGATCGTCCACGCGCAACTCGCCGGCGGCGTAGGAGAGAACGCGGTTGCCGAGATCCCGCCGCAGGCAGACCTCGAGCAGGAACTTCGACCCCGGGCGGTACGTGTCGCGCCAGAGCGCCGTGAACCGTTCGGCCGGGACCGGTTCGGCGAAGACCTCGAGGCCGCGCGGACCCTCGGGGACCCCCTCCCCGAACCTGACGCTCCACCCCTGCGCCGTCTCGACGATCTCGAGCTCCCCGTGGGGCGTCGCCACCGGGCCCGGGCGCGCCGCGAGGACGGCGGGCAGCGGGAACCCGACGTCCACGATCGACTCCCCCGCCGCGGTCTCGACGAGAAGGGCGGCGTGGTCGCCGTCGCGGTTCACCTTTCCGAGAACGCGGCGGGTGCGGTAGCCGAGCTCGCGAAGAAGCCAGTCGAACGCGGCCACCCGCGCAAAGCAGGTCCCCCCCGCGCCGAGCGCGAGGTGGTCCTCCCAGAACAGGTCCGGAGTCCGGGGCTTTCCGGCGGGTTCGGCCACGTCGGCGTCGCGGACGATCTTGGAGGCGTTCTCGAACGGCACCCTCGCGTTGAAGCGGGCGAAGAGCGCCTCGAGAAACCCCGATCCCGGCTCGGCCCGGGAAAGGTCGAGGGCTTCGAGGACCTCGTCGGCCGAGCTCAACGGCCCGACAGGCGCGCGACCATGTCCTTGAGCCGGAAGCGCGCGTCCTCGCTGAACCAGAAGTCGAGGAAGGGATCGTGATCGCGCGCCTGGTCGAACCGCGCGATGGCCGCCGCGCGGGAACGCAGCTTGATGGCGGCATAGGCCGCGCCCGACAGTCCCGCGAGAAAGCGGGCCCTCTCGAGGGCGCGGTCGAGCAGCTCCCCGGCCGGCACGACCGCATCCACGAGGCCGATCGCCAGCGCCTGCTCCATCGTGACGTTCTCCCCCGTCGCGGCCAGCCGCTCCATGTGGCGCGCGCCGACGACGTGGCGAAACGGCTCCATCAGGCATGCCGGCACCGAGACCCCGAGGATGACCTCGGACAGGCCGAGCTTTCCCCGGCCCTCGGCCCCGAGCCGCTCGTCGGCGCCCATGACCGCGATCAGGCCCCCGGCGATGGCGTGGCCCGACAGAGCGGCGACGACCGGAGGCCCGAAGACGAAGATCTGCCGCACGAGATCGCTGTACGCGCCGACGAACTCCTCCATCCCCGCCCGGTCCCGATCGACGAGCAGGGGCAGGTCCCATCCCGCGGAGAACATCCCCGGCAGCGCGGAGGCGAGCACGACGGCGCGGGCCTTCGACTGCGCCGCCAGCGCGGCCGAGAGCTGCGCGACCAGCTCGGGCGAGAAGGCGTTGGCCTTCGGCCGGTCGAGCGTCAGGATCGCGATCTCGTCGCGCAGTTCGGTCCGGACCAGGCTCATGCGCTCCTCCTCTTGCGGGCCGCGCTCTCGAACAGCAGCCGGTGCAGGCGGCGATCGGAGGTCAGCTCCGGGTGAAACGTCGCCGCCGTCACGTTGCCCTGCCGCACGAGGACCGGCTCTCCGTCGTGACGCGCGAGGACTTCGACGCCGGGACCCGCGCTCCGGATCCGCGGGGCGCGGATGAAGACCGCCGGCATCGGTCCGCCGAGCGCCGGGCAGGCGATCTCGCCGACGAACGAGTCGACCTGGCGGCCGTACGCGTTGCGTTCGACGGCCATGTCCACGAGCCCGAGGCCTTTCTGGGAGGGGTTCGAGACCTCCCGGGCGAGGAGGATCGCCCCGGCGCAGGTCCCGAGGATGGGCCGTCCCCCGGCCGCGAACGCGCGGAAGGCTTCCTCCCATGGCTCGGCCTCGAAGAACTTCCAGAGGGTGGTCGACTCCCCTCCCGGCAGGATCAGGCCCTCCGCCGCGGCGAGATCCCCGGGCCGCTTCGCCTCGAAGCTCTCGATTCCGATGTCGGCCAGCGCCCGGCCGTGCGCCTCGAAGTCGCCCTGGAGCGCCAGGATGGCGACGCCTCGCCCGCCGCCGGCCTCCTGCCTCCTGTTCCCCGCCTCTACCATCCCCGCGTCTGCAGTTGCGCCTCTTCGGGGAGGCTCGCCGCTTCGATCCCCTTCATGCCCGAGCCGAGCGACTCTTCGGCCGCGAGGAGGGCCTGGGCGTCCCGCCAGTGCGTCGTCGCCTTGACGATCGCGCGCGCCCGGTTCTCCGGGTCGTCCGACTTGAAGATGCCCGAGCCGACGAACACCGCCTCGGCGCCGAGCTGCATGCAGAGCGCCGCGTCCGAGGGCGTCGCGATCCCGCCGGCCGCGAAGTTCGGCACCGGGAGCTTGCCCGTCTCGGCCACCGCGACCACCAGCTCGTACGGGGCCTGGAGGCGCTTGGCCGCGGCCATGAGCTCGTCCTTCGAAAGCTGCGTCAGCATGCGCATCTCCCGATGGACCTCGCGCAGGTGCTTGACCGCGTGCACGATGTCGCCCGTGCCCGCCTCCCCCTTCGTGCGGATCATCGCCGCCCCCTCCCCGATGCGCCGCAGCGCTTCGCCGAGATTGCGGCAGCCGCAGACGAACGGGACGGTGAACTCGTGCTTGGAGACGTGGTTCTCCTCGTCGGCCGGGGTCAGGACCTCGGATTCGTCGATGAAATCCACCTTGAGCGCCTCGAGCACCCGCGCCTCGGCGAGGTGCCCGATGCGGCACTTGGCCATGACCGGAATCGAGACCGCCTGCTGGATCTCCCGGATCTTCGAGACCGGCGACATGCGCGCGACTCCCCCGTCGCGCCGGATGTCGGCCGGAACACGCTCGAGCGCCATGACGGCGGCCGCGCCCGCCGCCTCGGCGATCTTCGCCTGCTCGGCGTTGACGACGTCCATGATGACGCCGCCCTTCAGCATCTCCGCGAGACCCACCTTGAGCCGGAAACTATCGTTCGTGGTCATCGTCGCTCCCTTCATTGAGGAGGCAGGCCGCAGGAGGCAGGCCGGACGCTGCCTGACCTGTCGATTCCCCCCTGCTTCCTGCATCCGCCTCCTGCTTCCTGCCTCCTGCCTCCTGCTTCTTCACACCACCGGCGCCGCGATCGGCGCGCCGGACCTCGACCTGACTTCGGACAGCGCCTCGCCGAGCAGCGCGATTCCGGGCTCGATGTCGCGGCGCTCGACGCGCGACACCGACAACCGCACGTTGGGGCGGTCCTCGCGCTTCGGATCGAAGTCCTGGCCCGGGGCGACGCCGACTCCGCGCGCCGCCGCGGCCTCCGCCACGCGCCGGCCGGAGACCCCCTCGGGAAGGTGGAGCCAGAACAGAGGATTCGATCCCTCGCCCCCCCACCACCCGGTTTCCGGCAGGTGCCGGGCGAGCGCCGCGGACGCCGCGGCGGCGCGCAGCGCCACTTCCTCGGCCCGGCTCGAGCGCGCCTTCCGGTCCGATCCCGCGCGCAGGAACGCCGCGACCGCCGCCTGCAGAGGAACGGGCGTCTGGAAGTCGGTCGCCTTCTTCATCCGGGCCAGCCTCTCGATGACCGGCCGGGCGGCGGCGATCCAGCCGATGCGGAAGCCCGGAACGAGGTCCTTCGAGAGCGTCCCGAGCCACACGGTGCGCTCCGGCTCGCGCGCCGCCAGGGGCAGGCGGCCGGGCTCGGGCTCTTCGTAGCCATCCTCGATGACGAGCGCCCCCGACGAGAGCGCCGCCTCGAGAACGGCGGCGCGGCGCTCCTCGCTCGCGGTGACGCCTGTCGGGTTCTGGCGCTCGGGCATGAGGTACACGAGCCTGGCGCCGCGCGCGTGGAGCGGGCGCGGATCGGGTCCTTCGGCGTCCATCGGCAGGGGCAGGAGAGAAACACCCGCCAGGCGCGCGAGGGTCAGCGCGCCCGAGTAGGTCGGGGATTCGACGGCGACCACGTCCTCGGGATCCGTGAAGGTGCGGAAGAGCAGGTCGAGCCCCTGCTGCGCGCCGCTGACGACGAGCATCTCGTCGGGCGAGCGCGTGACGCCGTGTTCCCCGAGGCGGCGCGACACCTCGACGCGCAGCTCCTCGAGACCGAGCGGGGGAGCGTACTGCCACAGGTCGCGCCGGCGGCTCCACGCGTAGGCGAGCGTGCGCGTGAACTCCTCGAGCGGAAAGAACCGCTCGTCGGGGGCAAGTCGCGAGAAGTCCGCGATCCAAGGAGCCTTCGGGAAGAGGGGAGTGTCTTCGACGAGCTCGGCCGCGCGGCGCGACAGGAGATCCTCGACGCGAACGAGCCGGCCCGGCGTCCGGCGGCCCCGCACGACCGTCCCGCTTCCCACCCGGCCCGAAACGAGGCCGCGCTCCTGAAGGCGACGGTAAGCAGCCTGGACGGTTCCCCGGTTGATCCCGAGAGCGGCGGCGAGCTCGCGGGTCGTCGGCAGACGGGTGTTCTCGTCCGCGGCCCCGGCCTCGATCCAGCGTTCGATCGCCGTGTAGACCTGGTCGGCCAGGGGGAGCCCGGCCCCACGGCTGATGCTGATCTGGCTCAGATCCAATTGGCCCGCCATCGAGCCAATTGTATCGGTCGAACGTCAGGCCCGCAACGGTCTAGACGGCGACGGTCACGTCGGGAGAATACCGCATTTTCAGATTACTAACTATCGCCAAAAGAATAAGTTAACCAAAAATCTACGGTAGATTGTCAAGCGCCGTGCTTGCGGAGCTCGTCGTCCATGGCCCTCGAAAACTGGAACTCCCGTTCCGTCTCGGAGAGGTTCTTGCGCCGGGCCAGCCCCGCCCGGACCTTCTCCTCGAGGGCATCGAGCTCGTTGTAGCTGTCGGTCAGCTCCCGCACGACCGCGCGCCGCGCCGTCTCGTCGTCGGCTTTCTGCTCGAGGTTCCGGTTCTCCTTCAGGCTCTTCAGGATCACCCGCGAGAGATAGAGGATCCGGTCCGCCGAGACCTTCACGAGGGCCTCCCCGCGCGCAGGTCTTCGGAAAACGGATGCCGGAAGAGCTGCTCGAGCACCTCGGCCGGCAGCGCGGCCACGTCGGCGCCCATGAGCGCGGCGTCGAGGACGTGAATCGGGTTGCGCGCGTCGGAAACCACGATCTGCGTCTGGAAGCCGTAGTTGTCGTACACGCGGATCACCTGTTCGACGAGATCCATGCCGATCGTGCCCGCGTCGTCGAGCGGGCCGACGGCCGGCGCGACGTAGCTCACGCTGGCCTTGGCCGCGATCAGGGCCTGCGCCGCCGAAAAACAGCCCGCGGCGCACGTCGCGATCTGGTCCTGCGAGAGGAGCCGGGCCACGCGCATTCCCTCGGGCCGCAGCGGGAGGCGGATGATGATGTCCTTGCCGAGCTTGGCGAGCTCGCGGCCTTCCTTGTACATCCCCTTCGGATCGTCCGAGCCCGTCTCGACGAGCACGGGCCCGTCAGTCAGCGACGCCAGCTCGCGAACGGCCTTGCGGTAGTCGATCCCCGCGGCTTCCGCCGCAGCCATGGACACCCAGGCCCCATCGAGGAGGCCGAGGTCCTTGATCCGCCGCGCGTCGTCCGGGCTCGCGCTGTCGAGGAAAAAACGCATGAGGGGCGGATTCTATATCCGGTGGAGGCAGGAGGCAGGGAGGCGGTCTGGCAGTCAGAACCGGGGGCGACGCGAGAGACCTCGGCCTATTCCTCGTCGTCCTCCTCGTCGTCTCCGTCCTCGTCCGCGATGAAGGCGGCCGCGCCCGGCTTCTTGCCTCGCGCCTTCGGCGTCTCGGCCGGCCCGGCCGGCCCGGCGGGGGCGGGCGCCGGGAGGCTCGCCTGGGCCTCTTCGTCCGTCTCGTCCGGCTCGGCGAGCTTCGCGATCCCGACGACGCGGTCTCCCTCCTCGAGCTGGATGACGCGGACGCCCTGCGCGGCGCGCCCCGTCTCGCGGATGTCCTTGACCTTCATCCGGATGAGCTGGCCGCGCTCGGTGATGAGCAGGAGCTGGTCCGCGTCGGTCACCGACTTGATCCCGACCACGGCGCCGTTCTTCTCCGTGACCTTGACGTTGATCACGCCCGAGCCCCCGCGGCCCTGGTACCGGTACTCGGTGACCTCCGACCGCTTGCCGTAGCCGAGCTCCGTGACCGAGAGCAGGTGCGCCTTCTCGTCGACGACGTCCATCTCGACGACCTCGTCGTTGTCCTTCTTGAGCGAGACCCCGATGACGCCCGTCGTGTCGCGGCCCATCGGGCGGACGTCCTTTTCCGAGAAGCGGATGCCCATGCCCTGGCGCGTCCCGATGAAGATCTGGTCCTCGCCGGCCGTGATCCGGACCGACAGCAGGGAGTCCCCCTCCTCGAGGTTGATCGCGATGATGCCGCCCGAGCGCACGTTCGCGTACGCCGACAGCGCCGTCTTCTTGACGAGGCCGTTGCGGGTCGCGAACACGAGGTAGCGGTCCTCGGGAAAGTCCTTCGTCGCGGCCATGGCGACGATGCGCTCGCTGGGCCCGAGCGTCAGGAGGTTGACGATCGCCTTGCCGCGCGTGGCCGGGCCGAGCTGCGGCAGGTCGTAGACCTTGATCCAGTGCATCCGCCCGCGCGACGTGAACGCGAGCACGTACGCGTGCGTGGAAGCGACGAACAGGTGCTCGACCAGGTCCTCTTCCTTCGTCGTCGCGCCGATGCGGCCCTTGCCGCCGCGGCGCTGGGCGCGGTAGAGCGACAGGGGAGAGCGCTTGATGTAGCCGCCGCGGGACACGGTGATCACCATGTCCTCCTCGACGATCAGGTCCTCGATGTCGATGTCCGAGGCCTCGGCCACGATCTCCGTGCGCCGCTCGTCGCCGAACTGCTTCTTGATCGCCTGGAGCTCGTCCACGATGATCTCGAGGACGAGGGCCTCGGAGCCCAGGATCTCTCGCAGCCGCGCGATGAGGGCCAGGACCTCCTTGAACTCCGCCACGATCTTTTCGCGCTCGAGGCCGGTCAGCCGGTGGAGGCGCATGTCCAGGATCGCCTGCGCCTGGACGTCGTCGAGCTTGAGGACCTGGGTCCCCTTGCCCCTGGCGTCGTCGCCGAGCGCCGCGCCGATGAACTTCTCGAGCCCCGCGCGGGTCATCGAGACCTCGGACGTCAGGCGCTCCTTGGCCTCCTTCGGGT
The DNA here is from genome assembly GCA_041912555.1 of Thermoanaerobaculia bacterium. Lineage (GTDB taxonomy): Bacteria > Acidobacteriota > Thermoanaerobaculia > UBA5066 > Gp7-AA6 > DAHUXD01. The sequence continues at coordinate 109,493 of JAYRMU010000031.1, forward strand.
CCTTGGAGGAGCGGATGATCTTGATGACGAGATCGAGGTTCGCCAGCGCCAGCGCGAGGCCGCGCAGCAGGTGGGCGCGTTCCTCCGCCTTCTTCAGGTCGAACTGGGTGCGCCGGATGACGACCGTCTTGCGGTGGTCCACGAAGTGGCGCAGCAGATCGTGGAGCGGGAGGACCCGCGGCTGGCTCTCGACGATCGCGAGGAAGATGATGCCGAACGAGGACTGCATCGGCGTCAGCGCGTAGAGCTTGTTGAGGACGACCTGGGCATTCTCGCCGCGCTTCAGCTCGACGACGATCCGCATGCCCTCGCGGTTGGACTCGTCGCGCAGGTCGGCGACCCCGTCGATCTTCTTCTCGTTGACGAGCTCGGCGATCCGCTCGATCAGCTTCGCCTTGTTGACCTGGTACGGGATCTCCGTGACGACGATGGACTCCTTGTCGCCGCGGGCGGCCTTCTCGATGACCGCGCGGGCCCGCACCTGGACGGTGCCGCGGCCGGTCTTGTACGCGTCCCGGATGCCCTGCGCCCCGTGGATGAAGGCGCCGGTGGGGAAGTCCGGGCCGGGGAGCTTGCGCATGAGCGTCGCGAGCGTCGCGTCGGGGTGCTTGATCAGCTCGATGGTCGCGTCGATGACCTCGGAGAGGTTGTGCGGCGGGATGTTCGTGGCCATGCCGACCGCGATGCCGGTGGACCCGTTGACGAGCAGGTTCGGGAACTTCGCCGGCAGGACCATGGGCTCGACGAGCGAACCGTCGTAGTTCGGCGTCCAGTCCACCGTCTCCTTGTCGATGTCCTCGCCGAGGAGCTCGGCCGAGAGCCGCGTGAGGCGGACCTCCGTGTAGCGCATCGCGGCGGCGTTGTCGCCGTCGACCGACCCGAAGTTGCCCTGGCCGTCCACGAGCGGGTAGCGCAGCGAGAAGTCCTGCGCCATGCGCACGACCGAGTCGTAGACGGCGCTTTCCCCGTGCGGGTGGTACTTGCCGAGGACGTCTCCGACGATGCGCGCCGACTTGCGGTACGGCTTGTTGTGGAGGTTGCCCTGCTCCCACATGCCGTAGAGGCAGCGGCGGTGGACGGGCTTCAACCCGTCCCGCACGTCCGGCAGCGCCCGTCCGATGATGACGGACATCGCGTAGTCGAGGTACGAGCGGCGGACCTCGTCCTCGATCGTGACGGGGACGCGTTCGTCGGGAGTCAGCAGGTTTGAAGTCATGCGTGATTACGGTTCCGGGTCCGAAATTGCCCCGTCCTAGATGTCGAGGTTGCGGACGTTGAGCGCGTTCTGCTCGATGAACTCGCGCCGCGGCTCCACGGCGTCGCCCATCAGGATCGAGAAGACCTCGTTGGCCTCGACCGCGTCCTCGACGGCCACCTGGAGGAGCCGGCGCGTTTCGGGGTTCATGGTCGTGTCCCAGAGCTGCTCGGGGTTCATCTCGCCGAGGCCCTTGTACCGGTTGATCGTGAGTCCCTTCTTGGCCGACTCGTAGATTGCGTCCACGACCCCCGGGAGCGTCTCGTGCTTCTCGGTCGCGTCGCTGCGCGTCACGACGTACGGGCCGTCGAGGAACCCCCCGATCGCCTTGGCCGTCTCGCGGATGCGGCGGTACTCGAAGGCGGCGACGAAATCGGCGTCGATCCGCGCGCTGCGCGGCACGCCGTTGACGCGCCGCGAAATCTCGAGCGCGAAGCCCGAGTGCTCCTCGTCGGCGACGACCTCGGCCTTGTCCACGCCGAACGCCCGCACCGCCTTCGCGAGGTCCTCGAGCTTCTTCTTCTCGGCGAAATCGGCCTTCGTCGTCATGCCCCGCTCGAGCAGGGCGCGCAGCAGGCCCTCCGGGATCCCCCGGTGGCCGAGCTTGGCGACGTGGGTGCGGTACTCCTCCATCTTCTCGAGCAGGTTCGCGAGCTTCGCGCCCGAGACGGTGTTTCCGGACATCTCCGAGGTCAGGGACCGGTCCTCCCCGAGACGGCCGAGGAGGAACTTCGACATCTCCTTCTCGTCCTTGAGGTACGTCTCCTTCTTCCCCTCGGCGACCTTGTAGAGCGGCGGCTGCGCGATGTAGAGGAACCCCTTCTCGATGATCGCGGCCATGTGCCGGAAGAAGAAGGTCAGGAGCAGCGTCCGGATGTGCGAGCCGTCCACGTCGGCGTCGGTCATGATGACGATCTTGTGGTACCGGATCTTCTCGGCGTCGAAGTCGGTGGAGATCCCGGCGCCGAGCGCCGTGATGAGCGTCCGGATCTCGGCGGAGGCGAGCATCTTGTCCAGGCGCGCCTTCTCGACGTTGAGGATCTTGCCGCGCAGGGGCAGGATCGCCTGCGAGCGGCGGTCGCGTCCCATCTTGGCGGAGCCGCCGGCCGAGTCGCCCTCGACGATGAAGATCTCGGAGAACGCGGGGTCCTTCTCCTGGCAATCGGCGAGCTTGCCGGGCAGCGCGCCCGAGTCGAGGGCGCCCTTGCGCCGCACGAGCTCGCGGGCCTTGCGCGCGGCCTCCCGGGCCCGGGCGGACTCCACGATCTTCTCGACGATCCGGCGGCCGACCTTCGGGTTCTCCTCGAGGAAGGACCCGAGCTTGTCGTAGACGACCTGCTGGACCCACGTCTTGACCTCGGAGGAGACGAGCTTGTCCTTCGTCTGCGACGAGAACTTGGGGTCCCGGACCTTGACCGACACGACGGCCGTCAGGCCCTCGCGGCAGTCGTCGCCCGAGAGCGTCGTCTCCTTGAGGGCCTTGGTCAGGCCGTTCTGCTCGGCGTACTTCTGGATCGCCCGCGTCAGCGCCGTCTTGAAGCCCTCGACGTGCGTGCCGCCGTCGCGGTTGTTGATCGTGTTCGTGAAGGAGAAGGTGGTCTCCGCGTAGCCCTCGTTCCACTGGAGCGCGACTTCGACGCGCTCCTTGTCGGCGTCCTTCTTCGGGTCGCCGGTCCCCTTCTTGATGTCCTGGAAGAAGATGACCTTGTCGTGGATCGGCTGCTTGGCCTTGTTCAGGTGCTCGACGAACGACTTGATGCCGCCCTCGTAGGCGAAGTCGTGTTTCTTGTCCGTGCGCTCGTCGTGGATCGAGATCTTGACGCCGGGGTTCAGGAACGAGAGCTCGCGCAGCCGCTGCGACAGGCTGTCGAAGTGGAACTCGGTGACCGAGAAGATCTCCGGGTCGGGCCAGAACGTGACCTTCGTGCCGGTCTTCTTCGTGGTCCCCACGGACTTGATCGGCGCGACCGGCCGGCCCTTCTCGTAGGCCTGCTGCCAGACCTTGCCCTCGCGCAGGACCTCGACCTCGAGCCTCTTCGAGAGCGCGTTGACGACGGAGACGCCGACGCCGTGCAGGCCGCCCGACACCTTGTAGGAGTTGTCGTCGAACTTCCCGCCCGAGTGCAGGTCCGTCATGATGATCTCGAGCGTCTCGCGCTTGTGCTCCTTGTGCATGCCGACCGGGATGCCGCGGCCATTGTCCTCGACCGTCACCGAGTTGTCGGCGTGGATCGTGACGCCGCAGAAGTCCGCGTGGCCGACCTGCGCCTCGTCGATCGCGTTGTCGACGAGCTCGAAGACCATGTGGTGCAGGCCCGACAGGTCGTCGGTGTCCCCGATGTACATGCCGGGGCGCTTGCGCACGGCCTCCAGCCCCTTGAGGAGCTTGATCGAATCGGTGGTGTAGGCGGTGCTCATCGGACTCCCGTCAGCCCCGGACGGCGCGCAGCCCGCGCGGCGCCGAAACGACCCCTTCGTGCACTTCGACCACGGCCGCCGCGCGGCCCGTCCAGCGCGCCGCCGGCGCCGCCGTCGTCAACAGCACCGCCGCCTCGCGCGGCAGCGCCTCGAGAAATTCCTCGGCCGAGGACTCCGAGAGGCCGGCGTCGAAATCGTCGGCTCCGAAGAGCGGCAGCTCGCCCGCGGCCGAGGCCACCGACCGCCACTCGGCCAGGCGCGCGAGGGCGACCGTCCGGGCGATCTCTCCGGACGACGCCTCCGCCGCGAGGGCCCGGCCCCGCCGGGTCCAGGCGAGGTCGTCGCGGTGCGGACCCGCCAGCGAGTACCCGCGGCGCCTCTCGAGGGCCGCGAGCCTCTGGCAGGCCGCCCGGATCTCGTCGGGGGAGCCGGAGCCGCCGGCGTAGGCGACCTGGATCTCGGCGAAGTCTCCGCCGGCCTGGCCGGCCAGCTCGCGGAACTCGATTTCCCAGGCCGAAAGGGCGGCGCGGCGGTGGCGCCGCACGGCCGCTCCGGCCACGGAGAGCTCCTCGGTCCATGCCCCGAGCTCGTCGTCCGAGCCCTGCGTCCGGGAGGCCTTCCAGCGCGCCAGCAGCGCGTTGCGCTCCCGCAGCGCGGCGGCATAGCGCACGAGGTCGTCGACGGCCGCCGGGCGCATTCCCATCACGAGGCGGTCGAGGAACCGGCGCCGGACGCTCGGAGAACCGGCGACGAGGTCCCGGTGCTCCGGCGCGAGGAACACGGCCGGCGCGAGCTCCGAGATCTCCCGGAAGCCGGCGGCCTTGCCCGACCGGGTGAAGGCGCGGCCCTCCTCGCGCGACCACGTCACGCCGATCCTCTCCTGCCCGCGGCGCCCCGAAACCGTGGCCTGGATCGCGAAGCGTTCGCCGCCGCGCGCCATGTCCGCCGGCGCCGCGCCGCGAAACGAGCGCTGCCCGCACAGGAGCGCGACGGCCTCGAGGAGGTTCGTCTTGCCCTGGGCGTTCTCTCCCGTGACGAGCGTGACTCCGGCGCCAAAGGAGACGGGGTCGGAGGAGAGATTGCGGAAGCCGTGGGTGGCGAGTTCGAAAAGCTGCAATCGGTTCCTTCGGTCAGAGGCGCATCGGCATGACGACGTACGTGTAGCGCGAAGCGCCCTCGATGCCGCCCTCCGGCTGACACAGGCACTGCGTGTTCTCGTCCTTCAACTCCAGACGCACACTGGGGGTCTCGGCTTCCTCGAAGAAGTCGAGCAGGTACTGGGCGTTCAGGCCGATGGAGAGCGGCTCGCCCTCGAAGGCGACGTCGAGCGTTTCCGATCCTTCGCCGAGCTCCTGGCTCGCGGAAGCCACGGTCAGGAGGCCCTTCTCGAAGGACAGCTTCACGCCGCGCGAGCGCTCCGAGGAAAAGAGGGCGACGCGCCGGATGGCGGCCTGGCACACCGCGGTCGGCACCGTCGCGACGCGGTCGTTCGACTTCGAGAGGATCTTCTCGTAGTCGGGGAAGTTGACGTCGAGCAGGCGCGCGATCAGCTGGCGGTTGCCGACGGTGAAGAGCAGGTGGTTCTCGGAATGGCGGATCTCGATCCGCGCGTCGGCCCCGCCGTCCATCTTGAGGATCTCGGCCAGGGCTTTCTTCGGGATCAGGACGTTCGGCATCGCGGCCTTGGGGTCTTCCTTCGGGAAGTCGATCAGGGCCAGACGATGCCCGTCGGTGGCGACGAGCTCAAACTCCTTCCCTTTGTCCTTCAGGAGCGCCCCCATCAGCTGGAAACGGGTTTCCTCTGCGGAAACGGCGTATAAGACCTTACGGGTCAATCTCTTCCAGAGATCCAGGGGGAACGAGACCCCCTTCTTCGCCTCGACTTTCGGGACCGTCGGAAAGTCCTCCGAAGGCTGTGCCACGAGCCGGAAGCTCGACCTCTGGCACGTCACGCCGAGGTAGTGGTTCTCCATCAGCTTCAGGGCGATGTCCGCTTCGGGAAGGTTGCGGATCAGGTCGAAGAGCTTGCGAGCGGGGACGGTCACGCTCCCCGGCCGGGAGACTTTCGCCTCGGCCTGGGACAGGAGCGTCAGGTCGAGGTCCGTCGACGTGAAGCTCAGGTGTCCGTCGGCGGCGCGAAGCAGGATGTTCGAGAGGATCGGGATCGTGTTTTTTCTCTCGACGACCCCCTGCATGAGCGTGAGCTCATTCAGAAAGTCTCCCCGCTTGACGGTCAATTCCATGGGAGTTCGATACCTCCGAACTGGAGAAAAAGTCTATCACACTTAACCGCAATTGTAGACGCGATCAAAAATCCGCGATGCGAATAAAAGCCAATAAAAACGGGGTCGAAATGCGTGTCGCCCCTGCGGATCGCCGCTTCGCTTCTCCACAGAAGTGCGGGCGCGCGGCATCGTGTCGCGGCATGCGGAAAACGCCGTCGCGGATAAGTCGGCCCGGGGAACGGGGCCTAGCGGTAGGGTTGGAGAAATCCATCGACGACCCTGCGGAAATCGGCGTCGTCCTCGAGCATCCGCTCGATCTTTTCGACCGAGTGCATGACCGTCGAATGGTGCTTGTCGTTGAAGAGGCGCCCGATCTCGGGATACGAGAGCTCCGTCAGCTTGCGGCACAGGTACATGGCCACCTGGCGCGGGAACGCCACGGGCTTGGCGTTCGACTTGGCCTTCATGTCCGAGACCCGCAGGCCGTAGTGAGAGGCCACCGCCTTGAGGATCTCGGAGGGCACGGCCCGGTGCTCCTCGTTTCCGACGATGTCGCGCAGGGTTTCGCGGGCGAGCTCGACGGTCAGGGGCTTGCCCGTCAGGGAGGAGAAGGCGATGACGCGGTTCAGCCGGCCCTCGAGCTCCCGGACGTTCGACTTGACGGTCCCGGCGATGAACATCGCCACGTCGTTGGGCACGTCGGCCTTCTCGGCGGCCGCCTTCTTGCGGATGATCGCGACCTTCATCTCGAGGTCCGGCGGCTGGATGTCGGCGATCAGGCCCCACTCGAACCGGGATCGCAGCCGCTCTTCGAGCGTCGGGATCTCCTTGGGGAGGGCGTCCGAGGTCACGACGATCTGCTTCTGGGCGTCGTGGAGGGCGTTGAACGTGTGGAAGAACTCCTCCTGCGTCGAGTCCTTGCCCGCGATGAACTGGACGTCGTCCATCAGCAGGACGTCGAGCTCGCGGTAGCGCCGCTTGAACTCGTGCATCCGTTCGAAGCGCAGGGCGTTGATCAGGTCGTTCAGGAACCGCTCGGCCGAGAGGTAGAGGACCTGGGCCTCGGGGTTGCGCCGCAGGATCTCCTGGGCGATCGCGTGCATGAGATGGGTCTTGCCCAGACCAACGCCCCCGTAGAGGAAGAGCGGGTTGTAGGAGCGCGACGGCGACTCCGCGACCGCGCGCGCCGCCGCGTGCGCGAACTGGTTGGAGGAGCCCACGACGAAGTTCTCGAACGTGAAGCGCGGGTTGCTGCCGCTCGCGCGCCCCGCGCCGGGCTGCATCGGGGCCGTCGGCGGCCCCGGGGCGTTCTCGCCTCCCGACTCGAAGCGCAGGGACAACTCCGGATAGCCGGCGGCCGCGGCCTCGCGCGCGAGCAGTTCCCCGTGGCGCGATTCGATCCAGTCCGCGAAGACCCGAGAGGGGACCGAGACGGTCAGGACGCCGGCGCCCGGGGAGGGGTCGAAGCTGACCTGGCGGGTGGGACCGAACCAGGTCTTGAGCTCCTTCGGATCGAGTTTTCCCTCGATCTGCTTGAGGATGGCGGTCCAGATCTCGGTCATTGCGAAGCCTGATTTCCACAAGATTTCCACAGCTGTGGAAGCTCCTGGGGAACCCGGGGGGCGGGAGTATAACGAGTTTCGGGTTTCGGGTTTTCAGGTTTCAGGGGAGGACCGGGGGTTTCAGGGGAAGACGGGCTCTCCCGTGGGGCTTTGAGCCGGAAGCCCGGAACGCCGCTTCGGTCGGTTTCCCTTGACATCCCACCCCCGCGCACCTAGGATTCCGCCTCCTTTATGAAGCGCACCTACCAACCCAACAACCGGCGCCGCAAGCGCACGCACGGCTTCCTCGTCCGCATGGCCTCGCGGTCCGGCCGCGCTGTGATCTCGGCCCGCCGCCGCAAGGGGCGCAAAAGACTCACGGTGTGAACTCGGGCCCGGCCGTTTCCGAGGGTTTTTCCCGGGACGACCGCCTCCGCAAACGCAGGGAATTCGAAGAGTGCTACGCCTCCGGGGTGCGCGTCTCCGGACGACACATCCAGGTCTTCGTTCTGGCGGCCGGCGGCCCCTCGGCGCGCACGCGCCTCGGCATCTCGGTGCCGCGCCGCGTGGGACGCGCGGTGTCGCGCAACCGGGTGAGGCGGCGCCTTCGGGAGATCTTCCGGCGCACGCGCGATCTTTTCGGCACGACCCGCGTCTCGATCGTGGTCAACGCAAGGCCCTCGGCGGCGCTCGCCTCGTTCCAGGAGCTCTCGGCCGACTACGCCGCGGCCGTCCGTCGCGGCCTCGAGCGGCTGCCGCGGTCATGAGCGGGGGCGCGCGGATCTCCGTCGCGCTGCTGGACGCCTACAAGCGGTTCCTCTCGCCCCTGTTGCCGCGGGCGTGCCGCTTCGAGCCGACCTGTTCGGTCTATGCGCGGGAGGCGATCGCGCGCTACGGCTTCCTGCGGGGGGCCCGGCTTTCCGTCGGCCGCCTCCTGCGGTGCCATCCGTTCCATAAGGGCGGACTGGACCCGGTGCCCTGATGGAAAAGAGGCTCCTGGTCGCCGCCGCCCTTTCGCTCGGCGTCCTTCTCCTGTGGGAATGGGCCGGCCCCAAGCCGCCCAAGCGGGTCGCTCCCGTCGTTGCGCCGACGCCGGCCGCCACGGCCGCGCCAGTCGCGGGCTCTCCGGCCCCCGTCGGCTCGCCGGAGGTGTCCGCCGCCCCCTCCGCATCCCTTCCGGCTCCGGCCAGCGCCGAGGCCGAGACCCTCACGACCGTTTCGAACGGCGTCTTCAAGGCCACGTTCTCCAACAGGGGAGCGGTCCTGACCTCGTTCGTCCTGACGAGCCACTTCGACGAGCAGAAGCACCCGCTCGACCTTCTGCGGACGCTGCCGCCGGATTTTCCGAAGCCCCTCGGCCTCGATTTCGGCCCGGACGCGGCCGCGACGAAGAAGGTCGCGGGCGCGCTCTTCGTGGTCGAGAAGGAGTCGGACGAGCTCGTCCGCTTCCGCTACGCCGACGCGACGATCGCGGTCGTCAAGGAGATCCGCCTCGCGAAGGGGTACCTCTTCGACGTCCGCGTGTCGGTCACGGGGCCGGCCTTCAGCGTCCTCGCCGGACCGGGCCTGCGCAATCCGACCGACGCCGAGCGGGGCTCGCGGTACGTGATGCCGGCCTCCGCCGTCGTCGCGACGGCCGACGGCCTGAAGCTCGTGCGCGCCGAGAAGGCGACCGACAAGGACGTCTGGACGGTGCCGGCCAGGTCCTTCGCCGGGATCGAGGACAACTACTTCCTCGAGGCGCTCGTCCCGCGGGCCTCGGCGACGGCGCGCGTCCTCACGTTCGCCCTGCCCCGCCCGGAGGGAAAGCCCTCCCTCGAGATCGCGACGGCCGTGTCCGGCCAGGGCGTGTTCGAGGCCTCGGCCTACTTCGGGCCGAAGGACGTCGCGATCCTCGAGAGCTACGGCCTGGGGCTCCAGCGCACCGTGGATTTCGGCTGGTACGGGATCCTCGCCCGGCCGCTGCTGTGGCTGCTCAAGAAGACGTACGGGATCGTGGGCAACTGGGGCCTGGCGATTCTCGTGGTCACGTTCCTCATCCGGCTGCTGCTCTTCCCGCTGACGGCCAAGAGCTACGTGTCGATGAAGAAGATGCAGAAGCTCGCGCCGAAGATGAACGCGATCCGGGACAAGTACAAAAAGGCCAAGACCGACTCGCAGCAGCGCCAGAAGATGAACATGGAGCTCATGGCGCTCTACCAGGCCGAGGGCTACAACCCCATGAGCGGCTGCCTGCCGATCATCCTGCAGCTGCCGATCCTGGTCGCCTTCTACAACGTCCTGTCGCGGTCGATCGAGCTGCGCCACGCGCCGTTCTTCCTGTGGATCAGGGACCTGTCGGCCATCGACTCGACCTACGTGCTCGTCATCCTGATGATCGTCTCGATGTACGTGCAGCAGGCGATGACGCCGTCGACGATGGACCCGGCGCAGAAGAAGGTCTTCATGTTCATGCCGGTCCTGTGGGGCTTCTTCCTGAAGGACATGCCCTCGGGGCTCGTGCTCTACTGGCTCTTCTCGAACCTGCTGACGATCGTGCAGCAGCTCGTGATGAACCGCATCGTGAAGGAGGACGACCCGACGCCGCCCGGCAAGAAGGGCGCCAAGGCCCTCAAGCAGGCGCGCGCGTGAGGTCGAGCGAAAAGCCATGAGATACGAAGCCAAGACTCTCGAGGAAGCCGTCGCGGGCCTTGCGAAGGCGCTCGGCAAACCGGCCGCGGACGTGCGGTACACGGTGATCCGCGACGAAAAGGCCTTCTGGGGCGGCCGCGTCGTCGAGATCGAATCGCTCGAGCCCGGGGGCGCACCCCCGCGGGTCGAAGAGGGCGAGCCGGAGACGTTCGCCGAGCCGCCCGCCCGCCCGGCGGCCGCTCCTGCCGCGGAAGCCGCCCCGGTGCCGGCGACCGAGGCGGAGGCCGTGGCCGCCGTCGAGTCGACGCTGACCGAGCTCCTCTCGGCCGCGGGCCTGCTCGTGGAGACGCGGCGGCGCGAAGTCACCGGCGACGAGATGCTCTTCGAGCTCTTCGGCGACGACGTCGAGCCGCTGCTCGCCAACAAGGGCGAGGGCCTGACGGGCCTCGAGGTGCTCGTCGGCCGGATCGCCTCGAAGCGCGTCGGCCGGCCGGTCCACCCGCGTCTCGACGCGGAGGGCTTCCGCGCCCACCGCAAGGAAGCCCTCGAGGAGCTGGCGCAGACGTCCGCCGAGGAGGTCCGGCGCACGCGGCGCCCGCAGCTGCTTCCGCCGCTCGCGCCCTGGGAGCGGCGCCTGGTGCACCTGGCGCTGTCGGAGGACCCGGAGCTCGAGACCGAGAGCGAGGGCGAGGGGTTCCTGAAACGCGTGGAGGTCCGGCTCAAGGGGCGGTAGTGCGCCCCTCGGACTCCCTCCTCGACACGATCGCCGCGCTCGCCACTCCGGCCGGGCGCTCCGCCCTGGCCGTGGTGCGGCTCTCGGGCCCGGAGGCGGGCCGCATCCTCGGTGCCCTCGCGCCCGCGCTGCCGGTTCCGCCGCCGGAGCGCCGCCCCGCCCTCGCGGCCCTGCGCGAGGCCGGGGGAGACCGGATCGACGAGGCCGTCGTGACGTTTTTTCCGGCCGCGTCCTCGCCGACCGGAGAGGACGTCGCCGAGATTTCCCTGCACGGTAGCCCCGTCGCCGTCGAGCGCCTCCTCGCCGCGGCCCGGGCCGCGGGCGCGCGCCCGGCGCGGCCGGGGGAGTTCACCGAGCGCGCCTTCCGGTCCGGGAAGCTGGATCTCGTGAGGGCCGAGGCCGTGCGCGACCTGATCGAGGCGCGGACCCCCGCCGCGGCGCGCGCGTCGGCGCGGCGGCTGGCGGGGGAGCTGACCGGGCGCATCGAGCGGGTGCGTGAGTCCCTGCTCCGCGCCTCGGCCGGCCTGGCCGCGGCAATCGATTTCTCCGACGACGTCGGAGAAGGCGTGCCGCCCGCCGTCCCGGCCGCGCTCGCGGCGGCGCTGTCCGAGCTCGCGAGCCTCGCGTCGACGGCGAGGACCGGCCGCCTCCTGTCGCACGGGTGCCGGGTCGCGATCCTCGGCAGGCCCAACGCCGGCAAGTCGACGCTCTTCAACGCGCTGCTCGGCCGGGCGCGCGCGATCGTGACGGAGATCCCGGGGACCACGCGCGACGCGCTCGAGGCGACGATCGATCTCGGCGGAGTGCCCGTGACGCTCGTCGACACCGCCGGCCTTCGCGAGACCCGCGACGTCGTCGAGGCCCTCGGCGTCGAGCGGGCGCGGGAGGAGGCGGAGAGGGCCGACGCGATCGTGTACGTGTTCGACGCGTCGGCCGGCCTGACGGCCGAGGACGAAGCGGCCCTGCCGCCCGCGGACGGCCGCCCGCGGATCCTCGTCGCGAACAAGGCCGATCGCGTCGCGGGCTCTCCGCGCGCTCTCCCGGAGGGGGCGATTCTCCTCTGCGGCCTCTCGCCCGACGCGGGACCCCGGCTCGGCGAGGTCCTCGCCGGAGCCGTCGCCGCGGGAGTCGCCACCGACGCCGCGTCGGAGGTCCTGGGGACGCTGCGCCAGGCCGACCTCGTCGAGCGGGCGCGGGCCGCGGCCGCGTCGGCGCTCGCGGCGCTGTCCGAGGGCGCCTCTCCCGAGTACGCCGCTTCGCACTGCCAGTCGGCCCTCGACGCGATTGCCGACCTCGTCGGCGAGACCACGTCGGAGGACGTGCTCGCGCGGCTCTTCGCGACGTTTTGTATCGGAAAATGAGGGCGCCGTGACCCCGCCGCTCCCCGAATCCGAAGTCCGACATCCGGAATCCGAAAGGGCCTTCGACGTCCTCGTCATCGGCGGCGGCCACGCGGGCATCGAGGCCGCGCACGCGGCGGCGCGGATGGGCCGGCGCACGGCCCTCCTGACGGGCGACGTCTCGGCGATCGGACGCATGTCCTGCAACCCCGCGATCGGCGGTCTCGCCAAGGGCCAGCTCGTGCGGGAGATCGACGCGCTCGGAGGCCTGATGGGCGAGCTCGCCGACGCGGCGGGAATCCAGTTCCGCATCCTCAACCGCTCCCGCGGTCCCGCGGTGTGGGGCCCGCGCGCGCAGTGCGACCGCGCGCTCTACGCGCGCCTGGCGGCCGAGCGGCTCCGGCGGACCGCGGGCCTCACGATCCTCGAGGGCATGGCCGAGAGGCTCGTCGAGCGCGGCGGGCGCGTCGCGGGCGCCGTCACCTCCGCGGGAGAGCGCCTGGACGCACGCGCCGTCGTTGTGACCGCGGGGACGTTCCTGAACGGGCTCATGCACACGGGGGAACGCAGGACCGAGGGCGGCCGCGTCGGAGAAGCCGCCGCAAAGGGCCTTTCGGCCGCGCTCGCTTCGGCGGGCCTGCGGCTCGGGCGCTTCAAGACCGGCACGCCGCCGCGGCTCCATCGCGACTCGATCGACTACGCCGCCTGCGCCCCGCAGGAAGGCGACGATCCGCCCGTTCCGTTTTCCTTCCGGACGAAGCGCCTGGCCCGACGCCAGGCGCTGTGCTGGCTGACGGCGACCAATCCGCGCGTCCACGCGCTCATCCGCGAGAACCTGCACCGAAGCCCGATGTACGCGGGACGCATCCACGGCATCGGGCCGCGCTACTGCCCGTCGGTCGAGGACAAGGTCGTGCGTTTCGCCGACAAGGAGAGCCACACGCTCTTCCTCGAGCCGGACGGCTGGGACTCGGAGGAGATCTACGTCAACGGGCTTTCCACCTCCCTGCCCGAGGACGTGCAGCGCGCGATCCTCGCGGAGATCCCCGCGCTCTCGGGCGCGCGGATGATCCGCCCGGGCTACGCCGTCGAGTACGACTTCGTGTTCCCCGACCAGCTCGCGTTGACGCTCGAAGCGCTCGAGGCGCCCGGCCTCTTTCTGGCGGGACAGATCAACGGGACGTCGGGCTACGAGGAGGCCGCCGCCCAGGGGCTGCTGGCGGGGATCAACGCCGCGCTCTCGGCGCGCGCGGAGGAGCCGTTCGTCCTCGACCGCGCGGAAGCGTACGCCGCGGTCCTCGTCGACGACCTGACGAAGAAGGGGCTCGACGAGCCGTACCGGCTCTTCACCTCGCGCGCGGAGTACCGGCTCCTGCTCGGCGTGGACACGGTGGTGCCCCGCCTCGTGCCTCACGGCCGGCGGCTCGGCCTTCTCTCCGACGACGACTTTGCGAGCGCGATGCGCGGCGAGGAGAGCCTCGACCGGGCGGAGCGCGCCCTGCGCGAGAAAACCTTCACGCCGAACCTCGCGACGAGGGCGCTCTTTCGGGAGAAGCTCGGGTTCGAGCCGGACGCGCCGGTGACAGCATTTAAACTATTGCAAAGAAAAGACTTAACGGCTGATCGGCTCGATCTGATCGATCCGTCGCTGCTGGCCGGGCTCGATCGCGAGCAGCGAAGCATCCTGGAAACCCGTGTGCGCTACGAGGGCTACATCCTGCGCGAGCGCGAGAAGCTCGAGCGCCTGAGGCCCTTCGAGTCGCGCCCGATTCCGGAGGGCTTCCGCTACGCGGGAGTGCCGGGACTCTCGGTGGAAGTCGTCGAGCAGTGTTCGCGCCGCAGACCCCGCACGGTGGGCGAGGCGGCGCGCATACCGGGCGTGACCCCGGCGGCGGTCGCGATAATCTCGGCGCATGTCGCTCGTGCCGGAGGGTCCCCTTCCGCCTGAGTCCTTCGGCGGGATCCTGCGCGTCCGGGCGTCCGCGCGCGGGATCGAGCCCGGCCCGGTCGAGGCGCTCTCGAGATTCCTCTCGGAGCTCGATCGCTGGCGGCGTCGTGTCAACCTCACGGGGAACCTCGGGGCCGAGGAGCTCGCCGATCACGCGCTGGAGGCTCTCCTCGCACGCGATCTAATTGCTCATGGCGAGCGAGTTGTGGACATCGGTTCGGGCGCCGGCTTTCCGGGGCTCCCGCTCGCCATCTCCCGTCCCGATCTGTCCATGGTCCTGGTCGAGCCGCGAGGCAAGCGGGCGGCCTTTCTGCGCCACGTCGTCCGGGACCTCGGCCTCTCGAACGTGACCGTCGCGGAGTCGCGGATCCAGGAGGTCGGCGGGCAGACGTTCGGGTGCGCCACGACGCGGGCGGTGGGCGGCTTCGCCGCCTGGATGGGCGAGGCGGCCTTTCTCGAGCCAGGAGGCCTTCTCCTCGCCTGGACGACCGATCCCGCGGCCATCGCGCGCGAGCTGCCCGGGTTTGACCTCGAGGCCGACGCCCTTACTCCTGGCGCCGACAAGAGGAGAATCGCCGTTTTCCGGAAGCGCGGCTGAGCGGAGTGTTCCACGTGGAACACTCCCCCCCCGATTTCCTTTTCCCCGTTCCGCTTTCCCGTCCATAATCGCGGACCCCATGGCCCGCATCATCGCCATCGCGAACCAGAAAGGCGGCGTCGGAAAGACGACGACCGCCATCAATCTCTCCGCCGCGCTGGCCGCGTACGATCAGAAAGTCCTCCTCATCGACCTCGATCCCCAGGCCAACGCGACCTCGGGCCTCGGATTCACCAAGCGCGAGGAGAGCGGGACCGTCTATACGGCCCTCCTTTCCGGCGAGGCCGGCCCCACCGTGCGGGAAACGGCATTCCCAAACCTCTGGGTGGTACCGTCCGGACGCGATCTGGTGGGGGCGGAGGTCGAGCTCGTCAACCACCCCGACCGGGAAACGAGGCTGCGGTTCGCGCTGGGCGCTGTGCGCGGCAGCTACGATTTCGTGCTCATCGACTGCCCGCCGTCGCTCTCGCTCCTGACGGTCAACGCCCTCACGGCGGCCGACTCCGTGCTCGTTCCGATCCAGACCGAGTATTTCGCGCTCGAGGGA
Source organism: Thermoanaerobaculia bacterium (assembly GCA_041912555.1). Lineage (GTDB taxonomy): Bacteria > Acidobacteriota > Thermoanaerobaculia > UBA5066 > Gp7-AA6 > DAHUXD01. The sequence goes on from JAYRMU010000031.1 coordinate 124,729, forward strand.
CTGACCGAGCTTCTGGAGACGATCGAGCGGGTCCGGGACTCTTTCAATCCGCTCCTGTCCATGGAAGGCATCGTTCTCACGATGTTCGACGAGCGGACCAACCTGGCCCGGCAGGTCGTGGACGACATCCGCCAGCACTTCGGGGACCGGGTGTTCGAAACTGTCATCCCGCGGAACGTCCGCCTTGGCGAGGCGCCCTCGTTCGGAAAGCCGGTGCTCGCCTACGACATCAAGTCGAAGGGCGCCGAGGCGTACCTGTCGCTCGCCCGTGAGTTCCTCAAGAGACGGAGGGCCAGATGAACGCTCCCCGAAAGCCTGTCCTTGGCCGGGGCCTTTCCGCGCTCCTGCCCGGAAGGGACGACGTTCCACGTGGAACGTACCCCCGCGAAGTCGAGATCGGGCGCCTGACGCCCTCCCGATTCCAGCCGCGGCGGGACTTCTCCGAGGCGGCCCTGGCGGACCTGGCCCGGTCGATCCGGGAGCAGGGGATCGTGCAGCCGATCGTGGTCGTGGCGAGGGGAGAGAAGTTCGAAATCGTCGCGGGGGAGCGCCGGTGGCGGGCGGCTTCGATTGCCGGCCTCGACCGGGTCCCGATCACGTTGCGCGAGAAGAGCTCCGACCGGGATTTGCTCGAGGCCGCGCTCGTCGAGAACCTCCAGCGCGAGGACCTGAACGTCCTCGAAGCCGCCGAGGCCTATGCCCGCCTGCGCGAGGAGTTCCAACTCACGCAGGAGAAGATCGCGGAGCGCGTCGGCAAGGACCGGGCGACAGTAGCTAACACATTGAGAATATTGAAGTTATCTATTCCTGTGCGCGACAAGATCCGCTCGGGCGAGCTGTCGGCCGGGCACGCGCGCGCCCTGGTCGCCCTGGCGTCGACCGACGACCAGGAGCAGCTCGCCGAGGAGATCGTCCGTCGTGCGCTTTCCGTCCGTCAGACGGAAAAGCGCGTCGCTCGCCTGGCCGCCGGAGACCAGGTCACGACCGAGCGGCGCCGCGACCCGTTCACGCGCGATGCGGAGGAGAAGCTCTCGCGCCGCCTCCAGGCGAAAGTCCGCATCGTGCGGAAGCGGCGAGGGGGGAAAATCGAGATCGGATTCGGCTCGGAGGAGGAGCTCATCGGACTCTACGAGAGGCTCTCTGGAAAATCCTAGCGCCCTTCCCGACGCGAGCCCCTTGAAACCAGAAACCAGACTCCTAAAACCTGAAACCAACTTCAACCCCCGAACCAGGAGTGAACCCATGAAGCCACGCACCGACGGAGCAACGTTGAACGGCTTCCTCGACAAGGGGAGCTATCTGAAGGGCGAGCTCACGTTCGAGGAGACCTTCCGCATCGACGGCAGGTTCGAAGGGAAGATCCCCTCGGGCAGCGAGCTCATCCTGGGCGACTCGGCGGAAGTCGACGCCGAGATCCGCGTGGCGCGCCTCTCGATCAACGGCGCCTTCAAGGGCTCCGCCTACGCCAGCGAACGGATCGAGATCCATCCGCGCGCGCGTGTGACCGCGGATCTGCATGCGCCGGTTCTGCGGATCGAAGAGGGCGCGTTTTTCCAAGGCTCCTGCAGCATGACTCCGGAAGGCGCGGCGAAGCTCGTGGAGCTGTCGGCCCAGATTCAGCGTAAGTAACTGTAAAATCTAGGCTTATCGAGGCAGCGACGCGTCGGTCCGGAGCCTCCGGCCCGGCGCGATCGCCCGGTCTGCGTACTTCCGCTTTCGATTTCCGTTTCCCGGCTTCCTGTGCTATTCATCCCCGGTTTCGTCTCTCGAGAAAGTTCTCCATGATCGAACTACCCAACGTCTCGGGTCTCTATGTGTTTCTTGCCTTCGGGATCTCCTACTGGATCCTGAAGAAATACCTCTTTGTGCCCCTCGCCGGGATCCTCGACGCGCGCGAGCAGGCCGAGAGGGAGGCCGAGAGGGCGTACGCGGCGAGCCTGGCCGAGCTCGACAAGGCCGTCGCAGCCGGCGAGGAGAAGCTCTCGGCGGCCCGGCGGGACGCCCTCAGGATGCGCGAGACGCTCCGGTCGGAGGGTGCCGCCGAGCTCGAGAAGAAGCTCGCCGAGGCCCACGCGGCGGCGCAAGGCGCGATCGACCGCGGCGCCGCCGAGATCGAGTCCCAGGCCGGCGCGTCCTCCCGGGAGCTGCCCGAGCGGGCCCGCTCGCTCGCCCGCGACCTGGCCGAAAAGATTCTCGGACGAAAGCTCGCGGCGTGAGTTTCCTTCCAGGCTTCCTGACGGCTTTTCCGGCCGTGCTCCTCGTGTCCGAAGAGGGGCACGAGGCGGCGAAGTTCCTGGGCCTTCCGCTGTGGATCTGGCAGCTGCTGAACCTCGTCCTCTTCCTCGCGGTGCTTCTCTACTTCGTCGCCCGCCCGCTGGCGGAGACCTTCCGCAAGCGCCAGCTCGAGATCGAGGAACGCCGCAAGGAGGCCGAAAAACACCGCGCCGCGGTGGATCGCCTGGCCGCCGACATCCGCGAGCGTACGACGAAGATCGAGCGCGACATCGAGGAGATCCGCAGCCAGGGCCGGGCCGACGGCGAAGAGGCCCGCAAGGCCCTGGCCGCGCGGGCCAACGAGGAGGCTGAGCGGATCCGCCGCGACGCCACCGAGGAGATCGAGCGCCGGGTCGCGGCGGCCCGGGGCGAGCTGCGCCAGGCGGCGGCGAACCTGACGGCTGCGGCGGCCACCGAAATTCTCTCGCGCGAGATCACGCCCGCCGATCGCGAGCGCCTGCTCGCCGAGAGCGTGTCGCGCCTGAAGGACGCCCGATGAGCTCGTTCACGCGCCCCTACGCGCGCGCCTTCCTCGAAGCGGCTCCGGCCGGCTACGACATCGTCGGGTTTCTCGAGGCGGGCCAGACGATGGCCCGGGCGTTCGAGGCCAACCCGAAGTTGCGCGCGTTCCTGCTCGCGCCCAACGTGCCCCGCGAGGCCAAGAGCAAGGCGATCGAAGCGCTCGCGGCCAAGGCGGGCCTCGACGCGTACGGCGCGCGGTTCCTCCAGGTGATGCTGCGCAACCACCGCCTCCTCGAGGCCGGGGAAGTCTTCAAGGCGCTGCGGGACCTGAACGACGCGCGCCAGGGCGTCCTGCGGGTCCGCGTCACGGTCCCCGCGGCGCTCGACGACCGGCAGCGCAAGGCGATCGAGGATGCCATCCACCACCGCACGGGAAAGACGGTGCAGACCCAGATCGAGCTCGACCCGAACCTGCTCGGCGGGTTCATCGCCCGGGCGGGATCCCAGGTGTTCGACGGATCGGTGGCCGCCGCCGTCCGGCGGTTCCAGACGCAAGCGAAAGAAAGAACGGGAGCCTGAGATGGAGATCAAAGCGGACGAGATCACGGCAATCCTCAAGCAGCAGCTCGCCGGCTACGAGCAGGCGATCGACGTCGCCGAGGTCGGGACGGTCCTCTCGGTCGGAGACGGCATCGCGCGCATCTACGGCCTCGACAAGGTCATGGCGGGCGAGCTCGTGGATTTCGGCCACGACATCTTCGGCCTCGCCCTGAATCTCGAGCAGGACCAGGTGGGCGTCGTGCTCCTCGGCGAGTCCTCGGAGGTCAAGGAAGGCCAGGAGGTCCGCCGGACCCGGCGGATCATCCAGGTCCCGGTCGGCCCGGGCCTCGTCGGGCGCGTCGTGGACGCCCTCGGGCGCCCGATCGACGACAAGGGTCCCATCAAGGCGACCGAGTTCTACCCGACCGAGCGCATCGCGCCCGGCGTCATCGACCGCCAGGGCGTCAAGGAGCCGGTCCAGACCGGCCTGAAGGCGATCGACGCCATGATCCCGATCGGGCGCGGCCAGCGCGAGCTGATCATCGGCGACCGCCAGACCGGCAAGACCGCCATCGCGCTCGACACGATCATCAACCAGAAGGGCAAGGGCGTCGTCTGCATCTACGTCGTCATCGGCCAGAAGAAGTCGACCGTCGCCCAGGTCGCCAAGACCCTCGAGGAGAACGGGGCCCTCGGCCACACGATCATCGTCTCGGCCACCGCCTCGGACCCGGCGCCGCTGCTCTACCTCGCCCCGTACGCCGGTTGCGCGATGGGCGAGTGGTTCCTCTACAACAAGCAGCACGCCCTGACGATCTACGACGACCTCTCCAAGCACGCCGCGGCCTACCGCGAGATCTCGCTGCTCCTGCGGCGGCCGCCGGGCCGCGAGGCGTACCCGGGCGACGTCTTCTACCTGCACTCGCGCCTGCTCGAGCGCGCGGCCAAGCTCTCGGACAAGGAAGGCGGAGGCTCGCTGACCTCGCTGCCGATCATCGAGACGCAGGCGGGCGACGTGTCGGCGTACATCCCGACCAACGTCATCTCGATCACCGACGGCCAGATCTATCTCGAGAACGACCTCTTCTATTCGGGCGTCCGGCCCGCCGTCAACGTCGGCATCTCGGTGTCGCGCGTCGGCGGCAACGCCCAGATCAAGGCCATGAAGCAGGTCGCCGGAACGCTGCGGCTCGACCTCGCGCAGTACCGCAACCTCGCGGCCTTCGCCCAGTTCGGCTCGGACCTCGACAAGGCGTCGCAGGCGCAGCTGGCGCGCGGACAACGGATGGTCGAGCTGCTCAAACAGTCGCAGTTCGCTCCCATGGACGTCGAGCTGCAGGTCGCCTCCATCTACGCCGGCACCAAGGGCTACATGGACACGATCAAGATCGAGTCGATCCGCGACTTCGAGAAGGGGCTCCACGAGCACCTGAAGAGCCGGGCCAGGGAAGTGCTCTCGGCGATCGTCGCGACCGGCAAGCTCGAGAAGTCGACCGAGGAAGCGCTCGGCAAGGCCATCCAGGAATTCAAGGACGGCTTCGTCAAGGACAACGCCGGAGCCGTCGCGGCCTAGCCCGCTCACGGCTGACTGACTCATGGCTTCCCTCATCGACATCCGCCGCCGCCTGCGCTCGGTCAAGAGCACGCAGCAGATCACCAAGGCCATGAAGATGGTCGCGGCGGCCAAGCTGCGCCGCGCCCAGGACCGGATCGTGGGGGCGCGGCCGTACGCGAAGGTCCTCGCCGACGTGCTCGCCTCGGTCACGGCGCACGCCGGAGAGGTGAAGCACCCGCTTCTCGCCGTCCGCGACGAGAAGCGGGTCGTCGTCGTCGTCGTGGCGGGGGACCGCGGCCTCTGCGGGGCGTTCAACACGAACGTCCACCGCGCTGCCGCCCACCTGATCGCGGCTCACCCCGAGTGGACGAGCGTCCGGATCCTCCCGGTCGGCAAGAAAGCCGTCGACTACTGGAAGCGCCGCAAGTACCCGTTCACCGAGAAGACCTACCCGGGGATTTTCGGCAGCCTGAAGTACGCCCACGCGAAGGAGATCGCGACCACCCTCGCCGAGGAGTTCGCCGCCGGGCGGATCGACGCGGCCTACGTCGTCGTCAACGAGTTCCGGTCGGTCCTCTCGCAGGTCGTGCACACGGCCAAGCTGCTGCCGCTCTCGTTCGCGCCCGCCGCCTCCGCCGGTCCGGCTGCCGGGGCGTCCGGCCCCGAGTACATCTTCGAGCCCGACGCCGGGACGATCCTGGCGCGCCTGCTGCCCCGCTACCTCGAGTTCACCGTCTATCGGGCGCTCGCCGAGTCGGGGGCCGCCGAGGAGGGCGCGCGGATGACGGCGATGGGCGCCGCGACCAAGAACGCGGGCGAGATGATCGACAAGCTCACGCTGACCTACAACCGCGCCCGTCAGGCGCGCATCACCAAGGAACTGATCGAAATCGTCTCGGGCGCCGCGGCGCTGGAATAACTCGGGAAGGAAGAACATGGCTGAGCAGAACACCGGCAAAGTCGTCGCGATCATCGGACCGGTCCTCGACATCGAGTTCCCTCCGGGCAAGCTCCCGGCGATCTACAGCGCCGTCCACATCCAGGACGAGGGCAAGGACACCGGCGAGCCGATCGACGTCATCGCGGAGGTGGCGCAGCAGCTCGGCGAGAGCGTCGTGCGCTGCGTCTCGATGAAGCCGACCGACGGCATGGTGCGCGGCATGAAGGCCGTGGACCTCGGCGCGCCGATCTCGGTGCCCGTGGGCCGGGAGACCCTCGGCCGGATCCTGAACGTCATCGGGGAGCCCGTCGACGGGCTGGGACCCGTGAAGTCCAAGGAGCGCTGGCCGATCCACCGCGAGCCGCCCGCGTACGACGAGCAGGCGACCTCGGTCGAGATGTTCGAGACGGGAATCAAGGTCATCGACCTGCTCGAGCCCTACACGAAGGGCGGCAAGACCGGCCTCTTCGGCGGCGCCGGCGTCGGCAAGACCGTCATGATCCAGGAGCTCATCAACAACGTCGCCATGCACCACGGCGGCTTCTCGGTGTTCTCGGGCGTCGGCGAACGGACCCGCGAGGGCAACGACCTGTACCACGAGATGGCCGAGTCGGGCGTCATCACCCCCGGAGATCCCGCGAAGTCGAAGTGCTCGCTGATCTACGGGCAGATGACCGAGCCCCCCGGCGCGCGCCTGCGCGTCGGGCTGACGGGCCTGACCGTCGCCGAGTACTTCCGCGACACCGAGGGCAAGGACGTCCTGCTCTTCATCGACAACATCTTCCGCTTCACGCAGGCGGGCTCCGAGGTGTCGGCGCTGCTCGGGCGCATGCCCTCGGCCGTCGGATACCAGCCCAACCTCGCGACCGAAATGGGAGAGCTGCAGGAGCGCATCACCTCGACCAAGAAGGGCTCGATCACGTCGGTGCAGGCGATCTACGTTCCCGCTGACGACCTGACGGACCCCGCCCCGGCCGCGGCGTTCGCGCACCTCGACGCCACGACCGTTCTCTCCCGCGCGATCTCCGAGATGGGCATCTACCCCGCGGTGGACCCGCTGGCCTCGACCTCGACGATCCTCTCGCCGCGCATCGTGGGCGAGGAGCACTACAAGTGCGCCCGCGACGTCCAGGCCGTGCTGCAGAAGTACAAGGACCTCCAGGACATCATCGCGATCCTCGGCATCGACGAGCTCTCCGAGGAAGACAAGCTCACGGTCGCGCGCGCGCGCAAGGTGCAGCGCTTCCTGTCGCAGCCCTTCTTCGTGGCGCAGCAGTTCACGGGCCTCGAGGGCCGGTACGTCAAGATCGCCGACACGATCAAGGGCTTCCGCGAGATCGTGGACGGCAAGTGCGACGACATGCCGGAGCAGGCCTTCTACATGGTCGGCACGATCGAGGAAGCGCGCGAGAAGGCGTCCCAGCTGGCGAAGGTGGCCTGAGCTTGGCCCTCCAGCTTCTCGTCGTGACGCCGGAGCGGCGCGTTCTCGAGGCGCAGGCCGACGAGGTCGAGCTGCCCGGCGCGGAGGGCTACGTCGGGATCCTGCCCGGCCACGCCCCCCTCATCACGCTGCTCGGGACGGGCGTCCTGACGTACCGGAGCGGCGGCCGCTCGGCGGCCTTCGCGGTCTCTTCGGGCTTCGCCGAGGTGTCGGGCGACCTCGTCTCGGTCCTCGCCGACTCCGCCGAAGGCGCGGGGGAGATCGACGCCGCCTCGGCCGAGCGCGACCGCGCGGCGGCCGAGGAAGAGATGAAGAGCGCGGGCGCCGACACCCTCGACGCCATCCGGACCCGGGTCGAGCTCGCCCAGGCGCGCCGGGCCGTCGCTCGCCGTCCGAGCTGACCGCGGCCCCGGACCCCGGCACACCGTTCGGATCCCGGCGGCCGCTTCTGCGGCTGTCCTCGTTTTCCCCGTTCCGACGAGAGATGAGGAGAGGGGGATTCGATGCCGAAGCTGCCGGTCCGCGCGTTCGTGCTTCAGCGCTCGTGGCGGCCGCCGTGAGCGCCGCGTGCGTCCCCGCCGAGGACGGGGGGCTCGTGCCCGGGGCTCTCCTGGTCCTGGCGCTCTCGGCTCGCTTCGTACGCCGCCGGACCTCGCCCGAGTGGCGCCGGTCCTGGCGTGGAGCCGCACGAACCGTCTGACAGAATACGGCGCGGAGGCACCACTGGATGGGTGATCCCGCCCCGCCGACGGAGGTTCCGGCCGAGGAAGTCAGCTCGGAGCGGCTGTTTCTCTCCGGCCCGCGCTCGCGCGTCAAGGAATTCCTCTCGGTCCTCTCGATCATGCGGGAGTTCATCCGGGGGTTTCAAACGCTGCATTTCGTCGGGCCGTGCGTCACGGTGTTCGGCTCGGCGCGCTTCAAGGATGAGCATCCCTATTACGCGCTGACCGAGAAGGTGGGGGCGGGCCTGGCGCGCCTCGGGTTCACCGTGATGACGGGCGGCGGCCCCGGCGTCATGGAGGCGGCCAGCCGCGGCGCGAAGGAAGCGGGCGGCTTCACGGTCGGCTGCAACATCGTCCTGCCGGAGGAGCAGCGGCTCAACCCCTACCTCGACCGCGCCGTGGCCTTCGAGCACTTCTTCGTGCGCAAGGTGATGCTCGTCAAGTACTCCTACGCCTTCGTCGTCATGCCCGGAGGCCTCGGCACGATGGACGAGCTCTTCGAGGCGCTCACGCTCATCCAGACGGCCAAGATCCAGAACTTCCCGGTCGTCCTGATGAGCACGGAGTACTACCGGCCGCTCATGGGCTTCCTCGCCAAGATGGTGGCGGCGGGCACGATCTCGACCACCGACCTCGATCTGCTCCTTCTGACCGACTCCGTGGAGGAGGCCATGGCCCACATCCGGAAGCACGCCGTGGTCTCCTTCGGCCTCGATCACCCGACCCGGAAGCTCACGCTGCTCGGAGAGTGACGCGGCGGAGCGGCTGATGCACCCTCATCTGGCCTGCCCGCCTCTTCGGGAGTACGGTGGCGATGGAGGTGCCGGATGTTTCACCGGATCCTGGTTCCCGTGGATTTTTCCAGGACGAACGTCCGCGCCATCCGCGTCGCCGCGAAAGTGGCTTCGGCGCGGGGAGCCTCGGTGACGCTCCTGCACGTCATCGAGCGCGTGGACGCGGGCGACCCGCGCGGCCTGGCGGGCTTCTACCGCAAGCTCGAGACCAACGCCCGGCGGAGGATGGCGCCGCTGCTGGAGGCGGCCGGCGCGGTGCCCGCCAAGGGCGAGGTCCTCTACGGCAACCGGGTCAACGAGATCCTGCGCTTCGCCGCCGAGCGGAAGATCGACCTCATCGTCATGGGTTCGCATCGCCTCGCCCTGAAGCACCCGGGCGAGAACTGGGGCACGATCAGCCACAAGGTCGGGATCCTCTCGCGGTGCCCGGTGCTGCTGGTGAAGTAACCGTCGCCTCCCACGTCGCCTTCGCTGCGCTCGGGGGTCTGCGCCTTCGGCGCACCGGCGTCCGGCTCGCCCGGATGCGGGCTCGACCGGACGCCTGACCCCTCGCTACGCTCCGGCTCCCGCGGCGCGGGCCTCCTCCCTCCCTTCGGTCGGGAGACTTCCCGCGCCGCGAGCGATTGGAAGAGATGGGCGTGACGAGCCGTCCTCTACCCCCTCTCCCTCCGGGAGAGGGCCGGGGTGAGGGGCGCTGATTCGCCACCGTCTTCCCCTCTCCCTCCGGGACCCCGCCCACCGAAGGCAGACCCTCAGCAGTAGGGTGCGCCGTGCGGAGCACGGCGCTTTCGGGCCGGGGTGAGGGATCTGACTGCGCCACCCATCTCTTCACCACCGTGCTTCCCCCTCGCTCCCGGGAGGGGGGAGATGGTCGGGGTGAGGGGGCTTATGGGAGTAGCTGCGCCGAGGATTTTCAGCAACGCGGCTTCGAGTCGCACGCGGCGCGAGGAATCTCCGCGAGCGCAGCGGAGGACGCCTCGCGCCGCGGGAGCCGGAGCGAAGTGAAGGGATCAGGCGTCCGGTCGAGCCCCTTTGGGCGAGCCGGACGCCGGTGCGCCCAACGGGCGCAGATCCCGCAACGCAGCGTAGGCGACGTGTCGAAGCGCCGCTTACGGCGCCCGGTAGCCGGGCCCGCGCAGCGCCTTGCCGGGCGCGGCCCCGGTGATCCGTCCCCCGTCCACGACGAGCACGCCGTTGACCGCGACGTACGGGAACCCGGCGCTGTAGCGGCGGGGCTCCTCGTAGCTCGAGAGGTCCTGGACCTTCGCCATGTCCACGAGGACGAGGTCCGCGGCGAAGCCGACCTTGACGAGCCCCCGGTCGGTCAGCCCCGCGGATTCCGCCGGGAACGACGTCATCTTCCGGACCGCCTCCTCGAGGCGGATCAGCTTCTCGTCGCGGACGTAGCGGCCGAGGATGCGGGCGGTCGAGGCCCATCCGCGCGGGTGAGACTTCTCCTCGGAGAAGATGCCGTCCGTCGCGCCGGCGCCCGAATCCGTGCCGAAGGCGACGAGCGGGCTCTGGAGCGCGAGGCGTACGTCGTTCTCGTCCATCATGAAGATGATGCACGCCGTATTGGCGCGGTCGGCGACCACGATGTCGATGAGGACGTCGCGCGGATCCTTCTTCTCGTCGGCGGCGATCTGGGCGATCGACTTGCCTTCGTACTTCTTGAGGGAGGTGTTGACCACCGAGGCGACGAGCACCCGGTCGGGGCCGCCCGATCCGAGGTACTGGTTGCTCCACGAATCCGAATCCTCGAGCATGTCCTTCTTCGCGCGCTCGCGCTCGGCGGGGTCGGCGAGCCGCTTCAACAGGGCATCCCGGCCGCCCTCGCGGATCCACGGGGGAAGGCAGGCGTCGAGGCCGTTGGACCCGGCCGTGTAGGGATACTGGTTGGCCGCGACGTCGATTCCCTCGGCGCGCGCCTGCCTGAGCCGTTCGAGGACGGCGGCCATCCGCCCCCAGTTTCGCTTGTAGGCCGTCTTCAGGTGCCAGATCTGGGTGCGGATCCCGGCCTCCCGCGCGATGCGAAAGACTTCATCGAGCGACGAGTCGATCGCGTTGGCCTCCGAGCGCTGGTGCGTGAAGTAGGCGCCCCCGTACCGCGCCGCGACCTTCGCCATCGCGATCAGCTCGTCGGTCGAGTTGTACATGTCGGGCACGTACTGCAGCGAGGAGGAGACCCCGACGGCGCCGTCGCGCATGGCCTGGTCGACCACGTCGCACATGCGCTTCAGTTCCTCGGGCGTGGCTCGGCGATCGGCCTTGCCGATGACGAGGTCGCGGACGCCGCCGGCGCCCACGAACGTCGCGAGGTTGATCGCGGTCCCCCGCCGCTCGAGCGTCTTGAAGTACCCGTCCAGCGTCGTGAAATCGGGCGTGAAGCCGTAGCGCTTGTAGACGTCCAGGCCGTCGGCGAGCATCGCGGCGTTGAGCGGCGCGATCGAGGTGCCCTCTCCCGTGACCTCGGTCGTGATGCCCTGTGTGATCTTCGAGGCCGCGCGCTTGTCGACGAGCACGTTGTACTCGGACTGTCCCAGCAGATCGATGAACCCGGGCGTCACGGTCAGCCCGGTGGCGTCGATCGTCCGCCTGGCCGCGTGGCCCGCGAGGGGGCCGACGGCCACGATCCGGCCGTCGCGCACGCCGACGTCGGCGACGAACCAGGGGGCGCTCGTGCCGTCCACGACGCGCCCGCCCGTGATCAGGAGGTCGTACGGGGCGTCGGGCGACGGGGCGAGGGCCGCGAGACAGAGGACGGCCGCGAGGGCTAAGATCGCTTTCTTCATGGTCGGGAACTCTATCGCCATCGACAGGGCCCCGGCCGTTCACGCTGCGTTCACGTTGCAGGGGCTAGCCTCGGAGCCATGAGACTGCCGCGGGCGCTCGGATTGCTGATCGCGCTCGCCGCGCTCTGCGCGAACGCCCGGGCGGCGTCCCCGGAGAAGACCAAGACCCACGGGTATTCCGTGTCCGGCACGGTCACCCGCGTGGACGGCCCCGCGAAGACGTTCGTCGTCCGCAGCTCCACCGGCAAGGAGACCACCCTCGCGCGGACCACCGCGACCAAGCTCAACGGGGACGGCCTCAAGGCCGGGGACCGGGTGGCCGTGCGCTATCTCGAGCACGACGGCAAGAAGGTCGCGACCTCCATCCGGGTCGAGCCGCCCGCCGTGGCCAGCGCGACCCCGACGGCCGCCGCTCCCTCGTCGCCCGCGCGATAACGGCGCGCGGTTCTCCCGCTCCTGTACTCTTGGAGACAGGACAGGAGTGCAGGGCTGACCCCATTCGGTAGACGCGATGCGGTGGGCGCCGTCGCGCTCGCCCTCGCCGGCGTCGGATTGAGGCTGGCGTTCGTCGCCGCCTTTCCCGCCGAGCCCGTTTCGGATTTTCGCGGCCTCGTCGTGTTCGGCCTTCGGCTGCGCGACGAGGGGCTGGCCGTGCCGGGCTGGCACTGGGTGCAGTTCAACCCGGGGCTGCCCCTTCTGCTCTCCGCGCTCTTTCGCGTCTTTCCCCGCGGCGTGGCCGAGACGGCCCGGGTCGCGACGGCGGTGACGACCGGGCTCGTCCCGCTGCTTCCGTACTGGCTCTGGAGGCCGATCCTGGCGTGGCGCTGGCGCCTTGTCGCCGGCCTCGCGCTCGCGCTGTGGCCGGGCCAGGTCTTCTTTTCCGGGGCGGTCGCGCAGGAGAACTGGGTCCTGGTTCCAGCGGTGGCGCTGGCGGCGCTCGCGGTCCGCTGCCTGCGCGACCCGCGGGGTCCCGGGCATCCCGTGGCCGCGGGACTGCTCCTCTTCGCGGCGGCGGCGATCCGCCAGGAGATGCTCGTCGTGCTCGCCCTGCCGGCGCTCGGCGCCGCGGGCCTCCTCGGGCGCGGCCGGGACCGAGTCGCCCGGGCCGTCCGCTTCGGCGCCGCGGCGACGATCCCGCTGCTCTGCCTCGCGCTGCAGCGCCAGGCGGCCACGGGCCGATTCGCGATCACGAGCGATCACGGAGGCATCGGGCTGCTCGGCAGCGCCGTCCCCGGCTCGGCGGCCGCGGGATGGCTCGACCCGACCCTGTACGTCGCCGCGCGCGAGCCGGCCCTGCTCGGGGACCCGGCCGGTTTCCGGCGCGAAGCCACGAGGCTGGCGAAGGACGAACTGGCGCGCCGGTACCGCTTCCACGCCTTCCGCGCGGCCGTCACGGCGCTCAGGCTCTCCGTCGAAAGCGATGCGCAGAATCTCTTCTGGTGCCTCGAGGCGCCCGCCGCGCTGCCTCCCGGAAGGGCGGCGGCGGGTGCCGCGTGGGCCCGCACCTGGCGCCCGGCCCTGCGCGTCGAGCTCGCCCTGTTGACGGGACTCTTCGCGGCGGCGCTCGTGCGCGCGATCCGCAAGCGGGACGCCGCCCTGCTCGTCCTCTGCGGTGCGGTGGTCGTCAAGGTCGCCGTGCACCTGCTCTGGTCCCCGCTCGGCCGTCTCATGGTGCCCGCGATCGCGCTCGAGATCCTCGCCGTTTGCCTGGCCGCGGCGGACGTCGCGCCGCCCGCGCCGCGGAGCGAGCGCACGGGCTTTCTCCTGCTCGCGGGCGTCTTTACCGCCGTGCTGCTCGTGGCGGAACCGCCCCTGGTGCGTCTGGCGATCCGGAAGGACGAGGCGCCGCCGGTCGTGACGCGGTTTCCGCTCGGAATCGCGGGCGGCGGGGGGTGGGCCGCCTGCACCGTCGAATCGGGCCGCCTGTCGGCGATCTCCGGCGACCGCGCATGGATCGAGGCCGCCGACGGCGGGGGCGCGGGCGAGCCCGCTGGCCGCGTGTCCTGCCTCCTGCCGGAGCTTTCCTCCGACGCACCGCTCGTCCTCGACCTCGAGTGCCCGGCGCGCTCCGGGACGGGCCCGGGACGGGCGTTCGAGCGCGTCGAGGCGGACGGGGCGGAGCGCTTCCGGCGCGATCTTGTCGCGGAATCCGGATCGCCGTGGCGGCGCGTGCCGCTGTCGGACGCCTCCGGATCGCCGCCGAGGGTCGTCGCCGTCGAGAGCGGCGGGGGGCCGGTCGGCTTCGGGTTCCTCCGACGCGCGCCCGGGGCGGCCCCGCTCCCGCGCGAGCGTGTGCTCCCCTAGCGAACCGGTGGCCCGCCTCCCCGGCTAGCGTCCGTCGAGCGCCCGCAGAACGGCCATGACGCGCGCCGACCAGGAATTCTCGCGCGCCACGGCACGCAGGTGCGCCCGAAAATCGGGGTCCCGGCCCTGGTCGCGCGCGTCGTCGAGCGCCCGCGCGAACTCCTCGGGTGTGCCGGCGATGCGAACCTCGGGATGGGCCTGGCACTCGGTCATGGGCGTCGTGACGACCGGCCGCGCCCCCGCGAAGTACTCGTAGAGCTTCAGGGGCGAGGTCGCCTGCGTGATCGCGTTGATGCGGAACGGAATCGTCGCGACGTCGAAGAGGGACAGGTAGCCGGGCAGCGTCACGTAGTCGCGCGGCCCGATCCAGCGCACGTTCGGCCGCTCGAGCAGCGGCTGGCCGGGAAGGCTCTTGTCGTACTGGGGACCGATGAGCACGAAGCGCCAGTCGGGCTTGGCGGCCGCGACCCGCTCGAGCAGCTCGTAGTCGAACCACTCGGCGAGCGCGCCGTAGTAGCCCGCGACCGGCGCGCCGGGGGCGAGGAACGCGAGCAGCTCGTCGTCGCGCGGCGGAGCGGCCGGCGCCGCGAACCGCTCGTATTCGACGCCGTTGGGCAGGTAGAGCGCGTCGGGCCGCGCCGCGCGCGCCTCCTCGTGGAGGCGCCGGGCGACGCTGGCGACGAGGGTCGCCTCGGCGAGGCCGCGGGCGTGGTTGCGCTCGAGCAGCGCGCGCTCCTGCGGGAAGACCGACAGGTCGTCGATCCAGTCGTACACCGTGCGGACCGGGCGCGGGTAGCCGTCCGAGAGGTGGAAGTTGTACGGGAAGGCCCAGAGCAGGGGCGAGGGCACCTCGTGCAGGAGCTCGGGAGCGCCGCTGAAGAGAAAGAGGTTCGGCTCGATCTCCCGGAACCCGTCCACGCGGTCGGCCGCGTTGCTGCTGTCGAAGATCGCGACGTAGCCCAGGCGCGCGAAGACGCGCGCCAGGTGGTGCGGGCGCTGGAAGAGATGGATGCCCCAGCCCACCGAGGGCAGGAAGATCACGGCGCCCTTGCTCGATCGCACGCGCGCGATCACGTGGGACAGCTGTTCCCGGTGCTCCTCGAGGGTCGCGAAGCGCCGCGGCGGGGGCGCCGCCGCGGGCGCGGCCGCCGGCTCGGCCGGAGCGGGCGCGGCGCTCCATTTCTCCTCGTAGCGGCGCTTGTTCTCGGCGTAGAGCGCGAAGTATTCGTCCTTGCCCATCTTGCGGAAGGAGGCCATCTGCCAGTGGTGGACGAAGGCGTCGCGGGCGCAGCGGACCGCGTAGCCCTTCTCGCGCACGCGTCGGCTGTAGTCGTCGTCCTCGAAGAGGCCGATCCCGAAGCGTTCGTCGAGAGGGCCCACGTCCTCGTAGACGCGGCGGGTCAGCGCCGTGCAGAAGAGGGCGAGCATCGGAATGTCGAAGCTCTCGCGGTCGTGGGCGCGAACCCAGTCCGCCGCCCAGGCGGGCAGGCCCTCGACGTCGCGGTAGCCGACGTCCACCCGGGCGGCGTTGGCGATCGCGTTGGTCACCGGGCCCACGAGACCGAGCCTCGGGTCCGCCGAGAGGTGGCGGGCGAGCGCCGTCGCCCAGCCGCGGGTGACGACCGTGTCGTTGTTCAGGATCACGAGGAGGTCGCCGGAAGCGGCGGCGAGGCCGGCGTTGCAGCCGGCCGCGAACCCGCGGTTCTCGGCGTGTAAGATCGGGCGGACCCGGGGATCGCGGTCGGCCAGCGATGCGAGCAGCTCCCGCGTCCCGTCCGTCGAGGCGTTGTCGACGACGAGGACCTCGAGGTTGGGCCACTCCGTCCGCGCGAGGACGCTCTCCAGGCACAGCCGGTTGAAGTCGCGGCCATTCCAGGTGACGACCACGACGGAGAGCCTCGGGAAGGCGCCGGCGATCGCCTCGTCGTCGTCGAGGGACGGCACGACGGCGCACGCGCGCTCGGCGCGCAGCCGCTCGGCCAGGGGCGTCCAGGCGGGGTCGTCCGCGACGACGAGCGTGGCGCCGAGGAGGTGGTCGCGGCGCAGCAGGTCCAGGGCGTCGAACGCCGAATCCGGGGCCTGCGCCGCGAGCGTCACCGTGAAGAGCCCGGGCGAAGTCTCCCGCGCCTCGTACGGGGGGCCTGCCTCGCGCGGGCGCGGATCGATCGCGAAGATCCGGTGTCCGGCCGCGGCCAGCCGGCCGGCCAGCGGCGCCTGGCTCTCCCGGAAGGGGAGCAGGACGATCTCGCAGCGGTCGTCGAGGCGCGGGCTCGGAGCGGCGGCCGCCGCCGCGCGAGCCGGGTCGGGGCCGACCCAGTCGGTCGGCGGCGCGCCGAGCATGGCCTTGAGCTTCGCGCGCGCCGGCCGCAGGGCGCGTCCGGCCGCCCGGCGCGTGCGCCAGTAGAGGTTGACGGTCCGCCAGAGGCGCGACGTCTGGATCCGGTACAGCTCCTCGCGCGCTTCCACGCGCTGGCCCTCCAGGAGCAGGGCCTCCCGGCGGTGGGCCTCGGCGGCGGACTCGAAGCGGGCGGCGAGATCGGCGTTGGACGCGCGCAGCGCCGCCTCGATGCTCTCGGCCGCCGCCAGCCGGGCTTCGAGGTCTCCCAGCCTCAGGTCGCGGGCCGTCCGGTCGGCGCGCAGGATTTCGGCCTCGGCCGAGAGTTCGTGCGTGCGCTGGAGGTTTGCGGAGAGGGCGTCGTCGCACAGCGCGAACATCGCGGGCGAGACCGGCCTCGCCGCCGGAGGGGCGTCGAGGAGGGCGGCGAGGGCGTCGAGGTCCTCGCCCGCCAGGCGCCGCTGCTCGACGCCGGCGGCCGCGACCCGCGGGGCGAGCGTGCCGCGCTCGGCATGCGCCCGTTCCAGGCGGTCGGCGAGGCTCGAGGACGAAAGGGCGGCGAGCGGCTCGACGAGCTCCTCGAGGCCCGCGCGCGCCATGAGGGCCTCGACCTTGGGGTCGTAGGAGATCGCCACCGGGGGCGCGCCGCCCGCGAGCGCGAACACGGCGGCGTGAAACCGCATGCCGAGGACGACGTCGCACCCCGCCAGCAGCGACGCCGTATCCTGCGGGGCGAGCAGCCCGGAGAGCACGGCCGCGCGATCGCCGTGCGCCAGCCGGCGGCGCACCCGCGACGCGAGGGCGAAGTCGTCGTCCTCGGTCCACGGGCTCTTCTCGAAGGGCACGAAGAGAAGCGTCGCTCCCGTGCGCTCGACGAACCGGTCCAGGGCCGCGGCGACGGCGGCCTCCCAGGCGGCCGGGTCGGCGCCGCGCGACCAGGGGCGCAGCGCCACGCCGACGATCGGCCCGCGCGGCTCGAGCCCCATGCCGATGAGGATGTCCTCCGGCCGCACGTGCTCCGAGGAGAGCAGGAACGCCGCGTCGGCGGTGACAACGACGCGCTCCCCCGGAACGCCGAGCGCGGCGAGCAGCGAGCGCGACGCCGCGTCGCGCACCGACACGCGCTCGGCCCCTGCGGCGACGGCGCCCACGATGCGGCTGGCCTCCGGAGTCGTGAGCGGACCGAAGCCCAGCCCGTGGAGGGCCACGGGCTTGCGCGCGAGGGCGGCGAGGACGGCCGGGCCCGCGTAGAACGTGATGCCGCCATGGCGCGGCGTCAGGAGCGTGCCGGGCTCGACGCCGGCATAGTCCTGGAAGAGGCCGCCTCCGCCGAGGACGACGAGGTCGCTTGAGCGCACGGCCTCGGCGATCGAGAGGGGATCGCGCCAGGGAACCGCCTCGACGCCGTGCCGCTGCCGCGTCTGGCCGGGGTCTCCCGAGAGCGCGACGACGCGCGCGTCCGGCAGGCGCTGCCGAAGGCCCGCCGAGAGCGCCGCGAGGATGGCCTCGTCCCCCGTGTTTCCGAAGCCGTAGTAGCCGGTGAGGAGGACGGTGCGCGGCATTCCCGGCAGTCTCTCGCAGTGCGGGCCGCCCGACAACCCGAGAGCCCGTCCGGGCGCGGTTATGCTTCGCGGAGAGATGGAAGCCAGCTTCGAGCCGACGCCCGCGCCCGCGCCGCCGTGGCGCCGGGTGGCGGATCGCTTCGAGCGTTTCCGCGCTCCGGGGGCAGGGCTGTTCTACGAGGCCCTGGCGCGGCATTTCGCGCACCTCGCCGACCACCCGGTCCTCCCGCTCCACTTCGAGTACGCGGCCACGGCCAACGACCGGGGCCGCGCCGCGGCGGACCGGCTCGCGACCCTCGTCCCGGTCGGCCGGCGCGGGCGGTTCCCGTTCGCGCGGCGCACGCGGGTTCTCGACGTCGGATGCGCCTACGGCGGCTTCCTCGTGGCCTTCGCCGAGAAGGGGGCGCGCGTCGCCGGGATCGACCGGGACGAACGGTACGTGCGGCTGGCCGCCCTCAACCTGCGCGAGCAGGGGCGCGACGGCGAGCTCGTCCACGGCGACGCGGCCGCGGACCATCCGGCGTTTCGCGGCCGGTTCGACCTCGTCGTCGCCAACGACGTGCTCGAGCACGTTCAGGACCCCGCCGTGTTCCTTCGCAACGTCAGGGCGTGGCTCTCGCCCGGCGGCGTCGCGTACTTCGAGATCCCCAACGGCGCGTGGCCGCCCTACGTCGTCCGGGACGGGCACCACCAGCTCTTCGGCGTGACGCTGCTCGACTTCGGGGAAGCGCGCGAATACGTCCGGCGGCTGTCGCCGGGCGCGGGCTACGACACCTACAACTACCTCGATCTGGCCGCCTACGAACGCCTCTTCGGGGAGGCCGGCCTGACGTTCGAGCTGCTGCCCGAGAACGCGGCGGCCGCCACGGTCGAGGGGGTGCTCGCGCAGCTCGCGGAGCTCGAGAGGGGCCTCGACGCGGGTCTCGCGACGGTGCCCGAGGGGTCCCGCCCACTCGTCCGGGAGCGCGTCGGCGCGTACCTGGCCCGGGCCGCCGCGGCGCCGCGCACTTCGCCGGCGGAGGTCCGCCGCTTTCTCCTCGACTACGGGCCCGCGTTCTGGACGCTGCTGGCGAGGCGCGCGTGAGGGGCCACAGGTTGCTCGCGGCGGCGCTCTGCGTCGCCCTTGCGGCGCCGGCCTGCCGGAGAGCGCCCTCCGACGCCTGGCGCGGCATGAACGTGATCTGGATCTCCTTCGACTCGGTCCGCGCGGACCACTGCTCGTTCAACGGGTACGGCCGCTCGACGACCCCCACCCTCGACGCAATCGCGGCGCGCGGCGCGACGTTCCGGAGGACCATCGCGCAGGCGCCGTACACGCTGCCCTCGTACGCGTCCATGCTGACGTCGCGCTACGTCGCGCAGCTGGCGGTCCAGGAGCAGCGCGACGAGAAGGACCGGTCGAAGATCCTCGGGACGGCCCCCGGCCCCTCGCCGTCCGACGTGCTGGTCTCCGAGGCCCTCCACGACGCGGGTTACCGGACCGCCGCGTTCGTGCAGAGCTGGATCTCGAAGCCCTTCGGATTCGACCAGGGCTGGGACCTCTTCCGGCACGCTCAGGAATCGCTGAAGGACAAGATGCCGCACGTCCTCGACTGGATCGAGAAGAACCGCGGCGGCCCGTTCTTCGTCTTCCTCTACGCGACCGACACCCACTATCCCTTCCTGCACGCGCACGAGCGGCAGAACCTCTACGGCCGCTACGCGAGCGCGTTCGACTTCACGCTCGACGCGATCGAGGGCGTCCGCGCGGGGACGCTGCATCCGTCCGCCGACGACCTCGCCAACGCGACGGCGATGTACGACGAGGGCATCCACTGGGCCGACGCGGACCTGGCGCCCCTCTTCGCCTACCTCGAGCGGTCGGGGCTCTCGGAGAAGACGATCGTCGTCTTCAACGCGGACCACGGCGAGGAGTTCGACGAGCACGGCGTGATCAGCCACGGCCAGACCTATTACGACGGCGTCGTGCGGGTGCCGCTCGTGATCGCGGCCCCTCGGATGCCGCGGCCCGGGCGCGCCGCGGCAGAGCTCGCGCAGAACATCGACGTCGGCCCGACCGTTCTCGACATGGTCGGCGTCGAGCGGCCGCGCGGCTGGAGCGGCAGGAGCCTCAAGGCCGCGCTGGCGGGAGAAGAGCCCGCTTCCGCGCAGCCGCGGACGGCGTTCTGCGAGGGAGCGTGGACCTTCTGGATCGGAAGCGTGATCGAGGAGGACCGGAAGTTCATCCTGGTGACGCCGCAGGAGCGGATGCTGTTCGACGTCGCGAAGGACCCGGGCGAGGCGTCCAACCTCGCGGCCGCGGACCCGGACCGCGTCCGGACGCTCTACCACGCGCTCATGAAACACCTGGGCGGCCCCTCGGGCTGGATCGCGCCGCAGGGCGCCGACCGGCCGCCCTCGTACGAGACCTGGATGAAGCAGGTCATGGGCCACTACGGCCTCGGCGAGCAGAGCGACGTGGTCAAGGAGCTGCGGTCGCTGGGGTATCTGCACTAGCCGTCGCCTGCGCTGCGTTACGGGATCTGCGCTGAGCGGCGCGTAGCGCCGCTC
>JAYRMU010000032.1:0-124612 GCA_041912555.1 Thermoanaerobaculia bacterium
CATCGGGCCGCCGTTGATGCCGAGGCAGGGAATGCCGAGAACGGTGAATTCGACCGTGAGGACGCCGCCCTTTTTGCCGCTCGGGTGGTCGGCGGGCGCCCCGTGGACGGCCGTGACCTGGCTGTTCGGAAACGTCGCCGCATAGAAGCGCGCGGCCTCCTCGGCGTCCTTGTCGTACCAGAGGCAGATCGTGTTCTTCGGTTTCATGTTGGCTCCTTGCGTTGAGTGAGTTCCTCTCGTCGCTGCGCAATTTATCCCGACAATTTGGATGCAAGCCGGGTGCCGGTGAGATGGGCGCGGGCCGCCGCGCACACGGGCGGGGCGGCGGACGGCCACGAGACCCGCGCGTTCGCCCTGCGCGGCCTCAGAGGACGCGAACCCCGGTCAGCTCCTTGAGCTTCTCGAGGAGCCTCTCCCGGAAGTCCGCGTCCAGGGCCTCCGCCGCCGGGGCCTCCCGCTTCCGGTGGTGCCAGTAGCCGCCGGTGCTCTTCGCCGCGGGGTCTTCGCTGACGGCGAGCCAGGTCTGCGTCCGGTGCCCCTGCTCGAGGTCGTCGGGGGCGCCGGGGCCGCCCATCTTCGTCGGGACCCATCCCGGGTCGACGGCGTTGCTCGAGACGTCCGGCCAGCGGCGCGCGACGGCGAGCGCGAACGCGGTCAGGAAGAGCTTGCTCTCCGAGTAGGCCTTGCTGGCGTTCCAGCGCCGGCGGGTCCAATCGATGTCGTCGAGCGATCCGCCGCCCTCCCGGTGCATCCCGCTGCTGAGGTAGATCAGCCGGGCCGGGCGGTCGATCCACGCCGTCAGCAGATAGGGGGCGAGGACGTTGACCGCCAGCGTCTGCGCGTGGCCCTCGGGTGTCGCCCCTCGCGCGGACTCGAGATAGACGCCGGCGTTGTGGATGACGGCGTCCATGCGGCCGAGAGCGTTGACCTGGGCGGCGACGGCGCGCGTTTCGGCCGCGCTGCCCAGGTCCCCGATGGCCACACCCCGGGCGCGCGGGGCGAGATCGGAGAGCGCGGCCGCCCGTTTCCGGCTGCGCGCGTGCAGCACGACTTCGTGGCCTTCGTCGAGGAGCGTGCGGGCGGCGGCGAGGCCGAGCCCGTCGGAGGAGCCGGTGATGAAGACGCGGGCCATGGGGGGCGGGACCGGAACGGCGGAGCCGGCGGTCAGGAACGGTCGCGGCTTGCGCCCGCGCGCCGGATCTCCGCGATCGCGCGCTCGAGGTCCTCGTCCACGCGGCGCCGGTCGATCTGATATTCGGCTTCGGCCTTCTCCTGCTCGGCCGCGTCCCGGAATCCCTTCCGCGCGTCGTGGAAGCGGATTTCGAGCTCGGCCATCCGTCCGGCCGCGACCCGCCGGGCCTCGGCGATTTTCTCCTTCTGCGCCGCGGTCAGCGGCTTCGCCTTGCCGGCGTCCGGGTCGGCCCGCTGCATCCGCTCCATGGCGAGCTCGAAGGACGTCTTGATCTTTTCGGCCATCGAACGTCTTAAGAGGGTCGAGCCCGGCTTGCGGATTTCGAGAGGACTCCCGCCAACCCGGAAAAGGAAAGGCCGTCCACCGATCTACACCTCGTCCTTGGGCGCCGGGTAGAGCTTCTCGAACTCCGGGTCGCCGTGCAGGTTCGCGAGATCGGGATCCCGCCGGGTCCACTCGGCGTCCTTGTAGCCGGCTTCCCAGGCCTTGCGCAGCGCGTCGAGCGCGTCGGCGCGCCTCTCGAGCGTGGCGAAGCAGCAAGCCGCGTTGTAAAGGACCGTGGCCTCGTTCGGACGGAGCGTCATCGCCAGGTTCGTCTCCCGGACGGCGTCCTCGATGCGCCCCTCCTGCGCGTACATGCCCGCGGAGAGGATCCGGGCCCGCGCGTCCTCGGGCACCTCGCGCAGATGGCTTTCGAACGTCTGGATGAGGCGGCGGCGCACGTCGCGCCGGGCGTCCTCCCGGCCGAGCGCGCCGAGCGCGTTCATGATCGGGATGTAGACGTTGTAGTCCGTTCCCGACGCCTCGATCGCCTGCTCGGCGAGGGAGGCGAGCTCTTCGTGCTTGCCGGAGGCGAAGAGCGCGCGCAGGAGAAGGTAGTACGCGCCCTCGCAGTCGCGCTTGCGCGCGATCGCGGCCCGCGTCAGCCGGACGGCGTCGTCGTAGCGGCCGCCGGCATAGAGGATCCAGCCCTGGGAGACGAGCACCTCGGGGATGTCCGGCGCGAGCGCCACGGCGCGCAGCGACGCCGACTGGGCGCGCTCCATGTACGTCCCGCCGGGCCCGGACCAGTACTGCGCGTGCGCGCACCCGTTGGCGATCGCCGCCCAGGCGAGGGCGAAGTTCGGATCGAGGGTGACGGCGTTCTCGAACATCTGGAGGGCGAAATCCATGTCCCGGGTCGTGCGCCGGCGGGCGTAGCTGCGCCCGCGCAGATAGAGGTCGTACGCCTGGAGGTTCTCGGTCGGCTTGGCGGCGAGCTCGGCCTGCTCCTGCGGGGTCAGCTTGATCCGCAGCGCCTCGGCGATCTTGTGCGCGATCTCGTCCTGCACGGCGAAGATGTCGGACATCTCGCGGTCGTAGCGCTCCGACCAGACGGGGAAGCCCGTCGCCGCGTCGACGAGCTGGGCGTTGATTCGGAGCCGGTTGCCGGAGCGGCGCAGGCTGCCTTCGAGGGCGTAGTCCGCCCGGAGCTGCCGGCAGACGTCCGCCGCCGTCGCCTTCTGGTCGCGGAACGCGAGGACGGTCGTTCGCGGGAAGACGTTCAGCCCCTTGATCTTCGAGAGGTCGGTCAGGATGTCCTCGGTGATGCCGTCGCGCAGGTACTCGTCTTCCTTCACGCCCGAGAGGTTCTCGAAGTACAGGACCGCGATCGAGCGCTGCGCGGGAGGCGCCGACTTCGCGTCGGCGGCCTGGGCCGGGCCGGACCGGCTTCCCTCGATCTTCCGGCGCAGCCGCAGCAGGTCCGTCTTCAGCTCCGTCGCCGTCTGGTAGCGCAGGCTCCGGTCCTTCTCGAGCGCCTTTTCCAGGATCGGGCCGAGCGAGGCGGGCATCCCGGGGTTCGAGTCCTCGAGGGGCCGCGGCTCGCGGTTCAGGATCGCGTCGAAGACGACGGCCTGCGTGTCGCCCTCGAACGCCCGGTCGCCGGTGGCCATCTGGTACAGGATCGCTCCCAGCGAGAAGATGTCGGTGCGCGCGTCGGTCGGCAGCCCGCGCGCCTGCTCCGGCGACATGAAGTGGACGGTGCCGAACACCGTCCCCGCGGCGGTCAGGTCCGCGCCGCGCGGGGGCGCGGTCGGCATGCCGGTCTGCGCGCTCGCCTCGTTGTGGTCGAACTTCGCGAGGCCGAAGTCGAGGATCTTCACCTGGCCGCGCGAGGTGACCATCATGTTCATCGGCTTCAGGTCGCGGTGGACGACGCCCTTCGCGTGCGCCGCCTCGAGGGCGTCCGCCATCTGGACGCCGAGATCGAGGAGCGGCCCGATCTCCATCGGCCGCCCGGCGAGGCGGGTCGCGAGGGATTCGCCGTCGACGAGCTCCATCACGATGAAGGTGCGCCCGGCGTCCTGCTCGATGGCGTGGACGGTGCAGATGCCCGGATGGCTCAGGGCCGAGGCCGCCCGGGCCTCGCGCTCGAATCGCTCCAGCATCGGCGCGTCCTGGGCGAGGGCCGCCGAGAGAAACTTCAGCGCGACGTTGCGGCGCAGGCGCGTGTCCTCCGCCTCGTAGACCACGCCCATGCCGCCGGCGCCGAGCTCGCGCAGGATCCGATAGTGGGAGATCGTCGTTCCGAGCAAGATGTCTCCTCGTTCGAGGGCTGAACTCTACCGCAGCTCGCGGGGTCAGTCCTGACTTGCCGACTTGCGAAAGTGGTCGGTGTTGGACGACGTCGGGTGGCGCAATGCACGGACGGGTGTTCGAGCCGCGGAGGTCCCTTTCCCGGCGGCCGACGGCTACTTCGGCCGGGCCCCCTCCGCGACGCGATTCCCCGGGCCTCCCGAGCGCGCGGCGGTGAGTGCGGAGAGGATCTCGGGCCGGCGCTGGAGGACGAATCGGCCGAACCCGACCTTGGTGACGAAGGTCGCTTCGACCTCGATCGCGGACACCGCCTTCGGCAGGGTCTCCCGCCGGTAGTACCAGATCTCGCGAAAGCCGCTCGAAGCATCGGTGTTGGTGAAGCCGTCGAAGTGGACCGAGTTGCGGGCGGCCATGTACCAGTAGCCCGGGACGGACGAGCCGTCCGAGATGTTGTTCTCCTCGGTTCCCAGGATCGGCTTGCGGCCGGTCCGGGTCGGCGGGCCGAGCAGCACGAAGACCATTCCTGGGTCCGTCAGGCTTCCGCGCTGCTGCTCGTCCACCTGGAAATACGAATCCGCGAAGGCGACCCGCCGATCGAAGGCGGCGCGCGCCGCGTTGTCGGGGGAGCCGGGATTCGGGTTGCGCTTCTCCCAGAACCGTTCGACGAACTCGGCGCGCTCCGCGCCGCCCGCGAGAGCCGCCCACGCCGCCGTCTCCTCGGGCGTGAGGAGCCACTTCACGGGCCCGTCGGCCCACCGCTCGTCGGGTCGCTCCCCCGCGTTCGCGGGAACCTCGAAGTCCTGGAATCTCTGGAGCAACGAGACGGAGCCCGGCGACGCGGCTCCCTTGCCCGAGGCGTTGGCCGCCGCCGCCTTTCCCGCGGCCTCGAACGCGGCGACCACCTTCCTCGAATACGTCGTCGTGTCGATCGTGGAGCCCGGCTGCGCCCGCAGGAAGGCCGCGAAGTCGGCTTCGGCCCTTTCGGTCCGGTCGAGGTTGGCCTCGCACACGCCACGGTAGAAGGCGATCGGCGCGACGAGCTGCCGGCGGACGGTCTCGTTTCCGGGCCTGGCGGATTCGGATTCCAGCTGATCGAGGGTCGCCAGAGCCTCGTGCCACGCCTGGCTCTTGACCTGCGCCTTGGCTCTCCCGAAGAGCTCGGAGGGCGTGTCGGCGAGGGCCGGAACGGACAGCAGGAAGGAACCGAGCGCGACGAGACGAATGCCAAGTCGACCCATGGCAGGCCTCCTGTCGAGTCTCAACATTATGTCGCCAGTTCCGGCCGGTTGAGCCGTCGGAAGGCGTTCCGGGCGGGGATAGAGTGCCGGCATGTGCCGGAACATCCGTACCCTCGCCAACTTCGCTCCCCCCTCGACCGAGGCCGAGATCCGCGCTTCGTCCCTGCTGTTCGTGCGCAAGCTGAGCGGCGCGAACAAGCCGTCCAGGGCGAACGAGGAGCTGTTCCACCGAGCCGTCGACGAGGTCGCCGCGGCCGCGGAGCGCCTGATCCGGGGCTGGGTGACGACCGCGCCGCCGAGGGACCGCGACGTCGAGATCCGGAAGCTGATGGAACGGTCGCGAAAGAGGTTCGGCAAGGAGCCGCGGCGGACGCCGATCGATCCGATTCGTTGATGGGCCGTTCCTGAACGAGGATCGGCCGCGTCGGGGCAGGAGCGTGGAGGCTCGTCGCGCCAGAAGTCAGCACAACCAGGGTCACCGCTTTGCGTGATGCACGGGCCGCCGCGGACGATCTTCCTTGGCACGCCTCCTCCAAGGCTTCGCGCCGAAATCAGAAATCAGGACTGACCCCGGTGGTACCGGGCACGCAACGTGCTTTCGACGAGGGAGGTCGGCGAGCGTATCGGTCCGTAAGAAGCTCGCGGGTCTGAACCGACCCCGGGGAGGTCCACCGATGTCCACTTCCAGCAACGGCGCGGTTCCCGGACCCCGCTGGACGCGCCGGGCCGGCTGGATCTGCTCTTTCGTCCCGGTCGCCATTCTGCTCAGCAGCGCCTGGGTCCGATCGACGCACCACGCCGCCGCCGTGGCCGAAATCGTGACGGGTTACGGCTATCCCGAATCGGCCATCGGCCCCATCGTCGTCGCGGAATGCGCCCTGGTGGTTCTCTACCTCGTTCCGCAAACGTCGGTCCTCGGCGCCATCCTGATGACGGGCTATCTCGGCGGCGCGGTGGCCACGCATCTTCGGGTCGCCGACGGGGCGCGCGCGGCGATTCCGCTGGCCGCGGGCGTTCTCGCGTGGGCCGGCCTGTACCTGCGGGACAGGCGCATCCGCGAGCTCGTTCCCTTCCGACGGGGTCCGTCGTGATCCCCGGGACCGGGACGGGGGCCTTCGGGATCCGGCCATGACCGACGTCCTGATCGTCGGCGCGGGCCCGGTGGGCCGGAAGTCCTGAGTTGTTGACTTTCAGCGGGGCGGCCGTTTCGACGACGGCGCCGATGGCCGTCGAGATCGACCCGCCCTGCGGATCGGATGGACTCGTTCCGGCCGCATGACCTTTCAGAATCGCGTCGACCCCTATGGAGCGCTGCACGCGGTGTCCGAGCGGGGAAGGTGGACCGGCAATCGCGGCGTGCTGCACGACGCGTCGAAGCGGGTCGTCGCTCCCTGGAGGCTGCGGCGGTGGATCACGTGCGAACTCGAGTGGAAGGGCCGGCGGCGGGAGGTCTTCGCTCCCGGGCGGTGGAGCGAGCTCTTCTTCCTCGACGAGGCCACCGCGCTGTCGGCGGGACATCGGCCCTGCGCGGAGTGCCGGAGGCCGCGCTACGTGGAGTTTCGCGCCGCCTGGGACGCCGGCGGGCGCGGGCGCGGCGGGCGATCCGGGTTTCTTCCGGCGGACGCGATCGATCGGGTGCTGCACGCGGAGCGGCTGGACCGGGAGGGGCGCAAGAGGACGTACCGCGCGGCCCTGTCGTCGCTCCCCGACGGGACGATGGTGGAGCACGCGGGGGGTCCGCACCTGGTCTGGCGCGGCGCCCTGCGCCCGTGGAGCTTCGGCGGCTACGGGCCCGGCGTGGATGCCGCGCCCGGCGAGGACGTGACCGTCCTGACGCCGAGGTCGATCGTCGGCGCCCTGCGGGCCGGCTTCGTGCCGCAGGTCGACGGCGAGGCCTGATGCGGCGCGCTTCGCGTTCCTAGGCGGCGCGCGGCTCTCGGGGCGCCTGGCGCGGCGCGAGCCGGCTCATCGCGAGGGCGATGGGCAGGCCGACGCAGGTCATGTGGACGAGCAGGGGAAGCGGCAGGAGGTCCGGAGGCGGCCGCCTCGGCGCGTTGGGGATGTAGAGGGGGCGCAGCGCGGACAGCAGCGGGATGACGCCCCGGTACATCACGAGGAGCCAGAAGATCCCGAAGAGGGGTCCGCTCACGAGGGGATGCGCCCGCATGGCCGGCCACCGCCGGCTGGCCACGTGGAAGACGAGCGTCGCGGCCAGGGCGACGAGGAAGTGCATCGCGAAGCCGAGGATCGCGGTTGCCGCGCCCATCTCGAAACTCTGCGGCCCCAGCACGGAGGCGGCGATGCCCTGGAGCATGCGCACGGGCTTGCCGCCGCCGGCGAGCGTGATGACGACGGCCGAGGTGAGGTCGAGGATGCCGCAGGCGAGCCATGCCCGGAGGATGGCGCGGCGGACGGACGGGCTCGTCGTCATTCCTGGGACGTTGTTACGGCCGGGCGGATCCGGGGTTTCGGAGCGGTGATGCTTCTCGGAATCGGGAGGGGCCGGAACGGAGAGGCGGAAAAATCAGGACTGACCCCCGCCCACCCGGCGAAAAGTTCAGGAATTCAGGACTGACCCCCGCCCAGCCTCTCGGCGATCAGCCGGTCGGCGAGGGCGAGGTCGACCTCCTCGAGGGTCGTGGCGCGGGCCGTCAGAGCGTCGAGGATGCCCTCCTGGATCGCTCCCCGCCGCTTCGCCTCGGCGTAGGGGATCGTGTGGAACATGACCATCGAGTAGCGGGGGATGAACCGCCGGGGGTGCCGTTCCTCGAGGCGGAAGGACAGGTCCTTCTTCAGCTGGAACTTCGGCTCGCGGACGGTGGACCGCATCTCGACGTAGTTCTCGAGGGCCATGTCGGCGATCGCGCCGGTGTCGGGCCGGCGGCGCTCTTCGAATTCCGCGAAGACCTCGCTCCACGGCCGATCCGGATCCGAGAGGCATCGGTCGAACGCGCCGCAGTCCTCGAACGCGGCGTTCATGCCCTGCCCGTGAAAGGGGACGATCGCGTGCGCCGCGTCGCCGAGGACGAGGGCGTGGTCCTCGAAGGACCAGGGCGCGCAGCGGATCGTCTCCAGGTGGCCGGTGGGGTTTCCGAAGAAATCCCCGGCGAGGCGCGGCATGAGCGGGATCGCGTCGGCGAACCGGCGCTCGAAGAGCGCGTGAACGTCCTTCGGCGTCGTCAGGACCTGGAAGCTCTCGTCGCCCTGGTTCGGCAGGAACAGGGTCACGGTGAAGCTGCCGTCGACGTTCGGGAGCGCAATCAGCATGTACTCGCCCCTCGGCCAGATGTGCAGGGCGTTCTTTTCCATCCGGAAGCGGCTGCCCGATCCGTCGGCGGCCGGGATCGTCAGCTCCTTGTATCCGTGCCCGAGCGGCTCCTCGTCGAGCCGTCCGCCGGTCCGCTCCAGGATCGCGGCGCGAACCGCCGAGGCGCTTCCGTCGGTTCCGATGAGGACGTCGTAGGGCGCCGTTCGCGGCTCGCGGTCGTCTCCCGCCAGAAAGCGCACCTCGCGCTCCGCGAAATCCACCCCGCAGACCGTCTCGCCGAAGCGGATCGAGACCCTTCCGGTCGCTTCGGCCGCGTCCAGGAGGAGCGCGTTCAGGCCCGCGCGCGAGACCGAGTAGATGACCTCGTGCGGCTTGTTGCCGTAAGGGATGAGCCGGAGCCGTCCCTCCTCGTCGTGGAGCATCCGTCCCGCCATCGGGATGAGCGCGGACCGCAGGCTCTCCATCACGCCGACTTCTTCGAGCGCCGCGATGCCGCGATTGGCGAGCGCGAGGTTGATCGAGCGGCCCGCCGACGCCGCCGTGCGCCTGGGATCGGCGCGGCGCTCGAGCAGGGTCACGCGATGGCCGCGCCTGGCGAGAAAGATCGCGAGCAGCGAGCCGGCGAGGCCGGCGCCGACGAGGGTGACCTCGGGGGTGTCGCGGGGGGTCCTCACAGCGCCCCCCGGAGAATCTCGACGAAGCGGTGGACCTCCGCGAAGCGGTTGTACAAAGGGACGGGCGCCACCCGAATCACGTCGGGTTCCCGCCAGTCGCAGGTGACGCCGGAAGCTTCGAGCTTTTCGAAAACGGTCCTTCCCGAGCCGCTCGACGTCACGCGCAGGGAGAGCTGGCAGCCCCGCTGCCGCGGGTCCGCGGGGGTGAGGATCTCGACCGCGTCCGCGAGCTCCCGCCGGAGCAGCCATTCGAGGTAGGCCGTCAGGCGCAGCGACTTCTCGCGCAGCGGCTCCATTCCTCCCGCTTCCAGGAAGACGTCGAGGGAGGCGCGAATGGCGGCGAGGGAGAGGATCGGCGGGTTCGACAGCTGCCATCCCTCCGCTCCGGGGATCGGCCGGAACCCGGACTCCATCCGGAAGCGCGATCCCTTGTCGTGGCCCCACCAGCCGGCCAGGCGCGGAAGGTCCTGCCGCGCCCCGTGCCGCTCGTGGACGAAGCAGGCCCCCACCGAGCCCGGGCCCGAGTTCAGGTACTTGTACGTGCACCACACGGCGAAGTCCACGTTCCAGTCGTGGAGGCGCAGGACCAGGTTTCCCGCGGCGTGCGCCAGGTCGAAGCCCACGACGCAGCCCTTCGCATGCGCGAGCCGCGCGATCGCCTCGATCTCGAAGGCCTGGCCCGTGTAGTACTGGACCCCGGGAAGCAGAACGAGGGCGATCGACTCGCCGTCGCGTTCGAGGACCCGGGCGACGTCCTCCGTGTCGATCGCGTGCCGGCCCGCGCCGGGCTTCAGACGCACGAGGGTTTCGGACGGGTCGAAGCCGTGGAAGGCGGCCTGGGACTCGAGCGCGTAGTCGTCCGAGGGGAACGCGTGGTCCTCGAAGAGAATCCGGTGCCGCTCTCGGGTCGGCCGGTAGAAGCTCGCCATCATCAGGTGGAGGTTGACGGTGAGCGAGTTCATCGTCACGACTTCGGCCGGGGAGGCTCCCACCAGGCGAGCCATCGGTCCGGCGAGGAGCTCGTGGTACGGCATCCAGGGGTTCTCCCCCGAGAAATGCGCCCTGACGGCCAGCCGCTGCCACTTTTCGAGCTCCGCGTTGACGTACCTCGCGGTCCTCTTCGGGAGGAGCCCGAGAGAATTGCCCGCAAAGTAGATCTCGTCGGCGCCGTCGCCGCTCCGGGGAACGTGGAATTCGTCCCGGAACCGCGCCAGAGGATCGGCCCGATCCAGGGCGGCCGCGAAGCCGCCTCCGGGCTCGAACGCCTCGCTCATCCGACCCCGCCGAAGCGCGCGGCCGGCAGTCCGAGCCATTCGAGCGCCGTTCCGTGGAGCATCCGCGCGCGGGTCTCCTCCGGGAAGCCGCCGGCGTCGATCAGCGCTCCCGGCCGGGCTTCGCCGAGCGGGTAGGGGTAGTCGCTGCCGAGGGCGATCCGGTCGGCCCCCATGAGGTCCACGAGGTAGCGCAGCATCAGCGGTTCGTGCACGAGCGAGTCCACGTAGATCCGCCGGAGGTATTCGCGCGGCGAGACGTCGTTGGACACGGCGCAGAGGTCGGGGCGCGCCTCGAAACCGCGGGTGATCCGCCCGATCGTGGGCGGAAAGGCGCCGCCGCCGTGCGCGAACGCGATCCGCAGTGCCGGCAGCCTCTCGAGCACGCCGCCGAAGACGAGCGAGCAGATCGCGAGCGAGACCTCCGCGGGCATCCCGACGAGCCAGGGGAGCCAGTACCGCGTCATCCGGTCGCGGCCGGCCATCTCCCAGGGGTGGATGAAGACGGCGGCGCCGAGCGACGCGGCCGCCTCGAAGACCGGAAAGAGCTCGGGGCTGTCGAGGTTCGCGCCGTTGACGTTGGAGCCGATCTCGACGCCCGCGAGCCCGAGGTCCCGCATGCAGCGCTCGAGCTCCCGGATCGCGAGGGCGGGGCTCTGCATCGGGATCGTCCCGAGGCCGGCGAAGCGCGACGGATGCGCGGCCACGACCCCGGCGATGTGGTCGTTGAGGCGCCGGGCGAAGTCGAGCGCGGTGTCCGGTTCCGCCCAGTAGCTGAAGAGGACCGGCACGGTCGAGAGGACCTGCACGCCCACGCCCGCCGCGTCGCACTCGGCCAGCCGCGTTTCGACGTTCCAGCTGTTGCTCTCGATCTCGCGGAATACGGCGCCGTTGACCATCATGCGCGCGCGGCCGGGGGCGTGGTGCTCGACCCGGACGAACCGCTCGCCGCCCGGCGCCTTCCGGAAGTCGGGCAGCTTCTCGGGGAGGATGTGGGTGTGGACGTCGATCTTCAGCAAGTTAGCCGGCCGGCGCGGGCATCACCGTGCCGCACTTCCTGCACGTGCGGTTCTTCGCGTCCCCGAAGAACCGGTTGAAGATGGGGGGGAAGTCCTTCTCGACGTCGTGGAGCGTGAAGAATTCCTCGTACAGGAGGGAATGGCACCGGTCGCAGTACCACTGGAGCCCGTCCTTCTCGTGCGGAAGCCGCCGGCGCTCGATGACGAGGCCCACGGAGTTCGGCCCCCGCTGGGGCGAATGGGGCATGCGAGGCGGAAGAAGAAAGATCTCGCCGGCGCGAATGGGGACGTCCACGACCTTCCCGTCCTGGATCGTCTTCAGGACCATCTCGCCTTCGAGCTGGTAGAAGAACTCGGGCCCCTCGTCGATGTGGAAATCCTTGCGCGTGTTCGGGCCGCCGACGACCATGACGATGAAGTCGTCTTCCTCGAAGACCTTCTTGTTGCACACCGGCGGCTTCAGGAAGCTGCGGTGCTCGTCGATCCACCGCTGGAAATTCAGGGCCTTCGATTCCATGACGTCCCTCGCCGTCGCGCCCGCGCCGCGCAGGCTCGATCCGCGGCGTCCGGCGCCGCGCCCGGGTAGTATATCGGCGTGAAATCCGACCCGAGGGACCCCGGGCCCGCCACCGTCTCCGCCCGCGCCCCGCGGCCTCTCGGTCCCTATCCGCACGCGCGCCGGCTCGGGAGCCTGCTCTTCCTTTCCGGGATCGGGCCGCGGCATCCGGAGACCGAGCGGATCCCCGAGGGCATCGAGGCGCAGACGCGCGCGTGCATCGAGAACGTCCGGACGATTCTCGAGGACGCCGGCAGTTCTCTCGAGAAGGTGGTCGACGTGACCGTCTTCCTGACGGACATCGACCGCGACTTCGCCGCGTTCAACCGGGTCTACGGGGAGTTCTTCGAGGCGATCCGGCCGACGAGGACGACCGTGGGCGTCGTCGCGCTCCCGGTTCCGATCTCGGTCGAGCTGAAGGTCATCGCGGAGGCTGGAAGCTGAACCCCATCCGGCTCCGCACCTCGGACGGGAGCCGGGGCAGCGCCGACCGCGGAATGAAGAAGCTCGAGAGAGCCGAGAGGTCCGCGAAGACCTTGTGACGCTCGGCCGCGCGGTCGAGATACTCGTGGCCCGACGTGCCCCCGGTGCCGATGCGGGTGCCGATCATCCGCATCGCCATCTGGGCGTGGCGCTGGCGCCAGGTCGTGAAGTTCCTCTCGATGTCCGCCAGCAGCGCGAGCAGCCGGAAGGGCAGGTGCAGGATCGGCTCGTCCCGGTAGAGGTTGATGAGGAGCGCCGCCTGGAGCGCGCGCCGGGAGAGGTGGCGCCCCGGCGCCGCGACGGGCTCGCTCGCCCCCTGCGCGAACAGGTCCGCGAACCGGCGCGCCGTCGCCTCGACGCCCGCCAGCTGCGTGGCCTTCTCGCCCTCCGTGAGGGTCGGGTTGCCCTGGATCGAGGCGCGGTCGGCCGCGAGCATGCCGTCGACGGCCCGCAGGTACTCCCGCCAGAAGTCGAAGTCGCCGAAGTGGAGGAAGGGCGTCCGCTCGAGCCAACCCTCGATCAGGTCGAAGAGGGACGCCTCCTTCTCCGCGGCCTCGACGCGGGCGGCGTCCTTCTCGGTCAGGCGCGAGGTGTAGGGAGCGTCGTTGAGCTGGAGGCGGTCGCGGCGCAGCATCCCGAGCTTGTTCTCGATCAGGCGGAACTGGACGCTCTGGAGGCCCGACGCCGGGATCAGCTCGTCCCGGAAGTCGAGGAAGTCGAGGGGGGTCATGGTCTCCAGGACGTCGACCTGCTGGAGGAGGACGCGCTGGATCTCGACGATGCGGCCGAGCCGCAGGACCGCCTGCCCGACGCTCTCCTCCGGGACCGGGGAGCTTCGAAACGCGGCGAGCACGGCGTCGAGCTCCCAGAGGATCTGCTTGAACCACAGCTCGTAGGCCTGGTGGACGATGATGAAGAGCATCTCGTCGTGGGCCGGCCGGCCGTGGAGCGAGCTCTGCATCCGCTGGCTTCCGAGCAGCTTGTCGAGCTGGATGTAGTCCGCGTAGTAGAGAGGACCGCGAGGCTTTTCGTCTTCCATCTGAGCCTGCTTCGTACCATGACGCCCGGGGCGATTCAAACCCCGCGATAAGATTCGCCGCGGTGAAACGGATCCTCAATTTCATCGGCGGCGAGTTCCAGCCGCCCCGCTCGGGCCGCTTCCTTCCGGACGTCGACCCGGCGACGGGCGAGGTCATCGCCGAGATCGCGGACAGCGGCCCCGAGGACGTCGACGCCGCCGTCGCGGCCGCGTCCCGCGCGTTCGCGTCCTGGAGCCGCACGCCCGCCGAGGAGCGGTCCCGGCTCCTGCTCCGCCTCGCCGGGCTCATCGAGGAGAACTTCGACGAGCTCGCGCGGCTCGAGTCGGAAGATTCCGGCAAGCCCGTGGCGCTGGCGCGCCGGATGGACGTGCCCCGCGCCATCCTGAACTTCCGGTTCTTCGCGACGGCCATCCTGCACGCCGAAACGCCCTGCCACGCCATGGACGACCGGGCGCTCAACTACACCCTCCGGCAGCCGCTCGGCGTCGCCGGCCTGATCTCGCCCTGGAACCTGCCGCTGTACCTGCTGACCTGGAAGATCGCGCCGGCGATCGCCGCCGGCAATTGCTGCGTGGCGAAGCCCTCGGAGCTCACGCCGCTGACGGCCGACCGGCTCGCCGCGCTGACCCTCGAGGCGGGCATTCCCCCCGGCGTCGTCAACGTCGTGCACGGCGCGGGAGGCGGCGCCGGCCGCGCCCTCACGGCGCATCCGGACGTCCCGCTCATCTCCTTCACGGGCGGGACGAAGACGGGCGCGGACGTCATGGCCCACGCGGGGCCGCTCTTCAAGAAGGTGTCGCTGGAGCTCGGCGGCAAGAACCCCAACATCGTGTTCTCGGACGCCGATCTCGAGCAGGCCGTCGCCACGTCGATCCCGTCGAGCTTCTCCAACCAGGGGGAGATCTGCCTCTGCGGCTCGCGTCTCTTCGTCGAGAGGGCGATCTACGACGAGTTCCTCGAGCGCTTCCTGGAAGGGACGAAGAAGCTCCGGATCGGCGATCCGCAGGACGCGGCGACCGACGTCGGCGCGCTCGTGAGCGAGGCCCATCTTCGCAAGGTCGAGGGCTACGTCGAGCTCGCCCGGGAGGAAGGCGGCTCGATCCTCGCCGGCGGCCGGAGGCCCTCGAACCTGCCGGAGCGCGTCGGGAAGGGCTTCTTCCTGGAGCCGACGGTGATCACGGGCCTCGACTGCCGCAGGCGCGTCATGCAGGAGGAGATCTTCGGGCCCGTCGTCACCGTCACGCCCTTCGATTCCGCCGAGGAGGCGATCGCCCAGGCCAACGGCACGCGGTACGGCCTTTCGGCGAGCGTCTGGACCCGGGACCTGCAGCGGGCCCATCGGGTCGCCGCGGCGCTCGACAGCGGGACGGTCTGGGTCAACACGTGGCTGCTGCGGGACCTTCGCGTTCCCTTCGGCGGAATGAAGGAGAGCGGCGTCGGGCGCGAGGGCGGGTTCGCGTCGCTCGAGTTCTTCACCGAGGCGAAGAACGTCTGCATCAAGCTGTGAGGGGGCGCGCATTTCCGGCGCGCGGTCGCGCGTCCGCGAACTAGACTGGGAGCCATGCTGGTACGGCCCGAGGCGTTCCGCCGGCTCTGCCAGGCCCGCGAGGCCCTGACGGGGGATTCGGAGGCGGCGCCGTCGATCGAGACGGTGGCGCGGTCGGCCGGGATGTCCCCGTTCCACTTCATCCGGCAATTCGACGCGCTCTTCGGACGGACGCCCCATCAGCTCCGGATCCAGTCGCGCCTGGATCGAGCGCGACGCCTTCTCGCGGCGGGCGGGCTTTCGGTCACCGACGTCTGCATGGAGGTCGGTTTTTCGAGCCTCGGCAGCTTCAGCGATCTCTTCGCCCGCCGCGTCGGCGAGCCGCCGTCTTCGTTCCGGCGGAGGGCGCGGTCGATGGTCCAGGTGCCGGGCGGCCTGCCGCGCGAGCTCTTCCCCGGCTGCCTCGCCCTGATGAGCCGCCTGCCGCCTTCGGCGTTTCGCAGTTTTCGAGAAGCCTAGGGCGGAGCCGTTCGGGCAGACTGCGCCCGGGAGGAGAAGCGATGCGCATCAAGCTCACGAGCCTCATGGTGGACGATCAGGCGAAGGCGCAGAAGTTCTACACGGAGGTCCTGGGGTTCAGGACGAAATCCGACTTTCCGGCCGGCGAGTACCGCTGGCTCACCGTCGTCTCTCCGGAGGGCCCGGACGACCTGGAGCTCTCGCTGGAGCCGAACGTCAACCCCGCGGGGAGGGCGTTCCAGGAGGCCATGTTCGCGCAGGGCATCCCCGTCGCCGCGTTCGAGGTCCGCGACCTCGCCGCGGACTTCGAGCGCCTGAAGAAGCGGGGCGTCGCGTTCGTCCAGGAGCCGACGCCCGCCGGGCCCGTGACGATCGCGATCTTCTCGGACGCCTGCGGCAACCTGATCCAGCTCTATCAGCCGCCGGCCTAGGCGGAGCGGCTGCCGGGTCAGTCTGGATTCGGGGAAGTCGGCGAGCCCGGGAGATCGGCGGTTCAGGACCGGGGCGCTACGCCGGCTCGATCACCGCGCCCGTCTGCGAGCCCGTGACGCTGGCGGCGTAGGCGCCGGCCACGACGTCGGCGGGCAGGCCCGGGGACGGATCCATCCCGTAGGCCACGAGCGTCTCGGTGACCCAGGGCGGGCTCACGACGTTGACCCGGACGTCGCGCGGCGCTTCGAGGGCGGCGGCGCGGGTGAAGCCCTCCAGGGCCGCGTTCACGAGGCTGATGACGCCGCTGCCCGGCATGGGCTTTGCGGCGAGGATGCCGCTCGTCAGCGTGAAGGAGCCTCCGGGGCGGACGAGGGGAAGCCCCAGCCGGACCAGGTTGACCTGGCCCATCAGCTTGTTGCGGATCGAGAACGCGAAGTCCTCGTCGGTCAGCTCGGCGAACGGCTTGAAGCGCGCGTCGCCGGCCGCGCAGACCACCGCGTCCAGAGACCCGGCCTTCCGGTACATCGCCTGGATCGAGTCGGCGCTCGTGAGGTCCACGGCGAGGTCGGACTTCGAGCGGCTGGCGCGCAGGACGTCGTGGTCGCGCTCGAGCGCCCGCGCGACGGCGCTCCCGATGGTTCCGCTGGCTCCGACGATGAGAACTCGCAGGCGGCTCATGGCGATCCCCCCGGCGAGAGCTTAGCAGCGGATGGGGCCGGACCCGATCGCACGTTTCGCCACCGGGAGCCGCCGCCCCGCGCTCCTACGGCCGATGGAGCTGCGCGGTGCCGCCGGGGACGCTGCCCGCGCCGTTCGAGAGCGCGGAAACCTCGATGATGAGATCGGTGGCGTCGAGGCGTCCGGTCGCGGTGCCGGCGTAGCCGAGCTGCGAGGCCGTGCCCGAGAAGGTGTTCCCGCTTCGGACGGCCTGCAGGCGGACCGCGATCGGGCACGTCGATGCCGTCGACGTGAGGTTCCCGCTCAGCGCCGACCCGCTTTCCGTGAGGCTCGCCGTCGCCGCGGCGAGGTTGAAGGTCTGGCAGGTCTTGGGATCGGCCTGGTAGACGCCGATCCAGTCTCCGGCCAGCGCGACCGCCGGGGCGGCCGGCGTCGGTGTCGGTGTCGCGACCCCCGGCCCGGTCATGGTGTTGGAATCCCGGCATCCGGGAGCGATCAGGCACACGAGCAGCGGGTATTTCAGGAATGCGCGATTCGTCATCGGTTGTCGCCCTCGGTGAGGGATACGGCGCTCGAGTCCGGTTCGTCGGGAGGAGCGCGGGTCCCGGCGCGGGATCCGGATCCCGCCGTGGCAGGAAACGCCCGGGAGGATCGGGAGGAGGTTCGGGGCTAGCGCTTCTTCGATCCCGCGAGACGCCAGAACTGCGCCTCGTTGAGCAGGGTGATCCGGTGGCCCTTCTCCCGGAGGCGCTTGATCTCGAGGAGCTTCCGGCCCGCGTCCCTCCCGGCCGCCTGCAGCGGGTTCGGCTTTCCCCGCACGACGACGGTCGTCTTCGCGGACGGCGCGCCGTGGACGGTCGCGCCGGCCCGTCGCGCGGCGCGGGCGGCTTCGCTGCGGCGCGTCGAGAGGATGCCGGTGAAGGCGAGGTGCGCTCCCTTGAGCGTGCGCAGGCGTCCGACCTTGAGCGCCGCGGGAGGATGCGTCAGCGCGTCGATCAGCTCCTGGGCGCTCTCGTAGCGCTTGCGGCGTTCCCCGATGCAGCGGTAGACGATCTCTTTCAGGTGGTCGGTGCAGCGCAGGCCCCGGACCTCCCCCGTGCGGATGCGGGCGCCCGCGGTTCCCTTCACGAGCATGCCCAGAAGCTGTCCGACCTGGTAGACGTCGTCGCGCGCCTGCCACTTGGGAGCGGCCCCCGAAAGGATGTCGCTCGGCACACCCCACGGGTTGAGGGTCCGGGCGGCGACGCCGCGCCGGTCGCTCTGGTGGCTCACGATCCCGAAGTCGCCGAGCTTCAGGCTCCCGCCGTCGCAGACGAAGACGTTCATCGGCGTCAGGTCCCGGTGGAGCAGCTGGCCCCGGTGCAGCTTGCCGAGGACTTCGAGGATCCCCGCGATCTCGCGCCGCGCGGTCTTCTCGGTCCAGCCCTTCCCGGTGCGGTCGAGGTAGGCGCGCAGGTCGCCGTGCTTCGCGTACTCGAGGGCGAGGCAGTAGAGGATGCGGCCGTCGTCCTGGGCCAGCGGAAACGCGTCGAAGACGCGGATGGCGCGGGCGTGCCCCGCGAGGAGCTGGCCGAAGTAGGCCTCCTTCAGCCAGCCGTCGATGTGCTCGCTCGCCTTGATCGCGACGATGCCGGGGACCGAGAGGGAGCGCGTCATGCGCGTCGCGAGGTAGGCCTGTCCGAAGCCGCCCTGGCCGAGGAGGCTGTCGATCCGGTACTTGAGCCTCGTCTCGGGGCTTTCGACGACCTGCTGCGGGAGCAGCAGCGCCTTGCCGCGCGCCGCGCGGGAGGCCGCGGACATCCCGACGGTGGTGGCCCTGGTGTCGACGGTCATCGCAGCTCCGGGCCGCAGTCTACTGTTCCGGGCGCCCGGCGGCGAGATCGTCCGACGCCTCGGCGAAGCGGGCGCGCGAACTTTCCCGGACGACGGCCGTACCCATTGGCATGGCCACGTTCCTCGTCTGGCTGCTGCTCCTCCTCTTCTGCTGGCCGCTCGCGATCCTGGCGCTCGTCCTCTACCCGATCGTGTGGCTCCTCCTGCTGCCGTTTCGGATCCTGGGGATCGCCGTGGACGGCGTCTTCCGCCTGCTCGCCGCGATCATCCTGCTCCCCGCGCGCCTCCTGCGCGGCCCGCGCCGCGCCGGCGTCGCGTAGAGCGCGCCCGGCCCCGGGGGAAAGGGACGCCCGTCGGCGATCCGCGCCTCACGGGGTGCGAGAGCGCCGGCTCTCTCCGCGCGGAGCGCGGTCAGGGCGTCGCGGGCGAGCCGAGTGCCGCGGCCGCGGCCGGGAGGTCCGCGAGAACGGGGCCCGGCGCGGGCGCGAACGGGGCGTGCAGGTCGAGCTGCCGGCGCAGGGCGTCGACGTCGGCCTTCATCACGTAGGTGTCCAGGTTGCTGAAGAGACCGCTGTGGTGGAAGCCGCCGCGGTTCATCTCGAGCACGGCCTTCTCCTTGCTCCAGCCCTGCACGACGACCCGGTACAGCGCGACGAGCGCGCCCGTGCGATCGGCTCCGTGCTGGCAGTGGATCAGGAGCGGGCGGTTGGCGGGGTCGGCCATGACGCGCAGCGCCTGGAGGACGCGATCGTCCCGGAGACCCCAGGCGCTCATCGGAGCGTGGACCAGGTTGAGGGATCCGTCCCGGACGAGGGCCTCGTCTCCCGCGCCGCCGGCGACGTCGAGCACGGTCCGGACGCCGAGGGCCCGGAGCTCCTGGAACCCGGCGGCCGTCGGCTGCGCGCCGCGGTAGAACCCGTCCTCGATCCGGTACAGGTTCTTGACGCAGGTGCCCGCCACGGGGGACGCCCAGTCCTCCGGACGCTCCGCCGGCCCGGCGGCGAGGGCCGCGCCGGCGTAGAGAAAAGCGGCCAGGACCGCCGGAGCCCGCTTCTTCATGCCCATGGAACGAGCAAAACGCGCGCCGCCCGGCGATTCTTCCCCGGGGCGCCCCGTCGTCGGCGAATCGGGACCGGCCCCTCGCCGAGATCGCGGCGGGCCGGGCTGACCGCGGTTTCAGAAGCGTGAAGGGTCCCGGGGTCCGGGACGTCAGCCTCCGTCGACGGCGACGACGTGCGCCTGCATTTTCGCGTCGACTTCGCCGGGACCGAAGCGGCGCGCGATCGCGGCCTCGGCCGCGGCGGTCGCCTCGTCGAGCCGGGCGCTGCCGCGCGCCGCGAGCTCCTCGCGAAGCGGCGTTCCGTGGCAGAAGGCGCGTGCCGCGTGTCCCGCGGACGGGGCGCGGCTCCGGGCGGCGACGGTGTCGATCCGCGCCGGAGCCGCGAAGCCGCCGGCGGCGAGGTCGCGCGCGATCCGATCCCGATCGAAGTAGCCGTGGGGGAGCCGCTCCAGAAAGCGGGGAGGATCCCCGGGAAAGACCGAGTCGAGGGCGTCCTGGACCGCCTGGGCCAGTTCGTTGTCGGCGAGCCGGTCCCACGTGCTGAAGAGAAAGGCTCCTCCGGTCCTCAACACCCGGCGAGCCTCGGAAAACGCGAGCGGCTTGTCGGGGAAGAACATGACGCCGAACTGGCACACCACCGCGTCGAACGAGCCGTCCGAAAATGGGAGCCGCATCGCGTCGGCCTGCCGCCATTCCACGGGGCGGGCCGCGCCCGCCGCCGCCGCCTCCTCGAGCATGGGCTGATTGAGGTCCGTGGCGACGATCGCGGTCCCGTCGTCCAGGAGGGACGCCAGGGCGCGCGTCGCGACGCCCGTGCCGGCGGCGAGCTCGAGGACGCGGGCCGGATGGCGCGATCGGACTCGCTCGACGAGATCGCGGGCGTACGGCTCGAAGATCATCGGGACCATGTGCGTGGCGTAGGTCTTCGGGACCGAACCGGCGAACCGGGCGTCGTGGTCGGAGGCGGTCATGGAATCGCCGAAGAGGTTACCGCAGGCGCGATGCCGGATGCGGCGTCCGGCCGCCCGGCCGCCCGGCCGTCAAGGCGCGGCTCGCGCGCCCGGGACGCCGGCCCGGGTTCTGGTCAGCCCTTCGACGCTGCGGTAATCTCCGCGCCACCGAGGAGGGGCCACGATGAACCCGAACGAGGAGAGCTACGCCCCCGGCGTCGACCAGGCGCTCATCCAGATGC
Source organism: Thermoanaerobaculia bacterium (assembly GCA_041912555.1). Taxonomy (GTDB): domain Bacteria; phylum Acidobacteriota; class Thermoanaerobaculia; order UBA5066; family Gp7-AA6; genus DAHUXD01. The sequence continues at coordinate 20,519 of JAYRMU010000032.1, forward strand.
TCACGGGCATGTGGACGACGCAGTCCGTGGCGGCGGCGGCGAGGCTGGGAATCCCGGACCTGCTCGCCGCCGGGCCGAAGACGCCGGCCGAGGTCGCGGCCGGGACGAAGGCGGACCCGCAGGCCGTCGCGCGGCTGATGCGCGGCGTCGCGAGCCTGGGCGTCTTCGAGGCGGCCGGGGACGGACGCTTTCGCCTGACCCCCCTCGGCCAGCGCCTGCGCGCCAATGTCCCGGGCACCTTCCGCGACGCGTTCCTCGCCGAGACCGACACCGTGCACTGGCTCTCGTGGCAATTCCTGGCGGACGCGGTCCGCGACGGAAAGCCGCGTCCCCAGGCGGTGTTCGGAACCCCCGCCTTCGATTACTACGAGGACCATCCGGCCGAGGGCGAGCAGTTCGGCCTCGCCATGGAGAACATCTCGCGTTTCGCGGCCGGCGCCGTCCTGGAGGCCTACGACTTCGCGGGGGCGCGGACGATCATGGACGTCGGCGGCGGAAACGGCAGCCTGGCGCTCGCGATCCTGGAGAGACACCCGGAGCTGCGCGGCAAGGTCGTGGACCTTCCCTACATGGAGCCGCAGGCCCACGCGGGCATCCGGGCGTCCGGCGCCGCCGACCGCTGCGGCTTCGAGCCGTGCGACTTCTTCGAGGCGGTCCCGAAGGGCGCGGACCTGCACGTCCTGAAGTTCATCCTCCACGACTGGACCGACGAGGAATGCGTCCGGATCCTGAAGCAGTGCCGCGCGTCGCTCGAGCCGGGCGGGCGCGTCCTCGTCGTCGAGATGCTGGTGCCCGAGGAGATCCGCCCCGAGTTCGTGATGCTGATGGATCTCAACATGCTCGTCGTGACGGGCGGCCGCGAGCGGACGCAGTCCGAGTTCGCGTCGCTCTTCGCCCAGGCGGGATTCCAGGCCCCGCGCGTCATCCCGACGAAGAGCCCGTTCTCGCTGCTGGAGACGAGGCCGGCCTGATCGACAGGCGCCCCCGCCCCGGCGCCCGGGGCGAGGGCGGCCGCGATCGCGGCGGCTCGCGCGCCTCGACGTCGCCGCCGACAGGATCATCCGGCGGCAGGCCGGCCTGCGGCCGGATCGGCCGTCCGGCGTCGTCGTGGGGGCCGCGGGCCGTTGCTCCTGAGCCCCGCGCGGCCGAGCCGGGGCCTGCCGGATCAGAGGCTCGACTCCGCTCGCTCGCCCTCGTCGCGCGAAAGTCCCTCGCCGCTCGAACCAGGACGCCGGCCGAATTCCAGTAGGCTCCTTCGCCGTGAGCGCCTTCGAGTCCCTTCTCGGCGTCCTGCTCCTCGCCGTCCTGCTGGCCGCCGTGGCGCGCCGGATCGGGGTCCCGTATCCGGCCTTCCTCGCGCTCGGCGGCGCGGTCCTCGCGTTCATCCCGGGCGCGCCCGCGTTTTCGATCGATCCCGAGGTGGCGCTGGCGGTCTTCGTCGCGCCGGTGCTCCTCGACGCCGCCTTCGATTCGTCGCCCCGGGACATCCGGGACAACTGGGTCCCGATCGCGAGCCTCGCGGTCGTCAGCGTCGCCGTGACGACGGTCGCGGTCGCCGCCGTCGCGCGGGCGGTCGTCCCGGGCATGCCGTGGGCGGCGGCCATCGCCCTCGGAGCGATCGTGTCGCCGCCCGATGCGGCCGCGGCGATGGCGGTCCTGCAGCAGCTCCGGCCGCCGCACCGGATCGTGACGATCCTCGCGGGCGAGAGCCTTCTGAACGACGCGAGCGCGCTGCTGATCTACCGCCTCGCCGTCGGCGCCGTCGCGATGAAGACGCTCTCGCCGGGGAGCCTCGCGCCGACGCTCCTGCTGGTCGTCGTCGGCAGCGCCGTCGCGGGCTTCGCGCTCGCATGGATCTTCCAGCGCCTGATCGGGGGCGTGCGCGACGTCCCGACTGCCATCATTCTCCAGTTCATCTCGACGTTCGGCGTCTGGATCCTCGCGGACCGGCTGGGCCTCTCGGCGGTCCTGACGATGGTCTGCTACGCGGTCACGGCGGCCCGGACGGCGCCGGGCCGGACTCCGGCGCGGATCCGGGTGTCGTCCTACGCGGTGTGGGAAACCGCGGTCTTCCTGCTGAACGTCCTCGCCTTCGTGTTCATCGGCCTGCAGGTCCGCCCGATCCTGGCGAGCCTCGATCCCGACACACGGATCCGATACCTCCGCGTCGCGGGGCTCGTGCTCCTGACGGTGATCCTGGCGCGGATCGCCTGGGTGCTCCTGCACAACGGAGTCGTCCTCTGGAAGAACCGCCGGTTCGGCTTTCGCCCGCCCCGGCCCGGGACGCTGCCGCCGACGTTCGCCGGAGGGCTGGTCATCTCGTGGGCGGGCATGCGGGGGATCATCACTCTGGCGGCGGCGCTCGCGCTGCCGGAACGGGCGGACGGCGAGGCGTTTCCGTATCGCGACCTCATCGTCCTGACGGCGTTCGCGGTCGTCATCGGCACGCTCGTCATCCAGGGATTGACGTTGAAGCCGCTGATCCGGGCGCTCGGCCTGAGGGACGACGATCCCGTGGGCCGGGAAGTGGACGCGGCGCGCGAGGGCGCGGTCGCGGCCGCGCTGGCGGCGATCGGCACGGACCGTTCGCCGGCGGCCGAAGCCGTCCGCCTGGAGTTCGCCGCGCACCTGAGCCACGGCGGCTCCCCGCGGCAGATCGGATCCGGGGGGGCGAGCCACGACGAGATCCACCTGCGCGCCGTGGACGCGGCGCGGCGCGCGGTCCTCGAAATGAGGGACCGGGACCAGATCGGCGACGACGCCTTCCACCGGCTGGAGGAGGAGCTCGACCGGGTGGAGATCGGGATCGGGGCCGAGGGGTGAGCGGAAAGGCCAGGCGGGCCGGGCTCTTTTGACCCCTTGCTTACCGAGGGGAGTCGGCCGTAGACTCCCCTAGGAAACCGATATGAGCAAACCGAACGACCTCGTCCAGGGCACCCTCGACCTCCTGCTCCTGAAGATCCTGGCGCTCGAGCCGCTGAACGGCTGGGCCATCAGCCTTCGCCTGAGATCGCTGTCCTCCGACGTCCTTCAGGTCAGCGAGGGGTCGCTCTACCCGGCCCTCCACAAGCTGGAGCAGGAAGGCTGGATCGAGGCCGAATGGAAACAGTCGGAAAACAACCGGCGCGCGAAGTTCTACTCGCTGACGCGCCTCGGCCGCAAGCAGCTCGAATCGGAGACGGCGAACTGGCGGCGTCTCTCGTCGGCCATCTCGCACGTCGTCCAGCTCGCGGAGGCCTGACCATGCGCCTGGAACACTGGCGGTTCACGGTGCCCCTCCGGCTCCGGTCGATCTTCCGCCGGCCGCGCGTCGAGAGCGAACTCGACGAGGAGCTGCAGTTCCACATCGACAGGAGGACCGAGGAGGGCATCGCCGCCGGGCTCGCGCCCCCGGAGGCGCGGCGCCAGGCGCTGCTCGCGATGGGCGGTCTCGAGCAGCGCAAGGAGGAGATCCGCGACGCGCGGCGCGTCCACTGGCTGACGGACTTCGTGGACGACGTCCGCTACGCCGTGCGGAGCCTGCGGCGCACCCCGGCGCTGACCGCGATCGTGATCGTCACGATCGCGCTGGGGATCGGGATGACCGCAACGCCCCTGAGCATGCTCGACGCCCTGATCTTCCGGCCCTACCCGGTGCCGCATCCGGGCGGCGTGGTCACGCTGGTCAGCACGTCCCGCGACAACGGGTTCGAGTCCTTCTCGTACCGCGAGTACCGGGACATCCGCGACCGGACGAAGAGCTACGACGGCGTGATCGCCAACGCGCCCCTGGCCACGGTCGGCTTCAGCGCCGAGCGCGAGGCCACGCCGCTCGTCCGGGGAGGGCTGCTCGTGTCCGGCAATTATTTCCGCGCGCTCGGCGTCGAGCCTCGGATCGGCCGCGGCTTCCGGGCGGACGAGGACGAGGTGCCCGGCCGCGACGCGGTCGTCGTCCTCTCGTGGGATTTCTGGCAGCGCGAGTTCGCGGGCGCTCCGTCGGCCGTCGGACGGGTCGTGCGCCTGAACGGGAAGGACTTCACCGTCGTCGGGGTGGTCCCCGAGACGTTCACGGGGCTGTACATCTTCGACCGCCCGGACTTCTACGTTCCGCTCGCGATGGCGCGCGTGCTCGCGCCCGGCGCGGGGAAGGACTTCTTCGCGGACCGCGACGACCGCGTCCTGACGGTGCGGGGACGACTCGCGCGGGGCGTCTCGCTGCGGCAGGCGGGGAACGAGCTCGCCGTCGTCGCGCGCGATTTCGAGCGCGAATACCCGAAGGTCAATCGCGAGCGCGGCGCCGCCGTGCGCACGATGTTCCAGATGCGGACGCAGGACGGCGACGCGAACTGGAAGTTCGGCGTCATCTTCACGACCCTGGCGCTCGCCGTGCTCCTGGTCGCGTGCACGAACGCCGCGGGCCTGCTCCTCTCCCGGGCCCGCACGCGGACGCGGGAGATCGCGATCCGGCTGGCGATCGGGGCCGGACGGTCCCGGCTGATCCGGCTCCTCCTGACCGAGAGCCTGGTGCTCGCGCTGCTCGGCGGGCTGGGCGGCATCGGGGTCGGAGCCCTCGGCATCCGCGCCCTGCAGACGTTCAGCATCCCGGCCGAGCTGCCGGTCAAGATCCCGTTCCGCATGGACGGGCGCATGCTCCTGGCGAGCCTCGCGCTGTCGGTCCTGAGCGCGCTCTTCTGCGGCCTCGCTCCGGCGTTACAGAGCACGCGCACGAACCTGGTGAGGGGCCTCAAGGCGGCCGACGGCGACGAGCCCGGCGGGGGCCGAGGGCGCCTGTGGGGCCGGAACGCCCTGGTCGTGGCGCAGATCGCGATGTCCCTGATGCTGCTGGCCGCGTCGTTCCTGATGGTCCGGGGCTTTCAGCACAGCATCGGGGACGGGCCCGGATACGCGACGGATCACCTGCTGATGGTGCGGTTCGACCCGCGCCTCGTGCAGTACGACGCGGGACAGACGGAGCGCTTCTACGAGCAGCTGGCGGGACGCGCGCGCGAGATTCCCGGAGTCGTGAGCGCCGCCTTCACCCAGAATCCGCCGCGGGGCCTGAGCGACTTCGACCGCGTGGCGTTCGTGCCGGAGGCTTTCCCGATGCCGCGCGGCCGCGACGCGTTCACGTCGCTCATGGACACCATCGACGAGGGGTTCTTCGAGACGATGGGGGTCCCGATCCTGCGGGGACGCGGATTCCGCCCGTCCGACACCGCGTCCGCGCCGCGCGTGGTCGTGGTCAACGAGCAGCTCGCGAAGCACTACTGGCCGGGCGCCGACGCGGTGGGCAAGCGTCTTCGCCTCGGCGGCGCGGACGGCGAGCCCGTCGAGATCGTCGGCGTCGCGCGGACGATCAAGTACCGCGACGGCCCCAGCCAGACGCCCGACGACTTCGCGTACCTGCCGCTCGCGCAGCATCCCGTGCCCCGCATGGTCCTGCTCTTGAAGTCCAGCGGAGACCCGCTGGAGCTGCTGAGGCCCGTCCAGGGCGTCGTCCGGGCGCTCGACGCGAACATGCCGATGCTCGAGACGAGGACGTACGAGGACCTCTACCGTTACGGGACCGTCGAGGGGCCGCGCGTGGCGGTGCTCCTGGTCGGCACGCTCGGCGCGGTGGGCCTGCTGCTGGCGATCGCGGGCCTGTACGGGCTGGTGGCCTACAACGTCAGCCGCCGGACCCGCGAGATCGGCATCCGCATCGCGATCGGCGCGAGGCCCCTCGACGTGGTTCGCCTGATGATGGGCAAGGGCCTCGTGCTCGTCGCCGCGGGAACGGCGCTCGGCCTCGCGCTGGGATTCGGCCTCGAGCGCCTGATGAACTCCATGCTCTTCAACGCCGGCGGGGTCGACCTCGTGGTCTACCTCGTCGTCGTGCCGGCGATGCTGCTGGTGACGATGCTGGCGGCCTGGCTGCCCGCGCGGAAGGCGAGCCGGATCCCGCCGACGCTCGCCCTGCGCTGCGAGTAGGGCCGGCTAGTCTTCCCTCAGTGCCGTGACCGGATCGAGCGTCGCGGCGCGGTGGGCCGGCAGCACGCTCGCGGCGGCGGCGACGGCGGTCAGGCCGAGGGAGGCCAGGACGATCGTCGCGGGGTCGTTCGGCGTCAGCCCGTAGAGGAGCGAGCGCGCGAGGTGAGCGGCCGCGACGGCCAGGGCGATGCCGATCGCGAGGCCGATGGCGACGAGCGTTCCGGCTTCCCGGAGGACGAGGAGGTGGATGTCGTGCCGCGTGGCGCCGAGCGCGACGCGGACTCCGATCTCGTTGCGGCGGCGCACGACCATGAAGGAGACGACGCCGTAGAGACCGACCATCGCGAGGAGCGCCGCGAGGAAGCCGAAGAACGCCGAGAGGCTCGCCATCAGGCGTTCGCGCAGGAGGCCGTCGCGGAGGATGTCGCTCAGCGTCTCGTACTCGAGATCGATGTCGGGGTTGACGGCGCCGATCGCCGAGGTCAGGGCCGGCAGCAGCGTCGAGAGCGGCAGGTCCGAACGCACGAGGATCGAGAACCAGGGGCGCGGCTCGCGGTCCTGGGCCTGGGACAGGAAGACGATGGGCGTGAAGTCCTCCCGCAGGTTGTAGTACTTGGCGTCGCGCGCGAGGCCGACGATGCGGAACCGCTGAACGGTGTCCCCGCCCTGGTTGTCGATCTGGAGCGTCCGCCCGAGGGGGCTGGCGCCCGCCAGGTACTTGCGGGCGAAGGTCTGCGTGACGATCGCGACCGGTTCTCCGGCGGCGTCGTCCTGCTCGGTGAAGTCGCGCCCGGCGACCAGCGGCATGCCGAGCGCGCGGAAGTAACCCGGCCCAACCTGGTTGAAGTTGGCGTTCTGGCGCCTGATCTCGGTGCCCTCGACGCTGATGTGCTCGTTCCAGTAGCGGCCGCCGAGGGGAGCCAGGCGGGCGAGCGCTGCGTCGGCCACGCCGGGGATCGCGCGCACGCGCTCGAGAGTCCGGCCCCGCAACGCCACCCGGCCTTCCGGCGGCACCCGGAGGCGCGTGTGGTCGGCCGTGACGACGACGACGTGGTCCCGCCGGAATCCGGCGTCGAGCGTGAGCAGGTTGCGCAGGCTGCGCACGAAGAGGAGCGAGCCCACGAGGAGAACGAGGGAGAGGGCGACCTGGGAGACGACGAGCGCGCGGCGCACCGAGAGCTTCCCGCCGCCGCCCGCGATGCCGCGGCCCGCCGCCTTCATCGCTTCGATCGGGTCCGTGCGGGACGCCTGGAGGGCCGGGAGCAGGCCGAACAGAAGGCAGGTCGCCACGGCGACCCCGGTCGTGAAGGCGAGCAGGCGCACGTCCAGGGGCATGCGCACGAACCACTGGGTATCGCGGGTGCTCAGGAAGGAGAGCAGAACGCGGGAGAGCCACCGCGCGAGCGCGACCCCGGCCAGGGCCCCGGCGCCGGCGAGCACGAAACTTTCGGCGAGAAGCTGGCGGACGAGGCGCGCGCGCGAGGCGCCGAGGGCCAGGCGCACCGCGATCTCGCGCCGGCGCGCGCTGGCCCGGGCGATCATGAGATTGGCGATGTTGGCGCAGGCGATGAGGAGGACGAGCGCCGAAAGCCCGAGCAGCATCCACAGCGGATCGGAGTAGTCGTCGCGCAGGTCCGAGAATCCGGTCGAGGCCGGCACCGCGGTGAGCTTCATCGCGAGGAAGCTCTTCGCGTCGGCGGCGTCGTAGCTTTCGGGCAGCGAGGCTTCGAAGATCCCCTTCGAAATGACGGCGAGATGGGCGTTGGCCTTTTCGAGCGTCCACCCGGGAGCCAGGCGGCCCACCGCGGAGAGCCACCAGGCCGAGCGCGAATGCGTGCGGGGCTTGTCCGCGAGAAGGTCCTCGGCGCACGTGGGCAGCGCCACGTCGTACGCGTACCCGACCTCCAGGCCGAAGAACCGGGCGGGCGTGATTCCGGCGATCTCGAACCGGCGTCCCTCCAGGGCGACGGTCTGCCCGGGCGAAAGCTCGCGGCCGCCCAGCTCGCGGCGCCAGAATTGCTCGCTCAGCACGACCGAGGGCGTCGGGCATCCGGGCAGATCGTCGGCGGGCCCCAGCAGGCGCCCCCGGAGCGGCGCGACGCCGACGGTGTCGAAGAACGTGCCGCTCACCCAGAGGGCGTTCACGTAACGGGCCTCGCCGCCGGACGCGAGGTTCACGCGGTTGGACGCCCAGACGGACAGGCTCGAGAAGGCCTTCTGCTCGGCGCGAAGGCGGTCGAAGAGGGTCGACGTCAGCTGGGGGAAGTGAGTCGTGAAGCTTCCGGTCCGGCCTTCCTCCCTGGGCCCGATGCGCACGTTCAAGAGAGCGTCGGGCCGGGCGATCGGCAGGCTGCGCAGGCGGACGGCGTCGAGGAGCTGGAAGATCGCCGTGTTCGCGCCGATGCCCAGGGCGAGCGAGAGGATCCCGATCAGCGCGAAGCCCGGTTCGAGCCGCAGCCGGCGCGCGCCATGTCGGAGGTCCTTTCCGAGGCCCTTGAGAAAGCCGCCCCCGTCCTCCGGTGGAGGGGTGCGCGGGGGCGCCGGCCGGGGGAGGGTGTCCTTCAGCGCCGCGGAAAGCGCCGCGCCCGCGAGTTCCTCGATCGTCGAGCGGCGCGCGGCCTCGGGAGCGGCGCCCCGCGCGACGAGCTCCCGGTAGCGCTCGTCGAGGTGCTGGGAGATCTCCTCGACGATCGATGCCTCGCGCGACGGGTCGATCCGCAGGCCCGCGAGGCGGCGGCGGATCTCGTCCGACCACTCAGGCATGCTCGGCCTCCGTGATCCGGTGCATCGCCTCGACGAACGCCGCCCAGGCGCCCTGCTGCATGCGGAGCATCTTGCGGCCCGCGGCGGTGAGCTTGTAGTAGCGCCGGCGCCGCTGCGAGGCCTTCTCGATCCAGCGGCCCTCGATGAGCCCCCGCGCCTCGAGCCGGTAGAGCAGCGGGTAGAGCGACGCGACGTTGAAGGTGAGCGCCCCGCGCGACCGCGTCTCGATGAGCTTGCCGATCTCGTAGCCGTGCCGGGCCCGGTGCTCGACGAGGGAGAGGACGAGGAGCTCCGTGGATCCCTTCTTGAGCTGCCGGTCGAGGCCGCTAATATGTTTCATTGCGACATATAGGTATTCCACTGGTGGGCCGGTTGTCAAGGCGAAAAGACCCGGAAGACCGGGAGCGCTTCGCCGCGGGCCTCCCGCGGCCCGGCCAGTGCGGGCTCGCCGCCGGGACCCTCACGCCCGCTCGACGCGGAGGTCGTAGCACCCGGCGGCGGTGTCGCGCACGTGGACGTAGTCCACGTCGCCGCGGCCGAGCAGGCGCTCGAGCGCGGGCACGACCTCCGGCCCGGCGACGCGCTCCTCGGCCCGGAGGATCCGGCCCTTCGCGTACGCGGCGAGCGTCAGGCCGTGCGAGAGAAGGTCCTCCGGGAATCCGCCGTTCTCCGGGTGGCGGTCGCAGTCCTCCTCGTGGAGGAAGACCGGTCCCGGCAGCGGGAACTCCTCGAGGCCGTGGAAGGGATCGAGGGTGAAGAGCAGGCGCCGGTCCACGCCGACCTCGAAGTCGCGCAGGCAGAGGCGGCAGGGACCGTAGCCCGTGGCAACCTCGCCGTGGACGGGATGGCCGTAGCCGGGCGACCGGCGCGAGGCGCGAACCTTCTCGGCGAGCCCTTCGGCGATCGCGACGATCCTGAAAGCGGTCATGCGCGTCCTCCCGCAGTGGAAACACGGGCGGACGGCGGAAGGTTGCGGATCGCGTTTCCCGGCCCCGGGCGGCTCGGGAAGCGCGCGGCCGTGCGATAATCGGCGGCGACGTCACCCTCTCGATGAGCACAAAGACGAGCGGCCTGCCGGGGCAGATGGACCCCTTCCCCGAAGACGAGATCGAGACGTACCACTCGCCCGAGCCCTGGACGCAGGACGGCCGCTACATCCGGGACTCCCGGGGAGCGATCGTCGTGCGGGGACGCACGCTCGCCGACGCCCGCCGGATCGTCGCCGCCATCAACGCGACGCGCGACATCCCGACCGACGCCCTCGAGCACTGGCTCATCCAGGACGTCTCGGATCCGGTCGGCCGGCCCGACCTCGAAGTCTCCCTCGGCGATCCGGAGCCCTCGCCGTTCGCGGTCGCGCCGCCCGCCGGGGCGCCCGTTCCGATCGCGGCGGCGCCGCCGTCTCCCGCCGCCGACGCGCCCTGGCCCTACGCCCTGACCCATCCCGAGCGCCGCCGGGCGGACCGCCGCCGCGCCGAGAGGCGCCAGCCGGGATCGGCGCCGAGCGAGAAGCTCGTGTTCGACCGGCGCGTGATGGAGCGCCGCTTCGGGGAGAGGCGGGCCAGATAGGTCCCGGCTCCGGCCGGGCCGCCGCGGGACGGCTCGGCTTCTGGTCGGCCGCGGCGCTGGTCGTCGGACACACGATCGGGGTCGGGATCTTCCTGACGCCGGCCGAGATCATCGGCGCCCTCGCCTCGCCGGCGCTGACGTTCGGCCTCTGGATCGGCTGCGGCGCGCTCGTGCTGGCCGGCGCGTTCACGTTCGGGGAGCTCGCGGCGCGCCGGCCGGAAACGGGCGGCCCTTACGTCTACCTGAGGGAGGCCTGGGGTGAGCGCACGGCGTTCCTCTACGGCTGGCAGTGTCTGCTTGTCATGGATCCCGGCATCACGGCCGCGCTCGCCCTCGGCCTCTCGCAGTATCTCGTCGTGCTCTGGCCCTCCGCGCAGGGCCGGGAGCGCTGGCTGGCCCTCGCCGCGATCTGGACCCTCGCGCTCGTCACGATGACGGGCCTGAAGGCGAGCTCGCGCACTCTCAACCTGCTGACGGCCGTCAAGGTGATGGCCCTGGCGGGCATCGTGATCGGGGCCTTGGCGGTGGGCGCGGGGAACTGGGCCCACTTCACGCCCTTCTTCGCGCGGCGCGCCGGGGCGCCGCCGCTCTCCGAGGCGCTCGGCCTCGGCCTGATCGGCGCGTTCTATTCGTTCGGCGGTTTCTGGGAAGCGAGCCGCGTGGCGGGAGAGATGGGTGACCCCCGCCGGGAGCTGCCGCGCGCGCTGTCGCTGGGCGTCGCGACGGTGACGGCGGCGTACGTCGTGACCTCGCTCGCCTTCGTGTACCTCGTCGCGCCGGAGAAGGCGACGAGCGCGGCCGCCTTCGGGAAGCTCGCGGGAGAGGCGCTGCTGGGAAGGGCCGGCGCGCCGGTCCTCGCCCTCGTCGTCGTCGTCTCGGTCTCCGCGAGCGCTCTCGCCCTGCTCCTCATGGCGCCGCGCCTCTACCTCGCGATGGGGGCCGACGGGTTCTTTCCGGCCTCTCTCTCCGCCCTCCATCCGCGGACGGGGGCCCCGGCACGAGCGACGGCGTTTCTCTCGGCCGTCGCCAGCGTCTTCGTCCTGACGGGATCGTTCTCCCAGGTCGTGGTGCTCTTCATGGTCCCGACCCTCGGGTTCATCGGGCTCGCCGCCTGCGGCCTCTTCGTCGTCCGGCGGCGGGATCCCGCGGCGCCCGCGTTTCGCGCGCCGGGCTATCCGGCGACGACGGCGCTGTTCGTCGCGCTGCTCGCGCTCGTCGTCGTTCTCATGGCGGTTGCCCGGCCGGCCCAGGCTCTGGCAGGATGCCTCATCGTCCTGGCCGGCCTGCCGGTCCACCGCGCCCTCGCGGGGCGCGGGACGAGGGCGGGAGCGAAGGGAGGGGCCGCATGACCTGGATCAAGACGATTCCATATTCCGAGGCGGAGGGGAAGCTGCGCGAGGCGTACGAGGCCGAGCGCGCCCTCTATCCGGGCGAGTACGCCGTGCCCACCGGGATCACGGACGAGCGGGGAGGCATTGTCGCGTCCCATTCGCTCATCCCGGACGCACTGCGCCACGCCTTCGCAACCTTCGGCGTCCTGATGTCCCCGGACCTCCCGCTCACGCGCCGGCAGCACGAGATGATCACGACCGTCGTCTCGGTCACGAACCGGTGCCACTATTGAATCGAGTCTCACGCAGAGTTTCTGCGTCGGGTGACCCTGGACGAGGAGCTGGTGGAGGCGATCCGGCGGGACTACCGTACGGCTCCGATCGAGGAGAAGGACCGCGCGATGCTCGACTACGTCGCGGATCTGACGCGCGACGCGACGCGCGTGACGCCGGAGCACCACGCGCGCCTGCGCGCGGCCGGGTTCGACGACCGCGGCATCCTGCAGATCACGCTGATCGCCTCGTGGTTCAACTACATCAACCGCGTCGCGGACGGTCTCGGCGTGGGGCGGCAGCCCTAGACGGCGGCGCCGGGCGGCCGTCCGGTTTTCGGCCGATTTGACGAGTTCCCGATCGAGCCGGCGAATTCCGCCGGCCCGTAACCGAGAGGAGACCACATGCGAAAGATCGTGACCCGGATGCTCCCGGCCGCCCTCCTGACCCTCGCGTTCGCCCTGCCGGCCGCCGCGGCCGACGTGGCGAAGGCGGCGGCCGCGAGCCCGCAGGCCAAGGCGTACCTGGCCCTGCAGAAGGCGATCGCGGCGGGCGACTACCAGGCCGTGCGCAACAGCATGAGCAAGGCCACCCTGGCGAAGATGGACCAGCAGAACAAGGAGATGAACCTCGACCCCAAGAAGATGATGGAGATGATGAAGGCCATGGCCCCGACCGACCTGAAGTTCACGGACCTCAAGGTCGACGGCAAGTCGGCCACGCTCCTCGCGACCGGGAAGATGTCGGGCGAGCTCAACTGGGGGACCATCAGCCTCGCCGACGAGGGCGGGCAGTGGAAGATCAACAGCGAGAGCTGGACGAACACCAAAAAGTAGCTACCGCACCCGCCGGAGGACGTTGCTGTGGCGGACGAACCGCGTCGGGCGGCCGTCCGCCCCCATTTCGAACACGACTTCTTCGCCGAGGGTGTCGTCCTTGCGGATCCGCCGGAAGCGGTGCTCGCCGACCTTCCGGAACTTCTCGAGGTCCTTGAGCGGGTTCATCGTCGGAAGCTCCAGCAGCGCGACGCCGTCCTCCCACGGGAGGACGGCGACCTCGCCGGCCCAGGGCTGCGCGTCGTACGTCCCGGCGTAGGCCCGCAGGGACGCGTCGGGCGTCTTTCCCTTTCCGGGGTCCTTGACCGCCGCCGCGATCGAGGGCGCGACGACGTCGTAGATCCGCTGCGCCCACTCCTGCGAGTCGAGGTTCTGGGCGTTCGAGAGGAACACCGTCGCGACGCGGTCGGGCCGGCTGATCAGCAGGGCGCTCCGGTATCCCGGGCAGCTGCCGTCGTGGCCGACGAAGATCTTCCCGTCGCTTCTCCAGACGTGGAAGCCGAGGCCCCACATCACCTCGAAGTCGGGCTCGACCCAGTGGATGCGCTGCATCTCGCGCAGGGTCGTGGCCTTGAGGACCTCGGTGCCGCCTCCGGCGAGGAGGCGGAACTGCCAGGAGGCGAAGCGGCCGAGGTCGCCCACGGTCGAGGCGTAGCCGGCGGCCGGCGCGACGCCGTTCAGGGTGAAGAAGGGAACGGCGGCGCGGCGCCCTTCGCGGTCCCGCGCCGAGTAGCCCACCGCGAGGCGCTTGCCGCGCTCGGTCTCGGGGATCTCGGGGGTCGTGCTGGAGAGTCCGAGGGGATCGAGGATGCTCCGGCGGGCGTACGCCGCGTAGGGCTCGCCGGAGGTCGCGGCGACGGTCTCGCCGAGCAGGGTGAAGCCGATGTTCGAGTACTGGAAGACGAGCTCGGGCGTGTAGAGGGCCTCGAGGGTCGCGATCTTCTCGACGATCTGGTCGTGCGTCGGAAACGGGAAGTCGGGCGCCGACCAGTAGGGGATGCCCGGCTCCTGCGGCAGGCCGGACGCGTGGGTGAGGAGACCCTCGATGGTGACGTCGCCCTCGCCTTCGGTCTTCTTCAGGTGGAACCACGGCAGGTGCCGCCCCACCGGATCGTCGAGGCGGAGCCTGCCCTCGTCGCGCTGCTGCAGGACGGCGACGCTCGTAAAGAGTTTGGAGATCGAGCAGATGCTGTAGATCGTGTCGGCCGTGGCGGGCCGGCCGTCGGCGAGATCGGCCTGGCCGAACCCGCCGCTCCAGACGAGCTCCTGGTCGTGCACGATCCCGACGGAGATCCCCGGGATCCTCTCGTAGGCGCGCTGGGCCTCCAGCCAGACCCGCGCGAGCTCGAGGGCGGAGGCGACGCGCGGGTCCGCGGAGAGAGGCGCGGGCGCGGGCGTCGGCGTGGCGGGCGGGGCGGGCCGGCCCTGCGCGGCCGCCGAGGCCGCGAGGCCGAACGCGAGCACGAAGACGGACGCGGAGCGCCGGTGGACGCGCATGATTCCTCCAGGACGTGGCGGGATCTTAATGGACTCGACCGCGCCAGGCTCCCTAGCGTTCGCCGACGTCGACCATGTCGGTGTGGACGAGCCACGCGCCCGCTTCGCGGCGCAGGAGCGCTTCGCCGTGGAGGTGGTCGATGAAGGCGCTGCTCCCGTCGAAGAGCACGACGGCGCGGTCGTCGCGCGTGAACCCGCCGGTGACGTGAATGGTCCTGAGCATCGTGTGCTGGTCGTGCCAGAGATGCTCGATGTAGCCGTCGAGGGTGCCGTCCTTCTCGCAGGCGGCCCAGCGCTTCTTCATCTCGGAGTCGATCAGCGCGAAGAGGGCCTTCTTGTCCGTCGCCTCCAGCGCCGCGTGGTACGCGAGCCAGGCCTTGCCGGGCGCGCCCCCGTCAGCCGGAAGCGGGTCGCCCCAGGCCTTCGGGGGGACCGGAACGTCGAGGGTCACGTCGAACCGGTATCCGTCGCCGTCGTAGGACACGGTCCCGGACAGGCGTCCGTCGGCCGCCTTGACCGTGGACTTCACCTTGCTGTCGTAGCAGAACCCGCAGCCGTCACCCGACTCGAAGTAGTAGGAGAACCCGGTGTAGCGGCCGCGCTCGTCGAACTCGAAGTACACGACGCGCGCCTCGTCGTCCGCGAAGCGCGAGGAGATTGCGCTGGCCGTGTCGTAGAACGCGTCGAGCGCCGCGGCCTTGAACCCGGCGTTCGACACCGCGACCCGGATGACCGGGTCGTCGCCGAAGCCGCCCGTCTTGCCCCGGAACGCGTATGCGCCGGCGATCTCGATCTTGAATCGGCGGTCCTCGAACCGGCCCGAGGCCGTGGCCGGCGCCGGCGAGCCGGCCGCGAGGCGAGGCAGGAGCGCGAGCAGGATCGAGACGAGGGCGAGGCGTCGGGCCACGCCGGGATTGTAGCGAGCCGGGGGCGCCGCCCGTAGCCGGCGTCGGGGGCAACGGCCGGGAGGGCGGCCCTCGTGAATGGGACGCGCCGCCAGGGGCGACGGGGGACCGCCCGGATCGGGGCCAACGTCCGGCGGATATCATCTGCCGGGAAGGGAGCTCCCATGAAAACCACCCGCCAGTACTTCGCCGAGTGCTTCAAGTCCGAGAAGCCGAAGTTCCTCGCCGTCTTCGCGGCCGTGCCGCAGGACAAGGCGTCCTACCGCCCTCACGAGAAGAGCATGTCGGCCGCCGACATCGTCTGGTTGATCGCGGGCGAGTGGGGCGACGCCTGCGAGCTCGTCGACAAGTCCCAGGTCAGCTTCGTGATGAAGCCGCCGCCGGCGAGCGTGCGCGACGCCGCGGCCGCCTTCGAGAAGAGCGCGGCGGGAATCGAGAAGCGCCTCGAGAAGCTCGACGACGCGGCGTGGGAGAAGAAGGCGCAGTTCCTGATGGACGGTAAGGTCGCCTGGGAGGCGCCCCTCGGCGACATGCTGTTCGGATTCCTCTTCGACGCGGTCCACCACCGCGGCCAGCTTTCGACCTACCTCCGGCCGATGGGCGCGAAGGTGCCGTCGATCTACGGGCCGTCGGCCGACGACCCGGGCGCGTAGGGCGCGGCCTCAACCCTCCTGGAGCGCGTGCGTGGGCTGGACCCGCGAAGCGCGCCAGGCGGGGACGAGGCACGCCGCCGTGGCGACGCCGGCGAGGAGCGCCGACACGAAGGCGAACGTCAGGGGGTCGGAGGGGCTGATCCCGAAGACGAGGCTGGAGATCGCGCGGCCGAGGACGAGCGAGCCCGCGAGCCCGATGGCGAGGCCGATGAGCGCGGGCCGCATCCCCTGGAGGACCACGAGGCGGATCACGTCGCTTCCGTCGGCGCCGAGCGCCATCCGGATCCCGATCTCGCGCGTGCGCCGCCGGACCCCGTAGGCGAGGACGCTGTAGATTCCGACGGCCGCCAGGGCGAGCGCCAGCGCGGCGAAGACGCCGAGAAGGGCCATGCTGAACCGGGTCTCGGCGAGGGACTCTCCGCGCTGCTCCTCCATCGTCTTGACGTCCACCAGGGGCTGGTCGGGATCCAGGGCGTGGACGGCCGCCTCGACCGCACGCGTGACGCTGCGCGGGTCCCGGGTGGTGCGGACGAGCAGGTGCATCGACGAGCGCGACGCCTGGTCCTGGGGCACGTAGATCGCCGCCACCGGCTCGGCGCGCGCCAGGCCGAGCAGCTTAACGTCCGCGACGACGCCGACGACCTCGCGCGTCGCGTCGGGCGAGAACGTCAGGGTCAGGCGCTTGCCGACGGCGCTCTCCCCGGGCCAGAACCGACGGGCCATCGCCTCGCTCACGAGAATCGCCGCCGGCGCGCGCGCGTCGTCGGTGGCCGCGAAGTCGCGGCCGGCGAGGAGTCGGATTCGGAGGGCCTCGAGAGTGCCCGGGGTCAGGACCCGCACCGGAACCTCGGGCTGCTCGGAGAGCTTCCCCGCCGCGCGCCCTTCGATCGCGATCGGCTGGATGGATCCGCCGTGGGACAGCGGGAGGGTGCTGATCGCGCCGGCGGCTTCGACCCCCGGGAGGGCGCGCACCCGCTCGAGGAGGCGCCCGAAGAAGGCGCGCCGCGCGTCGTCGGTGGCGTACTTCTGGTCGGGGATCGCGACGAAGGCGGTCAGGACGCGGCTCGGATCGAACCCGGGGTCCACGGCGTGGAGGCGGCCGAGGCTGCGCACGAGCAGGCCCGCTCCGACCATCAGGGCCAGCGCGAGGGCGACTTCGGCCGCGACGAGGGCGTTGCGCGCGGCCGGGCTGCCGGCGTCCGACTCCGATCGGCCGCCCTGCTTGAGGGCCTCGTTGGGGTCGGCGCGGGTGAGCCGCCACGCGGGCAGCAGGCCCGCCAGAACGCCGGTCAGCAGAGAGATCCCGAAGGTGAACGCGAGCACGGGTCCGTCGACGCGGACGTGGGAGATCCGCGGCATCTGGCCGCCGAGCACCGACGCGATCGCGTGGACGCCGAGGCTCGCGACGACGAGCCCGAGGGCCCCGCCCGAAAGGGCGATCAGGGTCGTCTCGACGAGGATCTGCCGGACGATGCGGCCGCGGCCCGCGCCGAGGGCCGCGCGAACCGCGATCTCCTTGCGCCGCCCGAGCGTGCGCGCCAGGACGAGGTTGGCCACGTTCGCGCAGGCGATGAGCAGCACGAAGCCGACGGCCCCCAGCAGCAGGAGCAGGGAGGGGCGCACGTCGCCCACCAGGCTCTCGCGAAGCGGCACGACGGCCGCGCCCCATCCCTTGTCGTCTTCGGGGTACTGGGCCGCCAGGCGGGCCGAGATCGCGTTCATCTCCGAGCGCGCGGCTGCGAGCGCGACGCCGGGCTTCAGGCGCGCGAGGACGCCGAAGTCGTGGATGCCGCGAACCGCCCGCTCCTTCGGGGTCAGCGAGAGCGGGATCCAGAGCCGGCTTCCTTCAGGAAAGGCGAGGGCGTCGGGGAGGATGCCGATGATCGCGTACCGGCGGCTGTCGACGAGGATCGAGCCTCCCACCGCGGCGGGGTCGGATCCGAAGCGGGTTCGCCACAGGCTTTCCGAGAGCACCGCGACGAGGCGGCCGTCGGCGTCGTCTCCTTCGGCGAAGAGGCGGCCGGCCAGCGGCCGGGCTCCGAGAACGGAGAAGAACTCGGCGGTGGCCAGGCCCGCCTGCATCGCCTCGGGCTCGCCGAGGCCGGTGACGGTCACCGACCCGTCCGTGTACAGGGCCATGTGGGTGAAGACGCCGTTCTGCGCCTTCCAGTCCTCGTAGTTGGCGGGAGAGACGGAGAAATACTTCTGGCCCGGGAAGATGTCCTGGGGCGGCGTGTGCGGGACCGAGACGAGGCGCTCGGGCTCGGGAAAGGGGAGCTGCTCGAGCAGCACGGCGTGGACGACGCTGAAGATCGCGGTGTTGGCGCCGATCCCGACCGCCAGCGTGGCGATGGCCATCGCGGCGAAGCCGGGAGAGCGCCGCAGCAGCCGCAGCCCGTAGCGCGCGTCCTGCGCCAGGCGCGCGAGGCCGTCCCGGCCCCACTGCGCCCGCGTGGTTTCCTTGATCAGCGCCTCGTTGCCGAACTCGCGCCGGGCGGCCGTCTCGGCGTCGCGGGGACTCTCGCCCCGCGCCACGCGGTCGGCGACGGCCATGGCCAGATGGGCGGCGACTTCCTCGTCGAGCTCCCGCTCGCGGCGGCCCCGGCCGAAGAGCACGGCGAGCTTCCTCATGCGTCTCCGGGCTCGGGCGCGCGGGAGGCGTCGAGCACGCCCGACATGGCCTCGAGGAGGCGGTCCCAGCGGGATCGTTCGGCCGTCCGCTTCCGGCGCCCGGCGGGCGTCAGGCGATAGACCTTCACCCGCTGGTTGTTCTCGGAGGTCTTCCACTCCGAGCCGACCGCGCCCTCCCGCTCGAGCCGGTGGAGCGCGGGGTAGAGCGATCCCGTGTCCACCTGGAGGGCCTCGCGCGAGCCCGCCCGGATCGCGAGCGCGATCCCGTATCCGTGCTGGGGGCCCCAGGTCAGGGTCTGGAGGATGAGCAGGTCCAGGGTTCCCTGGAGGAGCTCGATGGGGTTCTGATAGCGCCTGGTTTCAACCATGTAGACAGCCTACACCCCTGATACGCCCGGCCCCCGGAAAGGTTCCGGGCGAAATCGGGGAGGCTCGGGGACGGGGGCCGCGCTAGCGCTTCTGGTATTTCCAGTTGCGGGTCTTGCCCTCCGCGATCCAGCCGACCGCGGTCGCCAGGCGCTTGTCCCGCGTCGCGGGGGCCTTCGCCTCGAGGATCCACTCGGAGTACTCGCGCTTCTGGCTCGGGGAGAAGGCCCTGAACTTCGCCGCCGCGGCGGGCTTCTTCCTCAGCGCGGCCGTGAGCGCGGGCGGGACGGGGAGAGCCTTCTTCGCCTTGCGGACCGGGCCGAGCTTGACCCCCGCGTCGGCCAGGGCGCGGGCCTGCCGCACGTAGCCGAGGATGACCCCGTCGGCCGGAAGATCCGAGAAGGAGGTGATCCGTCCGAACTGGCCCATCGCGTCCCCGGTCCGTCCGAGGTTCATCGCCCGGTTCCAGAAGCCGAACGTGCAGTGCCCCTTGAAGGCGGCCATGCCGCAGAAGATGCCGCCGTAGTCGAAGTGGGGCATGCCCCACTTGACGCCCTCGACGACGCCGGGGCAGCCCTGGTGGACGAGCTTGCGCAGGCGGCGCAGGATGGGCCGGGCGAACGGCGCCGACTTCGCGATGTAGGCGTCGATCCGCGCGTCTTTCTTTCCCATGCGGGCATTATCATCCCGGGCGTGGCGAAAACGGCGGCTCCCAAACCGGTCAACCCCGAGGGACGCTGGCCGGTCCTCGTCGCCCTGCTCGGCGTCGGGGGAATTACGCTCTCCCTGCCGCACTCGCTGGTCGTCGGCCCCCGGTGGCTGCTGCTCGCCCTCGTCGTCGTCCTGCTCCTGCCGACGACCCTGGCGCACCGGGCGGGCAACCACCGCGTCGACGCGATTCTCGGCTACACCATCAGCACGGTGGTGACGCTGGCGCTGGCGGGCTCGCTCATCCTGCTCATCGTGCGCCTGCCCTCGAAGGTCGAGTCGCCGACCGCGCTTCTGCGCGCCGCGACGGTGCTCTGGGTCACGAACATCCTCGTCTTCGCCATCTGGTACTGGCGGCTCGATGCCGGCGGCCCGCACCGGCGCGAGGCGCGCGCGAAGCACACGGCGGGGGCGTTCTTCTTTCCCCAGATGATGGACGGAGCCCCGATCGAGAACCCGGGCGCCTGGATGCCGCGCTTCGTGGACTACCTCTTCCTCGCGTTCAACACGAGCACCGCGTTTTCTCCGACGGACACCGCGATCCTCTCGCGCTGGGCCAAGGCGTTGTGCATGCTGCAGGCGCTGATCTCGCTGTCGATCGTCGCGATCCTGGCGTCGCGCGCGGTCGGGATGCTGTAACGTCGCCTGCACGTCGCCTGCGCTGCGTTACGGGATCTGCGCTGAGCGGCGCGTAGCGCCGCACGGCGCACCGCCGGGCGGCTCGCGCAAAGGCGCTCGACCGCCCGGCTGATCCCTCCACTTCGCTCCGGCTCCCGCGGCGTGAGCCTCCACCCTCGCTTCGCTCGGGTGACTTCTCACGCCGCGAGCGATTGGACGAGAGGGGCGCGACGAGCCACGCTCTACCCCCTCTCCCTGCGGGAGAGGGCCGGGGTGAGGGGCGGTGATTTGCCACCGTCCCCTCCCGGGCGGCGCTACTCGCGCGGAAAGAACAGCGCCAGAGTCAGGACCGAGCCGATGGCGAGCGAGACCCAGGCGTTGGTCACGAAGTAGCCGTAGAGCATGAGCGCGATGCCGAGGACGAGCGGGCGCGGCTCGGAGTTCTTGCGGCCGTAGCGAAAGGCGGCCCAGCCGACGAGGCTGAAGAGCACCGCCAGCAGGATCGTGGAGAGGGAGAACCCCCCGAGCAGCCCTCCAAGATCCAGGCCTTCCATCGAAGCAGGATACGCGCCTTCTCGTCCGCGTGCCGGGAACCCGCCCGGCGCGGGGCCTCAGGGTTTGGCCGGCGCCGCCAGTCCCCGCTCCTCGAGCAGGGGCTGCACGATGGGATCCCGGCCCCGGAAGGCGCGGTACATCGCGGCGAGGTTCTCGGATCCGCCGCGCGAGAGGATCATCTCGCGGAAGCGCTGCCCGTTCTGCCGCGTCATCCCGCCGTTCTCCTTGAACCACGCGTAGGCGTCGTCGTCGATGACCTCGGCCCAGAGGTAGGCGTAGTACCCGGCGGCGTAGTTGTTGGCCCAGATGTGGGAGAAGTAGGTCGTGTGGTACCGCGGCGGCACCTGGGCGAGGTTCACCTGGAAGCGCTCGAGCGCCGCCTTCTCGAAGGCGTCGGCCGCCGGCTTCGGAGCGTCGGCGGGCAGCGTGTGCCACGCCATGTCGACGAGCGCCGCGGCCAGGTACTCGGTCGTCAGGTAGCCCTGGTTGAAGGTCTTCGCCTTCTTGATCTTCTCGACGAGCGCGGCCGGCATCGGCTGGCCGGTCTTGTGGTGCTTCGCGTAGTTGGCGAACACCGTCGGCTCGAGCGCCCAGTGCTCATTGAACTGCGACGGGAACTCGACGAAGTCGCGCGGGGTCGAGGCGAGCGTCGGGTACTCGACGTTCTGGAAGATGCCGTGGAGCGCGTGGCCGAACTCGTGGAAGAGGACGGTCACTTCGGTGAACGACACGAGGGCCGGCTCGCCGGGCGCCGGCTTGACGAAGTTGAGGTTGTTGACGACGACGGGCTTCGTGCCGAGGAGGCGGCTCTGGTCCACGAAGCTGTCGCACCACGCGCCGCCCTGCTTCGAGGCGCGCTGGTAGTAGTCGCCGTAGTAGAGGGCGAGCGACTTGCCGTCCGCGTCGAACACCTCCCAGACGCGGACGTCGGGGTGGTACACGGGGATGTCGGGGCGCGGCTTGAAGGTGATCCCGTACAGCTTGTTCGCGGCGAAGAAGACGCCGTCGGTCAGGGCGCGGTCGAGGTCGAGGTACGGGCGGACCTCCGACTCGTCGAGGTCGTACTCGGCCTTGCGGACCTTTTCGGAGTACAGGTCCCAGTCGGCGGCCGTCAGGGCGAAGCCGCCCTTCTCGACGTCGATCTGCTTCTGGAGGCGCGCGGCTTCGCCCCGGGCCTTCCCGGTGGAGGCGGGGACGAGGTCGGTCATGAGCTTCTCCGCGTTGGCGGGGGTCTTCGCCATCTGGTCGTCGAGCACGTAGGCGGCGTACGTCGAGAAGCCCAGCAGCTTCGCCTTCTTCGCGCGCAGCTCGGCCAGGCGCGCGACGATCTCGCGCGTGTCGTTCTCGCCGCCGTGGTTGCCGCGGCGGACGGAGGCCTCGAAGAGCCGCTGGCGCAGGGCGCGGTCCGTGAGCGATCCGAGAGCGGGCTGCTGCGTCGTGTTCTGCAGCGCGAGGACCCACTTCCCTTCGAGCTTGAGCTCCCGGGCGGCCTCGGCGGCGGCGGCGACGTTGCCCTCGGAGAGCCCGGCGAGCTGCCTGCGGTCCGCGACGACGACGGCCGAGGCGTTGGTGTCGGCGAGGATCTTCTCCTCGTAGCTCGTCGAGAGCTTCGACTCCTCCTGGTTCAGGGCCGTGAGCGCGGCCTTGTCGGCGTCGGAGAGCTCGGCGCCCGCGCGGATGAAGCCGAGGCGATAGCGCTCGACGAGGTACTTCGACTCCGGGTCGAGGCCGAGCGCGTCGCGCCGGTCGTACAGGGATTTCACGCGCGCGTAGAGCTTCGGGTTCAGGTTGATCGCGTCGTTGTGGGCCGCCAGGCGCGGCGAGACGTCCGCCTTGATCTTCTGGATCTCGGGGTTCGTGTTCGACTGGTCCATGTTGAAGAAAACCTTGGCGACGCGCGTGAGGAGCGCGCCCGAGCGCTCGAGCGCCACGAGCGTGTTCGCGAAGGTCGGCGGCTCGGGGTTGTCGGCGATCGCCGCGACCTCGGCGAGCTGGATCTTCATCCCCTCCTCGAGGGCCGGCAGGTAGTCGGCGTCCTTGATGCGGTCGAAGGCCGGCGCCTGGAACGGGAGCGTGCTCGGGGCGGCGAACGGGTTGGAGGCGGGCAGCTCCCCGCGGGCGGCGGGAGCGGCGAGGACCCCGAGGGCGGCGGACGCGGCGAGGGCGAGAAGGCGCGGAGTGATCATGGGTTCCTTTCTGCGGTTGAGGAAGCGGCGGGCGCCCGGGCGCGTCCCGGGTCCCGGCCTCATGGCTTGCCCGTGTCGGCGTACCTCTTGTAGCGCTCGATCTGGGAGTGGAGGACGGCGTCGACGCCGCCCGAGATCTCCTTGAAGCCCCCCCGGTTGTAGCCGCCGACGAGGTAGGTCAGCGCGACGGTCGTGCCGCCGTTTTCGGCCGGGGTGAACGTCCACGTCATCGTGCCCGCGACGGCCATGGACTGGAGGGGGCCCAGGCCCCCGTCGAGCCGGAGAAGCTTGCCGGGGGAGGCGAAGACGACGCGCATGTGCTCGACGCCCCCCTTGTCCGGGAGCTTCTCGCACCAGCAGCCGCCGGGCCGGGGGTCGAGGGAGAGGTTCGCGGCGTCGCCGGAGTACGTGTGCTCGGGGTCCCACCACTTCCCGACGGAGACGGCCGCGGCCCAGGCCTTCGCGGGGTCGCCCGCGACGGTCACGCTCTGCCTGACCGCGAAGCCGTTGTCGCCGACGTCCACGACCTCGGCGCGGGCGAACGCGGCCGGGCAGGCGGCCAGGAGCAGGGCGGCAAGGCGGCGCATCGAAACGGTGGACGGCATCCGGATTCCTCCTCCAAGCCAGCGGGCCGGGGTTATATACGATGAACCACGCCCCGGGATCTGGCATCCCCCCCGACGCAAGGAGAAAGAATGACCCGAGCATTTCGCAAGGCCCTTCCGATGGTCGCGGCCCTGGCCGTCCTCGCCGCGTCGGCCGCCTCCGCGGCGGCCCAGCCCGCCCCGACCCTCGATCCGGCGCTCCGGGCCGCCATCGACGGCGCGGTCCGCGACGCCCTGTCCTCCTCCGGCGTGCCGAGCGCCTCGATCGCCGTCGTCCGGGACGGGAAGATCGCGTACCTGCAGGCGTACGGCGAGGCGCGCCTGTCGCCGGCGGCGGCCGCGGCGCCCCGCATGCGGTACAGCATCGGCTCCGTCAGCAAGCAGTTCACGGCCACGGCCATCCTGATGCTCGCCGAGCAGGGCAAGCTCTCGCTCGACGATCCCGTGGCGCGCTTCGTGCCCGACCTCACCCGCGCGGGCGACGTGCGGATCCGCCAGCTGCTCTCGCACACCTCGGGCTACCAGGACTACTGGCCGCAGGACTACGTGCCGCCGTTCATGCTGCAGCCGACGACGGCCCGGGCGATCCTCGACCGCTGGGGGAAGATGCCCCTCGATTTCGCGCCGGGCACGCAGTACCAGTACAGCAACACGGGGTACGTGATCGCCGGGGTGATCGTCGAGAAGGCCGGCGGCGTGCCGCTGCTGCCGTTTCTGTCCTCCAGGATCTTCAAGCCCCTCGGCATGGCGAGCGTGGCCGACATCGACCAGGAACGGCTGGGAGAGACCGACCCCGTCGGCTACCTGCGCTACGCCCTCGGGCCCCTGCGCCCGGCGCCGAAGGAGGGGAAGGGGTGGCTCTTCGCCGCGGGCGAGCTCGCGATGACCGCCGAGGACCTGGCGCGATGGAACGTCGGCATGATCGACCAGAAGCTGCTGACCCCCGCCTCCTACAGGCAGATGCAGACCGACGTCCTGCTCGAGAACGGGCTCGGGATCGGCTACGGCCTCGGCATCCAGGTCCGGCGGCGCGACGGCCGCCGCGTGCTCGAGCACGGGGGCGAGGTGTCCGGCTTCACGTCCACCAACCTCGTGTTTCCGGACGACCGGGCCGCGGTCACGGTGCTCGTCAACCAGGACTCGATCGATACGTCGGGCGTGATCGCCGGCAAGATCGCCGACCTCCTGTTCGCGCGCGGCGGGGCGCCGGCCGCCGAGGCGCGCGCGCGGCAGGTGCTCGAGGGCCTGCAGCACGGGAAGATCGACCGCGCGCTCTTCACGGCGAACGCGAACAGCTACTTCACGGACCAGGCCGTCGCGGACTTCGCCGCGAGCCTCGGCCCGCTCGGCGCCCCGCAGGAGGTCCGGCAGACCCAGAGCAACGACCGGGGCGGCATGACGTTCCGGCTCCTGGAGGTGAAGTTTCCCTCGAAGACGCTCTCGGTCTGGGAGCGCGACATGCCCGACGGGAAGATCGAGCAGTACCAGGTGATGCCGGGCGATTGAGGCGGCGACCGCCCCCGTCCGGGCGGGTCACGGGGACCGGCGTCAACGCGGTCACCCTCGCGCCCGACGGCCGGTTCGCCCGCGTCGTCGGCTACTGGGGAGCCTGATTCGTCCCGGATTCCGGGGCTTCGGTCCGCCCGCCCGCCCGGGAGCGAAACCTTCGAGCGAGGCTTTCGTTCCACCCTCGGAACCAGAACGAGGCGGGAGGACGAATGAGGCCGACGAGGATTTCGAGACTCTTCTTCGCGGCGGCCGCGGCGGCCGCGGCGTTCGCGCTCGGCGCGGCGCGGGCGGCGGCGGACTTTCCGGGCGAGCGGGCGTTTCAGACGGTGGAGGTGGGTCCGGGGGTTTACGCGTTCGTCTCGCCCGAGACGGACGGGCCGATCCCGAGCGGCAACGTCGTCGCGGTCATCGGCGACGACGGCGTCCTCGTGGTGGACTCCGGCCGGTTCCCTACCCTGGCGCGCCGGATGGTCGCCGAGATCCGGAGGAAGACCGACAAGCCGATCCGGTATCTCGTGCACACCCACTGGCACCTCGACCACATGGCCGCGGCCTCGGTCTTCCGCGAGGCCTTTCCCGATCTGACGGTCGTCTCGACCCCGTTCACCCGGCGCAAGATCGTGGAGAAGCAGATCCCGTATCTCGCGGACCTGGTCAAGACCGACGAGGGCTACGTCGCGTACCTCGAGGGGGTCGTGGCGAAGGGGACCCGGCGCGACGGCTCGCCGATGTCCGACGACCTCAAGCGCTACCTCTCGGGCCAGGTGGCCGACATCCGGCTCGAGATGGCGGAGCTCGCCGCGGCGCGCGTCGTGACGCCGAACCTGACCTTCTCGCGGGAGCTCACGCTCTACCTCGGCAGGCGCGAGGTCCGCGTCGCCTTCCTCGGCGAGGGCAACACGGAGGGGGACACCGTCGTGATCGTCCCGGACGCGAAGGTCGTCGCCACCGGCGACCTGCTCGTCAGCCCCAGCCCGTACGGCTACGGGTCCCACCCCGCCGCGTGGATCCGGACCCTCGACGCGCTCATGGCGATCGACGCCGCCGCGATCGTGCCGGGACACGGGCCGGTCCAGCGGGACTGGAGCTACGCGAAGAAGGTCTCCGCGCTGCTCGTCGAGCTGCGCCGGCAGGTGGCCGCGCAGGTCGCGCAGGGCGCGACCCTCGAGCAGACCCAGGAGCGCGTGGACCTCTCGGCCTTCCGGAAGGCGTTCGCGGGCGACCACTTCGAGCGGGGAGCCGCCTTCGACGACTACTTCGTGCGCTCGGCCGTGGACCGGGCGTACCAGGAAGCGAAAGGGACGCTCGCGGAAGAGTGAGGGCCGGCCCCGGCGTCACCGGAGCAGCGCCGCCAGCCTCGACTCGACGTCGGCGTGGAGCGAGGGCGGGGCGCCGTAGAAGGAGCCCGCCGCGCGGCCGTCCGGGGCGAAGAGGAGCAGGGTCGGGACCGAGGTCACGTCGCCGAGGGAGCGGATCAGCTCCGGCGTTCCCATCGTCCAGACGAGGGGCAGCCCGAGCTCGGCGGCGATCGTGCGCACGGCCGTCTCCTCGGAGTGGACGGCGACCGCGACGACGGCGAGGCGGTCCCCGTACTGCTTCCGGAGCCCGCCGAGCCACCCGAGGGAGCCGCGGCAGGGCGGGCACCAGGTCGCCCACATCTCGACGATGACGGCGCGGCCCGCGAGGTCGGCGCGCGAGAGGGGCTTGCCGGCGAGGTCCGTGATCGCGAGCTCCGGCAGCTGCGGGACCGGCTCGGCCTTCGCGGGAGCGGCCACGGCGCGCGCCGCGTCCTTGCGGCCCGCCAGGATGAGCTCGATCATCCGCGTGAGGTCGGCGCGAAGGCGGTCGTGGCTCTGCGCGGTCCTGAAGGGGATGTAGCGCCCGGTGGCCTTCTCGTCGGAATTGTAGAAGTCGCGCGGCGTCGCGACGAGGATGTCGTCCACGAAGAGCGCGGGGTAGAAGGTCACGCCGAACTGACGCGCGAGCTGCGAGTCGCCGTAGTTCTCGGACACGAACCGGGCCCGCCCCCCGAAGTCCCGCACGACGCTCTGTGCCAGCAAACTTGCCGGGTCGGAGATGTTTCAGGTGTAGGGCCAGCGCACGAGGGTGACGGTCACCTCGGGCGCGGGCCGGGGCGGGGCCGGCCTGGCCGGCTCGAGCGCCGCAAAGTAGCGGGGCAGGACGTCGGTCGCGACGGCTTCCGCGGAGACCGGGGCCTCGGGCGGCTTCGTCCCGGCGACGTCGGCCTGGGCGACCTGGAGGTAGAGCGCGCCGATCGAGTTGTCCACGCTTCCCGACGCGAGGCGCGCCTCGAGGCCGGCGAGCCGGGAGGCCAGCGCCGCCGCGTCGGGGGCCTTCGCCGGCGCGCGGAGGACGTCGAGGCGCAGGGCCGCCTGGAGGTACTTGTAGAGGGCGCCGTACCGGAGGCCCGCGGCGTCGAGCTCCCGCGCCTCCTTGAGCGCGGAGCTCGCTCCGATGAAGGCCGCGTGCTTGTCGATCGAGGCCGGAGGCCGGTAGGCCGCGAGCATCTCGTCCTCGAGGCCGTCGAGCTCGGCGGAGAGCGGGCGCAGGACCGGCGGCGTCTTGCCCGTCGGCTCGGAGAGCGCGCGCGTCTGGGCCGCGAAGTCGCGCTGCGCCTGGGCGGCGCCGACGTAGTAGAGCCCGTACCACGCCATCGTGTTCTGCCCGTACTCGAGCCCCGTCTCGTAGAAGCCGCGGATCTGGAGGAGCGCCGTTTCGCCGAAGGCGCGCAGGGCCGCCGGCGTGACGCCCGAGAGGACCGACGGAGCGGGCGGAGCGAGGTCCGCGGCGAGGACCTTTCCCATCCGCTCCCACTCGGCCTGGAACGCGGCCGGGTCCTTCAGCGTCGCGGGCGGGCGCGCCTCGAGGTAGACCTCGGCCCCGAGGTTGGCGATCGCGAGCGAAAAGCGCTGCATCGCCAGCAGGCGGCGCCCGTCGCGCAGCGCCTGCGAGGCGCCCTCGAGCACGGGCTGGACCGCCTCCTTCACCTGGGCCCACATCGGATCGGTGGACCGGTTGTCGCGCACGTACGCCGACCACCGTGCGATCTCCGTGGCGAGCAGGTCTTCGCCCTTCGGCGATCCGGCGGCGGCGCCGAACGCGGCGAGGCCGAGCAGGAGGGCGGCGGCGGGAGCCAGGAGTCGGCGCGGGTGTTTCACCGCACGGAGCTACGGGCGAGGCGGCGGAGTGTTTCACGCGTTCGTCACACGGAACCGGCCGTTCGTCCCGCGCGGCCCGAAAAAAACGGCCCGGGCCCCGTCGGGAAGGCCCGGGCCGCGCGTGAAGGGACGGCCGTCGGAGCTACTGGGCGGGGGGCAGAGCCGGGTGGGCGTGCGCCGCCTTGATCGCGGCGGTGCAGGCGGCGAACGCCTGCTGCTGCTCGGCCGACAGCTGCGCCATGACCTGGTCGTGGGTCGCCTGCATGTCGCTCTTGAGCTTCGCGTGCGCCGCGTTCTGATCGAGCGCGTCCTGCCCGAGGACGGCCTTGTCCGCGCCCGCGGCGATGTCGGCGTCCATCTTCCGGTGAAGCGCCTTCAGCGCCTCGCCGTCGGCCGCCAGGGTGGCGTGGCCCTCCTGGAGGGTCGACTGGATCGCCGCGTGCTGGTCCGCGGGAAGGTCGAGGGACGAGAGGCATCTCTGCATGTGGAAGCCGCCGGGCCCCGGATGGCCGTGCGGGCCGCCGTCGCCGGCGCGCGCCGTCGCGGCCGCGGCGAGGGCGAGGACGATGAGGGGAAGCGAGCCGTGAAACCGTTTCATGGGACTTGTCTCCTTTATAGAGGCCTCGAAACCCGCCGGTCGGGTGCCTTCTCCGACATCTGGAACAACGGGAATGGGGGTGCCGCGGTTACATCCGCCACCCGGAGCGCGGGCGGAACTTTCGGGCGCCGGGGGCGTCCCTAGCTTCAGGCGGCCGGGTTCACGACGGAGTCCCGGCCCCGGAGACCGGGGGGGCCATGGAAATCTTCCTCCAGGACGTGCGGTATGCCCTGCGCGGGATGCGCCGGGCGCCCGGCTTCACGGCCGCGGCCGTCCTGACGCTCGCGCTCGGGATGGGAGCCACGACGGCGATCTTCTCCGTCGTCCGCGCGGTCCTGCTCTCGCCGCTCCCGTACGCGGAGCCGGAGCGGCGCGTCATGATCTGGAGCCGCTGGAACGCGTTCGACAAGACCTGGGTCGCCGACGGCGAGGTGATGGACTACCGGCGGCTTCCCGCCTTCGAGAGCGTGGCGGCGTGGGGAACCGAGGAGGCGAACCTGACCGGCGGCGGCGCCGAGGCGGTCCGCGTCGGGATCGCCACCGTCACCGCGAATACCTTCGCGACACTCGGCGCGAGGCCCGCGGCGGGCCGCGCGTTCACCGAGGACGAGGACCGTCCCGGCGGCCCGCCCGTCGCCGTGCTGAGCTACGGGCTCTGGCAGAACCGGTTCGGCGGCGATCCCGCGGCGATCGGTCAGTCGATCGAGCTCGACGGCGTCGCGCGCCGGATCGTCGGCGTCATGCCGCGGGGGTTCGCGTTGCCGACCGACTACACCGTCAGCGCCGCGGAGCCCTCGCAGGTGTGGATTCCGGTCCAGTTCGATCCGAAGGAGGCCACGCACGGCAACCACGGCTACTACGCCGCCGCGACGCTCGCCCGCGGGGCGACGGCCGCGCGAGCCACCGCGGAGCTGCGGTCCCTGGCCGCCGCGCTCACGCGCCAGGGCGTGTATCCGGCCGAGATGCGCTTCGAGCCGTTCGCGGTTCCCGTGGACGAGGAGATCCGCGGGGGCGCCCGCCGGGCGCTCGGGCTCGTGTTCGGCGCGGTGTTCTTCCTCCTCCTCATGGCGTGCGCCAACGTCGCGAACCTCCTGCTCGCGAGGGCCGAGGGCCGACAGCGCGAGATCTCCGTGCGCGCCGCGATCGGGGCCGGCAGGGCGCGCCTGACGCGCCAGCTGCTGACCGAGAGCTTCGTCCTCGCCGTGGCGGGCGGGGCCCTCGGGCTGGTGTTCGCCTGGGCGGGCGTCCGGGTCCTCGCGGCGCGCGGGGCGGCGGGGCTTCCGGCGCTCGCGCCGCTCGGGCTGGAGCCGCGGATGCTGCTCTTCGCCGGCGCCCTGTCGATCCTGACCACGGTGCTCTTCGGGTTCGCGCCGGCCCTGCAGACGCTGCGCCTGAACCTGGCCGGATCGCTCAAGGACAGCGCGGCCAGCACTTCCTCGGGCCTGCGCCGGCAGGGGCTGCGGGGCGCGCTCGCCGCGGCGCAGATGGCCCTGGCCGTCGTGCTGCTTCTCGGCGCGGGCCTGATGCTGCGCAGCCTCGACGCCCTCACGCACGTGGACCTCGGCTTCGAGCCCGAGCACGTCCTCACGGTCCAGGTCCGGCCGCCCGAGACGGCCTACCCGACCCCCGAGTCCGTCGTCGCCTTCTACCGCAGCGTCCTCGAGCGCGTCCGGGCCCTTCCGGGCGTTCGCGCGGCCGGGATCATCCGCTCGCTGCCCCTCGCCGCCGAGATCGGCGACTGGGGCCTGGAGGTCGAGGGGTACGTGCCGCCGCCGGGGACGCACGCCAAGGGGGATTGGCAGGTCGCCTCGGACGGAGCGTTCGAGGCCCTGGGCGAGCGGCTCGTCGCCGGGCGCCCCCTCGCCCCCTCGGACACCGCAGAGGCGATGCCCGTCGCGCTCGTCAACCAGACGCTCGCGCGGACCTACTGGCCGGGACAGGATCCCATCGGAAGACGCCTGCGGATGGGATCGAAGTCCGGGCGCGCCTGGATGACCGTCGTCGGGCTCGTGAAGGACGAGCGCCACAACGGCGTCACCGCCGCGATCAAGGAGAAGTTCTACGTTCCCTACGCGCAGTTCCCCAAGGCGCACGAAGGGGACGCGGCCCGTTCCATGACGATCGTGGTCCGCGCGGCCGGCGACCCGATGGCGCTCGTCGCGCCGATCCGCGCCGAGGTCCGGCGCATCGATCCGAGCCTGCCGATCGCCAACGCGAGGCCGATGACGCAGGTCGTGGACGCCTCGCTCGCCACGCCGCGGCTGACCGGGTCTCTCTTCTCGATCTTCGCGGGGCTCGCGCTGCTGCTCGCCGGCGTCGGCGTCGCGGGCGTGCTGTCGTACCTCGTGAGCCGCCGGCGCCGCGAGATCGGGATCCGGCTGGCCCTCGGGGCGTCGCGGGCGAACGTGCTCGGCCTCGTCGTGCGGCGGGGCGTGGCGTACGCGGGCGCGGGGATCCTGGCCGGGGGCGTCGCCGCGCTCTTCCTCACGCGGGCGCTCGAGGGCCTGCTCTACGGCGTGGCGCCCCGCGATCCGGCGACGTTCGCCGCGGTCGCGGCGATCCTCTTCGCGATCGCGGCGGCGGCGAGCGCGGTGCCCGCCCTCCGCGCCTCGCGCGTCGACCCGCTGGAGGCGCTGCGCTCGGAGTAGAACGCGGCGGGGGTCAGGGCCGCCGGAAACGCCGGGGCTTTGCCATCGACGCCCACGAGGCCCAGACGAACCCCGCGGCGGTGAGCGCGGCGAGCGCGATCTTCGAGTAGTCGACGACGGGGCGGACGCGGACGCCCTCGGGCGACGCGACGACGACGGCGACGCTGCGCGCGAGCGCGCTCCCTCCGCCGCCGCCTCCTCCTCCGGCCCCGCGCCGCGGAGCGCCCGACGCGTCCGGGCGGACGCCGGCGCCCGAGCCCATCCCGAACCCCGCGACGGCCAGGATCTCGGCCGCGGGGAGCAGGAGCGTTTCGCCGTGGCGGATCGGCGCGCCGAAGACCTTCGAGACGTCGGCGGCGGCGATCAGCGCCTCCATCACTCCGGCCGCCCGGTCTCCGGCGGCGTTTTCCGTGGCGGGTCCCTTCCCTTCGTCGTCGGCCATGCTCACCTCCGGGGGGCGCGGCGCCGCCGGCTTCCGCGCCCCCTCAGGAGGAGGGCGGCGACGAGGCCGGCGGCGAGGATTCCGAGCTGGAGCCTTCGGGTGACGTCGCGGACGCGCACCAGTCGCGTCGTGGCGCCCTCCGCGACGAGGACGCCCCAGGGCCGGCTCCACGCGAGCGCCACGCCGGCGCGGGACGAGCCCAGCCGCGTGCTCCGCGCGAGGGGGACGAGGACCCGGCAGCCCGCCGCGAGGGCGTCGCCGGAGCGCGTCGAGAACGTCATCGCCCTCCACGCTATCCCAGCGCGAGGCCGCCGCGAAAAAAGAGCCGCGGCTTCCGTTCGGAGAGCCGCGGCGAGGAGGAAGAGGGGCGGGGTCTGCGGGCCCGCCCGCTCCGGTCAGCGCGATCCGGTGTTGCTCGCCTTGCCCGTGGCCGCGACCGACGGCATGGAGCAGCGGTACGCGGTGCCCTTGTCGGCCTTGTCGCTGGCGACGAGCAGGGTGTTGCCGCCCTTGGCCTGCGCGGCGCGCGCGAGCTGCGTGGAGACGTCCGACTCGTCGAAGGTGCCCGCCTTCGCGGTGACGTCCGCGACCTTTTCGCAGGACGCGACGACCGAGGGATTCTTCGTGACGGCGACCGAGTCGAAGCTGTTCTGGCTGCAGCCGGCGGCGCCGAGCGCGAGCGATGCCGCGGCGAGGAGTCCGATCGAGAGCTTCTTCACGTGTGACCTCCAGTTTGAAAAGTTCGGCGGCCTTTCGCCGACACGAGATAAGACGTCGAAAACGGCCGAGGGTTTCTGGAATCAACCCGAATTTAAGGATGCGACGCGTTGGCACAGAACGGACGCGCGGAGCATTCTGCGGCGCGATGTCACACGGCCCGTATAATTCCCGCTTTCTCGCGAGGAGGTGACGCTTGAGGAGCGCGCGTCGGTGTGCGGTGATCGCCGGGCTGGCGCTGGGTGCGGCGAGGATCCTCGCCGCGCAACCCTTCGACGCGGGGCTCTTCTCCGGAATGCGCTGGCGCATGGCCGGTCCGTTTCGCGGAGGACGCGTGCTCGCGGTCACGGGCGTGCCCGGACAGCCGAACCGGTTCTACTTCGGCGCCGTCGGCGGGGGCGTCTGGGAGACGGGCAACGCGGGCCGCACGTGGGAGCCGGTCTTCGACGCGCAGCCGGTCGCGTCGATCGGCGCGATCGCCGTCGCCCCCTCGGATCCGCGCGTCCTCTACGTCGGCTCGGGCGAAGCCGACATGCGCTCGGACATCTCGTACGGCAACGGCGTGTACCGCTCGGGCGACGGCGGGAGGACGTGGACGCACGCGGGCCTCGAGGGCACCCGGCAGATCGGGCGCATCGTCGTCGATCCGCGCGACGCGAACCGCGTGTACGTGGCGGCGCTCGGCCACGCCTACGGGCCCAACCCGGAGCGCGGCGTGTATCGCTCGACCGACGGCGGCCGGACGTGGTCGCTCGTCCTCCACAAGAACGACGACACCGGGGCGATCGACCTCGCCCTCTCGCCCGGCAACGCGAGGACGATTCTCGCCGCCCTCTGGCAGACGCGCCGGCCGCCGTGGAACACCTACCCGCCCTCCAACGGTCCGGGCAGCGGGCTCTACCGCTCCGACGACGGCGGCGACACGTGGGCGCCGGTGGCCGGCGGGTTCCCGTCCGAGAAGCTCGGCCGGGTCGGGATCGCGTTCGCGCCGAGCGACCCCCGCCGCGTGTACGCGCTGGTGGACGCGAAGGACGGCGGGCTGTGGGCCTCGGCCGACGGGGGAGCGACGTGGACGCGCGCGAGCGCGGATCCGCGGATCTGGGAGCGCGGCTGGTACTTCGGCGGCGTCACGGTGGACCCGAGGGACCCGAACACGGTCTACGCCTGCGACACCGCGATGTACCGCTCGACCGACGGAGGCCGGACGTTCCTTCCGGTCAAGGGCGCGCCCGGCGGCGACGACTACCACGAGCTGCGCATCGACCCGGCGGACCCGCGGCGGATGATCGTCGGCAGTGACCAGGGCGCCGTCGTCACCGTGGACGGCGGCAGGACGTGGAGCTCCTGGTACAACCAGCCGACCGCCCAGTTCTACCACGTGGCCACCGACGACCGGTTCCCGTACTGGATCTACGGGGCGCAGCAGGACAGCGGCGCGGCGGCGACGCCCTCGCGCACCGACTACCCGTCGATCACGGCGCGCGACTGGCGGCCGATCTCCGTCGGCGGCGAGAACGGCTACATCGCGCCCGACGCGGGGAGCGGCGCCGCGATCGTCTACGGAGGATCGGTCGGCCGCTTCGACGCGCGGACGCTGCAGGAACTCGACGTGGACCCGACGCTGGCCTACCCCGGCGATTACCGGGGCGAATGGACGCTGCCGCTCGCGCAGTCGCCGCGGCCCCCGCACGCCCTCTACTTCGGCAACCAGTTCGTGTTCCGGACGACGGACGGCGGGGCGCACTGGGACAGGATCAGCCCCGACCTGACGCGCGAGGCGCCCGCCGTCCCGGCGACGCTCGATCCCGCGACGGCGGCCGACAGCGCCACGGCGGGACCGCGGCGCGGCGTCGTGTACGCCATCGCCCCTTCCCCGCTGGTGGACGGGCTGCTCTGGTGCGGCACCGACGACGGGCTCGTGTGGCGGACCCGGGACGACGGCGCACACTGGGAGAACGTCACTCCGCCGGCGCTGTCGGCGTGGTCGAAGGTCGGCGTCCTCGAGGCGTCGCGCTTCGACGCGGACACGGTGTACGCGGCGGTGGACCGTCACCGGCTCGACGACCTCGCGCCCTACGTCTACCGGACGCGCGACGCGGGGAAGACCTGGACGGCGATCGCGAGCGGGATCCCGGCCGGCAGCTTCGTCAACGTGGTGCGCGAGGACCCCGAGCGCCGCGGCCTGCTCTACGCCGGCACCGAGACGGGCGTCTTCGTGAGCTTCGACGACGGCGGCCACTGGCAGCCGCTCCAGGCCGGTCTCCCGAACTGCTCCGTGCGCGACCTCTCCGTGCGGCGGGGCGACCTCGTGGCCGGCACGCACGGGCGCTCGTTCTGGGTCCTCGACGACCTGTCGCCCCTGCGGCAGCTCGACGCGAAGATCGCGTCCACGCCGGCGTGGCTCTTCGCCCCGCGCGAAGCCGTGCGCCTGAACCCCGCGGGCTTCCAGGGGACGCCCGACCCGAAGGACGAGCCGTCGGCCGAGAACCCGCCGCGCGGAGCGGTCCTCGACTACGCGCTCGCGGCCGCGCCCGCGGCGCCGCTCGTCCTCGAGATCCTCGACGCGCGCGGCGAGGTCGTTCGCCGCTACGCGAGCGACGAGGCGGCGGAGCCGCCGGACACGCAGAAGATCCAGGTCACGGAGGACTGGGTCGCGGCGCCCGCGCCGCCCCCGGCGTCCGCCGGGATGCACCGGTTCGTCTGGGACCTGCACTACGCGGCCCCGCCGAACCTCTCGCGCTCGCGGCGCTCGCGCGGCGCGGGCGTCTGGGCGCCTCCCGGGCGCTACACCGTGCGCCTGTCCGCCGGAGGCCGCACGCTCACGCAGCCGCTCTCCGTCGTGAAGGACCCGAGGATCTCCGCGACCGACGAGGACCTCGTCCGCCAGTTCGAGCTCGCGCGCCGCGTCGAGGCGCTGCGCGTGAGGGTCGCGGCCGCGCTGGCGGAAGCGGCGGCCCTGCGCGCGCAGGCGGCGGCCCTCGCGCCGAAGGCGACGGGCGCAGCCGCGGCGGCCCTCGTCGAGCTCGCGCGGGCCCTCGAGCCGGTCGCCGGCCCGCCCGTCCGGCCCGAGGAGTTCTACAACCTCTCCGACGCGGCGCCCACGAGCCTGCTGCGCCTGACGGTGTCCCTGTCGCGGTTCCAGGGCGCGGTCGAGAGCGCCGACGCGGCGCCGACGCCCGACGCGGTCACCGGGTTCGGCCAGCGCGGCGAGGCCGTCGAGCAGGGCCTGGCCGCATGGCGCGCGTTCGGCGCGGCCGAGGTGCCGAAGGCCAACCGCGCGCTCGCCGCGGCGGGCCTCCCGGCTCTGCGGCCGGGTGCCTGAGGCGGCGGCCGGGTGAGCGCCGCGATCGCCCCGGCCGTCGTGGCGATTCCCGGCGCGGGCGCCCGGGTGCGCGCGTTCCTGCTCGGGCGAACGCCCGTCACGAACCGCGAGTATTCGCGCGCGGTGGAGGCCGGCGCGGCCGCGGCCCCGCCGTGGTGGGGCGAGGACGCGTTCTCCGCGCCGGATCAGCCGGTCGTCGGCGTCAGCTGGGACGACGCGGTCGCCTTCTGCCGGTGGCTCGGCGCCGCGACCGGAGGGACGTGGCGGCTGCCGACCGCCGCGGAGTGGGAGCACGCCGCGTGCGGAGGGCTCGCCGCGCCGCGCACCGCCTGGGGCGACGCGGTTCCGGAGGGCGAGATTCCCCAGGGCCCGCTCTCGGGCCCGTGGAGGACCGGCCGCGGGACGCCCAACGGGTACGGTCTCTTCGACGTCGGAACGATCGTGCACGAGTGGTGTCTCGACTGGGACCGGCCGGGACGGCGCGCGAGCCGCGGCGGCTCGTGGCGTCACGCGATCCGCTGGTCCGCGCCCTCGGCGCGCAGCAGCCTGCCCCCTTCGTACCGCTACGCGGATTACGGCTTCCGCGTTCTGCGCGGCGCGGAGGGCGGCGGCGCGCGGACGGCGGCGCCGACGGACGCTCCGCGGAGTTCCGGGGGAGCGTGACGCGGAGCCGAAGGGATTTTCGTTTCGGAAGATCGGGATCGCGTGCTATAAAGATCGAGAATCCTGGCTCCGCCGGATGGCATCCAACGACGATGTGAGGGGAGCGCAGACGAGCTTGGAAGGCAGAGTTCGGAACGTTTGAATCGAGCGGGCGCCGCAAGGCGCCCGCTTCTTTTTTTTCCGGCCGTCCGGCCGGGCGGATGGGAGGTGGGTCGATGACGATCACGCGTGCGGGACGCCCCCGGAGCGCGCGCTTTGCGCGGCAACTTGTTCAGGTCTCCGGTTTCGTGTTCTACCTCCTGGCGGTCCAGGCCCTCGTGACCGCGGGCGTCGGGGCGCACGTGTTCCGCACGAGCCACCACGCCCCGGACCTCCTCCTGCCGGGCGCCTCGCTGCTCCTGGCCGGCGCCTACGCCGTGGTCGGCTTCCACCTGCGGCGCTACCGCCTCTGGGCGAGGAACTTCGCGTTCGCGTTCGCGGGGATCAGCCTGTTCGCGTTTCCGATCGGGACGGGCCTCGCCCTGGTCATCGTCGTCGGTCTCGTCGGCGGTAACCGGGCCGGGGTCTTCCCGTCGCTGCGCCGGCGGCCGAGGGACGAGGAATCGCCGCTCCTGCGCTTCGAGCCCGAGCTCGTCCCCGAACGGGTCGGGTAGGCGAGGCGGGCGTGCTGAGCCGGGCCTTCACGACCACCGCCCCGGATCTTCCGGGCTACCGGGTGGCGCGCAGCCTGGGGATCGTGCGCGGCATCGTCGTCCGCTCCCGGAGCATCGTGGGCACGATCGGCGCGGGGATCCAGAGCCTCTTCGGCGGGAACATCACGCTCTGGACCGAGATGTGCGAGCACGCCCGCCAGGAGGCGTTCGACCTGATGGCGCGGCACGCCGAGCAGATGGGCGCCAACGCCGTCATCGCGTTCCGGTACGACGCCACCGAGGTGTCCGCCGGCGTCACCGAAGTCCTCGCCTACGGCACGGCGGTCGTCGTCGAGCCGGAGCGCTGACGGGCTCGGGGGCGCGGAAGGCGTGAGGCGGCGGTGAAGGGCATTCTCATCTGGGTCCTCGTCGGGGCGCTCCTCGGCGTGGTGGCGGCGTCGTTCATCGTGCCGCCGATGCTGTCCTGGTACAACGAGGCCGGCTACCTCGCCAAGGGCGGCCAGCCCGCGGCGATGGTCAACCTCCCCGAGGTCGTGCGCTACGCGACGACGCGCCTGATCCGCGGGCAGGCCATCGGCGGGGCCATCGGCGCCGTCGTGTTCCTGGTGCTCGGGCTCGCGTTCGGCGGACGCGGGCGCCGGCGCGCCTCGGGCGCCGCGACGCCTCCTCAGCGCGTTCCGTAATCGAACGCCGCCCGCGCGACCGCGGCCCCGGCCCTGTGGAGAAGAAAAAGGCCGGCGACCCGAAGGCCGCCGGCATGCAGGGAGGAAGGGCTCGATCCGTTCAGTCGTCGTCGCCGGTGTCGCCGCTGCCGTGGCCGCCGTGGTGGCTGCCGCTGCCCGTGGTGGGGGTCGCGCCGCCCGTCTGGCCGCCTCCCGACTGGCCGCCGTGATCGTCGCCGGAGTCGTGGTTGGAGGCGTCGTCGCCGCCGCCTCCCGTCTGACCCCCGTGGTCGTCGCCGGAACCCTGGTCGTCTCCGCCCGCGCCGTGGTCGCCGCCGCCGTCCTCGAGCTTGATCTCACGCGCGGTGAGCGAACCGTCGGCCGCCTTGCTCGCGTGGACTTCGACGCTGTCGCCGACCTGCGGAGCTCCGAGGATCTGCGTGGAGGCGTCGATGCCCACGACCTGGCCGGAGATGGTCCAGGACGCGTCGCCGACGGCCTCGACGATCCCGACGAACTCGACCTCGAGGCCCTGGCCGTCGTCTTCCTTCTCGATGCGGTCGGCCACCAGGGCCCCGGTGCCGTCGTCGTGGAACTTGACCTCGACGAGGTCGCCGAGGGCCGGTTCGCCCTCGAAGACGGTCTGGTCGTTCACGACGAAGACTTTCGTGTCCACCGTCCAGGAGGCGTCGCCGACCGCGGTGACCGTGCCCTTGAGCTCCTGGTCCTCTTCGGCCTGCGCCGCGCCGGGGATGGCGCGGACCTGGGAGGCGCGAAGCGTTCCGGACGTCGTCGGGACGAGGGAAGCCGAGATGATCATGCCGGGGCGCAGGTCGCGCGCCGTCCGCAGGCTGCCCGAGGCCCCGCGGCCCGAGAAGCCGGTGCCCCGGTCGAGCTCGATTTCGAGCCCCTGAATCTCGACGTGGCGCCGGTCTTCGGCGACCGCTCCGACCGCTCCGGTCACCGACAGCGGGCTCTTGGCCTGCACCGCCACGCTGTCGGCGCGAAGGCGTCCGTCCGCTTCACGATCTCCGACGCGAAGCGTCACCGCCGTGCCGGGCGCCAGCGTCTGCGACGCGAGCGAGCGCCCGGAAGCCACCTCGGTCACGGTTCCCGCCAGCCGGAAGTGCGCGGGGACGCCGACGAGAGCGACGTCGTCACCCTGCACCGCCGCGATCGTCCCCGACCAGGAGCCCACGTTCGCCGCGGCGCTTGCGGCCGCCGCCGAGAGGAAGACCGTCGCTGCCACCACCAGGGTTGTCCGCGTTCTCCAGGATTCCATCTCTGACCTCCTTCCGGCCCGAAGGATTCGTGACCGGCCAGCGCAGGGTAGGATGCGCGGTAGCGTCCGATGGGAGTTTTCATGTCCCTCTCAGGAAGCGCCGGGGCGCGACGAGTCAGGAGCCGCCCGTGACGCCGGAGCTCCTGCTCGAAGGGCCGGGTGACGCCGCGCACACGATCGCGCTCGCGCACGGGGCCGGCGCCCCGATGGACTCGCCGTTCATGAACCGGGTGAGCGCCGGGCTCGCGGCGCGGGGGATCCGGGTCGCGCGCTTCGAGTTTCCGTACATGGCGCGCCGCCGCACCGAGGGCCGGAAGGGAGCGCCCGACCGCATGCCGGTCCTTCAGGCCTGCTGGAGGGACGTCGTCGCCTCGCTCGGAGGCGGGCCGCGCGTCGTGGTGGGCGGGAAATCCATGGGCGGACGGATCGCGAGCATGGTCGCCGACGAGGTCGAGGCGCGGGGACTCGTCTGCCTCGGGTACCCCTTTCATCCGCCCGGGGACCCGATGCGCCTGCGCACGGCGCACCTGGCCGCCCTGCGCACGCCGGCGCTCGTCGTGCAGGGCACGCGCGACGCGTTCGGCTCGCGCGAGGACGTCGCCGCCTACGACCTTTCGCCGGCGATCCGCATCCACTGGATCGAGTCCGGCGACCACTCCTTCAAGCCGCCCGCCAGGTCCGGCCGGACGGAGCGGGGCAACGTCGAGGAGGCCATCGCGGCCGCCGCGGCGTTCGTCGAGGCGCTGCCTTAACCGGCGCTTCCCGGCGGCGCGAGCAGCGGTTTCGCGAAAGGGCGCACGAGGCGGCCGAGGACGCTGCCGGCGGGGCAGCCGGCGCGCAGCCGCCGCAGGCGCCCCACCTGCTCGGCGGCGAGGAAGACCGCCGGCAACGACCAGAGCACCTCGGCGAATGCGCCGCCGGGCCGCGCCAGGGAGGAGAGCGACACCGCGGTGTTGAGCGCCGCGGCCGCGAGCAGGACGATCGCCGTGCGGCGTCCGCGTCCCAGGGCGTCGAACCCGAAGCGCGCGGCGAGACGGTCCTGGTCGGCCGGAGGGAGCAGGGCGAGCAGGGGCTCGAGGACGCGGAAGAGCTCGAGGTCGCGCGCCGCTTCCTCCTCGCTCCCGCCGGCCGCCGCCGGCAGCGGCGGCGTCCCGGAGCCGGGGACCGCCGCCCCGGTCGCGGGGCCCGGCGCGCGAGCGGGCCGCCGCAGCGCCAGCGCGACTTCCGCCGCGAGGGTGCCCATGGGCTCTCCGCCGGCCAGCGCGCTCGCCAGGCGCAGCGCCGATTCGACGAACAGGTACATCGCGACCGCGGCGGGAGGGGCGATCCAGACAGGCAGGTCCAGCCGCGCCCCCGCGACGCCGACGAGCGCGCCGACGAGCCCGAGGAACCCGGCCAGGAAGAGGGGCGCGGCCGAGGCGACCGTCATGCCGACGGCGGGCGCGCCGAAGTCGCGGTGCATCCTCTTCTGGGTCCGCGCGGGCAGCAGGCCCGCGAGCGGCGCGAGGAGGATCGAGAGGCGCCGCTTCGCGACGTCGGCGCGGCGGTCGCGCTGTTCGCCCGCGCGAATCTCCTCCGAGGCGGCGTCGTAGCGCTCCATGCGGCGGATCGCGTGCGCGTCCTCCCACGGCGCCAGGGCGTACCGCATCCCGCCGTCGGGTTCCGGCACCGCGCCGCGGACCTCGTAGAGGCGGCCCTCCCACTCGACCGCGGTCCCGGGGTGCTCGGCGCGCGTGTGGGTCCGCGGCGCGCGCGCCGTCCAGGATTTCGACGAGGGGCAGACGAGGACGAGCTGGCCGCCGGGACCGTGTTCGACCCGGTCTGCGCCGAAGGGGGAGGGGAGCGCGGGTTCGATCCGGGCAGCTTACTCCGCGCGGCGGCTTCTCGGCCGGACGAGGTTGGGTGTAGCGTTGGACCATGGCGCGGGGCTGGGGCAAGAGCGAGGAAGACCTCGGAGCCGACAAGGAGCACGCGCGCGAGGCGGCCGAGAAGGCCGCGGCGCGGCCGTCGCGCGCCCACGCCGAGGAGGTCGTCCGCCGCCGCTCCCTCGAGCTCTCGCTCGCGCGGATCGAGGACCTCCTCGCGAAGACCGAAAACCCCGCGCGCCGCAGCGCCCTCGAAACCGCGCGCGCGGAGCTCCAGGAACGGCTCGCCGCGAGCCCCCCGCCGGCCCCTCCGCGATGAGGGTCGCGACCTGGAACGTGAACGGGATCCGCGCCCGCGAATCCCAGGTCCGGGAGTGGATTGCCCGCGACCGGCCCGACGCCGTCTGTCTCCAGGAGATCAAGGCGAAGCCGGAGCAGATCCCGGCGATGCTCTTCGAGTCCGAGGGCTACTGGTGCTACTGGCACGGGGCCGGCGGCTACTCGGGCGTCGCGCTGCACGTGCGCAAGGACCTCTGCCCGGAGCGGCCCCCCTTCACGCACCCGGAGTTCGACCACGAGACGCGGATCGTGGCGGCCGACATCGGAGCGATCACGGTGGCGTCGGTCTACGTTCCCAACGGCGGCAAGGACTACCCCGCGAAGCTGCGATTCCTCGAGGCGCTCGAGGGCTACGCGCGGGAACGCCGGGAGGCGGGGCGGGAGCTGCTGATCTGCGGCGACCTGAACGTGGCCCGCACCGACCGCGACGTCCATCCCCGGGAGAGGAAAGCCGGCGCGATCGGCCAGCGCGAGGACGAGAGGGCGCTCTTCGAGAAGATGATGGCCCAGGGCCTCGTGGACGTGGGCCGCGCGCTCGACCCGGACAACGAGGGGCTCTTCACCTGGTGGCCGCCGTGGCGCAACATGCGGCAGCGCAACATGGGCTGGCGGATCGACTTCATCCTGGCCAGCGACTCGCTCGCGAAGCGGGCGACGGCCTGCGTCGTCCGGGCCGACGTGGGGACGAGCGACCATGCTCCGGTCGTCGCGGACTTCGGGCCGGCCGTGGCCTGATCGGCGGCGGCCGGGGCCTCTTCCGGTAGTATCGGCGCCAAGCGTTCGTATCGAAGGGAGGAGACTCGCGTGCTGAAACACCGCCTCGTTCTTCTTCTCGCGGGGGGCGCGCTCGCGGGCGCCGTGGCCGCGCTTCCCTCACCGGACGCCCGCGAGGCGGGGGTCGAGAACGGCCTGCGGCCTCCGGTCCTGATCGAGGGCGACAAGACGTGGTCGATCGAAGAGCGGATGCGCCACTACGGCGTTCCGGGCGTCAGCATCGCGGTCATCCGCGACTCGAAGATCGAGTGGGCGAAAGGCTACGGCCTGGCCGACGTCGAGTCGAAGCAGCCCGTGACGCCCGCGACGCTCTTCCAGGCGGGCTCGGTCTCGAAGCCGGTCGCCGCGATGGGCGCGCTCGCCCTCGTTCAGGACGGGAAGCTCTCGCTGACCGCCGACATCAACACGGTCCTGAAGTCCTGGAAGGTCCCCGGCAACGCGCACACGGCGAAGACGCCGGTCACGCTCGAGGAGCTCCTGTCGCACACCGCCGGCCTCACCGTCCACGGCTTTCCCGGCTACGCCGCGGGGGCGCCGCTCCCGACGGTGCCGCAGGTGCTCGACGGCGCGCCGCCGGCCAACACGGCGCCGGTGCGTGTGGACATCGACCCGGGCACGCAGTACGTGTACTCGGGAGGGGGCTACACGATCGCGCAGCTCGCGATGACCGACGTGACGGGGCAGCCCTTCCCCGCCCTCATGCAGAAGCTGGTCCTCGGCCCCCTCGGCATGAAGGAGAGCACGTACGAACAACCCCTCCCGGCGGCGCTCGCCGCCATGGCCGCCGCCGGATACGGCGCCGACGGCCAGCCCGACATGAAGCCCGTCGCGGGCAAGCGCCACGTCTATCCCGAGATGGCCGCGGCCGGGCTCTGGACGACGCCCTCGGACCTGGCGCGGTTCGCGATCGGGCTGCAGAAGATGCTCGCCGGGGGCAAGGGGCCGCTCTCGAAGGCGACGGCCGAGAACATGGTCACGCCCCGCCGGGACGACTACGCCCTGGGGCTCGGCATCCGGGAGGAAGGCCAGACGAAGTACTTCATGCACGGGGGCTCGGACGAAGGCTTCCTGACGCAGCTGACCGCGAGCACGAACAGGGGATACGGCGCGGTCGTGATGGCCAACTCGAACGCCGCGGGCCCGCTGATGGAGGAGATCCTGCGTGCGATCGGGGCGGCCTACTACTGGGAGGGATACCAGATCGATCCGATCTCGATGGTCCGGCTGTCGCCGGAGGACCTCGCGATCTTCGCCGGGCGCTACCGCCTGGACGCCGACACGATGCTGATCGTGACGCCGTCGGGGACGGGCCTCGAGGTCGCGGTCCCCCTCGGCCACGCGATCTCCCTGGTGCCGGTGTCGAGGCAGGGCTTCGTACGCCGCGACGAGGAGACGCGATATTCGTTCGAGCGGCGCGCCGACGGCGGCGCCGAGCTCGTCGTTTCCGGCAGGTCGAAGTCCGGCACGGCGCCGCGCGTCGACAAGACCGTCCGGGTTCCCTCGGAGGACCTCGCGGACGGGCGGTACGCGGAGGCGCTGGCCGGCTACCGGAAGATCAAGGCGGCCGACCCCTCCGACCCGGCCGTGTCCGAGCAGCGCTTCAACCAGCTCGGGTACGGGTTCCTCCAGGCCAGGAACGCCCCCGAGGCCATCCTGGTGTTCCGCGTCAACACCGAGCTCTATCCCGAATCGGCGAACGCGTACGACAGCCTCGGCGAAGCCCTCGAGGCGGGCGGCGACAAGGCCGGGGCGATCGCGACGTACAGGAAGTGCGTCGAGGCCGCTTCGAAGCCCGGCGCCGAGAACGTCGGACAGAACGGGCCGGCTCTGGTTCATTCCCGGGAGAGGCTGAAGGCCCTCGGGGCGAGTTGAGGGAGGAGTTCGACGTCTCGTTGTGCGCGGAGAGAGCGTGGGATAGATTGCCGGGCGCTTTGCAGGAGGATTGAATGAAGAGCTTGCGTGCCCGGTTCGCCGCCCTGGTCGCCCTCGGGGTCCTCGTCCTCGCCCCGCTCGGATGCGGAAAGAAGAACGACGCCGTCTCCCAGGCCGAGAAGGCGGACAACGCCTCGGGCGTCCCGGCGCCCGGCATCGAGGAGGTCAAGAAGATCGCCGCGGACGGCTTCGTCTACGGCCTGCCGATCGTGATGAATTACGCGGTCATGTACGAATACGCGATCGACCGCAACTCCGGGCAGTTCAAGGCGCCGTTCAATCAGATCAAGAACGAGGCGCGCGTGTTCACCTACGAGGACACGTCCATTCCCACGCCGAACAGCGATACGCCGTATTCGTTCGTGTGG
The DNA here is from genome assembly GCA_041912555.1 of Thermoanaerobaculia bacterium. Lineage (GTDB taxonomy): Bacteria > Acidobacteriota > Thermoanaerobaculia > UBA5066 > Gp7-AA6 > DAHUXD01. The sequence goes on from JAYRMU010000032.1 coordinate 64,917, forward strand.
ATGGACCTGCGAGCGGAACCCATCGTCCTTTCGGTGCCCGCGGTCGACCCGAAGCGCTATTACTCGATCATGCTCTGCGACGGCAACACCTACAACTACGGCTACGTCGGCACCCGCGCCACGGGGAGTGACGCGGGGGATTACATGGTCGTCGGCCCCGACTGGAAGGGCGAAACTCCGGCGGGGATCAAGAAGGTCTTCCGGTCCAGCACGCAGTTCTCGGTGGCGGGTTACCGCACCCAGCTGTTCAACCCGGCCGACATGCCGAACGTGGAGAAGGTCCAGGCGGGTTACAAGGTCCAGGCGCTCTCGAGCTACCTGAAGCAGCCGGCGCCCCCGGCCTCGCCGGCGATCGAATGGCCGAAGATCGACAAGGACCTCGTCAAGACGGAGTTCTTCGAGTACCTCGACTTCGCGCTGCAGTTCGCGCCGCCGGCGGACAACGAGAAGGAGATTCGGGCGCGGCTCGCGACGATCGGCGTCGGCCCGGGCAAGAAGTTCGACTTCAAGCAGCTCTCCGTCGAGCACAAGGCGGCGATCCTGCTCGGGATGAAGGACGGCTCGAAGAGGGTCGACGAGGCGGTGGCGAGCGCGGGGAAGGCGGTCAACGGCTGGCAGGTCAGCGGCCTCCCCGGCGACAGCGCCCACTACAACGGCGACTGGCTGAAGCGAGCCGCGGCGGCGAAGGCCGGGATCTACGGCAACAGCCCCGAGGAAGCGATGTACCCCTTCACGCGCAACGACGGCTCCGGCCAGGAGCTCGACGGCTCGAAGCACGCGTACACGCTGACCTTCGCGAAGGGACAGTTCCCGCCGGTCAACGCGTTCTGGTCGGTGACCATGTACGACGGCAAGTCGCAGCTGCTCATCAAGAACCCGATCAACCGGTACCTCATCAATTCGCCGATGCTGTCCCAGATGAAGACGAGCGCCGACGGATCGGTCACGCTCTTCATCCAGAAGGACTCGCCCGGCAAGGACAAGGAATCGAACTGGCTGCCGGCGCCGGACGGGCCGATCTACCTGGTCATGCGGCTGTACTGGCCGAAGGCCGAGCCGCCCTCGATCCTGCCGCCCGGGGAAGGGACCTGGCAGCCTCCGGCGCTCGCCGTCGCGAAGTAGACGCCCCGCGATGATCCCGCTCGAGGCGATCCGGGAGGCCGCGGCCCGGATCGCCGGGCGGGTTCATCGCACGCCGCTCTTCTCGTCTTCGGATCTCGGCGCCCGGGCGGGCGTCCGGCTGTGGCTGAAGTGCGAGAGCTTCCAGAAGACGGGCTCGTTCAAGGCGCGTGGGGCGCTCAACAAGGTCCTCTCCCTTTCGGACGCCGAGCGGGCCCGGGGGCTGGTGACCGTTTCGGCGGGCAACCACGCCGCGGCGGTGGCCTGGGCGGCGCGGGAGGCCGGCTGCACGGCCGTGGTCGTGATGCCGACCGATGCGCCGCGCTCCAAGATCGACGCCGTCCGGGGCTACGGCGCCGAGATCGTCTTCCACCCGGACCGGCCGACGCTCTTCGACAAGCTGCACGAGGTCCGCGACGCCCGCGGCCTGACCTTCGTGCACCCCTTCGACGACCCGATCCTGCTGGCCGGCGCCGGAACGGCCGGGCTCGAGATCGCCGAGGACCTCTCCGGCGTCGGCCTCGTGGTCGTGCCGGTGGGGGGCGGGGGCCTGCTCTCGGGGGTGGCGTCGGCGATCCGGCAGGCGCGCCCGCAGGCGCGCATCGTCGCGGTCGAGCTCGAGGCCGGCCCCGGCCTCGGCCCCGCGCTCGCGGCGGGAAAGCCGGTGCCGGCGCCGCGGCCCGCGACGATCGCCGACGGCATGACTCCCCCCTTCGTCGGGGCGCTGGCGGTCGAAATCGCGCGCGAGGCGGTCGACGAGATCGTCACCGTGACCGAGGCGGAGATCCTCGAGGGGATGCGCCTGCTCATGACGCGCGCCAAGCTCTACGTCGAGGGATCGGGGGCCGCCGCGGCGGCGGCGCTCGTCGCGGGCAAGGTCCGCGTGCCCGCCGGAACGACCGCCGTCGCGATCGTGTCCGGCGGCAACGTGGACCTCGAAAAGGTCGCGGCCGCCCTGGGCGGCTGACCTAGCCCGCCTTCTCGTCGGCCTGCAGGATGCCGAAGGTGTTGCCTTCGGGATCCGTGCAGTAGGCGAGCCAGCCGACTCTGGGCACGGCCATCCGGGGCGCGACGGTCTTTCCGCCCCTGGCCTCGATCGCCGCGAGGCTGGCGTCGAGCGACGGGACCGCGATGGTGTTCACGGTCGTCGCGCCGGGATGGCTGCGCGCCATCAGGCCGCCGTCGATGCCGCACTCGGTCTCCGCGCCGGTCTTGACGAGCCAGTACGGCATCGGGCCGTCCCATTTCTGGAACGTCCAGCCGAAGACCTCGCCGTAGAAAGCGGCGGCGCGCTCGGGGTCGTCCGCGGGGATCTCGAAGTGGATGACTCGGGGCATGGTTGCTCCTTCGAAATTTGGATTTCGGTCTTCAGATTTCGGCTCGGGACGTGATCAGGGCGTCGCGGTGCGCCGGGCTCGGTACTTCTGGGTGGCATAGCCGACGATCGCGCCGACCAGGGCGCCGGGGAGCATGATCTCGGCGTAGTAGTGCTTGCCGTTCGGATCGGGCATCGCCGCCACGATCCACGCGAGCAGCAGGCCCACGGCGAGCCCGAAGGCGACGCCGAGGGCGGTCGAGTCGACCTTGCGGGCGAAGAAGCCGATCGAGACGCCGGCGACCAGCCCCTTGAAGGTCGAGCCGATGACGATTCCCATCAGCTGGTTGCGGACCTCGGGCGTGAAGTAGGCCGTCAGCCCGTCGAAGATTCCCAGGACCCCGCCCAGGAGAAGGCCGAACACCGGTTTGCTCATCGTTCCTCCACCCTTCTATTCAACGTTGCGCGGAATTCCTTTAACGGCGGCCGTAGAGCAGCAGCACCACCCTCATCACCAGGTAGGCGAGGACGATCAGGATGGGCGTCTGGTACCGGGTGAACAGGCGGCGGGCCCGTTCGACCACCCCTTCCCGGTGCGCGAGGACCCGGTCGCCGTCGAGGTAGCGCGCGACGTCGGCCGACAGGCCCTCGACCGACGCGTAGCGGGCGGCCGCGTCGACCGCCATGGCGCGCTGGACGATCGCCTCGAGCGCGGGCGGGACGTCCGGGTCGACGGCGCGGGGCGCAACGGGCTCCTCCCGGGACCCGCCGCGGACGCGCCGCTCGGCCGCGCGCCCGTCGAACGGGGCACGGCCCGCCACGAGGAAGTAGAGAATCGCCCCGAGGGCGTAGACGTCGGCCGCCACGCCGACGCCGCTGCCGGCGCCCTCCGCCTGCTCCGGCGCCATGTACGCGAGGGTGCCGACGACGGCGCCTTCCGCCGTCCGGCCCGCCTCCTCGGCGGCGGTCCCGTCCGCGGGCGGCGCGTCCGGGCCGCCGCCGAGGGCCTTCGCCACGCCCCAGTCCATGACGAGCACCTCGCCGAACGGTCCCACCATCACGTTGTCGGGTTTCAGGTCGCGGTGCAGGACGCCGCGCGCGTGGGCGAACGCCACCGCCTCGCAGATGCGCTGGAAGGCCCGCAGCCGTTCCGGGCGCGGCAGCGTGGCGGCGAGCTCGTCGAGGCGCTTTCCGTCCACGCGCTTCATCGCGTAGAAGATCCGCCCGTCGGGCAGCACGCCCGCGTCGTGCACGGGAACGATGCCGGGGTGCTCGAGGAGGGCGAGGACGCGGGCCTCGTTCCACATCCGCTCGGCGGCCCCGGGCCGGGCGGCCGACGTCGCGACGACCTTGAGCGCGACGCGGCGCGCGAGGACCGTGTCTTCGGCGAGGTAGACCGTGCCCATCCCTCCGCGGCCGAGCTCCTCGAGGAGCCGGTACTTCGTCTCGCCGAGGTCCGGCCACTCGGCGACGCGGCGCAGGTGGCGGACCGTGCGGTCCGAGAGATACCTCACGGCTCGGGAGTTCCGAGGAGGCTGCGCGCCTCCTCCCGGAATTCGTGGTCGGTCGCGGTGATCTCCCGCAGCATCTCGAGGACGATGCGCCGGAACTCGCGGCGCGCGAAGGCCAGGAAGTTCGTCACTTGGGTGACCGGGACCTGCACTTCCTCGGCCAGCTTCTCGTACGTGAGCTTCTCGTCGGGGTCCCGGTCGAGCTCGTACCGCTCGAAGAGCCGGAAGGGGAGGTCCTTCCCGCGCATCGCGCACTCGGCGCGGAGCTTCTCGACGGCGAGCGAGAAGAGGTTGCGCACGAACTCGTCGTGGAACGACTGCTCGGGCGTCCGTCCCCCCGCCGGCTCCGCGAGAGCGAGCTCCGCTTCGGCGTCCGCGAAGTCGAGGGCGAGGACGGGCGCGCCGGGGGAACGCTTCCGGCGCCCCGCGGCTTTCTTCTCGTTGGCGACGAAGCGGTCGAGGCACGTACGCAGGTACGTGCGGAAACTCCCCTTTTCGGAATCGTACGCGGCGAAGAATTCCTTTTCGAGCGCGCGGGCGAAGAACTCCTGGGTCAGGTCCTTGGCGTCCTCGTTGGATTCCCGGTAGCGCAGGCGCAGGTACTTGTAGACCGGCCTCCAGTACGCGCCGAGCAGGACGGCGAGGCCGCGCTCGCGCTCCACGGGATGCGGGCTCTGCGCGGCGAGGACGGCCGAGGGACGGGTGGCCGGAAACTTCCCCGTGCCCTCGCCGATGCCGGTGTCGTCGTCCATGGTGCCGGTATATCGTATGGGCGTGACGCCGGAAGCGACAGCGGTAGCGGCGGCGAACCTCGCTTTTTACCGCGCCCTCGAGGCCCGCGACCTCGCGACGATGGCGTCCGTCTGGCACCACGACGCGGCGGTCAGCTGCGTCCACCCCGGCTGGCACCGCCTCGACGGCTGGGACGAGGTCGAACGCTCGTGGGCCAACATCTTCGCCAATTCCCGGCCCTGGGCCGTCGCCTGCGAGGACATCCGCATCGCGCTCGCCGGGGACCTCGCGTGGGTGACCTGCACGGAAGTGATCGTTCCCTTCGGCGCCGACGAGGAATCCGAGGCCGCCCGGATGCAGGCCACGAACCTCTTCGGGCGCGTGGAAGGGGAGTGGCGCCTCGTGCACCATCACGCGTCGCCTTCTCCGACGGGCGAGGCGGAAGCCGACGAGCCGGTGAATTGAGGCGCTGCCCGGCCCGGGGCCGGTTGGTACAGGAGGTGTCGTGAAGATCGTCGTCCGGATCCTGCTCGTTCTCGTCCTCGCCGCCGGCGGGTTCGTCGCGTGGCTCGCCCTGCGGTCGCCCGCGATGCGTCCGCCGTCCGCCGAGAAGGTCGAGGCGACGCCCGAACGCGTGGCGCGCGGGGAGTATCTCGTCGTGCACGTCGCCGACTGCTTCGGCTGCCATTCGGACCACCACTGGAATCGGTTCGCCATTCCGATCAAGGCCGGGACGACGGGCCAGGGCGGATTTCCGTTCGACAAGAAGCTCGGCGTCCCGGGGCTCGTCCAGGCGCAGAACATCACGCAGGACAGGGAGTACGGGCTGGGGGACTGGACCGACGGAGAGATCATGAGGGCCCTGCGCGAGGGAGTGAATCGCAAGGGCCAGGCGCTCTTCCCGATGATGCCCTACGAGGCCTTCCACGAGATGAGCGACGAGGACGCGCGCGCCGTGGTGGCGTTCCTGCGGACCGTGCCGGCCGTCCACAACCCCGTCGAGCCCCGCCGGCTCGACTTCCCGGTCAACCTCCTCATCAAGTTCGCCCCGGCGCCCCTCACCGGGCCCGTGGTCGCGCCGGATCCGAAGGACACGGTTGCCTACGGCAAGTACCTCGTCACCCTGGCCGGCTGCCCCGGCTGCCATACGCCGCACGACGACAAGGGCCAGCCGGTTCCCACCGCCTGGTTCACGGGGGGCTGGGTCATGGTCGGGCCGTGGGGCCGCGTCGTGTCGGCCAACCTCACGCCGGATCCGGACAACTACATGGGTCAGGCCACGCGGGACGAGTTCATCGGGCGCTTCAAGGCCTTCGAGGCGTTCGGCGAGAATGCGCCCGTGGCCCCGCCCGGAAAGAACACGGTCATGCCCTGGCCGGCCCTCGCGGGCCTGACGCGGGAGGACCTCGGCGCGATCTACGACTATTTGAAGACCCTGAAACCCGTCAAGAAGAAGATCAACCCGTTCCCCGACGCCCCCGTCGAGGCTCCGAGATCGTGAAGGCCGTCCGCGTCCACGCGCCGGGAGGCCCCGAGGTCCTGCGGTACGAGGACGTCCCCGAGCCGCGGCCGCAGCCGGGAGAGGCGGTCGTCCGCGTCGAGGCCGCGGGCGTCAACTTCATCGACGTGTACCACCGCACGGGCCTCTACAAGGCGGCCCTGCCGGTGACGCTCGGCCAGGAGGGCGCGGGCACCGTCGCCGCGGTCGCGCCCGACGTGACCGGACTGGCTCCGGGTGATCGGGTCGCGTGGGCCGCCAGCTTCGGCGCGTACGCCGAAGAGGTCGCCGTTCCGGCGCAGCGCCTCGTGAAGCTGCCGGAAGGCCTGACGGCGCGGCAGGGCGCGGCCGCCATGCTGCAGGGAATGACCGCGCACTACCTCGCCTGCTCGACCCGCCCGCTGGGGCCGGGCGACACGTGCCTCGTGCACGCGGGGGCGGGCGGCGTGGGACTGCTGCTGACGCAGATCGCCAAGCTGCGGGGCGCCCGCGTGTTCACGACGGTTTCGACCGCCGAGAAGGCCGGGCTCTCGCGCGCGGCCGGAGCCGACGCGACGATCGACTACACGAGCCAGGACTTCGAGGCCGAGGCGCGGCGCCTCACGGGCGGCCGCGGCGTCGACGTCGTCTACGACTCGGTCGGGAAGACGACCTTCGAAAAGGGCCTGGCCAGCGTCGCGCCTCGCGGCACGATGGTCCTGTTCGGGCAGTCGAGCGGGCCGGTCGCGCCCCTGGATCCGCAGGTGCTCTCCCAGCGCGGCTCGCTCTTTCTGACCCGGCCGACCCTCGTCCACTACACCGCCTCGCGGGAGGAGCTGCTCGCGCGCGCGGGAGACGTCCTCGGGTGGATCCGGGACGGAAGGCTCAAACTGCGGATCGAGCACGAGTTCCCCCTCTCCGGGGCCGCCGACGCGCACCGCGCGCTCGAGGGCCGGAAGACGACCGGAAAGGTGCTGCTCATCCCCTGATCACGAGGGCGGCCCGGGTGTGCCATGATTCTCTCCAGAATCCACGCGCGTCGTAACCGGCGATGAGGCAAAACGTGATCCTCGTGACAGGCGCCACGGGAAAGGTTGGACAGGAGGTCGTCCGCCAGCTCGCGGCCGCGGACGTCCCGGCGCGGGCCCTCGTTCGCGACGGGACGCGCGCCTCGCCCATCCGCATTCCGGGCATCGAGGTCGTGGTCGGGGACCTCGCCAGGCCGGAGACGCTCCCGGCCGCGTTCGCCGGCGTGGAACGCGTCTTCCTCGTCTCGCCCGCGGCGCCGGACCAGGTGGAGCTCCAATCCAACGCGCTCGAGGCGGCGAGGCGGGCGGGCGCGCGGCGCATCGTCAAGGTCTCCGTGGCGGGAGGCCCGGACGCCGGGACCCAGATCGGCCGCTGGCACTGGGCGACCGAGAAGCAGATCGAGGCCTCGGGACTCGGTTTTACGTTCCTGCGCCCCACGCTCTACATGCAGCAGATGCTGGCCTACGCGCCCTCGATCGCCGCGACCGGCACGTTCTCGGCTCCCGTGGGCGCGGGCGAGGTCGCGACGGTGGACACGCGGGACGTGGCCGCGGTGGCCGTCGCCGCGCTGACGCAGGAAGGCCACGACCGCCGCATCTACGACCTCACGGGCCCCGAGGCCCTCTCGTACGACGCGATGGCCGACGCGATCTCGGCGGCCATCGGAAAGCGCGTCGCCTTCGCGCACGTTCCTCCGGACTACGCGCGCCGGCAGATGCTCGCCGACGGCCTTCCGCGCTGGCTGGTCGACGACATGATCATCCTGGCCGCCTCGTTCCGCGAGGGGTACGGCGCGGGGGTGACCCACACGGTCGCCGAGGTGACGAAGCGCAAGCCGCGCGCCTTCGCGCAGTTCGCGCGCGACTACGCGCACGTCTTTCGCGAAGGCCATTGAAGCCGCGCAGGACGCCTCGCCTCCCGTCCACCGCGCCGTGGATCGCCTCGCCCGCCGCGCGGAAATTGCGCTAGATTTCGTCCCCCGAGACGAGAAGGAGGACCGATGCCCGCACTCATTCCCCCGACCTACGAGGACGCCAAGCTGGTCCTGAAGCTGTACGAGCTGCGCCGCGAGGAGAAGCTGCGCGCGGCGCGCGACTGGATCGGCTCGAAGTTCTTCCCGCAGACGTTCGAAGACGCGAAGGCCGTCGCCCTCGGCACCGGAGTGGAGAACCTCTCCTACCGGATGGTCGTCGGCTACTGGGACATGGCGGCCTCCTTCGTCGCCCACGGGGTCCTGCACCCGGAGCTCTTCTTCGAGTCCGGCGGCGAATCGCTCTTCCTCTGGGCCAAGATCGGCGAGTTCGTTCCGCAGCTGCGCCAGGAAACCGGGGCGCCGCGGCTGCTCGCCAACCTCGAGAAGGCGATGGGAATGGTCCCCTGGACAGGCGAGCGCATCCAGGCGCTGCGTGGCCGCATGGGCGCCTACCGCGAGCGGCTGCTCAAGGCGGGGAAGAGCCCGGCGTAGCGGCGCCCGCGCGCTCCCGGGAGAGCCACTCGCGGAACTCCGGGTCGGCGCGCAGGGCCGCGAAGTCGGGATCCTCGTCGAGGAGGTCGAACCGGCGGAAGCCCTTCTCGACGGCGCGCGTCAGGTGCTTGCGCGCGCGCCGCGGCTGGCCGGCGCGGGCCTCGGCGCTGGCGAGGTCGTAGTCCACCAGCGGGTCGTCCGGATCGATCTGCGCCGCGACCTCGAGGGCGAGCCGGGCGCGGGCCCAGTCCTTCTTCGCGAGGAAGTCCTCGGGCAGGTAGAAGCGCGTCTGCGCGCGCAGGTTGGCGAGGAGACGCTCGGCCGAGAGGCGCTCGGCGGGCGACCCGGCGGCCGCGCGCCGCTTGAGCGCCGGCACGCCGAGCTCCGCGGAGACCTCGGCGGCCGGGCGGAGCTCGGGCTCCCGCAGCGCGGCATGGAGCTTCTGCGCGAGGACGCGCAGCGTCCCCCGGTCGCGGTCGTCGCGGAGGGACGCCTCCCGCAGGGTAGCGCGGACGGACGCCGACGCGGCGAGGGCCGCGGCCTTCTCCGCCGCCGGGCCGACGTCGGCGAGACCGCGAAAATCCTCCGCGGCGTTCGCGTAGGCGACGGAGGCGTCGGCCGGCGCGCCCGCGGCCTCGAGCGCGGCCGCTCGGGCGATCTCGGAGGCGAGGAGGTCCGCGGCGAGCGCCTCGTCCCGGGCGCGGGCGCCGGACTTCATCGCCTCGAGCTCCATCCACGCGACCGCGCGGGACGCGACCGCCGGCGGGGGCCAGTCGTGGCCCCCCTCGAAGTACGCGATCCGGTGCGCGACGTTCGCGGCGGACAGGTCCGCGTCGAGGGCGCGCATCTCGTAGTAGTTGAAGTCCCGGTCGCCGACCGTGCCGAAGTAGCGGAAGGGCAGGCCCGCCAGCGGCATCTTCTCGTCGGGCAGCCCCGCGCCGCAGCCGATGACGCCGGCGATCGCCTTCGGGGCGCGGGCGGCCAGGGCGACGGCGGCGCGGGCGCCGCCCGAGAACCCGGCGAGGGTGACGCGCCGCGGGTCGATCGCGAGGAGGGCGTGGGTGTCGTTCCACATCGCCTGGAGCGCGGGCGTGTTCGGGTCGTCCCGCGTGTCGCTGCGCGAGTTCCAGGACGACGCGAGGATCCAGCCGTACGTCTCGGCGGCGGCGCGGAAGCGTTCGAGGGCGGCCAGCGCCCGGCCCCGCGCGTCGAGGATGTAGAGGATCGGCCGCGGCCGGTCCGGTGCGTAGGCCGGGGGCAGGTATTCGGCGTACGCCTGTTCGGGCTTCTCGCGGCAGACGATCCGTTCGACGACGCGGCCGCCGGCCGGCTCCGCGGCGCAGGCCGCGGCCGCCGCGAAGAAGACGAGGAGGCCCGCGCGAAGCCGTCTAGAGGGACGCAAGCCGGTCGACGAGGTCCACGACCCGGTTCGAGTAGCCCCACTCGTTGTCGTACCAGGCGAGAACCTTCAGGTAGCCGTCCCCCGCGGCCTGCGTCGAGAGCGCGTCGAAGATGGAGGAGCGCGGGTTGCCGATGATGTCGGACGAGACGAGGGGAACCTCGCTGTACTCGACGATCCGCGCGAGCGGGCCCTCGGCGGCGGCGCGGACCGCCGCGTTGACCTCGGCGGCCGACACGGGGCGGGCCATCCGGCAGGTCAGGTCCACGATCGAGCCGTCGGGGACCGGGACGCGGATCGCCATGCCGTCGAGGCGGCCCTTGAGGCGGGGCAGGACCTTGCCGACCGCCTTCGCGGCGCCCGTCGTCGTCGGGATGATGTTCTCCGCGGCCGCGCGGCTGCGGCGCAGGTCCTTGTGCGGCACGTCGGCGAGGCGCTGGTCGTTCGTGTAGGCGTGCACCGTCGTCATGAAGCCCTCCTCGATGCCGAAGCTCTCGTCGAGGATCTTCGCGATCGGCGCGAGGCAGTTGGTCGTGCACGAGGCGTTCGACACGATGCGGTGCGAGGGCAGGAGGGACGCGTCGTTGACGCCCATGACGATGGTGGCGTCGATCTCGTCCTTGGCCGGGACCGTCAGGATGACCCGGCGCGCGCCGGCGGCCAGGTGCTTTTCGAGCGGCTCCCGCGTCAGGAGCCGGCCGGTCGCCTCGACGACGACGTCCACGCCGTGGCGGCCCCACGGGATCCGGGCCGGGTCCCTCTCCGCGGTCATGGCGACGCGGCGGCCCGCCACGGTCATGCTCTCGGCGTCGGTCGTCACATCCTTGGGGAAGACGCGCATGACGGTGTCGTACTTGAGCAGGTAGGCCAGGTGATCGTTGTCGAAGAGGTCGTTGACGATCGAGACCTCGATGTCCGGCCGGTCCGAGAGGATGCGGAAGACGCTCCGGCCGATGCGGCCGAACCCGTTGATGCCGACGCGCACCGGCTTCATTTCGCCTCCAGCGCCGCGAAGCGCCCGACGAGGTCCACGGCGCGGTGGGCGTAGCCGTAGCCCGAGTCGAACCAGGACAGGGTCTTCGAGACGCGGTCGCCGAGCGTCATCGTGGCGAGAGAGTCGAACGTGGCCGAAAAGGCGGAGCGGGCGACGTCGGAGGAGACGATCGGCGCGTCCTCGTAGTCGAGGACCCGGCGCCAGCGCTCCGTGGCCGCGGCCGCGCGGAGCGCTTCGTTGATCGCCGCGGGGCTGACGGGCTTCTCGTGCCAGGCGACCAGGTCCACGACCGAACCGTTCGAGACGGGCACGTTCATCGCGTAGCCGGTCAGCTTGCCGGCGAGCGCGGGCAGGAGGTCCGTCACCATCGCGGGCGAGCGCGACGCCTGCGGGATGATGTTCTCGGCCGCGGCGCGCCCGCGGCGCTTGTCCTCGGCGGGAACGTCCGCCAGGCGGTGGGCGCTCGTGTACGAGTGGATCGTCGTGAAGATCGCCCGCCGGATGCCGAACGCGGGCTCGAGGATCGCAAGCACCGGGGCGAGGCAGTGCACCGTCGAGGACGCGTTGGAGACCATGCGGTGGGCCGGGGAGATTGCCCCGTCGTTGACGCCCAGGACGACGGTGACGTCGGGCGGCTCGAGCGGGGGCGCGAGGAGGATGACCCGCTTGGCCCCGGCCGCCAGGTGCGCCTCGACTTCCGCCCGGGTGCGGCCCCGCGACGTCGCCTCGAGGACGGTGTGGACGCCGAGGTCGCCCCACCGGGGGACGGCCGGCTGGTCCTTGCCCGTGAGGAGAGGGACGCTGCGGCCCGCGACCCGCAGCCGTCCGTCCTCGATCGCCACCTCCTCGGAGAAGCGGCCGAGCAGGGTGTCGAACCGCAGGAGGTAAGCGAGGCCGGCCGGCTCGGCGAGGTCGCTGATCGCGCCGAGGCGGATGTCGTCCCGGTCGTAGAGGAGCCGGAAGAGGTTGCGGCCGATCCGCCCGAACCCGTAGATGCCGACCGTCGTCACCGCGTCTGTCTACCACAACGCCGAGGGGGCCGGTAGAAGCGCCGCGACCAGGCGGGGGAATCCGCCGACGAATGGAGCCGCCGGCGGGATGGGCGCGCCGGGGGGGAGCCGCCATAGACTCCGCAGCATGAGACGAAACCGGCCGCTGTTCGCCGCGGTGCTCTTCCTCGCCTCCGCCGGAGGGTTCGCCGCGGACAAGCCGCGCGCGCGCGACCTCGGGGTCCCGTTCGACGGAACGCCCGGGCCGCTCAATGCGATCACCGACGTCGCCGGCGTCGCGGTCGGGCACAGCACGATCATCCGCGGCGACGGCAAGCTCAAGGTGGGCGAGGGGCCCGTGCGCACGGGCGTCACGGCGATCCGGCCGCGCGGCCGCGCGAGCCTCGACGACCCGGTCTTCGCGGGCTGGTTCGCGTTGAACGGCGCGGGGGAGATGACGGGCACGACCTGGGTCGAGGAGTCGGGCTTCCTCGAGGGGCCCGTGATGATCACGAACACGCACAGCGTCGGCGCGGTGCACGAGGGAACGATCGCGTGGCGGGTGCAGCAGGGAGGCCCCGACGCCACGGGGTACTGGTGGTCGAACCCGGTCGTCGCGGAGACGTGGGACGGCGAGCTGAACGACATCAACGGATTCCACGTCCGGCAGACGCACGTCTTCGAGGCGCTCTCCGGGGCGCGGTCCGGGCCGGTGGCCGAGGGCAACGTCGGCGGCGGGACCGGGATGATCTGCAACGGTTTCAAGGGCGGCATCGGCACGGCGTCGCGCCGGCTGGGCGAGGCGGCGGGCGGCTACACGGTCGGCGCGCTCGTCCAGTGCAACTACGGCCGCAAGCTCGACCTCACGATCGCCGGCGTCCCCGTCGGGCGCGAGATCGCGGGAGAGGGCGCGCGCGACGACGACGCGGGATCGATCATCATCGTCGTCGCCACCGACGCGCCGCTCATCCCGAACCAGCTGAAGCGCCTCGCCCGGCGGGCGGCCCTGGGCCTCGCGCGCGTGGGCTCGATCGCGGGGAACGGGTCGGGAGACATCTTCATCGCCTTCTCGACGGCCAACCCGGGCGCCGCGAGGCCCACCGGAATCGTGTCGCTCGCCGACCTTCCGAACGACCGCATGAACCCGCTCTTCGCGGCCACGGCGCAGTCGGTCGAGGAGGCGATCGTGAACGCGATGGTGGCGGCCGAGACGATGAAGGGCGCCGACGGCCTCGTCGTCCGCGCCCTGCCGCACGACGACCTCCGGAGGATCCTCCGGAAGTACAACCGGCTCGCGGAGGCGGCGGCTCCCTGAGAGAGGTCACGAGCAGGGGGTCAGGTCTCTCAAAGAGCGTTTCCCCGAAGTGGCCGGGGGCGCGGCAACGCTCCTTTAGAGACCTGACCCCGGAAGTGAGTAGGGAATCACGAGTAGGGGGACAGGCTTCTCTTGAAGCCCTCCCCGAAGCGGCGGGGGGCGCGGCAACGCTCCTTTAGAGACCTGACCCCGGCAGCGAGGCGAGAAATCGCTCCCAGACCCGCCAGTACGGCTCGCCTCCGACGATCCACGTGTCGTTGTGGTGCGCTCCCGGGATGACGAAGAGCTCCCGCGCGCCCCGCGCTTCCTCGGCGAGGCGGCGGCCCTGGGCCGGCGGCGCGATCTCGTCGTTCTCGGCGACGAGGAAGAGCTTGGGCGCGGCCACCTCCGCGATCTTCCTCTCGTTGTCGAAGCGGCTCCGGACGAGGAAGGCGGGGACGAAGGGATAGTGCACGCGGGCGAGCGCCGGCACCGAGAGGAACGGCGTCTCGAGCACCACCGCGGCGCACGCCCAGCGTCGGGCGACCTCGATCGCCACGGCGCTGCCGAGGGACTCGCCGAAGAGGATGATCCGGTCGGGGCGGACGCCGGCGTCCACGACCGCCCGGTAGACCGCGCGGCCGTCGCGATAAAGGCCTTCCTCGGAAGGGGAGCCCCCGGAGGCGCCGTATCCGCGATAGTCGACCAGCACGACGTCGAGGCCGAGTCGGTTGCGGAAGATCCGGGCGCGCTCGAGCCGGTCCGCGGCGTTGCCCGCGTTGCCGTGAAAGAAGATCAGGACGCGGCGGCCCGAGCCCCGGATCCACCAGCCGCGCAGGAGGATCCCGTCCTCCGTCCGCAGCGAAAGGTCGTCGGCCTCGAGGCCGAAGTCCCGGGGCGCGGCGGCCACGCGCCGTGTCGGAAAATAGAGCAGCCGGCGCTGGAGCAGGACGAACGCGGCGGCGGCGAGGACGATCGCCAGGAGGACGACGCCCGCCGCGAGAGAACCGGCGGTCACGAGGGAGCGCGGCATCGCTGCCGTATACTTTCTCACCCGATCGCCCCTTTTGTTCCGTGAAAGGAGATCCATGACATCCGTGCGCCGCCCCGGGGCCCTCCTTGCGCTGCTCGCCGTCCTTTCCGCGCCCCTGTTCGCCGCCGACCCGCCGGCGGCGGCCCCCCGAGACGCGAAAGAGGCGAAGGACAAGGGCCTTTCCGAACGGTTCGAAGGCCTCGAGTTCCGGCTGATCGGCCCCTTCCGCGGGGGCCGGGTCACGGCCGTCACGGGCGTCCGGCACGATCCGTTCACGTTCTACTTCGGCGCGACGGGCGGCGGCGTCTGGAAGACGACCGACGGCGGCTCCAACTGGCAGGTCGTCTCGGACAAGGACTTCAAGACGGGCTCGATCGGCGCGATCGCCGTCGCGGAGTCGGACCCGAACGTCGTCTACGTGGGAACCGGCGAGGAGCCGATCCGCGGCAACGTGTCGCACGGCGACGGCGTCTACAAGTCGACCGACGCCGGCCGGACCTGGAAGAACGTGGGCCTGCGCGACACGCGGCAGATCGCGCGCATCCGGGTCCACCCGAAGAACCCCGACCTCGTCTACGTCGCGGCGCAGGGACACGTCTGGGGGCCGAACGCCGAGCGCGGCATCTTCCGGTCCGAGGACGGCGGAAAGACCTGGAAGAAGATCCTCTACGTCGACGAGAAGACGGGCGCGTCGGACCTCGCGATGGACCCGGCGAACCCGCGGATCCTCTACGCCGGCTTCTGGCAGGTCGTGCGCCACCCCTGGGAGCTCGTCTCGGGCGGTCCCGGCTCGAGCCTCTGGAAGTCCACGGACGGCGGGGACAGCTGGAAGAAGCTGACGGCGGGGCTGCCCGAGGGAATCTGGGGCAAGGTCGGCGTCGCCGTCTCGCCCGCGCGCCCGGGCCGCGTCTTCGCCTTCGTCGAGGCCGCGCACGGCGGGCTCTACCGCAGCGACGACTCCGGGGAGAAGTTCACGCACGTCAACGACGAGCACAAGATCCGCGAGCGCGCCTGGTACTACTCGTGGGTCTACCCGGATCCCAAGAACGCCGAGGTCCTGTACCTGCCGAACGTCCAGATGCACAAGTCGATCGACGGCGGAAAGACCTTCGCCTCGATGCACGTGCCCCACGGGGACAACCACGACCTCTGGATCGACCCCGACGACCCGAACCGCTTCATCGTCGGCAACGACGGCGGCGCGACGATCACGGACAACGGGGGGGCGAGCTGGTCCACCCAGGACAACCAGCCCACGGCGCAGTTCTACCGGGTGACGACCGACAACCAGTTTCCCTACTGGGTCTACGGCTCCCAGCAGGACAACTCGAACGTCTGCATTCCGAGCGGCGTGCCGGGCGACGGCATCGGCAGCTCCGACTGGCACGCGGCCGGCGGGGGAGAGAGCGGCTGGATGGCGGTCGACCCGAAGGACCCGAACGTCGTGTACGCCGGCGAATACGGCGGGATCATCACGCGCTACGACCACCGCACGAAGCAGGCCCGCATCGTCATGGCCTGGCCCCAGCTGGCCGACGGGCACGCGACGAAGGACCTGAAGTACCGGTTCCAGTGGAACGCGCCGATCATGATCTCGCCCAACGACCCGAAGGCGCTCTACCACGCGTCGCAGATCCTCCTGCGCAGCCGCGACGAGGGCGAGACGTGGGAGGAGATCTCTCCCGACCTGACGCGCAACGACAAGTCGAAGCAGGGCAAGTCGGGCGGACCCATCACGATCGACGTCACGGGCGTCGAGCTGTACAGCGTGATCTTCGCGCTCGGCGAGTCGGCGGCCGACCCCGGCGTCCTCTGGGCGGGCTCCGACGACGGCCTGGTCCACGTGACGCGCGACAACGGCAAGACCTGGCAGAACGTGACGCCCAAGGGGATGCCGGAGTGGATCCAGATCAACGCGATCGACGCCTCGCCGCGCGACAAGGGCACGGCGTACGTCGCGGCGACCATGTACAAGTGGGACGACTTCCGCCCGTACCTCTACAAGACGAGCGACTACGGAAAGACCTGGACGAAGATCACCAACGGGATCCCCGACGGGGCCTTCACGCGCGTCGTCCGCGAGGACCCGGTGCGGCAGGGGCTCCTCTATGCGGGGACCGAGACGGGGCTCTACGTCTCCTTCGACGACGGCGCGAACTGGCAGCCGTTCCAGCGCAACCTCCCGGTCACGCCCATCACCGACCTGGCCGTCAAGAACGACGACCTCGTCGTGGCGACGCAGGGGCGGGCCTTCTGGATCCTCGACGACCTGACGGCGCTCCGGAAGTGGAGCGAGGCGATCGGAACGTCGCCGGCCTATCTCTTCCCGCCCCGCGCGACCGTCCGGATGGACGTCGACGCCCGGGACGAGGAGGAGGGCCCGCGCGGCGCGGGGCGCAACGTCCCGCCGGGCGTCGTGGTGGACTACTGGCTCAAGGACGCGCCGGGAGAAAGCGACCGGGTGACCCTCGAGTTCCTCGAAGGGGACACGGTCCTGCGCTCCTTCTCGAACCAGAAGCCGCCGAAGTCCGACGACCTGAAGGCGGACGCGGAGAGGGCCGAGATGGAGAAGGACCGCGACAAACCGCTCGCGCCCAGGGCCGGCGTCAACCGGTTCGTCTGGGACATGCGCATCATGAGGCCGACGCTCGTGCCGAAGGCGGTCTTCAACGAGGGAACCCGGAACCCGCCCAAGGTCGGGCCCGGCGCCTACGCCGTCCGACTGACGGTGGCGGGAAAGACCTTCACCCAGCCGATCGAAATCCGGCCGCATCCAGCCGTTTCGGCCTCGGCCGCGGACCTGAAGGCGCAGTTCGAGCTGCTGAAGGCAATTCGCGACCGGCTCTCCGAGACCCACGACACCGTGCTGCAGATCCGCGACGTGCGCACCCAGGTCGAAGAGATCGGGGCGCGCGCCGAACGGCTCGGCAAGGGAGACGCGCTCGCGAAGCAGGCCGCCGCGATCGCGGCCCGGCTGACCGCGGTCGAGGACCAGCTGACCAACCCGAAGATCGTCGCCGACGAGGACGACCTCAACTACGAGCCCAAGCTCGATCACGACTGGGTCTACCTCGCGGCCATCGTCGCCAGCGCCGACGCGAAGCCGCTGGCGTCGTCGGTCGAGTACTACAACCTGCTCAAGGGGCGGCTCGACACGGTGCGCGCCGAGTACAAGGCGATCCTCGACGGGGACGTGAAGGCCTTCAACGCCGCGGTCCTGAAGGCGGGCGTGCCTCCGGTCGCGCCCGCGCCGAAGGCCGCGTCCTGACGGCGGGCTCGGCCCGCGAAAGGAGACGAGGAGCGATGAGACGGAAACGGGTTCTGGCCTCCGTGGTTTTCGCCGCGGCCTCCTTCGCGCGCGCCCAGGCGCCGGCGCCGGCCGCCGCGGCGGGGTTCCGCGCTGAGTACGCCGCCGAGGTCGACAGCGTCGGCGGCAAGCTCGTCGCCCTCGCCGAGGCGATGCCGGCGGACAAGTACGGGTGGCGGCCCGCGCCGGGGGTCCGGTCGGTCGGCGAGGTCTTCCTGCACGTGGTCGCCGGCGACTCGACGCTTCCGAGCTTTCTCGGCATGAAACGCATGGAGGGCGTGACCCGCGAGACCGAGAAGACGGTCACGGACAAGGCCCAGATCGTGGAGCTGCTCAAGAAGGCGATCGCCAACGCGAAGGCCGCCGGAGCCGCGGTGTCGGACGCGGACCTCGACCGCAAGGTCAAGACCTTCGGCGACCAGGAGATGACCGAGCGCCAGGTGCTCGTGCGCATCCTCGTGCACATGCACGAGCACCTCGGCCAGGAGATTGCCTACGCGCGGATGAACGGCGTCACGCCGCCCTGGTCGAAGGCGGACTAGCGGTCCGCGCGCGGGAGCGGGCGTTCCCCAGCCGGCCGGGGGATTGCCGCGTGAAAAATTGATTCATTTGCATGATGTGCGGCGCCCGCGCGGGGGAAATCCTCCACGCTGAGGGCTTTCTCGAGAGACGCCGTCCGCCTCCCGGGGGCCCGACAGGAGGGCGCCATGACCTCGATGGTCCGGCTTTCCGGGGAAGAGGCGGCAACGCGGGGGCCCTCGGTGGATCGCCGCGACTTTCTGCGCGTCTGTACCCTCGCGCTCGCGGCGGTCGGAATGCCGTTTGCGGCGGCGGCCGAGGTGGCGCAGGCGATCGCGGCGAAGAAGCTGAAGCCCTCCGTCATCTGGCTTCACTTCCAGGAGTGCACGGGCTGCACCGAATCGCTCCTGCGCACCTCGCATCCCGCCGTCTCGGAGCTGATCCTCGACCTCGTCTCGCTCGACTACTGCGAGACGCTCTTCGCCGCCGCGGGCCACCAGGCGGAAGCCGCGCTGAAGAAGGCGATGACGGAGAACGCCGGGAAGTACGTCCTCGTGATCGAGGGGGCGATTCCGACGAAGGACGACGGAATCTACTGCCAGATCGGCGGACGCACCGCGCTCGAGATCGCCCACGAGGTGGCCGACAAGGCCGGCGCCATCATCGCCATCGGATCCTGCGCGTCGTGGGGAGGCGTGCCCTCGGCCGACCCGAACCCCACCGGGGCGACGGGGGCGCCGACGATCCTCAAGGGCAAGACGGTCGTCACGATCCCCGGGTGCCCGGCCAATCCGTACAACCTCCTCGGCACGGTCCTCCAGTACGCGACTTTCGGGACCCTGCCCGCCCTCGACGACAAGAACCGGCCCCTGTTCGCCTACGGCCGGACGATCCACGAGCAGTGCCCTCGCCGGGCCCACTTCGACGCCGGGCGCTTCGTCCAGAAGTTCGGCGACGAGAACGCCCGCCTCGGCTACTGCCTCTACAAGATGGGCTGCAAGGGCCCGGCGACCCACGCCAACTGCTCCGTCCAGCACTTCGGAGAGGTGACCGACGCATGGCCGATCGGGATCGGCCATCCCTGCTTCGGCTGCACCGAGCAGACCCTCGGGTTCCGCGTGTCCCAGTTCACGACGGTGGACATCGACCGCGCCCTGCCTCCCGCCACCTATCCGCCGGTTCACGCGCCGCAGGGAAGGATCAGCCCGGTAGCGACCGGTCTCGCGGGGCTCGTCGGAGGCGCCCTGCTCGGCGCGGGCTTCGCGGCCGCGCGCAAGCTCGGCGCGGCGCCCCCCGAGGAGCCCGGAAAGCCGGAAAAGGAGGCGTGAGATGCCGGTCGACAGGCGCTTCCTGCTCAAGGGCCTCTGCGCCGCCGGCGCCGCGGCCGCGGCGGGGGGGACCGTGGAGGCGCGCGCCGCGCGCGTGGCGCCGCCCGACGCCCTCGGCCTGCTCTACGACGCGACGCGCTGCATCGGGTGCAAGTCCTGCGTGGTCGCGTGCCGCGCCGCCAACGACCTGAAGCCCGAGCCCCAGAACTCCCCGGGAGGGATCTGGGACACGCCCATGGACCTCGACGGCGACACCAAGACGGTCATCAAGCTCTACAAGAGTGCGGACGGCTTCCAGTACTCCTTCTTCAAGGCGCAGTGCATGCAGTGCGTCGATCCGGCGTGCATCAACGCGTGCATGCTCGGGGCGCTGAAGAAGGGGGAGCACGGAATCGTCTCCTACGACTCGAACCTCTGCATCGGCTGCCGGTATTGCCAGATGGCGTGCCCCTTCAACGTCCCCAAGTTCCAGTGGACCCACGTCGCCCCGAAGATCGTCAAGTGCGAGCTGTGCCGGCATCGCGTCAACGGCGCGACGCTCGCGAGCTTCGGCGGCTTCAGCCGCTATCCCGCCGGACACGGCCCCGCCTGCGCGGAGGTCTGCCCCCGCGGGGCGGTCATCACGGGCACGCGCGACGAGCTTCTGGCCGAGGCGAGGCGCCGGCTGGCCGAGAACCCCGACCGGTACGTTCCGAAGATCTACGGCGAGAAGGAGGGCGGCGGGACGCAGTGCCTCTACCTGTCCCACGTCCCGTTCGAGAACCTCGGCCTGCCCCGGTTGTCGGACCGGCCGGTCCCCGATGTCCAGCAGACGATCCAGCACGGCATCTACCAGGGCTTCGTGGCGCCGCTGGCCCTCTACGGGCTTCTGAGCGCGGTCGTCTTCCGCAATCGCAAGCAGCCCCCGCCCGGGGGCGGCGCGTCCGAGGGCGGAGGTGTGTCATGACGCAAGCGCGGGCCCTGGGCGGGCCGATCCTCACGCGTCCGGTGCGGTGGCTGCTCGTCCTGGGGGCCGTCGGCGCGGCGCTGATCGTGTGGCGCCTGGCGGCCGGAATCGGCGCGGTCACCGCGCTCACGGACGGCCAGCCCTGGGGACTCTGGATCGCCGTCGACATGGTCACCGGCACCGCCCTCGCGTGCGGCGGGTACGCCATCGCCCTGCTGGTCTACATCCTCAACAAGGGGCGCTACCATCCGATGGTCCGTCCCGCCATCCTGACGAGCGCGCTCGGATACACGCTCGGAGCGGTGTCGATCCTCCTCGACGTCGGGCGGCCGTGGCTCGGCTGGAAGGTCCCGCTGTACGCCTGGTCCTGGAACTTCCACTCGGCCCTGCTGGAGGTCGCCCTCTGCGTCATGACCTACGTGCTTGTGCTGTGGCTCGAGCTGTCTCCCGCCTTCCTCGAGAAGTTCCGGGAGGGTCCGGCCGGACCGCTCCAGAGGTTCTCGCAGAAGGCCTTGCCGATCGTGGACAAGGCGCTCGTCTGGATCATCGCGCTCGGGATCCTGCTTCCGACGATGCACCAGTCCTCTCTCGGGACCCTGATGGTGCTGACCGGCCACAAGCTCCAGCCCCTCTGGCAGACGCCGTTCCTGCCCCTGCTCTTCCTGACCTCCTGCGTGGCGATGGGATACGCCACGGTCGTCTTCGAGACCTCGCTCGCGACGCTCTTCTTCCGCCGGCCCGCCGAGACACCGATGCTGGCGTCGCTCTCGGGGGCCATGCTTCCCGTGCTCGGGCTCTTCCTGCTCGTGCGTTTCGGCGACCTCGTGGCGCGCGGCCGGCTCGGCCTCGCCTTCGTCCCGGATCGGTTCGCGGCGGCCTTCTGGATCGAGACCGGCCTCTTCGCGCTGCCGCTCGTGATGCTGGCGGCGCCGGGCCGCCGCCGCGACCCGGGCAACCTGTTCCGTGCCGCGATGCTGATGATGCTGGCCGGAGGGGTCTACCGCTTCAACACGTACATCCTGGCTTACCGGCCCGGGGACGACGTCCACTACTTCCCGAGCGTTCCCGAGCTGTTCATCACGCTGGGCCTGGTGGCCCTCGAAATCGTCGGTTACGTCGCGATCGTCAAGCTGTTCCCGATCTTCAGCAGCGCCAACGGCCGGGCCGCGGCGCACACCTAGAGGTCCGTCATGTCGCAGCGCATCGTCGTCGACCCGGTCACGCGCATCGAGGGTCATCTCCGCATCGACTGCGAGGTCGATCAGGGCAAGGTCCAGAAGGCGTGGTCCTCGGGACAGATGTTCCGCGGGATCGAGACCATCCTGCTCGGCCGCGACCCGCGCGACGCCTGGATGTTCACGCAGAGGTTCTGCGGCGTCTGCACGACGGTCCACGCGATCGCGTCGGTGCGCACCGTCGAGAACGCCCTCGGGCTCGAGATCCCGATGAACGCGCAGTACATCCGCAACCTCATCGTGATGGCGCACGCCATGCACGACCACATCGTCCACTTCTACCAGCTGTCGGCGCTCGACTGGGTCGACGTGGTGTCGGCGCTCAAGGCCGATCCCGCGAAGGCCGCGGCGCTCGCCCAGAGCCTGTCGCCCTGGCCCGGCAACAGCAGGGAGCAGCTGAAGGCGGTCCAGGACAAGGTCAAGACGTTCGTCGAGGCCGGCCAGCTCGGGATCTTCACCAACGGCTACTGGGGCCACCCGGCGATGAAGCTGCCGCCCGAGGTGAACCTCCTCGCCGTCGCCCACTACCTCCAGGCGCTCGAGTACCAGAGGAAGGTCAACCAGGTCGTGACCATCCTCGGAAGCAAGACGCCGAACATCCAGAACCTCGCCGTCGGCGGGGTGGCCAACGCGATCAACCTCGACAACGAGGCGACGCTCAACATGAACAAGCTCTTCATGGTCAAGGACGTCCTCGACCAGATGAGCGCGTTCATCGAGCAGGTGTACTTCGTGGACGTCTGCGCCATCGCCGGGATGTACCCCGAGTGGCTCGGCTACGGCGCCGGCGTCACCAACTACATGGCGGTGCCGGACCTGCCCCTCGACACGAAGGGCACGAAGTTCGACCTGCCCGGCGGGACGATCTTCGGCGGCGACCTCTCGACGGTCCGGGAGATCAAGTCCTTCGACGATCCCTACTTCAAGGACAACGTCACCGAGTCCATCGCCCACGCGTGGTACGACGGCGAGTGGACGAAGCACCCGCACGAAGAAGACACCGTGCCGAAGTACACGAAGTACGACGACGCGAAGAAGTACTCGTGGGTCAAGGCCCCGCGCTTCCAGGGCAAGGTCATGCAGGTCGGCCCGCTCGCCCAGGTGCTCGTCGGCTTCGCCCTCGGCCACGAGCCGACCAAGCGCTGGGCGGTCAAGACGCTCGACACCGCCGGCGCCGTGGCGAAGACGAAGCTTTCGCCGGCCGTCCTCCATTCGACGCTCGGCCGCCACGCCGCCCGCATGATTCGCACCTGCGTGATCTCGGAGCTCGCCCTCAAGCACTGGAACCTGCTCGCCCAGAACATCGGCAAGGGCGACACGGCGATCTTCAACGAGCCGGTGTTCCCGAAGGGCGAGCAGCGCGGCTTCGGATTCCACGAGGCGCCGCGGGGCACACTGTCACACTGGATCGTCATCCAGGACGGGAAGATCAAGAACTACCAGGCGGTCGTGCCGTCGACCTGGAACGCCGGGCCGCGCGACGACAAGAACCAGCCCGGGCCGTACGAGGCCTCGCTCGTGGGCAACCCCGTGGCCAACGCGGAGCTGCCGCTCGAGGTCCTGCGCACGGTCCACTCGTTCGATCCCTGCCTTGCCTGCGCGGTGCATACCCTGGACCCGGAGGGCCGGGAGATCGCGCGCGTCCGGGCGCTCTAGATGGAAGACCTCGGCAGGGTCCGGGTCCTCGGGCTCGGCAACGTCCTCATGACCGACGACGCCCTCGGACCCTGGGTCGTCGAGGAGCTGCGGGCGAACTGGGAATTCGCCGACGCCGTCTCGGTGGTCGACGTCGGGACGCCGGGCCTCGACCTCACGCCGTACCTCGCCGGCGCCGATGCCGTCATCCTGGTGGACACCGTGCAGGCCGACGCCCCTCCCGGCTCCGTGCGCGTCTATTCGGGCAGAGAGCTGCTGTCGCGCGCGCCGACGGCGCGCGTGTCGCCGCACGACCCGGGCGTGACCGAGGCCCTCTTTCTCCTCGAGTTCGGCGGCGCGGCGCCCCGCGACGTCGTCCTCGTCGGCGTCGTCCCGCAGACCGTGGCCAAGGGCGTGCGCCTGACGCCTCCGGTCCGCGCGGCGGTGGCGCCGGCCGCGCTCGAGGTGATCCGGCTGCTCGCGGAGAGGAACCTCCCCGCGCGCCGGCGCCCGGCCGCGGCGGCGGCCGCGCCCTGGTGGGAGACCGCCGCGGACGGCCGCGTCGCCCCGGACCTCCATGCATGAGCTCGGCCTCGCCGAGGAGATTCACCGCATCGCGCGGCGGGCGGCCGACGAGCGGTCCGGCGGCGCCCTGGAGTCGGTGACGGTCGCGGTGGGGGACCTCGCGGCGGTCGAGCCGCGGCTGCTCGAGTTCGCCTGGCAGGCGGTCGTGGAGGGCACGGCCGACGCGGCCGCGGTGCTCGAGGTGCAGTGGCACCCGGCGCGGCAGACCTGCGCCTCGTGCGGGGACGTCCCCGGGCGGGCGCCGGGGTCCTGGATGCGGCTGTGCCCGCGCTGCGGAGAGCCCCTCGCCGTCCAGGGCGGCGACGAGCTCGACGTCGTGCGCGTCGCGTTCGCCGGGGGCGATCCGGCGTCCGCGGAGGCGGCGGGATGACGGAAGTCGACCTCAAGCAGAAGGTCCTCGCCGCCAACGCCGCCGCGGCGCGGGGCCTGCGCTCCGGCTTCCGCGAGGCCGGGACGCTCGTGGTCAACCTCATCTCTTCGCCGGGCTCGGGGAAGACGACGCTCCTCGAGGCGACGGCGCGTGCTCTCAAGGAGCGCCTGAAGCTGGGAGGCCTCGACGGGGACATCGCCACCGACCGCGACGCGGAGCGCCTGCGCCGGGCGGGGATCCCGGCGAGGCAGATCCTGACCGGAGGCGCCTGCCATCTCGACGCGCGCCAGGTGGAGGCGGCGCTGGCCGAGGAGGGGCCGCGCCTTTCGGGCCTCGACGTCCTGTTCGTCGAAAACGTCGGGAACCTGATCTGCCCGACGTCCTACGACCTCGGCGAGGACTTCAAGGTCGTCCTCCTCTCCGTCACCGAAGGGGACGACAAGCCCTTCAAGTACCCGGCGATCTTCGCGCGGGCGGCCGTCACGCTCGTGACCAAGGCGGACCTGCTCGCCCACGTGGACTTCGACCTCGACGCGGTCCTCGGGCAGGTCGCGGCCCTGAACCCGTCGGCCCGGGTTCTTGTCCTGTCCGCGCGCACCGGAGAGGGAATGGACGCCTGGTTCTCGCTGCTCCTGGACGAGCTCTCGCGAAAGCGCGCGGCGCGGGGCGCGGCGTGCGCGGTCTGAATCCGGGCCCGGGGGCGGGCCCGGCCGGCCTCGATCGGCGCGAGGCTCTGGGCGCGCTCGGAGCGCTCCTCGCGCTCGGTGTCGCCTCCCCGCGATGCAGCCCGGGCCCGTCCGAGGAGCCGCTCCGCCCGGGCCAGGTCGCGCTCCCGCTCAAGAGCCTTCGGCCGGGCGCCCGAACCGTCGTGGACGTGGCCGGCAACCCGGTCGAGGTGGTGAGGTCGGCGGACGGCGTCTCGGCGCGGATGCTGCGGTGCACCCACATGGGATGCATCGTCCGCTGGAAGGAACAGACGGACGAGTACGTGTGTCCCTGCCACGACGGACGCTACGACGAGGCGGGCAACGTCGTCGCCGGCCCGCCGCCGCTTCCCCTGCGCCCGGTCCCGGCCGTCATTTCCGGGGGCCGCGTCATCCTGGGCTAGCGCCCGCCGGGCGTGGTGCAAACGCATCAGGCCCTGCCTCGCGGGCGGCACGTAGCATGAGAGCACCGTGAGCCAGGCTGGCCGCCGGATCGAGATTCGCGGGACCGTCCAGGGCGTCGGGTTCCGCCCTTGGATCTACCGGCTCGCGCGCGAGAACGGAATCGGCGGCCGCGTCTCGAACGATTCGCGGGGCGTCACGATCGAGGCGTTCGGCACCGACGAAGCCCTGGCCGGGTTCCTGGAGGGCATCCGCGCGTCGCCCCCTCCCGCGGCGCGCATCCGCGAGCTCGAGTGCCGCGACATTCCCTCCGAGGCGTCGCGGGAGTTCGTCATCGTGGCGAGCCGCCCGTCGCCCGGCCTCGAGGTCTCCATTCCTCCGGACCTGGCGACCTGCGGCGAGTGCCTTCGCGAGGTCCTCGATCCCGCGGACCGCCGGCACCGCTACCCGTTCACCAACTGCACCAACTGCGGACCGCGCTTCACGATCGCCGCGCGCGTGCCCTACGACCGCGCGGCGACGACCATGGCGGGCTTCCGGATGTGCGCGGACTGCCGCCGCGAGTACGACGATCCGCTCGACCGCCGGTTTCACGCGCAGCCCAACGCGTGCCCGGCGTGCGGCCCGGTCCTGTCCGCGGTCGCGCCGTCCGGGGAGCGCCTCGACGGATCGGATCCGATCCGCGCCGCCGCCCGGGCGCTCGCGGCCGGGCTCATCGTGGCGGTCAAGGGCCTCGGCGGCTTCCACCTCGCGTGCGACGCGACCTCTGCGGAGAGCGTCGAGCGCCTGCGCCGGCGCAAGAACCGCGAAGAGAAGCCCCTCGCCGTCATGGCGGCGAGCCTGGCCGCGGCCGAGGCGCTGGCCGAGCTCGGGCCGGTCGAGCGCGGGCTTCTCGCGTCGCCGGAGCGGCCGATCGTGCTCGCCCGCCGGCGTCCCGGAACGGCCCTCGCCGCGGGGCTCTCTCCCGGCAACCCGCTGATCGGCCTGCTGCTTCCGTACACGCCGCTGCACCACCTGCTGCTCTCGGACGCCGGGAGGCCGCTGGTCATGACTTCGGGCAACCTGTCGGACGAGCCCATCGCGACCACGAACGCCGAGGCGCTCGAGAAGCTCGGCGGCGTCGCGGATCTCTTCCTCGTCCACGACCGGGACATCGCGTCGCGTTGCGACGACTCGGTCGTGCGGGAGATCGCGGGAGCCCCCTGCGTCCTGCGGCGCTCGCGGGGCTTCGTGCCGAGGCCCCTCGAGGTCAGGCCCGCGTTCGACGCGCCCGTCCTCGCGTGCGGGGGCCACCTCAAGAACACCTTCTGCGTCGGCATCGGCCACGCCGCGTACCTGGGGCCGCACATCGGCGACCTCGAGACGCTCGACAGCGTTGCGGCGTTCGAGGCCGCCGTCGAGCGGCTCGAGCGGTTCCTCGAGGTGCGCCCCGCGCTCGTCGCCCACGATCTTCACCCGATGTATGCCTCGACGGCTTACGCGCTCGGACGCCCGGGCCGCCGGGTCGCCGTGCAGCACCACCACGCGCACGTGGCGAGCGCGATGGCCGAGCACGGCCTGGAGGGCCCGGTCATCGGGGTCGCGTACGACGGGACGGGATACGGAACGGACGGGACGGCCTGGGGAGGGGAGATCCTCCTCGCCCGGTTCTCCGGCTTCGAGCGGCTCGCGACGTTCCGGCCGATCGCGCTTCCGGGCGGCGACCTCGCGATCCGGCAGGTCTGGCGGATCGCGCTCGCGGCCCTCGAGGACGCCTTCGAAGGCGCGCCTCCGCTCGCCGGCCTGGACCTCTTCGCGCGGGTGGACCCCGGCGAGGTCGCGTTCGTGCGGACCATGCTCCGCGAGCGCGTCCCCGCTCCGCGCGCGCGCGGCGTCGGCCGCTGGTTCGACGCCTTCGGCGCGCTCGGAATGGGGCGGCCCGCGTCGAGCTTCGAGGGGCAGGTGGCCTTCGAGTGGAACCTCGCGGCGGACACCGCCGAGCGGGGAAGCTACGACTGGGCGGTGGACCGCTCGGGCGCGCAGCCCGAGATCGACCTGCGCCCGGCGCTGCGCGCCGCGGTCGCCGACCTGCTCGACGGGCGAGGGGCCCCGGCGGTGTCGGGCCGGTTCCACAACACGCTCGCCTCTGCGACCGCCTTCGCCGTCGAGGAGGCCCGCGAACGCGCCGGCGACATGCCGATCGTCCTGACCGGCGGCTGCTTCCAGAACGCGCTGCTGGCCGAGCGCGTGCTCGAGAGGATCGGCCCGCGCGCGTCCGTCTTCGTCCATCGACGCGTGCCGCCGGGAGACGGGGGGCTCGCGCTCGGCCAGGCGATGGTCGCGGCGGCCGTCGCAAGGGAAGGAGGCCTCTGATGTGCCTGGGAGTTCCGGGGAGAGTCGTGGCGGTTCGGGGCAGCGTCGCCGAGGTGGACTTCTGGGGCGTCCGGCGCGAAGTCTGCCTCGACATCGTGGACGAGCCCGTCGTCCCCGGCGACTACATCCTGAACCACGTGGGCTTCGCGATCCGCCGCATCCCCTCCGAGGACATCGCCCAGACCCTGGCCCTCTACGAGACGCTCCTCGCCGAGGCGGCGAAGGACGACCTGATGGTCGCCGACGTGCGCGGCGAGATCGAAGGGACGGGCCGCCCATGATCGAGAACCCCCGGATCGAAGAAGCGGTCCGCCAGCTGAAGTTCCGCGACCCCGCGACGGCCCGGCGCCTCGTCGGTACGCTCGCGCGGGTCACGAAGGAGATCGGGCGGTCGCCCGTCTCCGTCATGCACGTCTGCGGCAGCCACGAGCAGGCGATCGCGAAGTTCGGCCTGCGGGCGACCTTCCCGGAGGACCTCAACGTGATCATGGGCCCGGGCTGCCCGGTGTGCATCACCGACATGCCGGAGGTGGACGAAGGCGTCGCCCTGGCGCGCCAGGGGCACGTGGTCGCCTCGTACGGCGACATGCTGCGGGTGCGCGGGACGTCCCTGTCCCTGAACGACGTCCAGGCCGAGGGCGCGTCCGTCGAGGTCGTCTACAGCGCGACCCAGGCGGTCGAGCTCGCCCGCTCGACCGATCGCGAGGTCGTCTTCTTCGCGACGGGCTTCGAGACGACCGCGGTCGCGACGGCGGCGGTCGTTCGCTCCAACCCGCCCCGGAATTTCTCCATCCTCTCCGCCCACAAGTACATCCCGCCGGCCATGGAGATCGTGGCCGAGATGCCGGAGACCCGCGTCGAGGGCTTCCTGGCCGCGGGCCACGCCGCGACCATCACCGGCTGGGGCCTCTTCGAGCTGTTCGTCGCCCGTCACCGGATCCCGGTGGTCGTGGCCGGATTCGAGCCCCTCGACATCCTGGCCGGGCT
Organism: Thermoanaerobaculia bacterium; assembly: GCA_041912555.1. Classification (GTDB taxonomy): domain Bacteria; phylum Acidobacteriota; class Thermoanaerobaculia; order UBA5066; family Gp7-AA6; genus DAHUXD01. The sequence goes on from JAYRMU010000032.1 coordinate 93,644, forward strand.
GGTTCGCCTCGTGGAGCTCGTGCGGGACGGCCAGCCGTCCGTCGTGAACATGTTTCCGCGCTGCGTGACGCGGGAGGGCAACCGGCGCGCGCAGGAGGAGCTCTGGAGCGTCTTCCGGCCCGCGGGGGGGCGCTGGCGGGGCATCGCGCACGTGCCCAACGGGAACCTCCGGCTGCGCGAGGAATGGGCGCACCTCGACGCGCGGCGGCGCTTCCGGATCGACCTCGCCGCCCTCTGGGACGACGCCCCGGCGGCGGTCGTGGCCGACTGCATCTGCGGCGACATCATGTCGGGCCTCGCCTCGCCATCCGACTGCAAACTCTTCGGGAAGGACTGCGTTCCCGACTCGCCCGTCGGCGCGTGCATGGTCTCCTCCGAAGGGGCCTGCCGGATCTGGCACCAGTACGGCGGCCACCCGAACCTGAGGGCGTCATGAGGCGGGAGCTGCTGGTCGCCGAAGAGCGCATCACCCTGAAGCAGGGCGCCGGTGGGCGAGCCATGCGCGCCCTGATCGAGAACGTGTTCCTCCGCGACGCCCCGGAGCTGTCCGCGCGCGAGGTCGGGCCCCGCGCGATGGACGACGGAGCCGCCCTCTGGGTCGGCGACCGCTGGATCGTCCTGACCACCGACTCGCACGTCGTCCATCCCATCTTCTTTCCCGGAGGGGACATCGGCCGGCTCGCCGTCTGCGGCACCGTCAACGACCTCGCGATGATGGGCGCGACCGAGGTCCTCGGCCTGACCTGCGGCGCGATCCTCGAGGAGGGGTTTCCGCGCACGGACCTCGAGAGAATCCAGGCCTCGATGGCCCGGGCCTGCCTCGAGGCGGACGCCCGGATCCTGACCGGCGACACGAAGGTGATGGGCCGCGGCGAGATCGACGGGATCGTGCTCAACACGAGCGGCGTCGGGCTGACCCGCCGGCTCGTGCGCGACTGCGGCCTCTCGGTCGGAGACCGGCTCCTGGTCACCGGCGCGGTCGGCGACCACGGGCTCTCCATCCTCGCCGAGCGCCATCGGCTCAAGCTCGCGGGCGATCTCGCGTCCGACGTCGCGCCGATCAACGGCCTGGTCCGCGCCGCCCTCGACGCCGGAGGCGAAGGGATCGTCGCCATGAAGGACCCGACGCGCGGCGGGCTCTCCTCGGCGCTGCACGAGATGGCGGAGAAGAGCGGGGTCGGCATCCTCCTCGAGGAGGCGAGCGTCCCGGTCCGCGACGCCGTCCGCGCGGCCGCCGAGCTGCTCGGCATCGACCCGCTCCACGTGGCCAACGAGGGCAAGGCCGTGATCGGCGTCCGGCCGGATCGGGCCGGGGCCGTGCTCGAGGCGCTCCGCGCCCATCCGCTCGGAAGAGACGCGGCCATCGTGGCGACCTGCGTCGCGGAGCGGCCGGGCAACGTCATCCTCGACACCGGACTCGGGCGGCGGCTGCTCGCCGAGCCCGAGGGCGAGCTCCTCCCGAGGATCTGCTGAGGACGGCGCCGATGGAGCACATCCGCATCGAGAGGGACGGCGCCGTCGGGATCCTCACGATCGACCGGCGGGACCGCTTCAACTCGCTCGACGTCGCCACCGCGCGGGACTTCCGCCTGGCGGGACTGCAGCTCGCGCGCGATCCGGCCGTGCGCGCGGTCGTCGTGCGGGGAGAGGGCGGCGTCTTCTGCAGCGGCGCGGACCTGAAGTACATCCGGGCCGGCGGCGACCCGGCCGACCTCGGATACCTGCAGGAAGGCCGGCAGACGCCCGCGGGTTTTGGGGAGGTCTTCCGCCAGATCCTCGAGTACATCCACTCCGCCATCTCCGAGATCAAGCGGGCGCCCAAGCCCTTCGTGGCCGCCGTCGACGGCATGGCCGCGGCCGGGGGGTTCGGCATCGCCATGGCGTGCGACCTCGTTTACGCGTCGCCGCAGGCGGCCTTCGAGTGGGCCTACGGGAAGACGGGCCTGACCGGGGCCGAGAGCTCGACGTTCTTTCTCCCGAGGCTGCTCGGGCTGCGCCGGGCCATGGAGCTCGTGCTCCTGAATCCCCGGCTCTCCGCCGAAGAGGCCGTCGCGATGAACCTCATCAACGGCGTCTTCCCCCGGGAGAGCTTCGAGGCGGACGTCTTCGAGATCGCCCGCCGGCTCGCCGCGGGGCCCTCCGAGGCGCTCGCGGTCGCGAAGGGGCTCGTCCAGCAGGCCGCGGGCGTCGACCGCCTCGACTTCCACCTCGACCGCGAGGTGGAGGCGCTGGCGCGCGTGGCGAACGGCGCCGACTTCGCCGAGGGCCTCGCGAGCTTCTTCGAGCGGCGCCCCGCGCGATTCGACGGAGGGTACTGACGATGCCGCCGCTCTTCGCCGCGCTCGCCGCAGCCGCCGTGACGGTGGGCGCGACCCACACGCTGGCGCCCGACCACTGGGTGCCGTTCGCGGCCCTGGCCCGCGCCCAGCGCTGGTCGGCCGGCCGGACGGCGGCCGTCACGGTCCTCTGCGGGTTCGGGCACGTCACGGTGTCCGCGCTCCTCGGGGTCCTCGGCCTGCTCTTCGGGCTGGGGATGGTCGAGGCGTTCGGCCGACGCATGGAGACCGCCGCGGGCTTCCTCCTCGTGGCCTTCGGGCTCGTCTACTCGGTGTGGGGCCTGCGCCGCGCCCTCGGCAAGCGCCTGCACGGGCACGTGCACGCCCACTACGACCACGTGCACGAGCCGGCGCGCGCCACGGTGTGGGGCCTGTTCCTCCTCTTCTCGGCCGATCCGTGCGTGGCCGTCGTGCCGCTGCTCTTCGCCGCGGCGCCGCTCGGGGCCCGCAGCGCGACCGGGGTCGTGGGCCTCTACGAGATCGCGACGATCGGGACGATGGTCCTGCTCGTGCTGCCGGCCCGGGCGGGAGCGCGGGCGCTGCGCTCGGCCTGGCTCGAGCGGTGGGCGGACGCCGCCGCCGGCGCCGTCATCGCCGCGGTCGGCGTCTGCGTCATCTCCCTGGGCTGGTAGGAGTTCCGGCGACTTCCGGCCCTCGAGCCGAACTTTCCGCCCCGGCATTCGTTTGCATTACCGATGGCGGCGATTCCCATCGAGGCGCAAGGCCTGCGCAAGGTGTACCGGGGCCGGTTCGGCGGCCGGAGCGTGTCGGCCCTCGACGGGCTCGATCTGCGGGTCGAGCCGGGCGAGGTCTTCGGCCTGCTCGGCCCCAACGGGGCCGGAAAGACCACGACGGTCAAGATCCTCCTCGGACTGACCCGGCCCTCGTCCGGCTCGGCGAGGCTCTTCGGGCTCCCGGCCAGCGATCCGGCCAGCCGCAGGCGGGTCGGCTATCTCCCGGAAGGGCACCGGTTCCCCGGGTATCTGACCGCCCGCCAGACGCTCTCGATCTTCGGCCGCATGTCCGGGATGGACGCCGCCGCGCTCGGCCGCCGGATTCCCTCCCTGCTCGAGCGGGTCCGGCTGTCCGACTGGGGCGACGTCCGGGTCAAGAAGTTCTCCAAGGGCATGACCCAGCGGCTGGGCCTGGCGGCCGCCCTCGTCCACGACCCCGACGTCCTGCTGCTCGACGAACCGACGGACGGCGTGGACCCGGTCGGCCGCCGCGAGATCCGCGACCTCCTGCAGGAGGAGGCCGCCCGCGGCAAGGCCATCCTGCTCAACTCGCACCTGCTGTCCGAGATCGAGCGGATGTGCGGCCGCGTGGCGGTCCTGCGCGCGGGCCGGGTGGCCGCCGAGGGCCGCATCGAGGACCTGACGGCGGGCGGCTCCCGGTACCGGCTCGTCGCGAGCGACGTGGACGAGCGGCTTCTCGCCGCCTTCCGCGAGACCGGAGCGACGATCGAGCGCGTCAACGGCCACTTCGATCTGGGCGCGCGCGACCTCGATCACCTGAACGCCCTGGTGGACCGGCTGCGCGCCGGCGGCGCGAAGCTCCAGGAGCTGTCGCCCGTGCGCTCGAGCCTCGAGGACGTGTTCGTCGGCCTCGTCCGCGACGGCGACGCCGGAAAGGACGCGCGCCCATGAGAGCCTTCGCGGCCAGCGTGCAGGAGGTCTTCCGCGAGGCGGCGGCAAGGTGGACGCTCGTCGCCTACTTCGCGCTCTCCTCCCTCTTCATCCTCATCTTCGCGGCGGCCGTCAACCTCGACGTCGTCAACGGCGCCCTGGCCGGCGTGAAGCTGTTCGGCCAGTCCATCGAGATGGACGGCCGCTCGGTGGACATCGACAAGATCGTGCTCGGCTTCGAGTCGGGCTTCTCGGGCTTTCTCTACCTCGTGGGGACCTTTCTGGCGCTCTTCGCGACGGCCCACCTCGTCCCCCGGCTCCAGGAGAAGGGGACGATCGACCTCTACCTCTCCCGTCCGGTGGGGCGGGTGGCGCTGCTGATGTCGCGCTACGCGGGCGGGCTCCTGCTCGCCGCGGCGAACCTCGCGTACCTGATCGGGACCATGTGGCTGATCGTCGTGTGGAAGACCCGCGTCCTCCACCCGAGGTTCCTCCTGTCGGGGCTCGTCATCCTCTTCGCGTTCGCCGCGCTTCTCGCGTTCGCGTTCCTCGTCGGCGTGGTGACGTCCTCGACGGGCGTCTCCCTCATGACGACGTACGCGGTGTTCTTCTTCGCGGCCGTGCTCTCCGCGCACGCCCGCATCGAGGCCGTCGTCTCGACGGAATTCACCGCCCGGCTCGTTCGGGGGCTCTACTGGCTGCTGCCGAAGACGGCCGAGCTCGGCCAGGCCACCGTGGCCCTGGTCGCCGGGCGGGAAGCCCCGGAGCGGCTGGCCGACTTCAGCGTTCTCGGCGTGTACGGTTCGACCGCGCTCTTCGCGATCGCGGCGCTCGGGCTCGCCTCGTGGCTCTTTTCCAGAAAGGACTTCTGACATGACCGCTCGACGCACGCTTCCGCGCCTCGGCCTGGCCCTCGCGCTCGCGCTCCTCGGAGCCTCGAGCGCCCTCGCGGTGCGGCGCACCGAGGACCCGCTCGCCCTCGTTCCCGCCGACGCCGCCTCGGTGGGCGTGATCCACTGGAACGAGCTGCGCGCGAGCCCGCTCGGCGCGCAGGTGTTCTCGCGGATGGACGACGCCTCGACCGACGGCGACGCCCAGCGGTTCCTGCGCGAAACGGGCCTGACGCCCCGCGAAGACATCGACACGATCGTGCTGGCGATGTCGCGCGGCTCCGCGGACGCGACGGACGGGGACGTCCTCGTCGTCTTCGAGGGACGGTTCGATCTCGCGCGGATCGCGGGAGCCCTCGCGGCGCGCGGCGCCGTGAAGCAGGCCGGGGCGAGCGGCGAGTACTACCGGCTCGCGAGCGAGGACGGCGGCCGGCCGGGAGCGGTCGCCCTCGTCAACGCCTCCCTGCTCGTCGCCGGCAGCGAGCCGGCCGTCACCGCCGCCCTCGGCCGCCGGGAGTCCGGCGGGGCCGGCGGCCTCATGTCGGGGCTGGGGCTCGGCCGAAGCCTCTCGCGCGTGGACCGCGACGCCTCCGCGTGGGCGCTCGTGGACGTCACGCGGTTGCCCGCGGGGGCGCGGCGCGCGTCCCACGGGTCAGCCGAAGGCGAGGCGGACCCGTCGCGGGCGATCGTCGGAGCGATGAAGTCGGTCTCGCTGCTCGCCCTGCAGGCCAAGGTGCACGGCGACGCGGTGGATTTCTCGGCGGTCGGCCTCTCGAGCGACGCGGAGAGCCGCGGCCTGATCGAGGATTCCCTGCGCGGAGTTCTGGCGATGTGGCGCCTGGCGGTGCAGGAGAAGTCGCCCGAGCTCGTCTCGGTGCTGCGCCGGGTCCGGATCGAGGACGACGGCGAGGGCGTCTCGATCAGCGGAACGCTGCCCGGCAGCTTTCTGCGCTCGCTGTCGGCGGCCACGCAGGCGAACCGGGGGCGGAGCGGGAGGCAGTGAGCGGGAGGCAGTGAGCGGGAGGTGGGAGGCGGGAGGCGGGGTAAAGCAAGAGGGGCGGCCGTTGGCCGCCCCTCGGTCGTTTAGCCTTACTGCTGGGGAGGCTTGGGCGCGGCGCTCGGCGGGCGCGCGGGGGCCTTGCCGGGAGCTTTTCCCGCCGCGCCAGGTCCGCCTGGTCCGCCGGGACCGCCGGTTCCGCCCTGGGCCGCGGCCTGCTGCTTGAGCTCTTCGCTCTTGGCGGTCATCGCCGCGCGGAGCTCGTCGGAGTGGGGCTGGGAAAGCTTCGCGCCGGCCATGGCCGTGCGCTGCATCAGCTCGGGAAGCTTCTCGAGGGACTTCTGTCCCGCGGTCGATCCGTAGAACGCGGCCATCTGCTTGAGCTCGGCTTCGGTGAAGGTGTCGGTGTACATCTTCGTGAGCTCGGGCTGCATCGCCTCCCAGGTCATGTACTTCTTGAGCCAGGTCACCATGACCTCGCGGTAGGGCGTCAGCCCGGGGTTGCGGCTGATCTCGGAATCGATCATGGCGTTGGCGGTGTCCGACAGGCCGGCCTGGAGCTTCATGGCCTTGAACAGGTCCTGCGCGGCGGCGGCGCTGGCGGCGGTCGAGGCCGCGTTGGGAGTGCCCGTCACCGCGGGCGTGGCCCCGGCGGCGGTGCCCGGAGCGCCGGAGTTCTTGCAGGCGAACGTGGAGACGGCCAGGACGGCGGCCGTCAGGGACCAGGCGATCCTGGAAAGGCGAGAGCGCATCGAGTTCCTCCCGGAAGCGTGAGGGCTCGTCCCGCCAAGAAGGCTTCCGGGCAGTCGGACGGAGACATCCCTTCCTGGCGCGAAGAATATGACGGCCCGGGCCCAAACGCCGACGAAAATCGCGGCGGCGTGCCCCGTCAGATCTCCGCCGGGGGCTCGGCCCGCCGCGCCGAGCGCAGCATCGCCAGGGCCGTGTACAGCACGACCCCGAAGACGAGCCAGCGCAACGCCGTGAGGGGCAGGGACTTGACCACGAACGCCGCGAGGAGGACGGCCGGGATGCCGCCGATCGTCAGGCCGACCGCCGCGCGCAGGCTGTAGCTGCCCCGGGCGATGAAGCGCAGGCCCCCGACCGGCATGAGGAACGCGCACGAGCCCATCATGATCGGGAAGGCGGCGCGCGGGTTCATCCCGAGCAGGGCGACGAGGATCATGCAGGGCGCGTACAGCCCGATGCCGAGCGTCATGAGGGCGCCGAGCGCGAAGTTTCCGAGCAGGCCCGCCCACAGGAGGGGGGACCGCAGGCCGAGCGTGTCGCCCCCCGAGGGGAAGAGGCCGAGGTTCGTCATCGCGAAGAAGGACGCCGCGGCGAAGAGGGCGATTCCCATCCCCGCCTGGACGCGGCGGCGGGGCCACGCGGCGACCATCCCGGCGCCGAGCCAGGCGCCGGCGACCGAGGCGGCGATCATGCCGACGAGCGTCGTCATCTCGACCTCGACGATCGCGATGAAGATGAAGGCCTGCGTGATGGTCGGCAGGGCGTGGCCGACGTTGAGGGTCCCGGGGATCTTCTCGTCGCGCACGACGCCCTTCAGCTTCCAGATCGACGTGGTCGGGGCGAACGAGCCGATGCCCAGGGTGTCGAAGAAGTTCGTCATGAAGCCGATCGCGAGCGCGAGGGGCCCGGGCTGCCGCGGCTCGCGCGTCTTCCGGGCGGATCGGACCCAGGCGACGACGAACACGAGGGCCACGGCCCCGAGGGCGAGGAAGAGGAGCGTCTTGACCGGCGGCACGTTGCGGGGATTTTAGATCAATGACAATCTCCGCCCCATGAAGATCCGACGCATCTCGGCCTACAGGGTGGAGCTGCCGCTCCACGAGGGGAGCTACCAGTGGTCCGGCGGGAAATCGGTCGCCGTCTTCGACAGCACCCTGGTGCGGGTCGAGACGGACACCGGACTGGCCGGCCACGGAGAGGTCTGCCCGCTCGGCCCCGCCTATCTGCCCGCCTACGCCGAGGGAGTTCGCGCCGGGATCGCCGTGCTCGCGCCCCACCTGATCGGCGAGGACCCGCGGGACCTCGAGCGCCTGAACCGGCGGATGGACGCCGCCCTCAAGGGGCATCCGTACGTGAAGTCGGGGATCGACATCGCCTGCTGGGACCTCCTCGGGCAGGCCGCCGGCCTGCCGGTGGCGACGCTGCTCGGCGGGCGTTACGGCGAGGACTTCGTGCTCTACCGCGCGATCTCGCAGGAGGCCCCCGACGCCATGGCCCGCAAGGTGGCGGGATACCGGGCGGAGGGGTACCGGCGGTTCCAGCTCAAGGTCGGCGCAGACCCGGACGTGGACGTCGCGCGGATCCGGGCGGTGCGCGCGGTGCTCGAGCCGACCGACGTCCTCGTGGCCGACGCCAACACGGGCTGGCTGCCGCACCAGGCCGCCCGGGTCGTGCGCGCCGTGCGCGACGTGGACGTGTACATCGAGCAGCCGTGCGCGACCTACGAGGAGTGCCTCTCGGTCCGGCAGCGGACGGACCACCCGTTCGTGCTCGACGAGATCATCGACGGGATCGGGGTCCTCCTGCGCGCGGCGGGAGACCGGGCGATGGACGTCGTCAACATCAAGATCTCGAAGTTCGGGGGGCTGACCCGCGCGCGGCAGGCCCGGGACCTGTGCGCGTCGCTCGGGATCGCCATGACGATCGAGGACTCCTGGGGCGGCGACGTCACGACCGCGGCCATCGCCCACCTCGCGCACTCGACGCCGCCGGAGCTGCTCTTCACGTCCACCGACTTCAACAGCTACGTGACGGTCTCGACGGCCGAAGGCGCGCCGCAGCGGCGCAACGGCCGGATGGCGGCCTCGGGGGCCCCCGGGCTCGGGATCACCCCGCGGCCCGAATTCGTGCGGACCGCCGCGGTCGACGTGTCCTGACGGGGCCTGCTAGTATCACCGGTCCATGTCCACCGCGACCGCCGCCGAGCACCTGCCCCCCGAAGTCCAGACCCTCGTCGACCAGAAAAAATTTGACGCGCTCGAAGCCCTCTGGAACCGGAAGATGGAGGAGGACGCGGCGGACCTCCCGTTCTTCTTCAACGTGGCCGCGGCCGTCAAGAAGAAGGGGGGCGGCGCGCCCGCGCTCGCGTGGCTGCGCTTCCTGGCGGAGTTCCACGCGAGCGGCGACGGCGAGGCGCGGACCCGGGTGCTCCTCGAGATCGCGCGGATGTCCCCGACCGACACGAGCGTCCGCAAGGACCTGACGGCCACCCTCCGCGCTCGGTTTGCGGGGCACCCCGCCCTGGCGGCCGTGCTCGCGAAGTTCCCGCTCGAGGGCGCGGCGGATCCGTCCGAGGTGGCCGGCCGCATCGCGCGCTGGCTCTCCTTCCAGCCCAACGCGATCTACTACATGCCCGGCCGCGGGGCGGGCCGGCTGGCGGAGATGAACCCGGCGCTCGACGTAATGCGCCTCGAAGTGGGCGGCGCGCGCATTCCGCTTTCCCTCGTGTCGGCCGAGAAGAACCTCGTCCCGCTTCCGGAAGGCCATTTCCTGCGCCGCAAGGTCGAGGACCCGAGGGGCCTCTCCGCGTTCGCCGAGAAGGAACCGGCCGAGGCCCTGCACCTCCTGCTCTCGAGCTTCGGCCGCCCGCTGACGGTCCAGGAGGTCAAGGACCACTTCGCGGGCATCGTCCCCGAGGAGCGCTGGACCTCGTTCTGGTCGGCCGCCCGCAAGAACCGCCAGGTGCTGGTCTCGGGCAGCTCGAAGTCGGCGTCCGTGTCGTGGAGCGAGAGCGCCGACGCGGCGGAGGAGACCGTGCGCCAGGCGTTCCTCAAGGCCGAGCCCGCGGCGCGGATGGACCTGGCGCGCAAGCACGCGAAGCGCTCCAAGGAGCTGGCGCGCTTCTTCGCGACCGCGCTGTCCGAGGATTCCGAGCGCGTCGCGCCCCGCAATCCCGCGCTCGCCTGGGAGCTGTCGCAGGCGGCCGTGCGCCTGGATCCCTCGGGGCCGGAGGCGTTCCCGGCGGCGAGCCTGCTCGGTTCCGCGGACCTCGGCCGCGTGCTCGGAGAGATCCGGGACGGCGGCTCCCGCGAAAAGGCGCTGGCCGCGATCCGGGAGACCCGCGCCGACTGGGCCGAGCTGTACATCGAGCAGATCGGGCGCGAGGACGACGCCCGCGTGCTGACGACGCTCTTCGAGGCGCTCGGCGACCGCGCCACGGACCTGTCGCGCAAGATCCTGCGCTCGCCCCGCTCCGCGCCCCGCGCCTTCGTCTGGCTGTGCGAGCGCATGCACGCCGAGGGCCGGACGGACGCGCCGGGCCTGTTCTTCGCGCTCACCGACGCCCTCCGGATGGACGAGTTCTCGGGCTTGCGCGCGCGCCTCAAGGAGTTCTTCGAGCCGGGCGGCTTCGGCGTGGCCCTCGTGAGGACGGCCTCCTCGGAAGAGGAGGCGCGCGAAATGCTCCACGCGCTCGACCGCGTCGCGGGGCTCGAGGAGCACCGCCGCGCCACGGTGCGCGAAGCCCTGCTCATGAAGTTCCCGGAGCTGCGGGCGCCGGCGCGGGAGTACCTCTACGCCACGGCCGAGGCCATCGAGGCGAGGCGCCAGGAGGTCATCCACCTGAAGCAGGTCGAGCTGCCGGCCAACGCGATCGCGATGAAGACGGCCAAGGAGCACGGCGACCTGCGCGAGAACTTCGAGTACCACGCCGCGCGGCAGAAGCACGAGTACCTCTCGGCGCGGATCGCCACCATCGCCGACGAGCTGTCCCGCTCCCGCGCGCTCGACCCGACGAAGATCGACGTGTCCGAGGTTCGCGTCGGGGCCCGCGTGCGCCTGCGCGACGTCGCGACCGGCGCCGAGCGCGACGCCACGATCCTCGGGCCCTGGGACTCGAAGCCGGAGGAAGGGATCTACTCCTACCAGTCCGAGTTCGCGGAGCGGCTGCTCGGCGCGCGCCTGGGCGACCGCGTGAACCTCGCGGAAGGCCCCGTCGAGATCGTGGCGATCGCTCCCTGGAAGTCGTGAGGCGCGCCGCCGTCCTGCTCTGCGCCGCCCTCGCGGCGGCGCCGGGGCTCTCCGAGGAGATCCTGCGGCTCCCGATCGGGGACCCCGCGCGCAAGGACCGCGAGGCGCCCGTCGTCCTCGACGCCCTGACGGACACCGCCTCGGGCGCCCTCCTGACGCCGGCGGACCTGCCGGCGCGGCTCGCCGACGCGCGGCTCGTGCTCGTGGGCGAGGAGCACATCGGCATGGACTCGCACCGGCTCGAGAAGCGCGTGATCGAGGAGCTCCACCGTTCGGGCCGCCGCGTCCTGATCGGCCTCGAGATGTACCCCTATCCCGAGCAGCGCTGGCTCGACGACTGGAGCGACGGAAAGCTCTCCGAGGAGGCGTTCGTCGCGGGCTCGCGCTGGTACGGGAACTGGAACTACAACTGGCTCTACTACCGGGACATCTTCCTCTTCGCGCGCGACAACCACCTCCGGATGTACGCGATCAACGCCCCGCGCGAGGTCGTGTCGGCGGTGCGCAACAAGGGCTTCCAGGGCCTGACGCCGGACGAGGCCGCGCACATCCCGACGCAGATCGACACGAAGAGCGCCGACCACCTTCGCCTCTTCAAGGCCTCGTTCGACGAGGAGTCCACGTTTCACATGGGCGGCAGCGACGAGCAGTGGCAGGCGATGCTCAACGCGCAGTGCACGTGGGACGCGACGATGGGCTGGAACGCCGTCGCTCCGCTCCGGAAGGACCCGGATCCGAAGGCCGTGATGGTCGTGCTCGTCGGCGCGGGGCACGTGCAGTACGGCCTCGGCATCGAGCGCCAGGTCCGGCAGTGGTTTCCGGGCCGCGTCGCGTCGGTGATCCCGGTGAAGGTCGAGGACGACAAGAAGGGGCCGGTCCGGAGCGTCCAGGCCTCCTACGCCAATTTCGTGTGGGGCATCGCGCCGGAAGTCGACTCCCTCTATCCGGAGCTCGGCGTCGCGACTCACGTTCGCGGCGACGACAAGCTCCTCGAGGTCCTCGACGTCGAGAAGGACACGCCGGCGGCGGCCGCGGGCTTCCGGGTCGGCGACGTGCTCCTCACGATGGACGGCGTCGCGCTCGCCGACAGGGCGACGCTGGCGCGCCTGGTGGCGGGAAAACGGTGGGGCGACGCGGCGGCCTTCACGGTGCGGCGCGACAAGGACACGGTGCCGCTGAACGTCCTGCTGCGCCGGACCATGCCGGACAAGGAGAAGGACAAGGCGCCGGAGGCCCCGAAGCCCTGACGCCTAGCGGGCCGGGTCGAGCGGCCGGCTCCCCGGCGAGTACTTGAGGACGCGCACCTTCTCCATCGTGACGAGCCCCTCGGCGACCATCTCGTCGAGGGCCGGGAGGAGCCGCTCGACGTGCTCGGGGGTGTCCACGATCTCGAGGACGAGCGGCAGGTCCTGCGACAGCCGCTCGAGCAGCGTCGTGTGCAGGACGCTGCGGGCGCCGAAGCCGCCGATCCCGCGGAAGACCGTCGCCCCGGCGTAGCCCTCCTTGCGCAGGCGCTGCAGCAGCGCCATCCAGAGCGGCTGGTGCTGCCACCGGTCGGACTCGCCGATGAAGATGCGCATGAGGACCTGTTCGCCGTCGAGAACGCGCATGGGACTAACCTCCGAAGAGCGAGCGGCCGAGGGCCAGCCCCGCGACGCCCGCGGCCAGGCAGGCGGCCAGGGTGAGGGCGACGTTGCCGAGAGCGAGGCGCCAGGCTCCGTCCTGGACATACCGGATCGTCTCGTAGTTGAACGTCGAATACGTGGTGAACCCGCCCATGACGCCGGTCGTGAGCGCCATGCGCAGGGTCGGGGACATCACGGGCGTCGCGACGCCGACCTGCATCAGGAAGCCGACGCAGAACGAGCCGATCAGGTTGACGAGGAACGTGCCGTAGGGAAATCCGGCGCCGAGCGCCGCGGCGGCCCAGCCGGAGAGCAGGTAACGCGCGCCCGTGCCCGCGGCGCCCCCGAGGCAGATCCAGAGGAACCGGCTCATGCGCCTCCCCCGCGTTCGAGCGTATCGTGGCAGGCCTCGGCGATGAAGAGGTCCTCGACGCCGAGGCCCGTGAAGTCGGCAACCGTGACGCCGGCGCGGTCGAAGGGGGCGGGCCGGGCGCAGAACGCGCCGAGCTCGATCGCGCGGCTCTTTTCGGACGGGGCGTGCTGCAGCTCGCCGAGGCGCTCGCACTGGGAGAGGGAGTCCACCAGCAGCAGCGACGCGCGGCGCAGGATCCCGGCGTCGAGCTCCTGCTTGCCGGGGGAGTCGGCGCCCACGGCCGAGACGTGCGTGCCGGGCTGGAGGTCGGCGAAGCGGAGCAGCGGGGCGAGCGAGGCGGTCGCCGTCACAAGGAGCCGGGCCGCCGCGGCGACCTCCGCGGGGGAGCCGGCGGCGGCGACGCGGACGCCGGGCAGCCGCGCGCCGATGTCGCGGGCGCAGGCCGCCGCGCGCCCGGCGTCGCGGCCCCAGACGCGGATGTCCGACAGCTTCAGGACTTCCGCGTGGAGCTCGGCCTGGAGCCGCGCCTGGACGCCCGTCCCGAGGATCCCGAGCGCGGTGTCGCCGCGGCCGAGCTCGCGGGCGGCCATCGCCGCCACCGCGGCGGTGCGCAGGTCGGTCAGGAAGCCGCCGTCGTCGAAGTACGCGACGGTCTCCCCGTTCTCGACGGAGACCAGGACAATGGAGCCGTACGGGCGCCGGGCGTAGGTGCCGGCGACCTTGAGCGCGAAATGGGCGCCGCCCCTCCGGTAGCTCGACTTGATGTGGACCTCGCCGCCGCCGCCCGCCGAGAGGTCGAGGTGCATGGGCATCGGCGTGTCGCATTCCCCCCGGGACTGCGCGAGGAGGGCCTCGCGCATCGCCGCCACGGCGCCCGCGCGGCTGACGGAACGGCGGATCGTTTCGGGGCCGACGACCTTCATGCGGCGAGGATCCTGCGGACCGTCGGGAGCGCGACGTTGCGCCCCGACAGGACGGCGACGGCGGGGGCGCCGAGGCGCCCGGCCTTGCCCGTCAGGATCGCCGCGACGGTCACGGCCGCGGAGGGCTCGACCAGAATCTGGTGCCGGTCGAGCAGGAAGCGGACGGCCTCGAAGATCTCCTCTTCCGTGAGGAGCGCGACGCCGTCGATGCGGTCCTTCAGGACGTCGAAGCCGGTCTTCCCGATGCCGCCCTCGAGGCCGCCCGCCGCGGTCGCGACCGGGGGCAGCGTCAGGACCGCCTCGCCGCGCTCGAGGGAGAGCGCGAGGGCGGGCGAGAGAGCGTGCTGGCAGCCGAGGATGCGCGCGTCGGGCAGGGCGGTCTTCGCGTAGTAGGCGAAGCCTCCCGCTAGACCCGCGCCCCCGACCGGCAGCAGGAACGCGCGGGCTTCCGTGCAGTCTTCGATCGTCTCGGCCGCCAGCGTTCCCCCGTTGGCGGCGAGGATCAGGGGATCGTCGAAGGCCGTCAGGAAGGGCCGCCCGGAGCGGGCCGCCGCGGCGCGCGCGAGCCGCTCGGTGTCGTCGAATCCGTCGCAGTCCGAGCGCACCACGTTCGCCCCGAGTGCGAGCATGCCCTGGTACTTCGACTCGTCTACGCCGCGGGGCACGTGGACCTCGGCGGGAATGCCGAGCTCCCGCGCGACGTGCGCGACGGCCTTCCCGTGGTTTCCGGCGGAGCAGGTCACGACGCCCGCCCGGCGCTCCTCGGCGGACAGGCGCGAGAGGACGAAGAAGGCGCCGCGGATCTTGAAGGACCCCGTGATCTGCTGCGACTCGAGCTTCAGGAATACGGGGACGCCGGCCTTCTCCGAGAGGGACGGCGACGCCTCGACCGGCGTGCGGCGAATGCGCCCGAGCAGGGACCGGCGCGCCTCGAGCACGAGGCCCATGTCGAGGGCCGTCACGGCGGGCCCGGCTCGACGTGCAGGGCCCGGGCGATCTCGCCCCGGACCTTCTCGGCGAGAGAGGCGGCGTCGGCCGCCGTCAGGCCCGCGACCGACACGGGGGGCAGGACCTCCACGGTCGCGGTCGTCCGCTGGAACACCAGCGAGTGCTTCGGCAGCGCGGTCTCGGTGCCCGAGATCGCGAGCGGAACGATGTCGACGCCGAGGTCGATGGCGAGCCGGAACGCGCCCTCGCGGAACTTTCCGAGGCTCCCGTCCGCGCTGCGCGTGCCCTCGGGGAACACGACGACCGAGCTCTTGTCGAGCAGGCGCTGGCGCATGTCGAGCATCGCGCGGCGCGCGCTCTCCTTGTCGCCGCGCGCGATCGGGATGTCGCCCGCGAGCTTCATTTCCCAGCCGAGCAGCCAGATGCGGAAGACCGAGTCCTTGGAGAGGAACTTCATCTCCCAGGGCAGCAGCGAGAGCAGGTAGACGTCGGCCATCGAGCGGTGGTTCGAGACGAAGAGGTACGGGCGCCTCGCGTCCGGGTGGACCGTGTCGACGACGCGAAAATCCCAGAACGGGTTGCACTTGATCCCGACGACGCCGGCGTTGCGCAGGATCCGCCCGATCCGGTGGCGGCCGGGGTCCGCGTGGCGCGTGAGCAGCCGGAAGACGCCCATGAACGGGGCCCAGAGGATCACGTTCACGACGTTCAGGAGCCACCAGAGGTACGACAGCGGAACCGCGAAGGGACGCAGCTCGTAGAAGCGCCGGCGCGGTTTCTCCACCGGGCGAGGATTCTAACCGGCGGGCGCGGCCCTCAATACATCTTTCGCACGCGGGCCGGCGCGCCGCGCCGCGCCTTGAGGGGCCCGAGGACGGCGCCCTTTCCGTCCGGCACGACCTCGAGGGTCAGCGTGTCGCCCTCGACGGTTCCGCGGTAACGGACCGGAACGGCCGGCGGCGGGGGGTCGCCCTTGCGGACCGGTCCGGGCTTCTCGCGCACGACCGTGCCCGCCACGTCGAAGCGGCCGGCGGCGTCCGGAACGAGCGGACCTTCGGTCTTCCCGTGCGCGCCGTCGAGGTCGATCTCGGCGCCGGCCGGGCCGGCGTCGACCCGGAGGCCGATCCCACCCCACGTCCCCTCGGCGGCCGAAGCCGCGGGGGTCGGGGAGGCGGCGGGCTCGGGCCGAACCGCGAGGAACAGGGCCAGCGCCAGCATCATCGCGAATCGAGAATAGCAGGCGCGCGTCGCGCCCTTGACACAGGCCGTATCATTCGAAAGCCCATGATTTCGTGGCGCCGACTTTCCGCCTGGTACCTCGTCGCGCTCTTCGTGTCGGCTGCCGCGGCGCCGCACCACCACCTCGACCCGATCGCCGACTTGCTCTCGGACCGCCCCAGCAACTCGGGCACGTTCACGCAGGTCGGCGGGACGGGAAGTCCGGGCGTGGGCCTGTATGCGGGCGCGATCGTCCAGGACGAGTCCTGCTTCGCGTGCTTCCACAGCGATTTCGCCGCGTCCCCCGCGGTCGCGATCGCGCTGACCGTTTTCCTCCAGCCTCTCCCGGACCGCCCCGAGACGCCGACGGCGTTCACGCGGTCCGCCGACGTCTCCGACACTCCCTCCCGAGCTCCTCCCGTCCTCGCCTGACGCCCGGCGCCGTGGAGGCGCGGCCACAGCCGGCGGGTTCCTCCGCCGGAGGACGGATCCGTTCATGAGGAGAAACACCCTTGCGTGTCGATGCTTGGATGTCCGACCCGGGCGCGAGGCGGAGAGCCGGTCCCGGCCTCGCGCTCGGTTTTTTCTGGATTGCCGTCTCGGCGGCGGCGCACGGTGAGTCCGGCCGGCGGCTGACCCTCCCGCAGGCCCTCGCCCTCGCGGAACAGAAGGGGTTCGATGCTCTCCTGGCGGAGGCCGCCGTCCAGGGCGCGGCGGGGGACCTCACGGCGGCGCGACGCCTTCCGAACCCGGCGTTCTCGGGGAGTTACCTGCACAGCACGTCCGTGCCCGTGCCGGGCGGCGAAACGTCGTCGGGCGGTTATGCGCTCGCCGCGGGAGATCAGGGCGCGCTCGAGGGTGTCGCGTCGGGCAAGCGGGGGCTTCGAATTCGGGCCGCCGAGTCGGCGCTCGCCGAAGCGCGGTTCGCCCGCGAGGACGCGCTGCGGGGCCTGCGGCTCCAGACGGAGCAGGCCTTCTACGGGGTTCTGCTCGCGGACGCCCTCGAGAGGACCAGCCGCGACGTCGCGGAAAGCCTGGGCCGCACTCTCGAGCTGATCAAGGCCCGCAAGCAGTACGGCGCGGCGAGCGAGGTCGATCTCGCCCGCGTCGAGACGGCCTGGCTCGAGGCCGAGCAGGCCGTCACGGCGGCCGGGGCGCAGTCGGTCCAGGCGCGTTCGGCGCTCGGGCTCCTTCTCGGCGGCGACTCCCTCGCCGACACGACGATCGACGGGAGCCTCGAGGGGCCGCTCCCGCAGTGGCTTGCCGGCCGCACCGCCGAGGACCTGCGCGCCGAGGCCGCGGCGCGGCGGCCCGACGTCCAGGCCGCGCGCGCGGACCTCGAGCGCGCGCAATCGGCGCTCGATCTTTCGCGCCGGATGCGGCTGCCGGACGTCGCCCTGTCGGCGGGCTACACGCGTCAGGGGCCCGACGTCGCCCCGGTGACTCCACCCACGTTTTCCGTAGGCGCCGCTTTCGAGCTTCCGGTGTTCCAGCAGCGGCAGGGCGAGATCGCCCGCGCCGAGAGCGACGTCGCCGCCGCCCGGATCGCGTTCGATCGCGCCCTCGCCCGCGCCGCGGCCGATGTCGCGTCGGCGTGGGCGGCGGTCGAGGCGGCCCGCGAGCAGGTGGCGCGGATGGAGGACCGGCTGCTCGGCCGGGCGCGGCAGGCCCGCGACCTGGTCCGCTACCAGTACCGGGAGGGCGCGATCTCGCTGCTCGACCTGCTCGACGCCGAGCGCACGACGCTGGCCGTGGAGCTCGAGTACAGACAGGACCTCTACGGCCTTCGCTCGGCCGTGGCCGGGCTCGAGGCCGCCTCGGGCGGCGCGGGGGCGGCACCATGAGGCGCGTCCGTGCCGCGCTCGCGCTCGGACTGCTCGCCGTCGCCGCCGCGTGCCGCCGGAGCGAGCCGGCCGAGGCCGTTCCGCCTCCGGGAGAGATCTGGTTGAGCGAGGCGCAGATCCGCGGCGGCCGGCTCGTGATCGAGCCCGCGGGGCGGCGCAATCTCGCGCTCCACCTCGTCACGGCCGGCCGCGTCGCGTTCGACGAGGGGAAGGTGGCCCACGTGTTCTCGCCGGTCAGCGGACGGATCACGCGCGTCCTCGGCGCCCTCGGCCGGCGCGTGCCGGCGGGCGAGCCGCTCGCGGTCCTCGAGAGCCCCGACCTCGCGTCGGCCTGGTCCGACCTCCTCAAGGCGCGGGCCGACCAGGCCGCCGCCGGCCACGAGCGCGAGCGCCAGAAGAACCTCTTCGAGCACGACGCCGGCTCCGAACGCGACTACGAGGCCGCCCGCGACAACGCGGAGAAGGCCGACGCCGAGGTCCAGCGGGCCGAGCTGCGGCTCCGGCTCCTGCACGCCTCGCCGCAGGGGCAGGCCACCCAGGAGTTCCTGCTGCGGTCTCCGATCGCCGGCGAGATCGTGGCGCGCACCGCGACGCCCGGCCTCGAGGTCCAGGGAATGCTGTCCTCGGCCAACGTCGTCCAGGAGCTCTTCACGGTCGGCGAGCTCGACCCCGTCTGGGTCTGGGGCGACGTGTACGAGCGGGACCTCGGCCGGGTGCGCCCGGGCCAGCCGACGTCGATCACTTCGGTGGCGTATCCGGGGCGCCGGGTCGAGGGGACGATCGACTACGTCGGGTCGTCGCTCGATCCCCAGACGCACACGCTGCGCGTCCGCTGCGTCGTGCCCAACCCGGAGCGCCTCCTGAAGCCCGAGATGTACGTGACCCTGCAGGTCCAGCTCGAGCGCGGCGACGCGCTGGCCCTTCCCCGAGGGGCCGTGATCAAGGCGGGCGACCGCCAGACGGTCTTCGTGGCCGACGGGAAGACGCCCGACGGCCGGACCCGCTTTCTCCAGCGCGCCGTCCAGCTCGGGGGCGCCGACGACGGCTGGGTCGCGATCACGTCGGGGCTCCAGGAGGGCGAGAAGGTCGTCGTGTCGGGATCGATCCTGCTCTCGGGCGGGAGCGAGTCGCCGTGATCCGCAGGATCGTCGAGGGCTCGCTCGGCGCGCCCCTGCTCGTGCTCCTCGCAGCCGTGGCTCTGGCGGCCGGGGGGTTCTGGGCCTACCAGAACCTCGACATCGAGGCCTACCCGGACCCGGTGCCGCCGCGGATCGAGACGCTCGTGCAGCCGGCCGGCTGGGCGGCCGAAGAGGTCGAGCGCTACGCCACGGTGCCTCTCGAGGTCGCCCTGAACGGGATGCCCGGCCTGGACCACATCCGCTCGATTTCGGTATTCGGCCTCTCCGACATCAAGTGCTATTTCAAGTGGGGGACCGACTACCGCGAGGACCGGCAGGAGGTCCTCAACCGCCTCGTCACGGTGTCGCTGCCCAACGCGATGCAGCCGGTCCTGTCCCCGGAGAACGCGATCGGGGAGATCTATCGCTACGTCGTGACCGGACCGCAATACTCGCTCCTCGAGAAGAAGACCGCGCAGGACTGGACGCTCGAGAGGCAGTTCAAGCAGGTGGACGGCGTGATCGATGTGGCCGGATTCGGCGGCCTCGTCAAGCAGTATCAGGTCGACGTAGACCCGTACCGCCTGCGCGGCCACGGGCTGTCCCTGTCCCCGATGCTCTCGGCGCTCGCAGCGTCCAACCAGAACGTCGGCGCGAACGTCCTCAACCAGGGCGAGCAGTCCTTCAACGTCCGCGGCATCGGGCTGATCCGGGACCTCGGAGACGTCTCCAACGTCGTTTTGTCCTCGACCCGCGGGACGCCCGTCCGGGTCGGAGACGTCGCCGACGTCACCGTCGGCCACGCCCCGCGCCTCGGAATCGTGGGCCGCAACGCGGACGACGACGTCGTCCAGGGCATCGTCCTGATGAAGGTCGGAGGCGACACGCGGCGGACGCTCGAGGGCGTCCGCGCCAAGGTCCAGGAGATCCGGGACAACCACCTGCTGCCGCCCGGCATGGACATCCAGCCGTACTACGACCGAACGCAGCTCATCGAGACGACGACGCACACGGTCCTCCACAACCTGGTGCTGGGGATGATCCTGGTTTCGGCGGTCCTCCTCCTCTTCCTCGGCAGCTGGCGAGCCGCGCTCATCGCAGCCCTCAACATCCCGCTCGCGCTGTTCGCCGCGCTCATCGGGATGGCGGTCGGGGGCACGCCGGCCAACCTGATCTCGCTCGGCGCCGTGGACTTCGGCATCATCGTGGAGTCGACCGTCATCATGATCGAGGCGTGCGTCCGCCACCTCGGGCGCGACGCGTCGGGGACCCGGGACGAGCGGATCCTGACGGCGGCGGGAGAGGTCGGGCGGCCGATCGTCTTCTCGACGATCATTCTCGGCGTCGCGTTCCTCCCGCTCTTCACGCTGACGGGGGTGACGGGGGTGATTTTCTCTCCGATGGCGCACACGTACGCCTACGCCATCGCCGGCGCGTTCCTGCTGTCGCTGACCCTGACGCCGGCCCTCGCCCGGCACCTGCCGACGGGACTGGAGGAGCGGGACAACGCCCTCCTGCGCGCCCTCCACCGGTTCTATGTCCCGGCCACCGAGTGGGCCCTGCGCCGGCCCGGCCGCGCGGCCGCGCTCGGCCTCGTCCCGGTCCTGCTCTTCTTCTTGCTCTTCCCGTTCGTCGGCCGCGAGTTCATGCCCAAGCTCGAGGAGGGCAACTTCTGGATCCGCGCGACGCTCCCGCTTTCGGTCTCGCTGCCGCAGTCCTCGCGGTACGTGCGCCGCATGCGCGACATCCTGCGCGAGCGGCCCGAGGTCGAATCGGTCGTGTCGATGGTCGGCCGCCCGGATGACGGCACGGACGTCGGCGGCCCCAACAACATCGAGCTCTTCGTGCCGCTGAAGCCCTTCGACACCTGGAAGCGGGGGCTCGACAAGGAGACGCTGACGAAGATCCTGTCGGACCAGTTCGCGCGCGAGTTCCCGGGCATCGTCTTCAACTTCTCGCAGAACATCCAGGACAACGTCGAGGAAGCCCTGTCGGGCGTCAAGGGAGAGAACACCGTCAAGGTCGTCGGGCCGTCGCTGACGGTCGACGAAGGGAAGGCCAGGGAGGTCGAGGCCGTCCTGCGGGACGTTCGCGGGATCGAGGACCTGGGCATGATCCAGACGCTCGGCCAGCCGAACCTCACGATCACGCCCGACCGCGTGGCCTGCGCGCGCTACGGCCTGGCCGTCGGGGACGTCGAGTCGGTGATCCAGGCGGCCATCGGGGGCCAGGCCGTGACCCAGGTCTTCGAGGGCGAGAAGCGCTTCGACCTCGTCGTGCGGTGGCAGGAGGCCTACCGCGACGACGTGCGGCGGATCCAGGAGATCCTGGTAGGGACGCCGGACGGCGGACAGGTGCCCCTCGGACAGATCGCAGCGATCCGCGAGGAGGAGGGACCCGCGGCCGTCTACCGCGAAGACAATCACCGGTACGTGCCCGTCAAGTTTTCGGTCCGCGGGCGGGACCTGAAGAGCACGCTCGACGAGGCGCGGGCGCGCATCGAGAAGACGGTGGCGCTTCCCTACGACACCCACTTCGAGTGGGCGGGGGAGATCAACGAGCTCAAGGACGCCGAGCGGCGCCTGATGCTGATCGTCCCGATCACGCTGGCGCTGATCGCGCTGCTCGCCTACGGCGCCGTGCGGAGCGTCCCGGAGACGATCATCGTGCTCCTGACGATTCCGGTCGCCTGCTCCGGGGGCATCCTCGCGCTCCTCCTGACGGGCATCAACGTGTCCGTCTCCGCGGCCATGGGCTTCATCTCGATCTTCGGCATCGCCATCCAGGACGGGATCCTGGTGTGCTCGTACACGCAGAACTTCTGGCGCGCCGGCGCGGGCCTGGAGGAGGGGATTCGGAGGGGAGCCGAGCGCGGCTTCCGGCCCGTTCTCATGACGAGCCTCGTGGCGATGCTGGGGCTCCTGCCGGCGGCGCTCTCGAACGCGATCGGGGCCCAGACCCAGAAGCCTCTGGCCGTCGTCGTGATCGGCGGCGCGCTGTTCGTCGCGTTCCTGACGCGGCTCGTGCGGCCGCCGCTCCTCCTGCTGGCGAGGCGGTGGTTCCCGCTGACGCCGGCCCCGGCCGCCGCGCCGCAAAGCGCCGCCCCGGAACGGGCGTAGCCGAGCCGCCGTGGCCGGGAACTCGCGCGCGACCGGGGTGCGCACGCTGCGGGCGCTCCTCGCGGCGGGGGTGGCGCTCGCCCCCGGGGCGGCGCGGGCCGAGTCCTTCCACGATTTTCGCGGCGCCGCGCCCGGATCGGGATTCGAGGAGTCGTTCGTTCGGGCCTCCGGGGCGAACGCGCCCGCGGGCGAGCCCGACGAGGCCCTCGCGGCCCTGGCGGCGCCGGACCTCGGGGCAGGCCTTCTCGCCGCCGCGGAGGAGGCGCGCTCGGCTCCGGAGGCGCGCCCGCACACGTTCTGGATCGGCATGGTGGCCCTGGCCACCCTGGCGGGCTCGGCGTACAACTCCTTCACCGACGGCCCGAACGAGCGGTTCCACTTCACCAACGAGGGCTTCTTCGGGCAGCACACCTATGCCGGGGGAGCAGACAAGGCGTCCCACTTCGTCTCGTACTACGTGGTCGCCAAGCTGCTGTCGGGTGTGTACGCCGAGCTCGGACTCCCGCTCGACCAGGCGCGTCTGCTCGGCTCCGCGGTCTCCGTCTTCGCGGGATTCGTGACGGAGCTCGGCGACGGCCGGGGGCGCTACGGCTTCTCGTACGAAGACCTGACGATGGATACGCTCGGAGCGGCGACGTCCCTCGGGATCGCGCATTTCGGGCTCGCCGACCTCATCGGCTTTTCGGCCGGGCTCGTGCCGAGGCCTGCGCCCGTGTGCTGCCCCTACGGGGGCTTCGGCACGGACTACACGCAGCTGGTGTACTCCGGCGACCTCCGGATTGCCGGGCTCGCCCGGCGCGCCGGCTTCGAACCGGGTCCAGCCCGGTTCCTTCTCTTCTCGCTGACTTACGGTTCCAAGGGATATCCGTTCGCCAACCCCGACGTGCGCGAGCGGCAGATCGGCCTCTTCATCGGGGCGAACTTCGTCGAAGTCCTCCACGTCGCGGGCGTGCCGGAGAAGATCTGGTGGGGCAAGATCCTCTACTTCCTCTTCGACGTGATTCGGATCCCGTACACGCAGATCGGGTACCAGTACGACGTCAACCGCGGGCGCTGGCACGGGCCGAGCATCGGGGACAGTTTTGCCCGTGGGTCGCCCTGAGCGGCCAATTCCCGGCCGGACCCGCTAGACGAAGGCCTCGTCGACGTAGCACCAGCGCCAGTCCTCGCCGGGCTCGAAGGACCGGACGATCGGGTGCTTCAGGCGCCGGAAGTGCGCGGTGGCGTGCTTGTTCTTCGAGGAGTCGCAGCAGCCCACGTGCCCGCAGGTCAGGCAGAGCCTCAGGTGGACCCACCGATCGCCCATTTTCAGGCATTCCTCGCAGCCGGTTCCGCTCGGCGTGACGTCGCGGATCTCCTTCAGGTGAACGTCCTCGTGGGCCATCCGCGTCCTCCTTCCTTCCGGACCGTCTTCGTCCGTTACGGCTTCCCGGCTGCGGGCCCGTGGCACTTGCCGCTGCCCGAATCCCGGAAGGTCTGGCCGTCGACCGGGACGAACTCCCAGTCGTAGCCGTCGGCGTGGAGCGTGAGCTTGAGCACGCCGAAGGTCTGGTTGTTCTTGACCTCGCTGTCGGGGTCGCCGTGCTCCCACTTGTAGAGGTCCCGGCCGCCGGTGCCGACGACGAACTGGCGGATGCCGTGCTCGTCGTCCTTGCGGCTGTCGGCGTCCTGCGGGGCGAAGCGCTCGTAGTCGTGGTCGTGGCCGGAGAGGACGATCTCGGCCCCGGCCTCGTAGAGGGCCTGCCAGATGTCCCGCATGGACCGGTCGTCGCCGTGCTCGCCGGAGGAATAGCGCGGGTGGTGCCACATCGCCAGCGTGCACGGAGCGGGGTGCGCGGCGAGGTCCTCGCGGACCCACGTCTCCTGGGCCGATCCGGCGTGGCAGCCCCCGACCTGCGCGCAGTTGCTGTTGACGACGACGACGTGCCACGTCCCGCGGTCGTAGCTGTAGTAGCCCTTCGTCGGATCACCCGCGGCCGCCCCGAAGTAGTTGAAGTAGCCGTTGGCGAACGCGGTGCGGTACTCGTGGTTGCCGACGACCGGCGTCGTGCGCGCCTTGTGGCGGCCCCAGGTCGGGCCGTAGCAGTCCTCGAACTGCCGCGGGGTCCCGCTCTCGTACGCGGTGTCCCCGAGAGCGAAGACGGTGCCCTCGATGCGGTCGAGGAGCAGGGCGGTCTTCGCGGCTCCGGAGAGCGCGCCGCAGTCGGCGATGTCGCCGGCGCCGACGAGGACCGGGTCCGCGTTGGCCGGCGTCTCCGCCCGGAGGGGACCCGCGGCCAGGGCCAGCGCCAGGGCGGCGCAGGCCGCGGCGACCGATTTCGTCATGCGGCCATTATCTCCCGCCGGCGATTCTCGGGAGCTTCTTGGATCGGTCCGGCATCGTTGCTAGAGTACCGGCCACGAAAGAAGAGGGACCATGAAGACACGCCTCGCCCGCGCTCTGGCCGCGCTCTCGCTGCTCGCCGTCTCCCTCCCCGCCCTCTCCCAGGAGCCGGCCCCCGGGCTGCCGGACCCCTTCCACCTCCTCGAGCCCAAGAACTTCTCCGCCCACCGCTCGTCGTCCAACAACCCCGACTGGAACTCCAACGACGACAGCAAGCGGCCGATCCCGGGCGAGACGACGGTGCTCGCGGACCTGACGGGCCCCGGCGTCGTGACGCACATGTGGGTCACGATCGCCGACAGCGAATACGGCTGGCCGCGCCTGCTGCGGCTGCGCGTCTACTACGACGGGAGCACGACACCGAGCGTGGATGCGCCGATCGGCGACTTCTTCGCGGTCGGCCACGGCTTCGAGGCGAAGGTCAAGTCGCTCATGATCGTGGACAGCTCGGACGGGCGGGCGCGCAACAGCTACTGGCCGATGCCGTTCCGCAAGTCGTGCCGGATCACGGTCACCAACGAAGGCAAGCGCCGGGTCGCCAACCTCTACTACCACGTGGACTGGGAGAAGCTTCCGTCGCTGCCCGCCGACACGCCGTACTTCCACGCGCGCTACCGCCAGGCGCTCCCGGCCCCGGCCGACGGCAAGCCCTACGAGTTCCTGAGCGTCACGGGCAAGGGCCACTACGTCGGCACCGTGCTGTCGGTCGTCCAGGCGGAGGCCGGCTGGTTCGGCGAGGGCGACGACTTCTTCTGGGTGGACGGCGAGAAGTACCCTTCCATCGAGGGGACCGGCAGCGAGGACTACTTCAACGACGCCTGGGGCCTGCACGTCAACGACTCGCCCTACTACGGGTGCACCGTCGCCGAGGGCACGGGGCTCGGCTCGCGGATGACGGCGTACCGCTGGCACCTCGTGGATCCGGTGCCGTTCCAGAAGTCCCTCAAGGTCGAGATCGAGCACAAGGGCTGGACCTTCAACGCGGACGGCGCGGTGAAGTCCGGCTTCGGGGAGCGTGTCGATCTGTATTCGAGCGTGGCCTTCTGGTACCAGGAAGGGATCGCCCTCGATCAGCCGCCGGTGCCATACGGTTCGGCGCGCCTGCCCCAGGGCAACGCCCTGCAGATCGAGGTCGAGAGCGCGATGCCGGAGATCAAGGCCGAGAACGGCAAGGTCTCCGTGTTCCCCGATCTCTTCTGGTCGAAGGACGTGGTGGTGTTCGAGGGCAAGGGGCCCGGATCCAGGGTCACGATTCCCTTCGACGTGCCGGAGGACGGCGACTACGAGGTCTACGCCCAGATGGCGCAGGGCTCGGACTACGGCGTCTACACGGCGCTGCTTGACGGCAAGGCGCCGGTCGCGCCCGTGCTCGAGCACGAGCCGGGCGCCGACGTGCGGCCGCAGACGGAATTCGACGGCTACGCTTACGAGACTTACGTCGGCGCCGACTTCCAGATCGGCTGGCCCCGGCTGACGAAGGGACGCCACACGCTGACCTTCGTCTGCGTCGGCAAGAGGGAGGCCTCGAGCGGCTATACCGTGGGCGTGGACGACATCGTGCTCGCGAAGACCGGCGCGGCAGCCTGGGCCGCCGCCGCGAAGGTGAAGGAACCGCGGACGCCGACGGGCAGCGTCGCGGACCTCGCGGCCGCGCTCTCCGATCCGGATGCGACGACGCGGGGCATGGCGGCGATGGCCCTCAAGGAGAAGGGCCCGGACGCGCTCCCGGCCCTTCCCGCCCTCGAGAAGGCGCTGAAGGACCCGGACCCGAACGTGCGCATGATGGCCGGCAACGCGATCGCGGCCATCGGCAAGGCAGCGGCTCCCGCGGTCCCGGCGCTCATCGCGGCCTGCTCGGTCAAGGACGACCAGATCCACGTCCTGCGCGCGTGCGCCGGGGCGCTCGGCGCGATCGGGAAGCCGGCGGCGACGCCGGCCCTGCCCGTCCTGAAGAAGCTCGCCGAGCACCCGCGCATCCGCTGGGCGGCCGAGGCGGCGATCAAGAAGATCGAGTAGGAGGCGCTTCCTTGACCGGGGGCGCCGGCTCCCGTAACCTCGCGGCCGGATGAGCGCGCCTCCGGTCCTTCGCCGCTTCGCCGCCGGGTTCCTGCTCTTGGCGGCCCTGGCGGGCGGAGGCCTGCATCACCACGAGGACCTGAACGGCGCTCTCGTGGCGGGCGGTGTCGGGGCTCCCGCCGATCGCGTTCTCTCCAGCCACAGCCCGCACTCCCGGGGCGCCCACTGGCACTCCGGCGTCCCGGTCAAGGACGATCCGTGCCTCGCCTGCCAGAGCCAGCGAGCCTCGGGGCTGGCCCCCGAACCCTGCCGCGAGTCGCCCCTCGCGGTCGTCTTCGCCCACCTCGGTGCCGTCGCCGTGGCGATGGCGCCGGCCACACCTCGTTCCAACGGTTCCCGCGCCCCGCCCGCTCTCCTCTAGCTCGAATCCCAGGACAACCACGGGGTCTGCCTCCCTGGGGAGGCGGCCGGCGCCGGCGTGCGCCGGAGACCTCGCCTTTTCGAGGAGAGCACACCATGGCGAAGGCGTCATCGGGTCTTACTCTCGCGGCTGCGATCGCGTGGCTGGCGCTCGTCGCAGCCGCCGAGGTCGCACGGGCGGCGGATTCGGGAACGGTTCGCGGAACGGTTCTGGGGCCGGACGGCAAGCCGATGGCCGCGGTCCTGGTCCTCCTGCGCAACAACGTGTCGGGGTTCAAGGCGGAGACCACCACCGGCCGCGACGGCACCTTCCTGCTTTTCAACGTGCCGTTCAACCCCTACGAGCTGCACATCGACGCTCAGGGGTTCGCGCCCGTTCACAGGTCGGTGGACGTGCGCAATACCATCCCCGTCGGTCTCGAGGTCAAGCTCGACCTGCCGGCCGTCTCGGAGGATGTCAGCGTCATGGCCGAGCCGACGGTGGCCCAGCTCGAGACCGACAACACGATGTCCCACATCGACATCGACAAGTCTTACATCCAGCGCGTTCCGGCCGCCGTGCCGATGCGCGCCATGGAGGAAATCGTGACGTCCACTCCGGGCTTCGCCCGGGACGAGAACGGCCGCTTCCACTTCCAGGGCGCGCACAGCCAGAGCGAATACGTCATCGACGGCCAGACGATCGCCGATCAGACGGGAGTCACGTTCTCCAATTCGATCGACCCCGGCATCGCCCAGTCGCTCGAGATCATCTATGGCAACGTCCCGGCGGAGTACGGCGAAAAGGTCGGAGCAGTGATCAACATGTCCACGAAGTCGGGCCTCGGCTCGCCCTTCAAGGGCACGGCCGCGGGCACCTACGGGACCTTCGACACCTACCAGGGCGGTGTCGCCCTCGGCGGCGGCTCGGAGACTCTCGGCTGGTTCGGGTCGCTCAACGCGGCAGGGTCGGACCGGTTCACGGACCCGGTCAACTTCGACAATTTCAACAACCAGGGCAACACGCAGCGCGGCTTCGTCCGGCTCGACGCCGCGTCGCCGGACCACGCCCATGCCTTCCGCCTCACGGCCCTGCTCGGCCGGACGGACCGCGATGTCACCAATACGTTCACGCAGGAAGCCGCCGGCCAGGCGCAGCGGGCCGAGACCTACGACCAGAACTACAACCTCGGCTGGCAGAACGTCGTCTCCTCGACCGGAGTCGTCGACGTGACGGCCTACGCCCGCCTGGCGCGTTTCACGCTCTACCCGTCCGCCGGCGACACGCCGGTCACGGCCGACTCCAATCGGTCGCTCGACAACTTCGGCATTTCGCCGTCCTACACGCAGACGGTCGGCATCAACGAGTTCAAGGTCGGCGGAACCTACAAGAGTTATCCCATCAAGGAGTTCTTCCGGTTCGGCATCACCGACCCGACCTTCAACGACCCCTCGTCACCCGACTACAACCCGAACCTCGCGCCCTACGACCTAACGCGCGGCGGTCACTACTTTGAATTCAGCGGTCACGCGACCAACGTCTATTACGCCGCCTACATCCAGGACACGATCCGCTTGAAGAACCTAACGGCTAACATCGGGTTGCGCTACGAGAACAACTCCCTCCCGACGACGAACGTCCAGTTCTCGCCGCGCGTGGGCGTCTCGTACTACCTCCAAGCCACTGGAACAGTCTTCCGGGCGACTTACAGCCGCATCATGTACACGCCCGAGTTCGAGAACATCCTGCTCAGCTCATCCCAGGCCGCCGCGGACATCGCGCCGCCCGCCGTCCAGAACTCGCGCCCGCTCGGGGGTGGTGCGCTGCCCGTTCAGTCCGAGCGCCAGAATGCCGAGACGGTCGGGCTCCAGCAGGCCCTGGGCTCACACCTGCGGCTCGATTTCGACTACTGGTGGAGGAACACGAAGAACGCCGGTGACCAGGACCAGTTCTTCAACACCGGTATCGTCTTCCCGCTCTCCTTCGAGTCCGGCCAGTACGAGGGCTGGGACTTGCGGCTGGATCTTGCGCCCACGTACGGATTCCGAGGATACGTCTCCGCGGGCCACGTCCACGCGATCTACGTGCCGCCTTTCACCGGCGGATTGTTCCTCGATGCCAGCTCCGTGGACGCGATCACGGGCGGGCCCTTCGTCATCGACCACGACCAGAAGCTGCAGATCCAGGCCGGCCTGTACTACGACGTTTCGAAGACCGGGCTCTGGCTCGGCGCCAACGCCCGCTACGACTCGGGACTCGTCAGCGGCGCCGGGTATGGCGACCTCATCACCGACCCCAATAATTACTTTGCCATTCCGTACATCGATTTCAACCACGCGGGAACGGATCTCGACCCGTACCGCATCAAGCCACGGACCATCGTGGACTTCCAGGTCGGCTACGACCTCGCGAAGATCGCCGTGCCGCTCCAGCTTCAGTTGATGGTCCTGAACGCGTTCGACGTGAAGGGCCTTTACAACGTCCTGTCGACCTTCGGCGGAACGCACGTCGTTCCTCCGCGGCGCCTCGTGGGCCAGGCGACTTTCTCCTTCTAGGTCCTCGGAGAACTCCCTTTGGGCTGGCGCCCCCGTGGCGCCGGCCCTTTTTCGTTCACCAGCCGGTCCAGAAGGGGCCGTCGCCGAAGTCCCACAGGAGGTAGGTTACACGCTCTGAATCCGAAGCCGGTCTATCTCGCGGCCGCGAGCGCCGCCGTCGGGCGACTCCGGGCTCGAAGGGGCGACGCCCTCACTTCATTCCGGTCGCCAGGAACAGGTCCCCGAGCACGCGCCGGAACGAATACACGTAGGTCGTGCCGTCGGGCGAGATCATCGCGGGGCCGGCCTGCTCGACGCCGCTCGCGTCGACCGGCTGGAATTCCTTCCATCTCGTCCGGCGCCCGGTGGCGATCTCCACGACGTCGATGACCCCGGGCAGCGCCGCGAGCCGCGTGACGTAGATCGAGCGCCCGTCGGGCGTCCAGCGCACCGGGGTCTCTTCGGGCTCGAGGCCGGGGACGGGGCGCGGTTCGCCGTTCCCGTCGGCCGCGTAGATCGCGACCTTGCCGTCCGGCTGCCGGGCCACGATGGACTTGCCGTCGGGAGAGATGGACTGACCGAGGATCGAGACCCCTTCGGCAGAGATCGGCTTCGGCGCGCCGCCGGCCACGTCCAGGACGAACAGGCGCGGCCCGCCTTTGCCGCCCTCCCTGCCGTTGATCAGGATCCGCTTTCCGTCCGGGAACCAGTTGGCCCAGGCGAAGGTGATGTTGCCGACGTCGAGGCTCTTCGATTCGCCCACGCCCGTCGGGACGAGAATGATCGGCCGGCGCTCGGGGAGCTTGACCGTCAGGGCGAACCGGCCGTCCGGGGAAAATCCGTAGCCCTCGCCGTCGGCCAGGCGCACCGCGGGCGACCCGTCGAGCTTGCGCACGTAGACCCCGGGCGGCTGGCGGATCTGCTCGTAGAAGAGAGCGGTGTTGCCGTCGGGGGAGATGTCGCTCGGAAACGACCAGTTGAGCGCCGTGAGCTCGCGCGGCTTTCCGTCGCGGCCGAAGCCGACGAGCTCGCGGCGGGCGGTGGACTCGTTGACGAGCACGCGGCCGTCGCGCGAGAGATCCTCGAGCGTCGCGTTGGGAGAGGTCCAGACGGGGCGGACCTTGCCGGCGAGGGAAATGGCGTCGATGCCGCCGCACCACACCTCGTCGCCCTTCGGGGACCAGGCGAGCGCGCCGGCGCCCCTCAGGAGGGGCCCGTCGAGCCGGAGCTTGCCGCTCGTGTCCACGATCTTGAGGTGGCCGTCGTTGTTGCCGCGCTGCGGGCAGTCGACGAACGCGAGCAGGCGGCCGTCCGGGGAAACGCGGACGCCCCGCGCCCAGCCCGCCGCTTCGTAGAGAACCTTGCCGACGGGGTACTCGACGCGGCTCCGGTTGCCCGCCACGCGGCACACCGCCAGCTCCTTGCCGTCGGGAGACCAGTCGGCGTCCTGGGCGCCTTCGAGGACTTCCCGCGGCGATCCGCCGGCCAGCGGCACGCGCGCGAGGGTGCCCGTTCCCTCGTAGCCGATGACGAAGTGGCGGTTCAGCGAGACCGCGATCTCGCCGGTCGAGGAGACCGCGAGCACCATGGCGCCGGGCAGGTCGAGGGACCGCGACTCGGCG
>JAYRMU010000033.1:0-71012 GCA_041912555.1 Thermoanaerobaculia bacterium
CAGGCTGGGCCCCCAGCGGGGGATGCTCTACTACCACCTGCTGCTCAGTCGTCTCGATGCGCGCGGCGACCTGGGCCGTGCGTCTTCGATCCGACACGGCATCGCATCCGAAGAGCCTCGCCCCGCAGGCCGCTCTCGATCGGGAAGTCGTCCCCGCGCGGCCCACCCTGCCCGGCGCGGGTAAGCGCGGAGCGGGCCGGCATGGCCATCGACATTGCAATAGCATCTGCGGTCGGTGGATCGCCGGTGTGGGGGATTTCCTTCCACACACTCAGAATCGGAGGACCAATGACGCAAGAGCAAGCACCCCCTCAAGGATTCGAAGGTGTCGTGTTCGCCTCGGCTCTCGTCGCCTGCCAGCCGGGGACCGTCGTCAGCCGCACGCTCGTACGAAAGCCGTCGGGCACGGTAACGGCCTTCGCGTTTGACGCCGGCGAAGGCTTGAGCGAGCACACGGCGCCCTTCGACGCCCTGGCCCTGAACCTCGAAGGCGAAGCCGAGTTGTCCATTGCCGGCACCGCCTACCGTCTCAGCGCCGGCCAACTTCTCAAGCTCCCTGCCGGGCAACCCCATGCCGTGAAAGCGATTACTCCCTTCAAGATGCTACTCGTCATGATCAAGGCATAGCCTTCTTGCGCGAGGCGAGCGCGCCGCGGCGTCGGTTGTCGATCTCGTTGCTCGAGCGCGCGAAACCGGAGTGACACGGTCGACGTATCGATCGCCCAAATCCTCGAAGGGACGCTCGTCGTGGACGAGCTCCAGAAGTTCAGGACACTCGTGCTCGATCCACCTGAGCTACGGCCCCGTCGTGTTTTCCATGATTTCAACGATTCGGCGTTTTTCGTCTTCCCTGTTTTCCGCTTTGGAGATTGCATGGGACGAATCTGATATTGGCGAGCGGGGTGATGCAAACGGCTCATGGACAGCCGGGGCACAACGGGTAGGATTTCCGGCTGGTGAAAAGCGAAAATGAAACATCATCCTTTCAAGGCGACCGCGATGCTGCTCTTTCTAGCTGCCGCCCTCGGCCTTCCGGGGACGGTGAGCGCCCATTGCGACACGACGGACGGGCCGGTTGTGGCGGCAGCCCGAATCGCCCTCGAGAAGGGGGATGTCACGCCCGTTCTGAAGTGGATCCGCCCCGAGGACGAAAAAGAGATTCGAGCCGCCTTTGCTCTGACAATGGCGGTCCGCGGCGCCGGCCCGCAGGCGCGCGAGCTCGCCGACACCCGGTTTTTCGAGACCGTCGTTCGCGTCCACCGCGCCGGGGAAGGCGCACCGTACACGGGCCTCGCGCCGGCGGGAACGCCGATCGAGCCTTCCATCACTCTGGCCGATAAGGCGTTGGCGACGGGCGACCCGGCCGATCTCGTCCGATTTGTGAGCGGCACCGTTGAGGATGGAATTCGCGAGCGCTTTGCCCGGGCCGTCGAGGCGGAGAAGTATGCCGACGAGAGCGTCGCCAAGGGGCGCGCATTCGTCGCCGCGTACGTGGAACTCACGCACTACGTCGAACGGCTCCATGCCGACGCGACCTCCGCCGCCGCCCCCCACGGGTTCGGTGCCCCGGGAAGGGCGCCGGCGCACGAGCACTGACGCCTGCGACGCGGCGCGAAATGCCGTTTCGAGCCAGGCGCGGCCGCCGCGCCTCCTTTCGGGAGAGGCCGAAGCGCGAGCGAATTCTTCGATCTGCGGCAATCGCCTCGGGCGGTTAGCACCGGATCCCGGGCGTCGGAAGTCACCGGAAGGCCTGCCTAATACTGCTCCCCGGTATGACGCTCGTCATAGGGCTCCGCCGCCGAAAACCAGACCATCAGGGGCATCGTGCGTGACCCTGCGGAGCTGCCGACCCGACCGGCGAATTCCGCTGACCGACCGAAAACGGCTCCGACCCAAAACGTGTCGGACTTCCTAGGTGGCGACCACCGGCGGCTCGACACGATCCTCTCCGCCGTCGGAGGCCTCGTGGAACAGGGTGCTTTCGTCGAGGCCGCCGCGAAGTTCGCGGAGTTCGCCGGCGGCCTCTCGCGCCACATTGAGATGGAAGAGACGATCCTCTTTCCCCACTTCGAGGCGAAGACCGGCATGGCGGACGGTCCGACGCAGGTCATGCGGGCCGAGCACGTGGAGATCCGTTTCCTCCTCGGAGTCCTGACCTCCGCGCTCCTGGCTTCCGACGCCGGAGCATTCTCGGCGGCGGACCGCCGGCTCCACTATGTCCTCGGCGCTCACAACGAGAAGGAGGAAGGGATCCTCTATCCCCTCTCGGACCGCGTGGCGGGAGGCGAGCGCGAACGCGACGAACTTGTTCGTAGGATGCAGGCGATCTGAGGCGCTGGAAAGCCGGAGAGAGATGTTCCGAATACGCGCCGCGCTGCTCTTCGCCGTCGTCAGCCCGGCGCTGGCCTTCAGCGCGGAAGTCCAGCAGAGCCCGGCGGAAGACCTCTTTGCCCGCAAGTGCGCCTCGTGCCACACGGTGGGCAAAGGGATCCGCGTCGGCCCCGACCTGAAGGACGTCCACAAGCAACGGAGCCGCTCCTGGCTGGAGAGTTTCGTCAAGGCTCCGAGCACCATGCTCGACACCGACTCCGAGGCCCGCAACCTCCTCTCCGAGTTCAAGGGCGTGAGAATGCCCGACCTGGCCCTGCCGGACGCAGACGTGAAAGCCCTCGTCGACCTGCTCGCCCGCTGCTCGGCCGAGCCGTGCAACCTGGCGGGCAAGTTCATCCCCGCCACGCTCGCCACCCAACGCGACGTCGCCCTCGGGCGGTCGTATTTCCTCGGCCTGACGCCGCTCAAGGCAGGCGGAGCGCCCTGCATCTCATGCCACACCGTGCGCGGCATCGGGAGCGTCGTGGCCGGGGGGACGATGGCAAAGGACCTGACCAATGTTTTCGCGCGCCTCGGCGACGAAGGGCTCGACCGGGCGCTGGCGAGCCCGGCCTTTCCCCTCATGAACAAGATCTTCACCGACCACCCGATGGAACCGCCCGAGGCCTTCGCCCTGCGCGCATTCCTCTACAAGGCCAACCTCGGCGGTGAGCCCGCACGTGAGGAATCGCTGAGCATCGGACTCATCGCCGGGGTCGGCACGATCGTCGTCCTCGTCCTCCTGAACGCCTTCTGGGCCCGCCGGCTCGAGGGCGTGCGCATACCCCTCACGCACAAGCGGGAGCAGCCGTCGTGAAATGGATCAAGGACCTGATCAGCCCGAAGACGCGGCGGTGGGAGGAGTTCTACCGAAATCGCTGGCAGCACGACAAGGTCGTCCGCTCGACGCACGGCGTCAACTGCACCGGCGGCTGTTCGTGGAACATCTACGTCAAGGAAGGGATCGTCACCTGGGAGATGCAGGCGCTCGACTACCCGCTGCTGGACCGCTCGCTCCCCCCGTACGAGCCGCGCGGTTGCCAGCGGGGCATCTCCTACAGCTGGTACCTCTACTCGCCCATCCGCGTGAAGTACCCGTACGTCCGGGGAGCGCTCCTGGACATCTGGCGCGAGGCGAAGAAGCAGTACGAGGACCCCGTCGAGGCGTGGGCCTCCATCCAGGCCGACCCGAAGCTCCGGAGTCGCTACCAGCGCGCCCGCGGCAAGGGGGGCTTCCGGCGCGTGGACATGGACGAAGCGATGGAGATCGCCTCCGCGGCCAACGTCCACACCGCGCGGAAATACGGGCCCGACCGCGTGGCCGGCTTTTCGCCGATTCCGGCGATGTCCCAGCTCTCGCACGCGGCCGGCTGCCGGTTCCTCCAGCTCTTCGGCGGCGTGAACCTCTCCTTCTACGACTGGTACAGCGACCTCCCGCCGGCCTCGCCCGAGGTCTGGGGGGAGCAGACCGACGTGGGCGAGAGTGCCGACTGGTACCAGTCCAAGATGATCGCCGTGATGGGGTCCAACCCGAACATGACGCGGACCCCGGATTGCCACTTCCTCCCCGAGGCCCGGCACAACGGGACGAAGCTCGTCGTCCTCTCGCCCGACTTCTCGCAGGTCGGCAAGTATGCGGACCAGTGGATCCCCCTGCACGCCGGGCAGGACGGCGCCTTCTGGATGGCGGTGACCCACGTCATCCTGAAGGAGTTCTATGTCGAGCGCCGGACGCCCGCGTTCGAAAAGTACGCCGTGCAATACAGCGACGCCCCGTTTTTGGTCGAGCTCGAGCCCTCCGCACTCGGCCATCGCGCCGGGCGGCTTCTCCACGCGAGCAGGCTCGAGGATTACGCGGAGGAGGAGAACGGCGACTGGAAGTTCCTCGTCCTGGACGAGACGACCGGAAAGCCGAAGATGCCGGGCGGAACGGTTGGGCACCGGTGGGGGAAAGACGACGGCCGCTGGAACCTGAAACTCGAAGATACGAAGACCGGCGAACCGATCGCCCCGGCGCTGACACTGCTCGGCCGGCACGACGAGCCTGCCCTCGTGGAGTTCGAGCAGTACGAAGCCGGCAACGTCGTCCTCCGGGCGGTCCCATCGATGAAGCTCATCACACGCGACGGCAAGAGCGTCCGCGTTACGACCGTCTTCGACCTGCTGGCGGCGCGCCACGGCGTCGGGCGCGGTCTGCCGGGCGAATACCCCGAGAGCTACGACGACCCGGACCTCTCGTACACGCCGGCGTGGCAGGAGAGACTCACGGGGATCGATCGGAAGACCGTCATCTCGTTCGCGCGCGAGTGGGCCTCCACGGCCGAAAAGACGGGCGGGAAGTGCTCGATCATCATCGGCGCGGGCGTGAACCACTGGTACCACAACAACCTGATGTACCGCGCCGCGATCTCGGCCCTCATCCTGACGGGCTGCGTCGGCAAGAACGGCGGCGGCCTGAATCACTACGTCGGCCAGGAAAAACTCGCGCCCGTCGCCCCCTGGTCGTACCTCGCCTTCGCGCGCGACTGGACGAACCCGCCCCGGCTGCAGAACGCCCCCTCCTGGCACTACATGAACAGCGACCAGTGGCGATACGAGGCCGAGTTCACGGAGTACCACCCGGTGCCTCCGCCGCGCCCCGAAGGGGCCGGGGCAGAGGCCGGACATGCTTCGCTGGCACAGGGACACACGGCCGATCTCCAGGTGAAGGCCGTCGCGAACGGATGGCTCCCGTTCTTCCCGCAGTGGAACGAGAGCCCGCTCGAGGTGGTCAGGAAGGCCCGCGCCGCAGGGGCGAGCACCGAGGCCGAGGTGGTCGACCGTGTGGTCGAGAGGATGAAGTCGGGCGACCTCAAGCTCGCCGTCCAGGACCCCGACGCGCCGGAGAACTGGCCGCGCGTCTGGTACATCTGGCGCGGAAACGCGCTCCTGGCGAGCGCGAAGGGACACGAGTACTTCCTCAGGCACTACCTCGGCACGCACACGAACGCGATCGCCAGGGAGCGGGCCGAGGGCGTGGCGCACGAGGTCGAGTGGCGGGAGGCGCCCGAGGGCAAGCTCGACCTCGTCGTCGACCTCAACTTCCGGATGGACACGTCGGCGCTCTACTCCGACATCGTCCTGCCGGCCGCGACGTGGTACGAGAAGGCCGACCTCAATTCCACCGACCTCCATTCCTTCATCCACCCGCTCTCGGCGGCGGTCCCTCCGGCCTGGGAGTCGCGCTCGGACTGGGACCTCTTTCGGGCGCTCGCGGCGCGGACCACGGAGCTCGCGATACGGCATTTCCCCGAGCCGGTGGAAGACCTCGTGATGACGCCGCTCCAGCACGACACCCGCGACGAGATCGCGCAGCGCGACACCCGCGACTGGCGCAAGCAGGAGTCCGTTCCGTTGCCCGGACGGACGATGCCCCACCTGAAGATCGTGACGCGCGACTTCCGGAAGCTCTACCAGAAGTTCGTGGCGCTGGGGCCGGAGATGAGAAACGGCATCGGCGCGCACGGCGTCAAGCTGAACGTGGCGGCACAGTTCGACGAGCTCGTCGCGACCCGCGCGACGGTCGAGGTCGACGGAGAGACCCTCCCCTCGATCCGCGAGGCGGAGCAGGCGGCCGACGCCATCCTCCATCTCGCGCCCGAGACGAATGGCGAGGTGGCGTACGACGGCTATCGGTACCTCGAGAAGAGGTCCGGTGTCCCGCTGACCGACCTGGCCGAGGGGGCCCGTGCCGCTCGGACGACGTACAAGGAGCTCCAGGCACAGCCTCGCCGGGTCCTGAACAGCCCGTGCTGGTCGGGTCTGGTGACCGGAGGCCGCTCGTACTCGGCCTTCACGACCCAGGTGGAGCATCTGCTGCCATGGCGGACGCTCACCGGGCGCCAGCACCTCTACCTCGACCACCCCGGTTATCTCGACTTCGGCGAGCAACTCCCGACCTACAAGCCGGTTCCCCTGCCGGCGCAGTTCGGAGACTTGCGCGAAAGCGTGGAGGAGGGGCTCCTGCTCAACTTCCTGACGCCGCACGGGAAATGGCACATCCATTCGACCTTCTCCGAAAACCACCGCATGCTGACCCTCTCGCGGGGCATCGAGCCGATCTGGATCAACGACAAGGACGCCGAGGTCATCGGCATCGTGGACAACGACTGGGTGGAGGCCCACAACGACCACGGCGTCGTCTGCACGCGTGCCGTCGTCTCGGCCCGCCTCCCGCGCGGGATCTGCATCCTCTACCATTCCCCCGAGCGGACGATCGGGGTCCCGAAGTCGCCGCTGCGCCAGGGGCGGCGGGCAGGCGGGCACAACAGTCTGACCCGGATCCGCCTCAAGCCTGTCCTGATGATGGGCGGCTATGGCCAGTTCACGTACCACTTCAACTATTGGGGCCCGACGGGCGTGAACCGCGACACCTCGATACGCATTCGCAAGCTCCAGAAGGTCGAGCTGTAAGGGGGAATGACGATGGACGTGAGATGCCAGATTTCCATGGTCTTTCACCTCGACAAGTGCATCGGCTGCCACACATGCTCGATCGCCTGCAAGAACGTCTGGACCGACCGGCGTGGCGCCGAGTACATGTGGTGGAACAACGTCGAGACGAAGCCGGGCACCGGCTACCCGACGGACTGGGAGGACCAGGAAAAGTACAAGGGGGGCTGGGAGAAGAAGGACGACAAGATCGAGCTCCGCGCCGTGGGCAAGGTGCGGGGAGCGGTGACCGTTTTTCACAACCCCAACCTTCCGACGATCGACGACTACTACGAGCCCTTCACCTACTCGTACCAGGACCTCATCGACGCGCCGGAGGGGGCCGACCAGCCGATCGCCAGGCCCGTCTCGATGATCACCGGCGAGCCGATGGAGATCGAGGCCGGGCCCAACTGGGACGACGATCTGGGCGGCTCGTCGATCTACGCCGCCAACGACCCGAACCTGGCCAATCTCTCGGCCGAGGAGCGCAACGCCCTCTTCGAGGTCCAGCGGCTCGTCTTCTTCTACCTTCCCCGCATCTGCAACCACTGCGCCAACCCGCCATGCGTGGCGTCCTGTCCCTCTGGCGCGCTCTACAAGCGAGGCGAGGACGGCATCGTCCTTCTCAGCCAGGAGCGCTGCCGCGCCTGGCGCTTCTGCGTCACGGCGTGCCCGTACAAGAAGACGTATTTCAACTGGTCGACCGGCAAGAGCGAGAAGTGCATCCTGTGCTACCCGCGGCTGGAGACCGGGCAGGCGCCCGCATGCTTCCACTCGTGCGTGGGCCGCATCCGATACCTGGGCATAATCTTCTACGACGCTGACAGGATCACCGAGGTGATCGGCCGGGACGAGAAGGACCTCGTCGAAGCGCAACGGGAGATGATCCTCGATCCCCGCGATCCGGCCGTGATCGCCGGAGCAAAGAAGAACGGCATCCAGGAAGACGTGATCGCGTCTGCGCAGAAGTCGCCCGTCTACAAGTGGGTCGTGGAGTGGGGACTCGCGCTCCCGCTGCACGCCGAGCACCGGACGCTCCCGATGCTGTTCTACGTGCCGCCCCTGCTGCCCGTGATGGCGAGCGTAGGCGACGGAGGATACGACACGTCCATTTCCGAGTTCCTCGGGTCCATCGACAAGTACCGACTGCCGCTCAAGTACATGGCGAGCCTCTTCGGAGCGGGAAACGAGGGAGTCGTCCGCTACGCGCTCCGAAAACAGCTCGCCGTCCGCTACTACCGGCGCGCCTTGACGGTAGGCGACATCGGCCGCCCCGAGGCCGAGCGCATGCTGGCGGAAGCGGACTGCACGCCCGCGCAGGCGGACGCCATCCATCACCTCACCTCCCTCGCCCTCGTCGACGACCGCTTCGTCATACCTCCGATGCACCGCGAGGAGGCGATCGAGATGCTCGATGAGCCGCTGGCCACCAAGGGCTTCGCCGGAATGGGCTTCCGGACGCGGCCCACGAGAGGCGCCTGAACATGGACGCGGCCGTTCTCGAGACCGTGGCCGCGGCGCTCGCGTACCCCGACCCGGGAAGAGCGGAGAAGCCCGGCACGGAGGAGGTTCTGACCTGCGCCCCTCCCGCGATGGCCTCTGCCCTGCGGGCGCTGGGAGCGTACCTGGCCGCGACGCCGGCAGGCGAGGCGGAGGAGCGCTACGCGGCGCTCTTCGACCTGAACCCGATCTGCACGCTCCACGCGGGCTACCACCTCTTCGGCGAGGACTACAAACGCGGAGAGCTCCTCGCGGGCCTTGCGGTCGAACTGCGAAGCGCCGGGGTTGCGACCGGGACCGAGCTGCCCGACTACTTGCCCGCGCTTCTGCGCCTGGCGGCCCGCAGCGACGCGGAGGCACGGGCAACGCTCGTCGACTACCTTCTCCTGCCGGCCCTCGTGAAGATGACCGACGCGCTCGAGGCGTCCGAGAGTCCGTGGGCGGCGGTCGTGCGCGCGCTCTCGAGCGTGCTCGCGCCCATGGGAACGGGCGAGAACATTGCCGCGCAGCTCTTCGCCCCGGCGCCGGAGAGCCTGCGCCGGTACACCGGGGCGGCCGACCTGCCGGAAAGGGGCGACCGCCACATGCCCGTCTTCAACCCGCCCTCCGCGGCCCCCGGGCCCCGCGAGGAGTAAGGAGCAACGCGATGCTCAACGTCTTTCTCTTCGGTGCCTTCCCCTACATCGCGATGATCCTGTTCCTGACCGTCTCGATCGAGCGGTACATCCATGCGCCCTTCCAGTTCTCGAGCCTCTCTTCACAGTTTCTCGAGACCAGGGAGCTGTTCTGGGGCTCGGTCCCCTTTCACATCGGCATCCTGACGCTCTTCGCCGGGCACCTCGTCGGGTTCCTCTTCCCGCGGCAGATGACGCTCTTCAACCTCGTCCCCCTGCGCCTGTTCATCCTCGAGGCTTCGGGTCTCATCGCGGCGTTGCTGACGCTCTTCGGCTTGATCGGGCTCGTCCTCCGGCGGTCGACGAGCTCGCGCCTGCGCGTCAACACCAGCGGCATGGACGTGCTCGTCTACGTCCTGCTCCTCTTCCAGATCGGAACGGGGCTGTGGGTCGCCCTCGTCCTGCGCTGGGGAAGCGCGTGGTACACGCAGACGGTCGTTCCGTACCTCTGGTCGCTCCTGCGCTTCCAGCCGGACATCCAGCGGGTCGCGGACCTGAAGCTCCCGGCTCAGATTCATATCGTGGGGGCATTCGTTCTATTCGCGGTCTTCAGCTTCACGCGCCTCG
This sequence comes from Thermoanaerobaculia bacterium, assembly GCA_041912555.1. Lineage (GTDB taxonomy): Bacteria > Acidobacteriota > Thermoanaerobaculia > UBA5066 > Gp7-AA6 > DAHUXD01. The sequence continues at coordinate 9,585 of JAYRMU010000033.1, forward strand.
TGCACGCACTCGTGGCGCCGGTCCCCTATTTGTGGCGTCGGAACCAGGTCGTGATCTGGAACCGGGCCCGCCGAGCCGAGTGAGCGCCCGCGGCCCTTCGCGCTGGAGCGGTCTCGAGCGCCTCCAGCCCGCGTATTTCGCGATGGTGATGGCGACGGGGATCATCTCGATCGCGGCCAAGCTCCTCGACTGGCCGCTCCTGGCGGATGCGCTCCTCGCCGTGAACGTCGCGGCGTACGCCGTTCTCTGGGCGCTCACGCTGGCCCGCGTCATACGTTTCCCCCGCAGCGTTCTCGGGGATCTCGGGGACCACCAACGCGGCGTCGGGTTCTTCACGCTCGTCGCCGGAACGGGCGTCCTCGGCGCCCAGTTTCTCGTGGTGCGAGAAGTTCCGGCCGCCGCGAAAGCCCTCCTGGCGGCTGCGATCCTGCTCTGGGCGGTCATCACCTACGCCGTTTTCACCGCGCTCACCGTGAAACGGACCAAGCCGACGCTGGCGGAGGGAATCCACGGCGGCTGGCTCGTCGCGGTGGTCGCGACCGAGGCCATCGCGAACCTCGCCGCCCTCCTCGCGCCGCGCCTGCCGGGGCCGCCGGACGCGCTCCTCTTCCTTTCGCTCGCCTTCTGGCTCGTGGGCGGGATGCTCTACATCTGGACCATCTCTCTCATCTTCTACCGCTATATCTTTTTCACGTTCGACCCGTCGGACCTCATGCCGCCCTACTGGATCAACATGGGCGCAATGGCGATTTCTGCCCTCGCGGGAACGACGCTCATCGCCGCTGCGCCTCTCTCGCCGTTGCTTTCCCGGATGGTCCCGTTCCTCCTCGGCTTCACCGCGCTCTTCTGGGCCACCGCGACGTGGTGGATCCCGATGCTCCTGATCCTCGGCTTCTGGCGGCACGTGATCAGGCGGTTCGCCTTGCGGTACGACCCCCTCTACTGGGGCGCCGTCTTCCCGCTCGGAATGTATGCCGTTTGCACGCTCCGGGTCGCGCGGACGCTCGAGGTCCCCTCCCTGCTCGCGCTACCCCGGGTGTTCTTCTTCGCCGCGCTCGCGTCGTGGACGGCCGCCTTGCTCGGACTCGCGCGGAGCCTCACCCGCTCGTTCGCCGCGGCGCGTCGGGCCGTGCCACGGGCGGCGCTCATCATCCCCATCGCCGTTCTCATCGCCTGCGAGCCGACGAACCGGGGCTACTCGCCCCGCCAGCCCGTCGTGTACTCACATGCCGTTCACGCCGGGGCGCTGCGGATCCCGTGCCTCTACTGCCACTACGGGGCCGAGCGAGGGCGGTACGCGGGGATCCCACCGGCGCGGATCTGCATGAACTGCCACACGCAGGTGCTCAAGGACAACCCGGAGGTCCTCAAAGTGAAAAGAGCGATCGATCAGGATCAGCCGATCCGCTGGGTCCGGATTCATCGCCTCCCCGACTTCGCGTACTTCAACCACTCGATCCACGTGAAGAAGGGCGTGGCCTGCCAGACCTGCCACGGGCCGATCGAATCGATGGGGCGCGTGGCACAGTTCTCATCGCTGACCATGGGCTGGTGCCTCGATTGCCACCGGCGGAGCTGGCCCGCCGCGCGCGAGCGCGAGACGGTGGCGGCCCTGAACGTGCCGGAAGCCGAACGCGTTTACCCGCCGGGCGACGCCCCGATGACCCGCGCGAACCGGCTGACCGATTGTGACGTGTGTCATCACTGAGAATCGAGACGGAAGCGAAACATGACACAAGGCTCCAAACGGCACGACCGTCCTCGAACGCAACCGCCCGGTGAGAGTATGAGACTGCCGCATACCGATCGCCGCTCGTTCCTGAAGGTCATGGGGATCGGGGCGGCCGCCTCGCTCGCCGCGTGCAAGCGACGGCCGGTGGAGCACGCGCTCCCGTACCTCGTCCCGCCGGAGGAGATCACCCCGGGAGTGCCCGTCCGGTACGCGTCGACGTGCGCCGCGTGCCCGGCGGCGTGCGGGCTCCTCGTTTCCGTCCTGGACGGAAGGCCCGTGAAGCTCGAGGGGCGCCCCGACCACCCGCTCTCCGGCGGAGGGCTGTGCGCGACGGGTCAGGCCGACATCCGCGCGCTCTATGACGCCGGTCGCCTCCGCGCCCCTTTGCTCGGCGGAAAGCCCGCGACCTGGGCGGCGCTCGACGCATACGTCCTGACGGGGCTCGAGGGCCTGCGCTCACGCGGCCGCCTCTACGTCCTCTCCGGCTCACTCGTCTCCCCGACGGACCGAGAGATCGTGGAGCGCTTCCTCGCGCCCCTGGGAGGCACTCTCGTCGAGTACGACCCGGGCCCGCGGTCGGGCTCCGCCGTGCTCGAGGCCTACGAGCTCCTCGACGGACGTCCGGTCGACCCGTTCCTCGACCTTACGAAGGCCGACGTCCTCGTCTGCTTCGGCGCCGACCTTCTGGGCGCCGGACCCGAGCCCGTGACACACGCGCGGGCCTGGGCGGCCCGGCGGCGCGAGGCGGGCCCGCGTGAGGTACCGAGGCATGTGCAGGTGGAAGGGACGCCGACGCTCACCGGCGCCGCGGCCGACGAACGCTGGCAGGCGACCGCGGGCGAGCAGCGCGCGCTCGCCATCGCCCTCCTGCGCCGTGTGGCGGTTGGAGTCGAAACTCCGGAGGCGGTGGCGGTCCTCGCCGCGATCGACGATGTTGCCCAACCGCAGGCGATGACGGCCCACGTCGCGAAGCTTGCGAAAGAGCTTCTCGCGCATCGCGGGAAGAGCCTCGTCGTCTCCAGCTCCGGCGACGTCACCGAGCAGCTTGCGGTCGCCCTTCTGAACCGCCTCCTGGGAAGTGACGGTCGGACGCTCGACTTCGAACGACCCTCGCTCGTGCGCCGCGGGCGCGACCGGGACCTTGCCCTGTTTCTCGCCGCGCTCGGTCGCGGGGAGGTCGGGGGCGTCATCGTGCTGGGGCTCGACCCGGTCGACCAGCTCCCCGAAGGCGAGAGCCTCGCACGAGCGCTCGCGAAGCTCCCGCTCTCGGTGGCCGTGACCGAGCGGCCCACCGCCACGGCAACGGCGTGCCACGCCGTCGCGGCCGCGCACCACACGCTGGAGCGCTGGGGCGACTTCTCACCGCGCGCCGACGTCGTCACGCTGGCTCAGCCGACGATTCGCCCCCTTTTCGACACCCGACATCCCTTCGAGAGCGTGCTCCGGTGGTCGGGAGCGCCCCGGCCCGACTACCGCCTGTACCTGATGGAAGAGTGGAGACGGAAGCTCGGGTGGGGAGCCGACTTCGCCGCGGTCTTCTCGGCGGCAGTCTCGCGCGGCACGCTCCCCGCGCCCCCGCCGGTCCCGGTGGCCGGCACGCACCGCGGCAAACCCGACCTCGTCGCGAAAGCGCTGGCGGCGGCGTCTCCCCTCCACCCCGACGGTGTCGAAGTCGAGCTCATCACGGAAGTGGCCCTGCGCGAAGGGCGCCTCGCGCACGTGCCGTGGCTCAGAGAGCTTCCCGATCCGCTGACGCGCGTCTCATGGGAGGCGTGCGTACGCGTGGCGCCGGAGCGCGCGACGGCTCTGGGCGTCACGGACGGCGACCTCCTCCGCGTGGAGGTGGAGGAGCGTTCCATGACCCTCCCGGCGCGCGTGATGCCCGGACAGCACCCGCGCGTCCTCGGCATTCCCGTCGGATACGGATCGCTCGACGGCGATGGCCCCGGCGCCTTCCGCAACGCCTATCGCCTTGCCCGGCTGGAGGAGGGGCGCCTCGTGGCGAGCGGACTTCCGGCGCGGGTGGCACGGACCGGCGGGCACGAGCGCCTGCCGCTCATGCAGCCGCAGGGCTCCGCCGAGGGGAGGCCGATCGTCTTCCAGGTTCCGCGGCGGGACGCTAAGCTCCCCGAGGAGCACGCGGCCGCGATCAGCCTCTGGCCCGAGCAGAATCAGACGTCGCCGAAGTGGGAGATGGTGATCGACCTCGACGCCTGCACCGGCTGCTCGGCGTGCGTCGTGGCCTGCCAGGCCGAGAACAACCTCCCCGTCGTCGGCGCCGAGGAGATCGCGAACAACCGCGACATGTACTGGCTCCGAATCGACAGATACTACGCAGGCGATCCGGCCGACCCGGACGTCCTCTTCGAGCCGATGCTCTGTGCCCAGTGCGGCAACGCGCCATGCGAGACCGTTTGCCCGGTAGCCGCCACCGTCCACAGCGAGGACGGCCTCAACCAGCAGGTCTACAACCGCTGCGTGGGAACGCGCTACTGCGCCAACAACTGCCCGTACAAGGTCCGGCGCTTCAACTGGTTCAGTCACGAGGTGAAGGAGCCCGTGGAACGGCTGGTCCTGAACCCGAACGTGGTCGTCCGCTCGCGCGGCGTGATGGAGAAGTGCACGTTCTGCGTCCAGCGCATCCAGGCAGCGCGCATCGAGGCCCGGCGCGGCGGTCGGGAGGACTGGCGCGGCGTCGGAGGCCAGACCGCCTGTCAGCAGACCTGTCCCGCGTCGGCCATCACGTTCGGCGACGCCGTCGATCCGAACGGTCCGATCGCGCGTCTCAAGAGTAGCCCCCGCGCGTTTCAGGTGCTCGCCGACCTGGGCGTGCGACCCGCGGTCACGTACCTGGCGCACGTGAGGAATCGCCGGCCGGTCGCTCCCGGAGAGGGAGAGCCGTCGTGAGCGCTCTTCCGGAGGAGCACGCTCCGCCCGCGTTTGTCCTCGGCAATCCGACCTTCGGCGACGTTACGGCGGCGATTGCGGCTCCGATGGAGGGCCGGGCTGGAGCCGGCTGGTGGGCGGGCTTCCTCCTGGCCTTCGCCGCGCTCTGCCTCGGCGGCGCGCTCGTCGCGTACACGATCGCCACCGGCATCGGCGTCTGGGGCCTGAACCGGACGGTTGGCTGGGGCTTCGACATCACGAACTTCGTCTTCTGGGTCGGGATCGGACATGCGGGAACGCTGATCTCTGCCATCCTTCTCCTCTTCCGCCAGCGCTGGCGCACCTCCATCGCGCGCGCGGCCGAGGGAATGACCATCTTCGCGGTCATCTGCGCGGCGCTCTTTCCTCTCATCCACATGGGTCGCCCCTGGCTCGCCTTCTGGGTCTTTCCCTACCCGAACACGCGCGGACCGCTGTCGGTGAACTTTCGCTCGCCTCTGCTCTGGGACGTCTTCGCGATCTCGACGTACTTCACCGTCTCGCTCCTTTTCTGGTACGTCGGCCTGATCCCCGACCTCGCCACGATGCGGGACCGGACGCAAGGCCTGAAACGACGCATCTACGGCCTTCTCAGCCTCGGCTGGGACGGCGCCACGCGGACCTGGCGGCGGTACGACATGGCCTGCCTCCTCCTCGCCGGCCTCGCCACGCCGCTCGTCGTCTCGGTCCACACGATCGTGTCCTTCGACTTCGCCACCAGCATCATTCCCGGCTGGCACACCACGATCTTCCCGCCATATTTCGTCGCGGGAGCCGTGTTCAGCGGCTTCGCGATGGTTTTCACGCTTCTGCTCGTGGTGCGAAGAGTCCTGCACCTCGAGCGATTCATCACGCTCGACCACTTCGACAAGATGGCCAAGGTCCTCCTGACGACCGGGCTCATCGTCGGCTTCGCATACTCGACCGAGCTCTTCATCGCCTGGTACAGCGAGAACCCCTACGAGCGGTTCACGTTCATGAATCGCGCCTTCGGCCCGTACGCCTGGGCCTACTGGACGATGGTCTTCTGCAACGTGATGGTGCCTCAGCTTTTCTGGTCCGCACGCCTGCGCCGCTCGGTGCCCGTTCTGTTCGCCGCTTCGCTTCTCGTCAACGTCGGGATGTGGTTCGAAAGATTCAACATCGTCGTCATCTCGCTCCATCGCGACTACCTCCCGTCGTCCTGGAGCTTCTACACGCCGACGCTCGTGGAGATCGGGATCCTTCTCGGGAGTTTCGGGCTGTTCTTCACGTGCTTCTTTCTCTTCGTCCGATTCGCACCCCTGGTCTCGTTTCACGAGGTCAAGCACACGCTCGCCGAGCAGAGGGAGGGGGCGCATGCCTCGCATTGACGCGCTGCTCGTCGCCGGCACGCGGCGGCGCGTCCACGCGCTGTCTTTCGACGACCCCTTCCGGACGCTCGAGGCCGTCCGGCGGCTCCGGGCCGGGGGCTTTGAGGTGTTCGACGTCCACTCGCCGTTTCTCGTTCACGGCATGGGAGAAGCCCTCGGCCTTCCCCCTTCGCGCCTCGGATGGGCAACGTTCATCGGAGGGCTCTTCGGGGGAACGCTCGCGTTCGGCTTCCAGATCTGGACGCATGCCATCGACTGGCCGCTCATGATCGGCGGCAAGTCGCCGCTCGCCCTCCCGGCGCAGGTGCCCGTCAGTTTCGAGTTGACCGTCCTCTTCGCCGCCTTCGCCACGGTTGCCGGGCTTCTCGCCAGGCGTCGCCTCTTGCCACGCATGGAGTCACGCCCGGCGGCCCAGCCCCACCTCGCGGTCACCGACGACCGCTTCGTCGTTCTCGTCGTGGAGCGAGACGCCGGTTTTTCCCCCGCGCGCTTCCACGCGCTCCTGCCTTCCCTCGGGCCCATCGAGGTCTCCGAGGGGTGGAGGGTCCTGTGATCGCCGCGCGCCGCAGCCTTCTCCTGCTGCTCGCCGCAATCTGCGCGGGTGTCCTCGGCTGCTCCGCCGAAGGGGATCGTCCCGGCTACGAGATCCTCCCCGGGATGGTCCGTTCCGGGACGGTCCACGCCTACGATGCCGACCCCCTGAGGAAGGGCCGCCCCGCCCTTCGCGTCCCGCCCGCGGGGACGGTCCCGGTGGGATGGACGCCTTTTTCCTACGGTCCGGGCCCCGAGGAGGCGAAGCGGGCAGGCCTCGAGCTCGACAATCCGTTCTCCCCGACTCCCGAACACCTGACGCGGGGCAAGCAGGTCTTCGACTCGATCTGCTTCGTCTGCCATGGTCCCAGGGGCGAGGGGGACGGCCCGATCATCGGGAGGTTCCCGAATCCGCCGAGCCTCCTGGCAGCCCACGCGAAGAGTCTCCGCGACGGGCAGATCTACCACATCATCACGCTCGGCCAGGGGATCATGCCGTCCCACGCAGCGCAGGTGCGGCCCGACGACCGCTGGCGCGCGATCCTCTGGGTGCGCCAGCTCCAGCAGAGCGCCTCGGAGGCAGCCGCGGCCTCTGGTCCCGCAACCGCGACGACGGGAAGTGCGAAATGAGGACGACCTTCCGAAGGGGTGGCCTCATTCGTGCCCGCGCCGAAGAGTTCGCGGTCCCGGCCCTTGTCGGCATCGGTGTTCTCGCCTACGGCGCGATCACCGATCCGCAGCAGGCGTTTCCCGGTCTTCTCACCGCCGCTCTCTTCGGGTTGACCGTCGCGCTCGGCGGCGCTGTTTTCGCCGCAATCCAGGGCGTCTCCGGCGCGCGCTGGTGGGCGCCCGTCCGGCCAGTCGCCTCGGCCCTCGCTGGCACACTCGCCGTCCCGGGCGTCGCGCTCTTCCTGACGCTCGTCCTCGGCCTGAGAACACTTTACCCCTGGGCACGCCCGGGCGCGGCCCAGACGAGCCACGCGCTCCACGGCAAGGCGGTCTGGCTCAATCCCTCCTTCTTCCTCACTCGCTCGCTCGTCGTCCTCGTTCTCTGGACGGCCCTGGCCCGGCACCTTCGCGAACGCATGGCCGCCCTCGACGGGCAGCCCTCGGCCGAGGCACGCGGGGCGTTCGCGCGCTCCTCGGTGCTGTTCCTCCTCGTGCTCCCCCCGACGCTCTCGGTTGCCTCCTGGGACTGGGCGATGTCCCTCGAGCCCGAGTGGTACAGCACGATGTTCTCCGTCTACCTCTTCTCGGGCACGTTCCTCGGAGGCATTGCGGCGGTCGCCGTCCTCGCGATCTGGCAGGATCGAAGGGGCTCCCTCGGGCGGGGACTCGCTCCGGAGACGCTTCACGACCTCGGAAAGCTCCTCTTCGCCTTCGCGATGTTCTGGGCGTACATCTGGTTCTGCCAGTACCTCCTGATCTGGTACAGCAACCTCCCGGAGGAGACCCCGTATTTCGCTCGGCGTCTCACGGGCGGATGGACGCTGCTCTTCTGGCTGAACCCGGTCCTGAACTTTGCCGTGCCGTTCATCGCACTCCTCTGCGCAAGGGTGAAGCGCCGGCCGGGATTCCTGGCACAAGTGGCGCTCGTCGTCCTCCTCGGCCGCTGGCTCGACACCTACCTCCTCATCGCGCCGACCGGGAGCTCCCTCCCGAGCTTCCCGGTCTCCGCGGCGGTCGCCACGCTTCTCCTGCTACCGGCGATGTTTTTTTTCTTCTCGCGCCTCTTCGGGAAGGCAGGTGGAGCAGCCGAGCGGGACCTCGCCCCCGCTCCCGACCTTCCGTCCCAGGCACGGTTGACGCGATGACGACCCCTGCGCTGTCGTGCTCGAGACAGTGCTCAGTCGCCGCTCGCGGTCTCCTCCGCGTCCTCCGGCGCGGGGTATCGCAGCGTGCCCTCCGCCATGACCCGCGCACCGGGCGTGCGCGTCGCCGGGACGACTCGACCAGGCCCCATGATGTGTTCGACGCGCGTCCCGTCGGCCAGCAGGTAGTCGGCGATGATCCGACGATGACAACGCCACCAAACGGCTTCGGCGCACATGATCGCGCACCGATCCTCGCGCGCGATCGCGTGCAGCGCATCGAGGCCCGCACGAAATTCGCCCGTCTCCGCGTAGTCGGCGTAATTCCGGAACGCCGTGACGCGCCAGTATGTGTTGAGCGAGGCCGGCGCGCCCTTGCGATGGTGACGACGGCCACCCAGCGATCGCAGGTGCCGGTAGCCGATGCCATCACGGGCTAGCGATTCGGGCAGTGTCTCCTCGTTGAACTGCGGTGTCGTCCGCGAGCGCGGGATTGAGCGTACGTCCACGAGCATCGTGACTTCGACCTGCCGCAGGAGCGCCACGAATTCGGCGAGGGTCCGGGTGGAGTGGCCGATGGTGAAGACGGTCTCGCCCGCCTGGCGGTTCATTTCGGGAGCTTCGCGAGGGCCGACTCCTCGGACACCGCGATGTGGTTCGTCGCCTCCTGAGGTCTACATCTTCTTTCGTGGACCAGGCAGCGCATCGCATTTCGCAGGCGACGTGACGACGCGCGTGGTTCTGCCACGCGCTCGATCGGCTTCCGAATTCCAAGAGACGGGATCCTACGCTTGAACCATTCCACCGCCATTGGTCTCCTCGCGCACAGGAACCGTAACAGCTTGGAGCAGTGGTCGCGAGTCGTACTTTGGAGGCATGGAAGGCCGACTTTGCCAGCCGCTGCTCCTTGATAGAGAGTCGACTGTGTCGCGATACAGTCCGCTCGTACTGATGCTACGACCCTTCGCCCCCAACGCGTGCACTCTTGCGGACCTTTTCGTCCTCGCGACGCCCGGGCGCCTGTACTCCGAGCGCGAGGACGCGCCCTACGCGAGCGCCATATCCGACGGTACCGACTCCGCCGAACAGCTGCAACGGAATGCCACGGCCGCCGCCTTGCCCGCCGAAGCGGCAGAGCGTTTTCGTTGACCGACACCAGCCGCTGGGATGGGACGGAGATCGTCGGAAGCTTTTCCACGGCTGCCGCCAACGAGGTCCTCCTGGAGTTCGTCCGTACCGAGATTGCTCGTTGCCCGAGGCTGCGCATCCTGGACCTGGGTTGCGGTGCGGCCCGCAACGCCGCATCCATGGCGGCGCATGGCGCGACCCTGGTGGGAACGGACGCGTCCTGGCCCATGCTGCAAGGGGCACGCAGACGGGTCGTCAAGGAGGGCGTCGCCGGAAAGGTTGCTCTCGTGCGCGCGTCCATGGATTATCTGCCGCTGCGCGACGCAACCTTCGACCTCGTGGTCGCGCATGGAATCTGGAACCTCGCGCGCTCCACGGCCGAGTTTCGTCGCGCGGTCGCGGAGGCGACCCGCATCGCCCGGCCGGGCGCGGGTCTTTTCCTTTTCACCTTCTCCCGCACCACGCTCCCCCCGGAGGACCGGCCCATTCCGGGCGAACCCTTCGTATTCACCCGTTTCGCCGGCGAGCCACAGTGCTTCCTCACCGAGACTCAGGTGAAGGAGGAACTCTTCCGAGCCGGATGGGAGAAGGATCCGCCCGGACCACTCACCGAGTACAACCGACCTGTCGCCGGCCGCACAATCCCACAGGGCGGTCCCGTCATCTACGAGGGGACTTTCCGCCGACGAAGCCGTTAGAACCCAGTCGCGGAGGGACGGCGTGAGAAGGCGGGAATGCTCGGCCGCAACCACCGCACGGCGCGATGATAGGGTGGAGTCTCTCCAGGAGGGTTCGATTGAGCAGCGTGAAATTGAAAGTGATCGTGCCGCTCGAGACCGCCGGGGCCGAACTGGGCGACACCTTCGCGTTCGGCGGCTTCCAATGCGAATCGACGGGCCGAAGCTTCTACTGCGGCCAGGCATTCCCCCTCAGTCTTCTCGAAAAGTCCGACTGGAGGGGCCAGGTTCACTGCCCCTTCTGCAATGACTTTCACGAAATGACCCGCTCTGACGAAACCACCCGGCACGCTCCGATCCCGGCTGAAGTGAGCGACGAGCGCGACGGCCGAAGAACGGTCTCCTTTCGGCTTCCGCGATTCCCAGCAGAGCCTGCACGGTAGTCGAAAAATAACGAAGTCGATCGCGAATCCGGCCGCCTGCGGCCGTGCTCAAAGCAACTGCGACCGGAGTCTCTTCAGGTGCGAGGAGGCTTGGATTTCTACCTCGACTCCGCCAAGGCGATCGTCATCGTCACGCACAATTCCCGCGCCGAGGCCGAGTCCCTTCTCGCGACTCTTCGGACCGCTTACGTCCCAAACCGCGTGCTGCTGGTAGCCGCGGACGGCGAGCCCCTTAAAGAGCCGCGCGAGTAGTGCCTCTCGCTGACGGCAAGACCTCCGGCGCGGGCCAGGCGATGGCTTACGTTTGTAGGCGTGGCGTTGCGATCTGCCAACCTCCGTCAGGCCGCGGCGTGGCTGGCGCCCCTACCGCCCAGACTTCTCGACCTGGACCTCTCGCACGAGCCGAAGGTGCGACGGCTGTGCTAAGCACTCGTAAGCACATACGAGACTGAACCCGATCCAGCCGCTGTCATTGGATTCGGCGACCCAATACGGCACCCCAAGCAGACTCGTCCCGCACCCTCTGCACCGCTCACTCGACAGCACTGGTCGGCCGAGAAAAGGCGGGCCTGTCTGCGTCGCCATGTTGACCTCGATTGCCTTGTGCTTTCCGGCACCTCGGCGGCGACGGCGCGGCCGCCTGCCGCGACACGGTGCCCATCCGGAATGCCTAGTTTAGGTAACAAGTTTCCCACGCCCTGTTGGACTTGTCGACAACCGTTGGGCCCAAAGGAGTGAGATTTTCGGACCTTTTCTGGCCCTTCGAGCCGGGAACGCCGAGATTCCAGGCTCATCTCCCGGCCCGGGCCCCCTCGCTCGGATCTTTCAATCATTGGACGGCAGTGGTCGGAGCACCGATATTGACCAGCTGGGGGAAGAAAAGCCGAGATCTCGGGCTCTAGCCCCAATTCGCACCCCAGCCTCGGATCTTTCAATCATGAGCAGAACGAGCCTGGCATTCCCGCTACCACCCGTCCGGATCGAGAACGCCGAGACTCCAGGCTTCTTGCCCGGCTCGAGCCCCCAGCTCGGATCTTTGAATCATGAGCGACAAGAGTCGGAGTACGTCCGGATTGACCGGCTCGGATCAACAAACCCTGAGATCTCAGCGTTCTTCCCGGTTCGCAGGTCCTGGCTCGGATTGTACATATATGAGCAACACGATCGCCGGATTCGTCACGCCCCTCCGGTCGACAACCGAGCGGGCGCCGCCGTTTCAGGCGCTGCCTCCACTGCTCGATCGAAATGCACCCTCCAGTAATTAACGTTGCAACATGAAGGAACAGTCCAATGGAAAAGCCAATTTCACAGCGGAAGATCGAAGCGAACCGCCGGAACTCAAAAAGCAGTACGGGCCCGAAAACCCCGAGGGGGAAACTGATCTCATCCGCGAACTCCCTGATTCACGGAATCTTCGCACGCACCGCGGTGCTAACGGGCCCGCCTCTTTTCGAGAACCCGATCGAATTCGTCAGGCTGCTCGAAGGCGTCCGTGCGGACCTCGAACCCGTCGGCGCGCTCGAGGACGCACTCGTTCAGCAGATCGTACTGAGCAAGTGGCACGAGGCCCGGCACGCCCGGTACCAGGCCGGGGTGACGCAAGGCCAAGCCCAGGAGGCGTTAAAGGAAAACGGGCGCAGGCTCGAAGCCGATGCCTGGAGCGGCAAACGGCCGCACCCTGCAAACGACACCATGACAGCGAATGATCTGAAGGTCACCTCCAGCATGGTGTGGGCGCAGATGGACCTCATCGAGTTGCTATCGGACACCGACGTGGCGCTCGAGAACAGTGACCAGTTCCTGCAACGGGTCTGGATGCAGATTCGCGACGATGACGACGACGATCGAGACGAGGCGGCGGATTGGCGCAAAGCTGCGCTAGACCATCTTGGAGGGCTGTCGGTCGAGCAGCGCGCCGCCCTGATCACGAAGATCGAGGAGGAGGCAACGGCGCTTCTTCCTCGACTCTCCGAGGCCTATTCGGAGAACGTCGCGATGGACGTGGCACTCGACCGGGCCCTTGTTCCTGACGAAGCCGAGCTCAACAAGATCCTGCGCTACTCGGCACACTTGGCTCGCCAGGGAGAGCGGCTGCTCAATCAGTTGATGAAGCTCCAAGCGCGGCGGCTCAAGCGGCAGAAACGTGTTGAGTAGGCATCTGGAGAGAAGGCCGGCAAAAAGGCCAAATTACGAAACGAACCCACCGGACCCGCAACTTGGTCGGCGCGCCGACTCGCGAGCGGCCCCTTGGCGTCTCAGGGTTGAAGAGGAGGCTTGCCAAGAAGTTTCGGATGCGTTGCATAGGAGTTACACGGCGGATGCCACCGTCGCGCAAATCCTTGAGGAGACGCTCGCTCAGGACGGGGTCCAGGAGTTTAGGAAACTCTTGCTCTATCCAACTGAGCTACGGCCCCGCCGGCGTCCATGATTTCACGATTCGGAATTCCGTTTCACGCCGCCGCGCGGCGCCGGGTGTTTAGAATGCTCCCCGGATGAGTGGCCCGCTTCCCGCGCGAAACCTCGGCCTCGACATCCTCCGCAGCGGCGCCATCTCCCTCGTGCTCGTCGCGCACGCCCTGACGTTCTTCCTTCGCTGGACGACCTTCGACCTCAACGCGGCGTACTACGCCCTCGGGTTCCTGGGGGTCGAGCTCTTCTTCGCCCTGAGCGGGTTCCTGATCGGCCGGATCCTCCTGGAGGACGTGCTCCGGGACGGATCCTGGCGCGCCCTGCGGCGTTTCTACGTACGCCGCTGGTTGAGAACCCTGCCGCCCTACTACCTCGTCGTCCTCCTCATCGCCCTGACCAGCCGCCGCTTCAACTGGAACAGCCTCTTCTTTCTCCAGAACTTCAGCCGCAAGGACCTCGAGTTCTTCCCGGTCTCCTGGAGCCTCTCGATCGAGGAGTGGTTCTACCTCCTGATCCCGCTCGTCCTTCTCCTCGCCGCCCGCCTCGGGACCCGGCGTCCCCGGCGCGCCTTCTTCGCGGCCTGCCTCGCGGTCGTCGCCGTCTCCCTCCTCCTGCGGGTGACCTACGTCCTCGGCGCCGACCCGACCTGGGACTTCGGCATCCGGAAGAAGCCCCCATTGCGGATGGACAGCCTCATGGTCGGCGTCGCCCTGGCGGGCGTGTCCGTCCATTTTCCGAAGGCCTGGGCCGCCCTGGCGGCGCGGAGGCGCCTCCTCTTCGCGCTCTCCGCGGCGGGGCTTCTCTACGCGGGCTGGCGGGTCTGGTCGCTGTATCACGCGCACCGGATCGACGTCTCCGTTCCCGCGCGCACGACCCTGTTTCTCCTCGTCTCGGTCTTCGCGGGAGGACTGCTCCTCTGCCTGGAGACGAGCGACTCGGTCAACGTCACGGCGGCCCGCTGGAGGTGGACCCGTGTCTTCCACTTCCTGTCCGTGACGAGCTACGCCGCCTACCTCCTCCACCTGGAGGTCTTCGAGGCCTTCGCGCCGCTGGCGGCCCGGAGCCCGAGCTTCGGAGCCACGACCGGGGCCGCGGCCGCGGCCCTCGCGGTCACGCTCGCTCTTTCGGCGGTGATGTACCGCCGGTACGAGAAGCCGATCCTTCGCTGGCGCGACCGTCTGACGGGCTGAGGGTCACCGGGGGGCCGGCGCGACGGGCGCCGCCCGCTCGAAGACCCACGCCGCCGGGTTTCCGCGGTCCCAGACCCGGCGCGCGCGAAAGCCCTTCGGGGCCAGGCGCCGCTCGAGCCACGGCTCCCAGGACGGGTACCGCGAGGAACGTTCGATGAGCGCGAACCCGCCGTCGAACGCCGGCGCCGCGTCGAGGAGCGCCGCGGCGTAGGCTTCGGCGTCTGCTCCGGCGAGCAGCGGCAGCAGCGCCGTCGGGCCGCCGGCCGGATAGAACTCGAGGGGCGCGCGCAGGTAGGCGGCGTGCTCCGCGCTCCGCACCCGGCCGACGTCGCGCGACTCCGTGTAGGTGCCCGAAAGTAGAACCGGACGGACGCCGTTGGCTTCGGCGACCGCGGCCGCCGCGCCGCGCCAGTTCTCGCTGCCGTGCGCGATCCTGGTCCCCCTCGCGAGGATCTGGATGACGAGGTAGCCCGCGACGATCGCCGTCCGCCCGCGGGCCGGCTCGACCGCGCGCAGGGCCCGCGCCAGCAGCAGCGCCTGCCCCGGGATCATGCAGATCATGTAACGGGGAACGAAGACCGAGGTCCCCGTCGCCCTCGACAACGCGAAGAGCAGGACCGCCGGAAGGACGGCGCAGAGCGCCGAGAGATAGACCGCGTCGCCGGACGACCTCGCGGCGCCCTCCCGGGCCGCGGGTCCGACCATCTCTCCCCTGCGGAACCGGACCACGCCGAACGCGGCGCCGATCAGGACGCTCCCGAGCAGGGCGGCGATCACCCCCGTCGGCACGACCGCCAGGAACAGCCCGGCCGCTCCGGGAACCGGCTCGAAGGCATGGACGGCCCGATCGCGGCCGATCTCCCGGACGAGCAGCGCCGCCGGGGCCGTCAGGAGGGCGATTCCTCCCGCGGCCGCCGCCAGCGAAGCCAGGCCGACGGGGCCGCGGCGCCGCCACCGGCGCCAGGCATAGAGAGCGTGGACGACGAACATCGTCGCGAAGAGATACTGGAAGTAGACCGAGACGCTCGCCAGCGCCACGTAGACGAGGGCCTCCCGAACGCGCCCGCGGTCGAGCCACCGCACGAGCGCCCACAGGGCCCCGGTCGTCGAGAGGACGCCGAACGCGTACGGGCGCGCGTCCCCGGCCGCGAAGCAGACCAGCGGGTACCCCGAGAAGATCGCCGCGGCGAAGAGCCCCGATTCGCGGTCGAAGAGCTCGCGGCCGAGCCGGAAGAGAACCCACGCGGCCGCAGCCGCGGCCAGCAGGGACGGAAGACGGAGCGCGATCTCGCCGCTGCCGCCGATCGCCCGCGCGACCCGGACGATGGCCGCGTAGGGAACGGACTGGGGGAAGAGCCGGGCACGCGCGAGGATTTCGCCGGGCGGCCCTCCGGAAACCCACCACGTTCCGAATTCGTCCAGGAGCAGGCTCGAAGGGAGGGGCACGATCCAGAGGCGCGCGACGGCCAGAGCGAGAATGCCGTACAGCGCTCCGGCGCCCGCGGTCGGAGTGTCGGCGCCGGTTTCGAGCTTCATGCGTGGCCGCGCGAGATCTTACGCCGGCGGCGGCGGCCGTCGGCTAACATCGCCGGGTGAAAATCTCCCCGCGGCGGCTCGCGGTCGCCGTGCTTCTGCTCGCCGGCGCGGGCCTGCGCCTCTGGCAGTACCTCGCCAACGCCTCGCTCTGGATCGATGAGCTCGGTCTGGCGGAAAACGTGCTCCACCTGCCCCTCCGCGCCCTGCTGGCGCAGCCGCTCTTCCTCGACCAGGTCGCGCCGCCGGGGTTTCTCGCGGCCCTCAAGGCCGCGGCGGCCCTCTTCGGGCCGAGCGAGCTCGCGCTGAGGCTCCTCGCCCTGCTCGGAAGCCTGGTGTCCCTGCCCCTCTTCGCCCTGCTCGCCCGTCGGGTCCTCGCGGGCTGGACGGCCGTCTTCGCCGTCGCCGCCTTCTCCCTGGCGCCGTTCCTCGTCGCCTACGGCTCGGAGCTCAAGCAGTACTCCACGGACGTCACCGCGGCCATCTTCCTGACGCTGGTGGCGCTCGACCTCTGCGGGCCGACGAGGACCGGGCGGGCCGCCGCCTCCGCGGCCCTTGTCGGGACGGCATCGGTCTTCTTCTCGCAGCCCGCCGTCCTCCAGCTGGCCGGGCTCGGCGCGGGAATCGCCTGGATCGCCCTGCGGCGCGGGGGTTGGCCGGCCCTCCGCGAGCTGGCGCCCGTCCTCGGGCTCTGGGCGGCTGCCGCCGCCGCGGCGACGGCGCTCGGATTTCACAGCCTGAGCCCCTCGACGAGGGCCTACATGCAAAGCTTCTGGCAGCCCTCTCTGCCCCGGCCCGTCGTGCTCGCCGTCGTCCTCCTCGCGTGCGCCGTGCTCTGGGCGAAGCGCCGGGATCTCGCGCCGGTGCTCGTGGGCCCCGCCGTGGTCACGCTGGCGGCGGCCGCCCTCCACCTGTATCCCTTCTCCGGCCGGGCCATTCTCTTTCTCACGCCCGTCGCCCTGATCGCGGGCGCCGAACTGGTGGAGTCGCTCGTCGCCGGTCTGACCCGCGCCGGCCTGCCGGCCCCGGTCGCCGCGTCCGCGTTCGCCGCCGCGCTGCTGATCCCGACCGCCCTCCATCTGCCGCCTTACCGGTACGAAGAGACGCGGCCGGTTCTCGCAAGCCTGGCCGCTCGGCGGGCCGCCGGCGACGCCCTCTACGTCTACTACGGCGCCGAGCGCGCGGTGCGCTTCTACGGCCCGGGGTTCGGGATCGGTTCCGCGGAGGCCGACTTCGGGCTCTGCCACCGCGGCGAGCCGCGCCTCTACCTCGAGGAGATCGACCGGTTTCGGGGGCGCCCCCGCGTCTGGGTCGTCTTCGCCCACGCCGTCCCGGGTCTCGCGGAACAGCCGACGATCCGCGGCTACCTCGCGAGCATCGGACGCCGGCTCGAGGCGATCGAGGCCCCCGGCGCCTCCGCGGAGCTCTACGACCTCAGCGACCCCGCACGTCTGGCGTCCATGACGGCGGCGACCGCCCCGGTTTCCGCTGCGCGTCCGGACGCGGCCGCCCGCTTCGGCTGCGGGCACGGCCCCCTCGGCGAGGTCCCTCCCGGCTGGAAGTGACCGGCTTACGGCTGCCGTGCGACGACGAGGATCCGGAAGCTCCCGGGGAACATGCTCGGCCTCGGGTGCGGCTGGTCGGCCGTCGGCGACGGCGGGGGCCCGAAGTCCGCGGTCGCCAGGAAGACACGGTGGGTCTTCTCGTCGAGCGCCATCGTGCGCGCGCCGCGCTCGGTCGGGACCGTCTCGAGCACCGCGAACGTGCCGGCAGGGTCTTCGTGAACGACGGTCAGCGTTCCCTCCCCGTTCGAGCTGAAGGCGTAGCCCGTGGCCGGGTCGAACCCGTTGGCGTCCACGCCCTTCCCGATCGGGACCGTGGCGAGGACCTTTCCGGACGCCGTGTCCACCACCGCCATCTTCTCGTTGCCGCACCCGATGAAGAGCCTCTTCTTCGACCGATCGATGGCCATGCCCGACGGCTCCTCGCACGGAGCGAGCGGCCAGCGGTGAAGGACCTCGCGCTTTCCCGCGTCGAGGACGACGACCTCGCTCCTGTCCTCGATGTTGACGAAGACGCGCCCGGCCAGATCCGTTGTGGCGAACTCGGGCTTGCCCCCGAGGGCCACGGTTCCGGTCACCTTGCCCGTGGCCCCTTCGAGGACGGTGGCGCTGGCGGATCGCCCGTTGAAGGCGAACACATGCTTCGAAGGCGGGTCGTAGAGGATCGCGTCGGGATTCTCGCCCGTGACCTTGACCTCGTCGAGGGTCCTGAGCGTCTTCAGGTCGAAGATCGTGACGCTGCCGGCGCGGCCGTCGCTCGCGAACCCCCGGCCGAGCTCGGGCGCGAGCGCAACGCCGTGGACGCCGGCGGTGTTCGGGATCTCCCCGACGGGCGTCATCGAGTCCGCGTCGAAGACCAGCACCCGCGTCCCGCGCGTGACGTACAGCCTCCGCGCCGCGGAGTCCACGGTCAGGTAATCCCAGCCCCCGTCGCCGCCGACGGCGACCTTCTGGACCACCCGGTAGCCGGGTCCGGTTTGAGCCGCGGACGGACGCGGGACGAACAGCATCGCCGACACCGCGACCAGCAGAAACCCCGAGACACGCATGAGTGGATCCCCCGCGCCGACTTTACACGGACTTCGCCCCGGCGAGGAGAGGCTTGGCCTTCGCCGACGTGTCGAGTTCATGAACCATTGAGCAGGGGATGCCCAGGGATCGAGTCTGCGCCGCGATATAGGATTCCTGGAGACGCAAACCGATGACTGTCCTCGCGCACACCGCCCCAGGCCCGTGCGCCCTCCGAGCGACCGCGGCTGCCGCCGTCGTCGGTTCGGCCGGGGGCGGATTTTCCTCGTTCCGGAGGCCGGGACCTCGGGCCGAGCCTGCCGGCGCCAACGGGACCGGGCAGTCATTCTCGGCCGCCGGATGACCCGAGCGCTCGCCAGCACCTCGCAGGGACGGACGGCTGCCGCGGCCCTCGTCTGCGTTCTGGGTCTCGCGGCTTCGGTCTCCGCCATCGAGCCCCTCACCCTCGAGCAGGCCCTGGCCGAGGCCCGATCCGCCAACGCCCGCCTGCCCCTTCCCGCGCTCGAGATGACCGTCGCCGGAGAGCGCGAGAAGGAGGCGCGCGCCGAGCGCTGGCTGAAGGTCGCCCTCGAGGGAGATTTCATCTACGCGCCTCCCGGTTACAGCGCGGCGATCACGAACCTGGGCGAGGCGCGGCTCCAGGCCGTCGTGCGGCAGCCGCTGTACGCCGGCGGCGCGCTCAAGGCCGCCGTCGCGCGCGCCGACGCCGGAATCGAGGCCGCCCGGGCGCGCTATCGGATGGCGGAGAAGGACCTCGAGCTCGAGGTGCGCAGCCGCTTCAGCGAGCTCCTGCAGGCCGACGAAGAAGCCGCCATCCGACGCTCCGGCCTCGAGCAGCTCCGGTCCTACCGCAGCTCGCTCCAGAGCCGCCAGGCCGCGGGCCAGGGGGTCGCGGCGGACGTGTCGAGGACGGACGTGCGGCTCGCGCTCGAGGAGGCCGCCCTCGTCGAGACGGAGCAGCGCGCCGACGAGGCGCGGCTCTCCCTGAACGATCTCATGGGCCGCGAGCCGGCCGCTCCCCTGGCCCTGGCCGCGCTGCCCTCGCCCCGTCCTCCGCAGGAGGCCGATGCCGCCGCCTGGCAGAGCGCTCCCGAGATCGGCGCGGCCGAGGCCGCGGCCCGGTCGGCGGAGGCCGACAAGACGATCGCCGAGGCCGAGCGCCGCCCCCGCCTCTTCCTGACGGCGGACGGCGGGTTCCTGACCGACGACACGACGCACCTGAGCTCGAGGTTCTGGGATCGGTTCTGGCGCGACGCCGGGTATTCCTTCGCCCTCGTGTTCGCGTGGCCGATCTGGGACACCGGCGCGGCCCGCGCCCGCGCGGCCCAGGCCACCCTCGGCCTCCAGCAGGCGCGCCTTCAGCTCGAGGTGGAGCGCCGCGACGCGAAGCTCTCGTGGGAGAAGGCCCGGGCCGCCCGCGCGCGCCTCTATTCGCAGCTGGAGGTCCTGTCCCGGGCCCTTCCCGACGCTCGGGACTCCTACCTGCAGGCGGAGAGCCGGTATCGCGGCGGCGTCGCCTCGGCGCTCGACGTCCTCGACGCCCACGCCGCCTCTCTCGACGCCGCCGTCAAGCGCAGCGAGGTCGTGGCCCGGTACCGCGTGGCCGAGGCGGCGCTGCAGCGGTGGAGCACTCCTTGAAGATCGCCGCGTTCGTCGCGTTCTCCGCCCTGCTGGGGGCATCGGCATGCCGCGACCGGGCGGCCGAGGCTCCGCCCGCGTCGGCGAGCGAGCCCTCCGTGGCCGTTCCGGTGCGCGTGGCGGCCGTCTCCCGCTCCACCCTGACCGAGGACGTCTCGGCGCCGGGGCACACCGCCGCGCTCGCCCAGCAGAAGCTCCGGGCCCCGTTCGCCGGGACACTGACCGAGCTCGCCGTCTCCGACGGGGACCGCGTCCGGCGCGGGGACACTCTCGGGGCGATCGTCTCGCGCGACAGCGAGGCCGCGCTCGCCGGCGCGCACGACATGGAGCGCCAGGCGCGCACCGACGCCGAGAAGCAGGACGCCGCGCGGGCCGTGGCCCTGGCCGAGCGCGGGCTCGTGCGCGCGCCGATCCTCTCGCCGACCGACGGCACCGTCCTCGCCCATGCCGCCGTCCGGGGCGATCGCGTCTCCGAAGATCAGGAGATCCTGACGATCGCCGACGCCGGTTCGATCGCCTTCCTGGTGGACGCGTCCCAGAGCGACCTCGCGCGCATCCGTCCCGGACAGGCCGTCTCCATCGAGATCTCCGGCCGGGACGGCCGCCTGTCGGGGACCGTGCACGACGTCCTGCCCTCGGCCAATCCCGCCGACTTCACCGCGCCCGTCCGTGTCGATCTCCACGGGCTCTCCGGGGTTCCGCCCCTCGGCCTTTCCGGAACCGCCCGCATCGTCGTCGCCGAGCATCGCAACGCGGCGACCGTCCCCGAGGCGGCGCTCCTGCGCGACGACGTCACGGGAACCTCCCGGATCGTCGTGGTCGACCGCGGCCGCGCGCGGTGGCTCGACGTCACGACGGGACTCAGGACGGGCGGCGCGGTCGAGATCAAGGCGCCGCCGCTCGAGGCCGGGCAGACGGTCGTCGTGTCCGGGCAGGTCGGCCTGGCGGACGGCTCCCCGGTCGCGGCCGCCCCGTGAAGCTGCTTCACTGGGTCCACGACCGCGCGTTCGCGTTTCTGCTGCTCGTCGCGATCCTCGCGACCGGCGGCCTCCTCGTCGTCCTCGGGATGCCGCTCGCCATCTTTCCCTCGGTCACCTTTCCGGTGATCAAGATCATCGCCGACGTGGGGGACGAGCCGGCCGCGCGCATGATGCCGAGCGTCACGCGCCCCCTCGAACAGGCGATCCTGGCCGTTCCCGGCATCCGGGTCGTCCGCTCGACGACCTCGCGGGGCTCGACGGAGATCTCCGCCAACTTCGAGTGGGGCACCGACATGCAGGCGGCGATGCAGCGGCTCCAGGACGCGATCGGACGGGTGCGGCCGGACCTTCCGGCCGACGCGCACGTCGACGTGGCGCCCATGAACACCGCGCTCTTCCCGATCCTCGGCTACGCTCTGACGTCCGACTCGAAGAGCCAGGCCGAGCTGTGGGAGCTCGCCGAGTACACGCTCAAGCCGGAGCTCGTGCGGATAGCCGGGGTGTCGGAGGTGCAGATCCAGGGCGGACGGCAGCGGGAGTTCCAGGTGCACCTCGACCTCGGGGCGCTCGCGTCGCGTAAGCTCGCCGTCACCGACGTCCTCGCCGCCATCCGGAAGAACAACCAGATCGTCTCGGCCGGCCGGCTCGAGGCCAACCACGAGCTCTACCTCGCCCTCGTCGACGGCGTCGTCACGGACACCGAGTCGCTCGGCCGGATCGCGGTTCCCGTCCCGGGAGGGGGCGTGCCGGCGCTGCTCGGAGACCTCGGGCAGGTCCGCGTCGCCGACGCCGTCTCCTACATCCGCACCACGGCGGACGGACGGCCCGCGGTGCTCGTGAACCTCACGCGCCAGCCCTCCGCTAACACGGTGGCGATCGCCCGGGGCGTCCGGCGCCTCCTCGAAGCGCGCCCGGATCTGATTCCCAAAGGCGTCCGCTGGAGCACGTTCTACGACCAGGCGGAATTCGTGTCGCGATCGGTCACCGGCGTGCGCGACGCGATCGTCATCGGCGTCGTGCTCGCCGCCCTGGTGCTCCTCGTGTTCCTCCGCAGCGTGCGCCTGACCATCCTGTCGGTGGCGACGGTGCCGCTGGCCGTTGCGGTCGTCCTGCTCGTCCTCGGCATCGCGGGCCAGACGATCAACCTCATGACCCTCGGGGGAATCGCCGCCGCCCTCGGCCTGATCGCCGACGACGCCATCGTCGTGGCGGAGAGCATCTCCCGCCACCGCGAAGAGGGCTCCAGCGCGCCCGCGCTGACCGGGCTCAAGGCGATCCTCCCGCCCCTGATCGGCTCGAGCCTCTCGACGATCGTCATCTTCCTCCCCTTCGCGCTCCTGACCGGAGTGACGGGCGCCTTCTTCCAGCCCCTCGCCCTGACGATGGCGATCGCCCTGACGGTGTCGTTCTTCCTCTCCGCGCTCGGCGTCCCGTCGGCCCTCCGGGCTCTCGGAGGCGCGTATGCCCGCCCCCGGACGGCCCGGGAGGAGAAGGCGCACACGCGGATCCCGTTCCTCTTCCGCCAGCCCTGGGTCGCGGCTCTGCTGTGCGCGGCGCTGCTCGCCGGCGGTTACCGGCTGCACCGGGCCCTCGGCTCCGACTTTCTTCCGGCGATGGACGAGGGATCGATCATCCTGGACTACTGGACGCCGCCGGGGACCTCCCTCACGGACACCGACGCGATGCTGTCCGGGGTCGAGAAGACCCTCCTCGCCCTGCCCGACGTGCGGGGTTACTCGCGCCGGACCGGGACGCAGCTCGGCTTCTTCATCACCGAGCCCAACCGGGGCGACTACGTCATCCGGTTGAAGCCCCGGCGCCAGCGGCGGGACGTCGAAGCGGTCATCGCGGACATCCGGGCCCGCGCCGCGGCGATCGCGCCCTCCCTGCACACGGACTTCGGCCAGCTCCTCGAGGACAACATCGGCGACCTCACGGGCGGAGCTCCCCAACCGATCGACGTCCGCATCTTCGGCGAGAACCAGGCGCTGCTCCAGGACCGGGCGCGCGAGGCCGCCGCGATCCTGAAGGACGTCGACGGGGTCGAGGACGTCTTCGACGGGATCGTCATCGCGGGCCCGGCGCTGACGGTGCGCGTCCCCGGCTCGGACGCGTCGTCCCCGTCCCAGGGCGCCCGCGGCGCCGCCCGCTTCGGGCTGACCACGGAGGACGTCCAGGCGGCGCTCGAGCCGGCCGTCTCCGGAAGCCTCGCCGGCAACATCCGGATCGGGGAACGCCTCTACCCTCTCCGCGTGTTCGCCCGGGACCCCGGCGGAATCCGCGCGCTGCGGCTGCGCACGCCGTCCGGCGCCCTGGTTCCTCTCGCCGACGTCGCCTCGGTCTCGACGGGCGCGCCCGAGGCCGAGATCGACCGCGAGAACCTCAAGACCTACCTGGGGGTGACGGCGCGCCTCGAGGGACGCGACCTCGGCCGGGCGATCGGCGAGATCCGGTCGAAGCTCGCCTCGCGCCTCCTGCTGCCGGCCGGCATGCGCTTCGACTTCGGCGGGCTCTACGAGCAGCAGCAGAGCTCGTTCCGCGAGCTCCTCCTGGTTCTTCTCGGCGGCCTCCTGCTGGTGGCCATCGTGCTCCTCTTCGAGTTCGGCGACTGGCGGGCGCCCCTGCTGACCGCCCTGATCTCCGTCGCGGTCCTCTCCGGGGTCTTCGGCGCCCTCCTGGCGACGGGAATGACCCTGAACATCTCCAGCTTCGTCGGCGCGATCATGATGGTCGGCATCGTCGGCGAAAACTCGATCTTCGTCATCCACGAGGCGCGCGAAGGCCTGCGCCACGGCCTCGATGCCCGGGAAGCCTGGGCCCGCTCCGCCCGCCGCCGCCGCCGGCCCGTCGCCATGACGGTCCTCGCGAGCGCGTTCGCTCTCGCCCCCCTCGCGTTCGCGCTCGGCGAGGGCTCCCAGCTCGAGCAGCCTCTCGCGATCGCGGTCATCGGCGGGTTCGTCCTGTCGGGGTTCCTCGTTCTCGCGATCCTGCCCGCGCTCTACTGCTGGATGGACCCGCGGGGGCGTCTGGCCGGCACGCCCGGCGCCTGAAGGACGGGCGGGCGCCGCTCCTCCCCCTCGGCCGCGAGCGGCAGGGTCACGACGAACCGGTTTCCTCCCGGCGACCTCGGCTCCGCGCGAACCTCTCCCCCGTGGAGGCGGACCGCCCACTCCACGATGGCCAGGCCGAGCCCGCTGCCGCCGGCCTCACCGCGCGTGGCGCCCGCGGACCGGTAGAACCGCTCGAACACCCTCGTCCGATCGTTCGCCGACAGAGCCGGGGCCTCGTCGAGCACGCTCAGCTCGACTCCGCCCTCGCTTCTCGTCAGGACCGCTCCAATGCGCGACCCGGCGGGCGAGAACTTGATCGCGTTCTCCATCAGGTTGACGAACACCTGCCGGAGGATCCTCTCGTCTCCCCGGTACTCGACCCCCGAGGACGCGTCGAGGTCGAACTCGAGGCCCCGGGCCGCCGCCAGGGGCCTCAGCGAGCGCGCCACCTCGTGGAGCAGCTCTCGCAGGTCGACGAGGCGCCGCTCGAGGGGGTGCTCGAGGAGCTCGCCCTCCGCGAGCAGCGTCAGGTCGCTCACGAGCCGGGAGAGGCGGGCGCTCTCCGCGGCGATCGCGGCGATCGCCTCGCGCGACTCTTCGGGGCTGCGGTGCCGCGACAGCGACAGCTCGGCTTCCGTGCGCACGATTGCGACGGGGGTCTTCAGCTCGTGCGCGGCGTCCGCGATGAACGCCCTGGTGCGGCTCATCGAGAGCTCGATCCGCTCGAGCAGCCGGTTGAGCGTCATGCCGAGCCGGCCGAGCTCGTCTCCCGGGTTCGCAACGGCCAGGCGGGCCCCCGGGGACGGGGATTCCGCCATGGCGTTCGCTCCGCGCGTCAGGGTGTCGATCGGCCGGAGGACCCTCGTCGCCAGCCAGTACCCGCCGGCGAGCGCCAGGAAGAGCCCCGCCGCACCGAGCTGCAGCAGAGCGCGCCGGATGGACGCCAGCGTCTGCTCCACCAGCGTCGTGCGGTCGGCGACGGCCAGGATCACCGTGGCCCCGAACCCGCTCGGCCGGAAGCTGCGCGCGACGGCGCGACGGCCGCCGGGGAGCACGAGGACCCGCGGCACGCGGGCGTCCTCGAGCCCTTTCCACGACGCGTCGTCGAGCAGCGATTCCTTCTCCCGAAGGCCGGCCCCCGCGACGCGCGCCATCGGGGAGTCGGGCGCGCCGGGAGACCGGATCTCGGCGTAGAGCCCGTTGAGCCGGAATGCCGCAACCGCCTCGTCGGCGGCGCGGTCGAGCCGCCGCCAGGGGTCGAGCAGGGCCGGCTCGGTCTTCGCGAGGACTCCGGCTTCCTGGATCTCCTCGAGGAACTCCGTCTGAAGGGTGTCGAGGTTCGTCTGCAGATCGATGTCGAACGCCCTCCAGGCCGCCGCCCGGTATTGCAGGTACGTGGCCGCCGAAAACAACGTGAGGATCACGCCCAGCGCCGCGCCGTACCACAGCGTCAGCTTCCAGCGAATCGGGAGGGGAATCAGTCGGCCTCCTGGCGGAGGTCCTCCACGAAATACCCCTCGCCGCGCCGGGTCGTGAGGAAAGACGGCTCGCCGGCCCCGAGCGGCGCGTCGATCTTCTGGCGCAGGCGCCCGACGTAGACCTCGATGAGGTTCGAGAAGGGATCGAAGTGCTCGTCCCACACGTGCTCGGCGATCTCGCGCCGTGTCACGACTCGGCCGCGGTTCAGGAGCAGGTATTCGACCAGCGAGTACTCCTTCGCGGTGAGCTCGACGACCGCCCCGCGGACTTCGACCGACCGCTTGCCGCGATCCAGCCGGATGTTCCCGACCGTGAGGGTGATCTGCGCCGGAAGCGAGCGCCGGCGCAGGAGCGCTGCGACGCGCGCGCGCAGCTCCTCGACCGCGAAAGGCTTCGGCAGGTAGTCGTCGGCTCCGGCGTCGAGTCCCCGGACGCGGTCCACGATTTCCGACCTCGCGGACAGCACGAGGATCGGCGTCGCGGGCTTCTCAGCGCGCACGGCGGCGCAGACCGCGAACCCGTCGAGACCCGGCAGGAGGATGTCGAGAATCATCAGGTCGTAGCTTCCAAGGGAGGCCTGTTCCACGGCGTCGTTCCCGTCCGCCACGACGTCCACCGCGTACCCCGTCTCACGGAGAGCGCGCGACAGGAGGCTGGCCATCCGCGGATCGTCCTCCACGACCAGAATCCGCATCGTTCGGATTATATCGGCCGCTGGCCGAACGCCCGGCCGCCGGCGTGGCCTTCCGGGCTCTCCCCTCGTCGAACCGTCACCGCGTCGGCCCGTCGGGGAACACCAGGATCCGGCCGCCGGGAGGGTCGCACACGTACGCGTGCTCGGAGGCGTCGGCCGCGACGCAATGGGCGCCGGCCGCGGTCGGCACCTCCGCCGCGAGCGACAGCTCCCCCGCCGCGGACACGGCGACGATCGCCATCGTCGCGCTCCTGCTCCCGGGCAGGTAGAGGTGCCGGAGCGTCGGACTGTAGTCGATGACGTCGATCCCCTTGCCGGCGTCGATCTTCCCGGCGATCCGGCCCGTCTTCCCGTCGAGCGCGACGCCGGTTCCCTCCGCGCACCCGACGAAGACGAAGTTGCGCTCCTCGTCGAGGGCGATCCCGCGCGATCCCGTGCAGCCGTTGGCCCACTTCGCGAGCGTGCCCCGGTTCTTCACGTTGAGGGCGACCGTCGTCCCCTTCCAGAGGTTCGTGTAAGCGCGGCCCCGCGCCACGTCCACGACCAGCGACTCCGGACCTCCCGGGACGTCCACGAAGTTGTCGTGGACGAGGCGCGGAGGATTGCCTTCGAGGCGAAAGATCTCGATGCGGTCCTTGTCGGGCTCCGTGACCCAGATCTCCCCCGTCGGCGACACGTACCGGACGTAATCCGGGCCGGCGGCGAGCTTCGCCCAGCTCACGACGCGCCCGTCCTTCGGGTCGACGGCGACGAGGCGGCCCGCCGTCCGGTCGGCCGCGAACAGGAATCCCCGCCCCTCGTCGGCGGACGTCACTCCTGCATCGTGCCCTCCGTCGTAGTCCTTCTGCGAAGAGAAGCCGCCGATCAGCGTCAACGTCCACGGGCCGCCGGGCTCGAGCAGGACGATCGAGCCGGTTCGGGCCGCCGGAACGATCACCCGTCCGAGGGCGGCCGAGAACCGCAGGTCGTCGAACCCGATCCCCGGCTCTCCGCCCGGAATCGGGATCGAGGCCGGCGCCGGCTGCGCGAGCGCGGAGACGGCGGAGGCAAGAACCCCTGCCAGCAGAACCACGGTGCGATGTCGCATGCGGCCAGCATACGCCCCGCCCGCGGGCCGTCCTCCTACCGGATCGTGCGGATGCGGCCGGTGAACTCGCGCGCCGGGGCTTCGGCCGGGCGCTCGCTCGGAACGCCGAGGTAGAAGCCCTGGCCGTACGGGATGCCGAGCTGCCGGCACTCGTCCAGGTCCTCGGGCGTCTCGATCCCCTCGGCCACGCAGACGGCGTCGATGCGGCGGGCGAGGTTGACCAGCATCTCGACGACGTCCCGCTTGATGGTGTCCGTGCGCAGGCCCGTGATCAGGGTGTTGGCGACCTTGATGAAGTCGGGCTTGAGCTCCGCGATCGCCTGGAGCGAGGCGTAGCCGGAACCGGCGTCGTCGATCGCCACGCGGAACCCCTTGGCGCGCAGCTCGGCCAGGGCGCCGCGAAAGACCGGGAGGTCGCGAATCGCGGAGCGCTCCGTCACCTCCAGCACCACCGGGTGCGTCAGGGCGAAGAGCGGGGCGATCGTCTGGGGGCCTTCGCGCGGGAGCCTCGCGACCGAGGACGCCTCGACGTTGATGAAGAGGTGGCCCCCCGCGGGTGCGGGGGAATAGTGGGAGGCGGACGAACCCAGGCAGAGCTGCTCGAGCTCCCAGATCGCCTCGTGCTCTCCGGCGAACTGGAACAGCAGCTCGGGGCTCTCGAAGGCGGTCTCGGCCGGCCCGCGCGACAGGGCCTCGTGGCCGAAGAGCTCCATCGTGTCCAGCCGGAAGATCGCCTGGTAGACGGTCCGGACCCGCCGCCGGCGCAGGATGTCCCGGAAGGTCTCGCGCAGCAGCGTCTGGCGCTCCTCTTCCTTCGTCGTCGCGACGCCGATCGCCTGGCGCAACGCGCGGTAGACGAGGCGCTCGATCCGCATCTGCGGGTTCGGCCTCAGCAGGGCGTGCCCGACGAAGACCCCGATCCGCTTGTGGATGCGGGCCCCGAACGCCTCGTCGAGGGATCCGCGCAGCGACTCCTCGACCTGGCGCGCCTTTCGCTGCAGGCGGGCCGCGGCGTCCTCCCCGGGCTCGAGCGTCGCGAAGACGTAGAAGTCCGAGCCTCCCGCGCGGTTGACGGCGACGAAGTCCTCGGTCGCGAAGATCGTTCCGAACATCCGGCGCAACGTCCGCGCCGTGTGCCGCAGGAGCGAATCGAAGACCTCCCAGCCGTAGGTCTCCTCGATGTGGCTGTACTGCTCGACGTCGATGTAGAGGACGCCCATGTCCCGGTTGTCGAGCAGCCGGTCGCGCAGCGCGTCCACGATGACCGGGACCGTCGGGAGCTCGGTGACGGCGTCGAAGAGGAGGTTCTTGAATCGGACTTCCTCGTTCTCGGCCGTCAGGAACGTCGGAGGCGATTCGCGCTTCTCGTCGAGAAGACGGCGGACCGTCGAGAGCAGCTTCTTCCGGGTGAACGGCTTGGTGATGTAGTCGTCGGCGCCGACCTGCATGCCCGTGATGAGGTCCCGGATCTCGCTCTTGACCGTCAGCATGCAGATGGGGATCGGGCGGGTCTCCGGGGCGCTCTTCAGGGTCGTGCAGACTTCCCAACCCGAGAGCTCGGGCATCATCACGTCGAGCAGGATCAGGTCGGGCCGGGCCTCGATCGCCTTCTCGACTCCCTCCCGCCCGTTGCGGGCGAGGATCGTCGCGTACCCCGCGTTGTCGAGGATCGTCTGGACGATGAGGAGGACGTCCTCGTCGTCATCGACGATGAGTATTCGTTCGGCCGCCATGAGTCGACTTTATTGCGGGAAGAGGCCGAATCATAGCATCAGGACCGCGTGAGCCGGCCAGGCGCCGAGCTTCGAGCGGCCCCCGAGGGCCCCGAGCTCGATGAACACCGTCACGCCGACGACCTCAGCGCCGAGCTTCTGCGCGAGGTCGGCCGCCGCCCGCGCGGTGCCGCCCGTGGCGAGGACGTCGTCCACGATGAGGACCCGTTCGCCCGGCGAAAAAGAGTCGGCGTGCACTTCGAGACGATCTTTTCCGTACTCGAGCCCGTACGCCACGCTTTCCGTCGCGCGCGGGAGCTTGCCCGGCTTGCGCGCGGGAACGATCCCCACGTGGAGCTCGCGCGCGAGCGCCGTGCCGAAGAGAAAGCCCCGCGCCTCGATGCCCAGGACCTTCTGCGGCGGCCGGCCGCGGAACGGCTCGGCCATGGCGCGCACCGCCGCCAGGAAGGCGTCCGGGGACGCGAGCAGAGGCGTCACGTCGCGGAAGAGGATGCCCGGGCTCGGGAAATCCGGGACGTCCCGGATGAAAGGGCGAAAGTCGGTCATCGCGTGACCTCGAACGAAGAGAACCCGTGGGGGTCGACGACGTCGACCTCGATGCCATCCACGCGGCCCGTGAGAGGGCCCCGCTCGAGCCGCGCCACGTAGGCGTCCACGGCGGCGTCCTCGCCTTCGGCGACCGATTCGACGGAGCCGTCGGGGAGGTTGCGCACCCACCCGCGGACCCCGAGCTCGCGGGCGGCGCGCTCCGCGAAGAACCGGAATCCGACGCCCTGCACCCTGCCCCGCACGGCGATGCGGCGCGCCATCACGCCGGGGTTCCGGCGAAGCGGCCGAGCAGCGGGACGAACGTCACGTCTTCGCCCTCCTCCTGCGCATAGTCGGTCTTGCGCCGGCGGATCACCCGCAGCCTCTGCCTGCCGCCGGGGCCGATCGGGACGACCAGGCGCCCCCCGATCGCCAGCTGCGCGAGCAGCGGCTCCGGGACCGTCTCCGTGCCCGCCGTGACGAGGATCCGGTCGAAGGGCGCCGCGGCGGGATAGCCGTAGGTCCCGTCGAACGCCTTGACCGAGACGTTGTGGTACCCGAGGGAGGCGAGCGTCGCGGCCGCCGTTCGGGCGAGCTCGTCGATGCGCTCCAGCGAGTACACGCTGCGCGCGAGCCTGGCGAGGACGGCCGTCTGGTATCCCGACCCGGACCCGATCTCCAGGATCTTGTGCTCCGGCGAGATGCCCAGGCGCTGGGTCATCACGCCGACCACGTAGGGCTGGGAGATCGTCTGGCCGTAGCCGATGGGGAGCGAATGGTCGCCGTAGGCCCTGGCCCGCAGGGGCTCGGGAACGAAGAGGTGCCGGGGGACTTCCGACATCGCCTCGAGAACGCGGGGGTCGTCGACGCCCCGGGGAGCCACGAAGCGCGCCACCATGTCGCGCCGCAGGGCCTCTTCCCGGCCCGCGGCCGGGTCCCTGCGCTGGCGCGACTCCATCGGACACGATGATAGCAGGGGAATCGCGATTCGGGAATCCGCGAGCGGCGCTTTGCGTTGAACCGAAGCCCTGTAAAATGCCGCGTCGCCGCGCCGGGGCGCCCGAGGAGGATTCGTTTGGCGGAAACCCAGGACCTCACCGAAACCGCGAGAGAACCCCGCTTTGCCGGGGTGTCGCGCGAAGAAGTCAAGAAATGGTACGCGCTCATGCACCTCGGGCGCGTTCTGGACGACAAGGCGCCGAACTACCTCAAGCAGGGCCTCGGCTGGAGCTACCACGCCCCGTGCGCCGGGCACGACGCCATCCAGCTCGCTCTCGGCCTCACGTTCCGGCCGGGGCGCGACTACCTCTTCCCCTACTACCGCGACCTGGCGACGTGCCTCGCCGCGGGCCTGACGGCCGAGGAGATCCTCCTGAACGGCATGTCGAAGGCGACGGACGTCGCCTCCGGCGGCCGGCACATGTCGAACCACTTCGCCAAGCCCTCGATCGGCATCCAGAACGTCTCCTCGTGCGTCTCGAACCACGCGCAGCACGCCGCCGGGCTCGCCCGGGCCGTCAAGACGTACCGCAAGGACGCGATCGTCTTCTGCTCGGTCGGTGAGTCCTCGACGTCGGAGGGGTATTTCTCCGAGGCCGTCAACGGCGCCTCCCACGAGAAGCTGCCCGTCGTCTTCGTCGTCCAGGACAATGCCTACGGCATCTCGGTCCCGAAGAGCGACCAGACGGCCAACCTCTACGCCTCGGACAACTTCGCGGGCTACAGGAACCTCAAGATCATTCACTGCGACGGCCTGGACGTCTTCGACTCCTTCCGCGCGATGCGGGAAGCCGTCGCCTTCGCGCGCTCGGGCGCCGGCGCGGCGATCGTCCACGCGCGCTGCGTCCGCATCCACTCCCACTCCAACTCCGACCGGCAGGAGCTCTACCGGACGCCCGAGGAGCTCGCCGCCGCCCGCGCGGCCGACCCGCTCCCCCGCTTCCGCAAGCTCCTCTCCGACACGGGCCTTCTCTCCGAAGACGACCTCTCCGCGATCGAGGCCGGCAACGTGCGCGCCTACGAAGAGGCGAGCGACCGGGCCCGCCGGGCCCCGGAGCCGGACCCGGCCACGATCTTCGAGCACCTCGTCCCCGAGCCCTGGACGTCCGACCGCTGGCCCGACGGCCTGCCCGACGGGTCCGGCGAGGAGGAGACGCTCGTCCAGGCGATCAACGCGACGCTCAAGGACGAATTTCGCTTCAACCCCGACACCTACATCTGGGGGCAGGACGTCGCGTACCGCGAGAAGGGCGGCGTCTTCAACGTCACGAAGGGCATGCAGCCGGAGTTCGGCCCCTCGCGGGTCTTCAACGGCCCCATCGCCGAGGACTTCATCATGGGGACGGCCGACGGATTCTGCCGCCTGTCGGATTCGATCCGGGTCGTCGTCGAGGGAGCCGAGTTCGCCGACTACTTCTGGCCGGCCGCCGAACAGATGGTCGAGATGTCCCACGAATGGTGGCGCACGAACGGCCAGTTCGTCCCGAACGTCACCGTGCGCCTGGCCTCGGGCGGATACATCGGCGGAGGGCTCTACCACTCCCAGAACATCGAGGGCTGGCTGACGACGCTGCCGGGCATCCGCGTCGTGGTGCCGGCGTTCGCCGACGACGCCGCGGGCCTCCTGCGCACCGCGATCCGCTCCCGCGGCATCACCGTCTATCTCGAGCCCAAGTTCCTCTACAACAACCCGATGGCACGGTGTCGCGTGCCGGCCGGCTTCGCCGTGCCCTTCGGCAGGGCGAGGGTGCGACGCGAGGGCACCGACCTCACGATCGTGGCCTACGGCACGCCGGTCCACTTCGCGCTCGAGGCGGCGAAGGCGCTCGAGAAAGAAGGCCGCAGCGTCGAGGTCCTCGACCTGCGCTCGCTCGTCCCGATGGACCACGAGGCGGTCCTCTCCTCGGTCCGCAAGACGAGCCGCGTGCTCGTCGCCCACGAGGACAAGGTCCACGGCGGCTTCGGCGGCGAGATCGCGTCCCAGATCCAGGAAAGGGCCTTCGAGTACCTCGACGCCCCGATCGGCCGCGTGGGGTCGGAATTCACCCCGGTCGGCTTCAGCCGGGTCCTCGAACGGGCGATCCTCCCGAATTCCGACAAGGTCCTGGCGGCGGCAAGGAAGGTCCTGGCCTACTGACGGGCTCGCGGAGCCCGGCGTCCTCGCTCGCCCGGGCCGGCAACGGCGGCTCGCGCGGCAGCCCCCTTCGCGGCCGGCGCCGTATGATCCCGATCATGGCCTCGCGGCGGCAATCCGAGCCATCCTCGGCATCATGACGAACCCCGCGCGCATCGATCCGGACCTCCCGGTCAGGGACCTTCTCGCCCGGTATCCCCAGCTCTCGTCCGCGCTCGCCTCGCACGGGCTCGACGCCTGCTGCGGGGGGATGCATCCTCTCCGGGACGCGTGCGCCGCGAAAGGCAAGGACCTCGCCGAGGTCGTCGGCGACCTCGAATCCGCCTACGACGCGGCGGAGTCGTACAACCTGGTCCCCCCGACGATGTCCATCCGGGAGCTCACCCGCCGCTTCCCCGCCACGCGGCCGGTCCTCGAGCGCTACGGGCTCGGCGACTGCGGCGGCGAGGAGGGCCCCGACGAGCCGATCGCCTGGTTCGCGACGGCGCACCGGCTTCCGCTCGAGGAGTTCCTGCGCGACGTCCGGCAGGCCGCCGTCCGGGACGCGGCCGCCGCGCCGTCCGCGCCGTCGGCGACCCCGAGCCTCTTTTCTCCGCACTTCCTCGTCGGATCGCTCGCCCTGACCCTGACGCTCGGCGCGACCACCGGCATGGTCAACCTGATGCGCATCGCCGCCGGCGGCGACGTGCCCCTGGACCACAGGCAGATGCACGGGCACACGCAGGTCCTCGGCTTTGCCGCGCTCTTCCTCATGGGCATCGCCTACCATGCCCTGCCGCGGATCCTCGGCCAGGGCGGGGGCCGCCCGGGCAAATCGGTGCGCTGGAGCTTCTGGCTGATGTTCTCGGGGGTCGTCCTGCGCAACATCGGCCAGCCCTTCGGGTTCCATCCCGCCGGACGCCTTCTGTCGCTCCTGTCCGGGGGCCTCGAGCTCGCCTCGGGCCTGCTCTTCGCCCGATTCATTTTCGCTCTGCTCGGGCGCGTGCGCTCGGGCAAGTACGACCGCCGGGACCCCCTCGTCCTCTTCGTCGGCGCGGGGACCGCGTGCTTCGTGGCCGTCGTCGCGCTCGCCGCGGCCCAGGGCGTGTGGCTCGGGGGCCACCTCGACACCGTCCTTCCCGCCGCCCTGAACGAGCCGTTCTATTTCGCCGCGCTCTACGGATTCCTGCTCGCATGGATCTACGGATTCGGCCACCGCATCGTGTCGCTCTTCCTCGGCGTGGGCCCGGCGCGCCGGGGGTCGAGCGAAGCCGCCCTGGTCTCGCAGATGCTCGGAGTGGGGCTCGCGCTCGCGTCGTGGCTCCCGGGCCTCCCGGACCCCGCGGCTCTGGCCCTTCGCGACGCGGGCCTCGGCCTCGTCGCCCTCTCGGCGCTCGTCTACCTCGGCGGCAACGGGTTCCTCTGGCGCCGCTCCGTGTTCCCGATGCTGCGCACCCCGGGCGCGCCGACGGTCGCGATCCGCCTGGCGTTCGGCTGGCTGGCGCTGTGGGCCGTGCTCGAGATCGCGGCCGTCGTGCTGACGCGCACGACGCGCCTGCCGGCGCAGAACCTGTGGTGGGCGGACGCGGCGCGGCACTCCTTCACGATCGGGTTCCTCACGCTGCTGATCGTGGGCATGAGCTTCCGCATCCTGCCCGTCTTCTCCGGAAAGACGCTGTGGTCGCCGCGCCTGGCGCACGTCACCTACGGGCTCCTCCTGCTCGGCGCCCTGATGCGGCTGCTCCAGTACCCGGCGGCCTTTCACCCGGTCCTCTACCAGATCGGCTCGTACATGGGCATTCCCGTCGTCCTCGCGCTCTGCCTCTACCTCTTCAACCTGATGCGGACGATGCGGGCGAGGCCCGCCGCCGCGCGGGCCGTCCCGCGGCCGCCCGCCGCCTTCGCGTCGATGCTGCCGGTGCGATAATCCGCGGGTGCCTGCCCGCCAGCCCATCCCCTTCGACGCCATTCCCGTCCTCGCGCCGCTGACGGCCGAGGACCGCGCGGCGCTGGCTCCCCTCTGCGAGCTGCGCGCCTTCGAGAAGGGCGAGACGATCTTCGCGGAGGGCGAGGCGGCCCTCTTCATCCACTTTCTCTTCGTGGGCCGCGCGAAGATCGTCAAGGCCGCTCCCGACCGCGACCTCATCCTCGAGATCCTGGGTCCGGGCGAGCCCGTGGGCGCCGTCGCCGTGTACGAGCAGCGGCCCTTTCCGGCGTCCGCCGTCGCGCTCGAGGCGTGCGGCACGGTCTCGATCCCGGAGCGCGAATTCTTTCACCTCGTCGAAAAGCGGCCCGAGATCACGCGGCGCCTGCTCGCCGGGCTGACGCTGCGCCTCATGGCGCTCAACCGCCGCCTGGCCGACATGACGGGGTCCGTGGACTACCGCGCGGCCCGCCTCTTCGCGACGCTGGCCGACCGGCTCGGGGAGAAGCGGCCGGGCGGCATCTACGTCCCGCTCCACCTCTCGCGCCAGGAGATCGCCGACCTCGTCGGGACCACGATCGAGACCGCGATCCGCGTGATGAGCCGGTGGCAGAAGGACGGCCTTCTGGACACCGAGCGCGACGGGTTCCTGATCCGCCGCATCGAAGCCCTCCGCGAGATCGCGCCCGCGGAGTGAGGCTCGCCCCTCCTCAGTGGAGGTGAGCCGAGGGGTTCCCCGGCGGCAGCGCGTCGAAAGCCGGATGCTCCGGGTTTCCCTTCGTCAGGATCATCGCGTAGAGGAACGGCCCGAAGCTCGTGCCCCGGCGGCCGTTGACCGCGACGATCGGGGTCCCGTCGGAGTCGAAGGCGCTCGCCGCCGCGAGGTCCTGGTCGAGCGCCGCCCGCGCCGACGGGGAGGCGATGCAGGCGGCCAGTTTCTCCCGGGGCATGAACGGGGCGGCGATCTCGAAGACCGCCTCGCGGTTCAGTCCCTTCTGGCGGGCGAAGAGCGCGCCGGTGAATTCCGGCTCCCGGCCGGTCGGCTCGACGCAGATCCGCGCCAGCGCAGCCACGCAGCGGACGTCGTCCCCCTTGCCGGCTTCGAAGCTCGCGTTGCAGCGCCCATCCAGGGGGAACTGCCGGGCGTCCACGCTGTAGCTCCCGGGAGGAGTGTTCGTGCGCAGGGTCTGGAGCGTGTCGTACAGGGCCGAGCAATGCTCGCAGAGAATGTCGGTGAACTCCGTGATCCTCACGGGCGCCAGGGTCGATCCGACCAGGGCGCGAGGGGCCGGAAGCATCGCCGTCCGCGAGGCGCGGTAGATCGCGAGCGAGTCGGCGAGCACCTGCTTGCCCGCCGGGTCGAGCGTCGTGACCAGCTCTTCGAGGACCTTGTCCTTCCCGCTGTCTCCCGTGCCGCCGCGGCCCGCGGCCGGGGCCGAGGGCGCGGTCGCCTCTGACGTCCCCGCCAGGGGCGCGGCGCTCGCCGCCTCGGCGACGGCCCGCCGGCCCTCCTCCCCGCTCGACTTCGGCGTGTGCAGGCCCGGATAGAGGAGGAGCGCGAACGCCGCCGCCGCGCAGCCGCCCGCGAGCGTGGCCGCCTGGCCCGCTTCGGGGAAGCCCGCGCTTCGCCACCGGAGCAGGGCGACGGCCGCGTACGCCAGGACGAGGACGTACGTCGCGAGGCAGCCCATGCAGAACGCGCCCTCGAGAATGCTCGCGCAGAGGAGGACGGCGACGACCGCCACGCCCGCGCCGGCCGTCAGACGGACCGCCGTTCGCAGCGCCCCGAGCGGCTCGCCGGACGCCAGGCGTGCGAGTCCCGCCAGCGGCAGGACGAAGGCCGCGACGCTCCAGACCAGCCCCCAGCCCGACACGGGCATTCCCGTCAGCCGGTGCACGGCCGACGCGAGAGCGCCGTTCCAGACGGCGGTGCAGTCGAACTTGCCGCCGGACCCGCAGAACGAGCTGCCTCCCGAGCGGGCCAGGACGAGCTCGGTCCAGAGGAAGAGGGCCCAGAGCCCCGAGACGGCTCCGAGCGCCGTCAGAGTCATCCAGTCGCGCGGCGATCCGTTCCCGGGCGCGGAATCCCGTTCCGTCTTTCGCGTCATGGGGTCATTCTGCCATCAGTCGGGACACGGCCGGGCCGGGCCGCCCGGAACGGGGCCGGGCGTCAGGCCGAACCGCCGCGGGGCATCGACTTCCAGGCGACGTAGGGACGCGCGAGCTGCCGCAGCGCCGCGAGCTTCCACTCGTAGATCCGGAAGCCGGCGCTCGGCGCGGCCAGGCTCTCCGCTTCCTCCGGCTGGACGACGAGCGACACCTCGATCGGCAGCAGCCCCACCGGGAGCCCCGCGCTCCGGCACGCCTCGTAGAGATGCGCGAAGACCTCGCGCATGTCCTCGGGGCGCGGCGGCGGCGTGCTCTCGAGCTCGGATCCGACCGTCGGCCGGAAGATGCAGACCGTCGGAAAGGCCCCCGCCGCGACGATGCGATCGATGCCCCGCTTGGTCGCCTCGATCGGCTCGAGGCCCGCGATGATCTCGCCGGCGACGCGGCCGCGCCCGAGCTTCTTCGCGGTGTACTCCATGGCTTCGAAGAAGCCCTGCTGGCCGAGCGTGTCCGCTTTTCCGGGGCACAGCTTCTCGAAATACTCCGGGTCCTCGAATTCGTAGCAGAAGGAAAAGTGGTCGGCGCCCGCCTCGATGAGGTCGTCGTACTCGCCGAACTTGCGGCGCGGCACCGGCATCGCCTGGACCCCGATGAATCCGCCGACCTCGCGGCGCAGCGCCCGGACGAACGGCTCGCACTGCCGCAGGCCGTGGATCGGCTCGAGGCGGTCGACTTCCTCGAAGTGGTACCCCGTGTTCAGGTGGGTGAAGATCGCGCCGGATTCCTCCCGGGCGGCGCGCGCGACCTCGACCACGTCCTCGACCGTCTTGCGCGCCTGCTCCGCGACGCCGACGTTTCGTCCGGTCGTGCAGAACTTGCAGGCGCGGGACGGCGAGGTCGCCCAGTACAGGCATGAGTTGGAGACGTAGACGCCGAGGTAGTTGCCCTGCAGGACGCCGATGCGGTTCATCGGGATCCCGGACGACGTCGTTCGCGAATACCAGGCCGGCTCCTCCGGGACCCTCACGGGGTACACGTCGCCCGTTCGCTCGTCGGAGACCTGGTATCCGCCGGCGATCCGCGAGAGACGGAAGGGAGACGCCGCGGCGAACGCCTCGACCACGGGGACGTTGACCCAGATGGGCTTGCGGGGGGCCGGCAGAACCAGCTCGAGCCCCGATCCCAGGCCCGCCCGCGTGCGCAGGATCGGACGGCCGTCGTCGCCGAGGGCGCACGTCTCGTCGATTCGCATCCCGCGGCAGAACAGCTCGATCTCGAGCTCGACGGGCGAAAGCATCGCGCCGACGATATGCCGCCTCCGCTCCGCCGCACATGATGCAAATCATCCAAATGAGCGAAAGGCACACTTTGGTCCGTTTAGATCATTCGCCCGCCGCGCCGCCGCGCTACAAAGAAGGACGAGGCCGGCCATCGGCCAGGGCGCGACGGAGCCACCGAGCGGCTCGCTCCGGGACGCGCGCCTTGCCCGCCGGGCCGTTTTTGACGAGGCGCGACCGATGAGCGAATCCGAGTCCACCGAGAGGGCCTTCCGGGAGCCGATGCCCGATTTCCTTTCCCGCGGCGAGGTCGCGAGGCTCTTCGGCGTCTCCGTCTCGACCGTGACGAGGTGGGCGCGCACGGGTTTGCTCAAGGCGATCCGCACGCCCGGCGGGCACTACCGGTTCCGCGCCGACGAAATGCGGCGGGTGGCGCGATCGGGAGTCTCGAACGACACCGTACGGGCGGATTGAGCCCGTCGCGAGAACAGGAGACCGCCCATGGAGCTCAAGATTCCCCAGACGATCCAGGTCGAACACGAGGAGCTCCATGGCGAGCTGGCGCATGCCCTTCGGGCGGGAGGAAAGACCGCCGAGGCGGCCCGGGACGTCCTGAAGGTGATCCAGCCGCACATGGCCCGCGAGGAGGAGTTCGTGGCGCCGGCGCTCGCCCTGCTCGGCCCCGTGGCCGCGGGGCAGTTCACCGACGAGATGGCCCGGTTCATTCCCCGCATCGCGTCCCTGCGCACCGAGCTGCCGCGGATGCTCGATGAGCACGGCCAGATGGTGACCGCCCTGCGGCGCCTCATGCAGGCCGCGACCGAGGAAAAGAAGCCGAGCTTCGCCGGGCTCGCGCAGAAGATGATCGTCCACGCGCAGGAGGAGGAGGAAATCCTCTATCCCGCCGCGATCCTCGTCGGGGACGCCCTCAAGGCGAAGTTCGGAAAGGCCTGAGCCGGTCTCCGGAAGCGAAGGCCGGAGTCAGCCCCGCTCTTCCCGCTTCGTCGCCGCCAGCACCTGGCCGACCAGGAGCAGCAGGCCCGCATCGCGCGCGATCGCGATCTTCATGTCTCGAAGGCGCTCCTCCTGCGTCTTCGCCACCTTCGACGCGCCGAAGCACCCGCAGTCCACGGGCCGGCCCCGCACGAGGTTGATCGTGATCGCCACCACGAACACCAGGAGCAGCACGCCCAGGATCCGCGCGGACGACCGCCGCGCGAGGCCGAAAAAGAGCGCGAGCCCGCAGGCGACCTCGAGCCAGGGCAGGACGAGGGCCAGGACGTTGACCGCCGCGCCCGGCAGGAGCGCGTAGTTGTGGATCTCGTGGGCGAACCCCGGAGGGTCGGCGATCTTCCCGAAGCCGGCGACCACGAAGACCGCGGCCAGAACGAACTGGACGCGCGTCGTCAGCCAGGGGGAGGTCAGACGCCCGCTCACGGCGCGTCGCCCTTCGTGACCGCGAGCCCCCGCTTCTGCCAGTCCGGGAACCCGTCCTTGTACACGAGCACGTTGTCGAAACCGACGCGGTAGATCTTCTCGGCCAGCATGTGCGAGTCCTCGCACTCCCCCCCGCTGCAGTAGATGACGACGGGCGCGCTCTGGTCGCGCCCTTCCGCGAAGAGCGCCTTGACCTTGTCGTCGACGTCGGACTCCCACACCGAAATCGAGCGGGCCCCGGCGATGTGGCCGTCCCGGAACACGCTCGACCGGCGGGCGTCGAGAAAGAGGACGTCGCCGCGCGCGTGGAGGGCCGCGACGTCGTCCCCGGAGATTTCGATCCAGGCCTTGTCCGGGTGAGGGGCGAAGACCTTGCCTCCGCCGGCCGCGCCTTCGACCGGCTGCACGGCCGCCGTGGGCGCCGCCGCCCCGGGAGCCGCCGCCTTGGAAGCGGAGGCCGGCGCCGTGTCGGCGTAGCTCCCGATCCACCTGAGCTTGCGCTCGGGGCCCGCCACGGCGTTCGAGACGATGGCCGCCCCTCCCGCCAGGGCCACGAGCGCGACCGCGTCGCGCCAGAAACTGTCCCGTCTCATCGCGAAGCGATCTTAGCCGAGGCGCAAACCGGCCCGGTTGCGAGGCGGATTGATGCGTTCACATCAGCCCAAACCGGGACCCCGAGGCCCAAAATTTCAAATCATGCAAGCCCAAAACCCGTCGCCGCCCACCCCGATCGAAGCCCCGATCCACCTGTCGCGGCCCCAGGCCGTCGCGAAGCTGCGCGAGAAGCTGGTGACGCTCGTCGACGCGGAGCACTGCGTCTGCTCGGTGGCGTCGCGGCTCGGCCTGCCGTGCGGCGGGTTCTCGCAGTTCTCGGACGAGGAGTTCAAGGCTCGCTTCTCCTGGATCGCCTCGAACCGCCCCCACGCGACGCGGCAGGAGCTCGAGGAGGCGGTGAACGCCTACCTGGTCGGCCGGCAGCAGAGCACGGGGGCGGCCATCGCCTGCGACGTCGAGACGCGCGACCACGACGTCTGCGGGGGCTGGAACACGTTCGACAATCCGACGCTCGAGGCCTTCTACCAGAGGGTGTTCGGGCGCCCCGTCCGCATCGGCTGACTCAGGCCGGCCCGAGCCTCCCGGCGACGCCCTCGAGCAGCTCGAGCGAGCGGTAGTCCGTCAGGTCGAGGTGCAGCGGCGTCAGCGAGATGCACTTCTCCGCCACCGCCGAAAGGTCCGTCCCGAGCTCGAGCTCCCCCTTCGGCGGGGTCGCGCCGATCCAGTAATACGGCCGGCCGCGCGGGTCCTTTTTCTCGATCACGGCCTCGCCGTAGCGGCGCCGGCCCTGGCGCACCACTCGCACGCCTCGCGGGGCCCCGGCCGGGACGTTGACGTTGATCAGCGTCCCTCCCGGAAGAGGCTTTGCGAGCAGATCGTGCGCCAGCCGCGCCGCGAAGGCCGCGGCGGCGTCGAAGGTGAACCCCGTCTCGATCTCCTGCGAGATGGCGACCGACGAGATCCCGATGAGCGTTCCCTCGAACGCCGCCGAGACCGTGCCCGAGTACGTCACGTCGTCCCCGAGGTTCAGGCCGAGGTTGATGCCCGAGAAGAGGAGCTTCGGCCGGTCGTCGCGCAGGAGATGCAGCACGCCCCAGTTGACGCAATCCGTCGGGGTCCCGTCCACCGACCAGCGCTGCGGCCCGATGAGCTTGGCGCGCAGCGGGTGGTGCAGCGTGAGCGAATGCCCCGCGGCGCTGCGCTCCTGGTCGGGTGCCACCGTGAAGACGTCGCCGACCTCGGCGAGCGCGGCGGCCAGCCGCTCGATTCCCTCCGAGAAGATGCCGTCGTCGTTGGTGACGAGGATCCGGGGCCGCGTCATGCGCCGGGCTGCCCCTGCGGCGGAGGAGGCGGCATCACGAACATGAGGATGATGTAGGCCAGGATGCCGGGGAACGCGACCGAGACGATCGAGATCAGCACGTAGGCCACCCGAACGACCGTCGGGTCGAGCTCGAAGTACTCGGCGATGCCGCCGCAGACGCCCGCGATCATCTTGTGCCGGCGCGAGCGGGTGAGCTTGCGGGACTCGGGATTCGCGCTCATGGCTCCCCTCCTTCGTACACGACGCTGTTGCGCTCGGTCTCGTGGAGCGTCACCCGCGCGAGCCGTGCGGGCGCAACCCGCGGCGCGAGCTGCTTCCAGATCGCGACCGCGATGTTCTCGGCGGTCGGGTTGACGCCCGCCAGGAAATCCACGTCGAAATTGAGGTGCCGCCGGTCGAGCTTCCGGACGACGGCCTCCTCGACCGCGCGCTTCAGGAGGCCGAAATCCATCAGGTACCCGGTTTCGGGGTCGATCGCGCCCTCGACGGTCACTTCCAGGCCGTACGTGTGCCCGTGCCCGTTCGGGTTGTTGCACTTGTCGAAGACCCGCCGGTTCGTCGCCTCGTCCCAGTCGTCGCGATGAAGCCGGTGGGCGGCCGCGAAATGGGAGGCGGACACGAGCCGAACGCGCATCGGCCCGATTCTAGCGCGCCGTTTGACACGCCTCCCCGACCCTGTTCAAATGCGCCTTCCGGTCGGGATGTGGCGCAGTCTGGTAGCGTACCTGAATGGGGTTCAGGGGGTCCCGGGTTCGAATCCCGGCATCCCGACCAAATTTGCTGAGCTAATTCAGCAAACTGTCCGCGACCACCGCTGAACTGTCCGCGAGTCCCAAGCCGTCGAGATACTCGTCGCGCTTTCTCACACTCGCGCCGTGACGCTTCGCCGTCTTCGTCCTGTAGCGCTGAAGCATCGAAGCCGTCTTGTGTCCAGAGAAGTCCATCGCCTCGGCGTCCGAGAGGCTCGCGTCGAGCAAAAGACCGACCGCCGTTTTCTTCGTGTCATAGAGCATGAATCCAGCCCGCCCGATTCGTCAACTCGGAGCGCGGGCAGCGTAACCGCGAGCACGTGGCGCAATGGCGCGAGGAACGCCGCCGCGCCTTGCTGAGTACGAATCCGGATCACGAATGACGGGCATAACCGCCAAGCAACGCGCTTTCAATCCCGGCTGGCGGCACTCGACGCCGAAGGAGCCGACGATCATCGACCCGAAAGCCGTTCCGACCGTCCTTCTCTACGACGCTGAGGGCAATGCTTACCCGATCGAAGACAGCGAGTTGGCGCGAGACTGCGCATGGGCGCGAGGGCTGAACATTCGCCCGCCTGCCCGTCGCGACAATAGGAAGTAGAGCGGGCCCGACCGCGAGCCAGGACGAGCGCTTGCCGCGCCCCTGCCCGGCGGCCCGGCGCTCTATTCCTCTTCCTCTTCTGGTTCGGAAGCGGATTGTTCCGACGTGCTCTTAGGTCGTTCGCTGTAGCCGCTGTTCCAAGCAAGGTAGTCCGGCCCAAAGTCGGCACCGACCGCTCCCCGAGTCCGCAATAATCGATAGATCATCGCAGCGTCGTTCGCTCTAGTCTGTGCCACAGGCGCGACAGCCTTCAGTTCGTCGAGAAGCTCGACCTCCGCATCCTTTTCCTTCTGGGACACGTCCAGACCCAGGCGCTTGAAGGCCGTCGTCAGCATGTTCGTCAGGAGAATCTTTCGCTTCTGGCTGACACGATTCCTGAACTCTTGAGCGAGCCAGTCGTTGATGATGGGCGTCTTCTCGACTGGCTCACCGTAATCGTGATCACGAGACACGATCACGATGTCCCGTTTCGACTCTTTCGCGCAGTGAATTATCCACTCCCAATTGATCGCGTCGCCGTTGCTCAGATCGTCTGGCTTCCTGGGCGGATAGCCCGCCATGAAGCGGCGGCGAGCAAGGCTCTCAATTCGCCGAAGCTCTTTTCGGTCTGACGTGAGATTCCAGGGTGACGGAGACCGGAACAGTCTTTGAAAGGTCTTGTAGACCAGATCTGTTTTCGCTGGATCTTTGACGACATTCCTTATCCGCTTCGCGATCTTGCCGGATTGCTTAATCACGTCGCCCTTGAGCCGACGCATCCTGCTCGCCGCGTGCGCCTGATCGAGAAACGCAGGCACCAGCAATTTGCCGTCAAATTTGGGTGGCTGACACCCCGTGAGCGCCTCTGATATCAACACTCTCCGTCGATTGTTCTTGAACTCCATTTCGACTTGCTCGGTCGTGATGAAGCTGTCTAACGTGGCGTCGAAATGACCGAGCATTTTCTTGCTCGCATCTCCCTGCGGATGGCGGTAGAAGTCGAGCAGGATATTCGTGTCCACGAAGATCAAAGGCGGGGCGGGCATTGACTTGGGCGGGATCATACCTGTCCGCGAGACTGTCCGCGAACCATCCGGCGAAACTCGTCTACTAGGCTCCCCGGCGCTCAGCGGGCAGAAAGGAAAAGGGCCGGAATCGCCTTTGCTTCCGGCCCTTCAGAGACCAACCGTTACGGTCGAAGACGGGGAAAATCCGGGTTCGAATCCCGGCATCCCGACCAAATCATCCCAGCATCGCGCAACGGAAGGCCGACCCGCCATCGCACGAGAGGGCTCTCGCTGCGCCCGGCATCGCTCTTCGGAAACGGATTCATGAGGAGCGTTAGGCTCCTTCCCGCCGGTTTCGCCCTCTGCTGCTTCTCATGCGTTTCTGTTCAGCCGAGGGCCGAGAACATCCGGTTGACCACGGACGTCGAGGCGGTTGACACCTGCCGCTTCATCGCCAACATCGAATCCCACGGAAGTTACCGAAACACGTCGTCCCACTCCGAACTCCGGAACGAAGCGGCAAAGCGTGGAGCGAACGCCGTCCTGCTCGTGGGCCCGGCCAGCGTCGGAGAGAACGCGCGGGCTCTGGGCGAGGCGTACGGGTGCCCCGCCTCGGTGATGCCGGCGAGTTTCGTCTCCGCCGAGAAGCACAACCGGCCCCCAAACTACTGCCCCATGCCGGCAATGGACTGAGATCGCCGTCGGGCCGATCCGGCAAACGTGCGGGCACCCGGGCCGATGCTCCAGAGGCTCGACTCCCGGCTTGCCGACCGGACGACTCTCCTTCGGCGCCGGACTGCAGGGAGGGTGTAGCGTTCCTGACGAAAGGAGCGTGCCCATGAGCTCTCGCCGACCCCTTCTCTTCGTCCCCGCGGTTTGCGTTCTCGCTCTCTGGTCGAGCATCGCTTCGGGGCAGTCCTATGGTCTGGGCGATCAGCTGCTCACGATCGGGCCAACGGACTTCCGCCCGACATTTTCCGGCGCCACGTACT
The DNA here is from genome assembly GCA_041912555.1 of Thermoanaerobaculia bacterium. Taxonomy (GTDB): domain Bacteria; phylum Acidobacteriota; class Thermoanaerobaculia; order UBA5066; family Gp7-AA6; genus DAHUXD01. Next base: position 54,162 of record JAYRMU010000033.1, read on the forward strand.
CGATCAGTCTCGCGGACGGCTACCTTTACGGCCAGGGGTACGGGTTTGCCGCGCCCCTGAGACTGCCCGACGGTGCCGAGATCACGGGGATGTGCTTTTACTTCTTCGATGCGAACGGCAGCGGCAGTTCCGCCTCGATTCAGGCAGCCAAGCTGCCCGCGGGCGGCCAACAGGCAGGGCTGCTCACGATCCCTGACAGCGTAGCCAGCGAAAACCTCAACATCGGCTACGGCACCGTGTGCACCGGCCCCATGTCCTACACCTTCCACGACGACGCCGACCTCGACGGTCTCGGAACTGCCCACGTCGCTCATCAGGTTTCGGGACAGACCAGTACCGGCACCGCCATCGGCGGAGTCCGGATCGCCTGGCACCGTCAGGCGAGCCCCCCGCCGAGCACACCGACCTTCAACGACGTCCCGGCGTCGGATCCGGCCTTCCAGTTCGTCGAGGCGCTGGCGGCATCGGGGATCACCGCGGGCTGCGCGGGGGGCAACTACTGCCCCGACGCTCCGCTGACCAGGCGGCAGATGGCTGTGTTCCTCGGAAAGGCGCTCGGCTTGCACTGGGCGAACTGAGTTTCAGGGTCAGTCCTGACGTGTTGACTTGCTCGGCCCCGAGTCAGTCGCACCCGGAACCGAAACGCAGAGAGTCAGGACTGACCTCTTCCCCGGCCGATTTGGGCTTCGCCGCCCCTTTCATCGACAATGCCGCCAGGAGGATCGCCATGCTCCAATTCCTCTGCAGGCGGCTGGGGGTTTCCCTCGTCGGGTTTGTCGTCTTCGGCACCGCTTCGCGGGCGCAGGAACTACCTCACTTCGCTCACCAGGCTCTGCCGTCGACGACTCAGTCCCCCGAGGAGTTCGGTCCAAACGAGTCGGACACCACCGTCTCCGCCCTGGCCTTCTATCCGGCGTTCAGCGGCCAGCCGTACAGCACGTCCGGGAGCCTCGGCCGCTTCGGGGCCGTTGATCTCGACGAGCACTTCTACGCGCCGGTGGAACTCCCTCGCGGCGCGGTCATCGACTACATCGCCCTGAACAACCTGAACGACAACACGCCCAACGTGATCTTCCTGACTCTTCTCTACAGGAACGAGAACGGCGCGCTGGCGCCGATCGCGACGATCGGAAACACGCCTCACACCAACTGGCAGACCGATTTCAACAGCGCGGTGCTCGACTACACGTACTCCCTTCACTTTCCCCTGATCCTCGACGTCGAGATCACGTCCGATCCCAACCTTCTCTTCTTCGGGAACGCCCGGGTGATCTGGCATCGATCGGTCAGCCCTCCTCCCGTCTCCGCCTACTTCGGCGACGTCCCCATGGACCACCCGTTCTTCCAGTTCATCTCGGCCCTCTACTACGCCGGGATCACGGGCGGTTGCCAGGCCGATCCCCCGCTGTACTGCCCGGACAAACCCGTGACCCGCGGGCAGATGGCCGTGTTCCTCTCCAAGGCGCTCGGCTTGAATTGGTCGAATTGAGAGGGGTTGACAGGGTCAGGACCCGATGACTTGCTCGCCCGAGAGCCAGCTGCGCCGGGAACCGAAACGCAGAAAGTCAGGACTGACCCGCAGACGCACAGGTCGGCGTACCCGAATCCCGCGATAGACTGAACGCAATACGGAGATCGCCATGAGCGCAGCTCGGCACCTCTCCAGGTCCTGCTCGCGGTCGATTTGGGCAGTGTCGCTCCTGGTCCTCCTTTCCCTCGCTCCCACCGCCGGCGCGGCGACGCGCCGGCCCGGTCCTCGGGCGGCAAAGACGTCCACCTGCGTCCCCGTGGCCTTCAATCTCGGCACCGTGGTCCCGACCGACCCCGAGCCGTTCTCCGTGGCCGTGGCCGACGTCGACAACGACGGCAACCTCGACCTCGTCGTGGGGAGCGCCTCGACCGGAACGATCACGACCTACCTGGGCGACGGCGCCGGGAACTTCACGCCCGGTCCGGTCCTGCCGGCCGGGACCTTCGTGACCGCGATCGCCGCGGCGGATTTCGACGGCGACGGCAACGTCGATCTCGTGGCCGCCACGGATTCCGGGGTCGCCATCTACCTCGGCGACGGCACCGGCGCCTTCCAGCCCGGCAACCCGGTCGGACCGATCTACACGGGCTTCCCGATCCTCCTCGCCGCCGCCGACCTGAACGGCGACGCGAAACCCGACGTCCTCGTCGTGACGGACTACGGATCCCAGAACGCGCTCGACACCTTTCTCAACGACGGCGGCGGGAGCTTCACGCCCGCGGCCGGCGTGAACGCCGGGTTCGGCGCGCAATCCCTCCTGACCGCCGACTTCGACGACGACGGGAAGATGGACGCCGCGATCCAGAGCGGGAACGGGGCCCTCATTTTTCTGGGAGACGGCGCCGGGGGCTTCGGAGCGCCGAGCTCGTATTCGACCGGAGGCGGCGCGACATCCCTGGCGATCGGGGACTTGAACGGCGACGGCATCCTCGACCTCGCCATGACCAGCCGCGCCTCGGACGACCTGGCCATTTTCCTCGGCACGGGCACGGGGACGTTCTCGCCGCCGACGCACTCCACCCTGACCTCCGGCCCCACGTTCGTCGCCATCGGCGACTACGACGGAGACGGGCACGCCGACGTCGCGGTCGCGTTCTCGCGTTCGTCCGACGTCGCCATCCTTCGCGGCGACGGATCGGGGCAGGTGTCGGCCCTTCCGGTCCGCTATTCGGTCACGCTCGCCGAGCGCCTTCTCCAGGCGGACGTGAACAACGACGGCACCCTCGACCTCATCATCCCGGACGAGGGACAGATCGGGGTCTTTCTCGGGGCCTCCGGCGGCGCCTTCGTCGCTCCCGCGATCTACACGGCCGGAGCGGCGGTGCAGGCCGTGGCGTCCGCGGACTTCAACGGCGACGGGATCGTCGACGTCGCGACCGCCAACCCCGACACGGGCGACGTGTCCGTCCTCCTGGGCGACGGCGCGGGGCGCCTCGGCCTGCCGGCGCGATTTCCCGCCGGGACGCGGCCGTGGGCGCTCGCCGCCGCCGATCTCGATGGCGACGGCCACGCGGACCTCGCCGTCGCCGACTATGCGGGTGCGTCCGTCGCGATCCTCCGCGGAGACGGGAACGGCCATTTCGCCGCTCCGTCGGCGCGGGCCGTCGGAACGAACCCGGACGGCGTGGCGGTCGGGGACCTCGACGGCGACGGCAGGCCCGACCTCGTCGTGGCGAACTGGGGGTCGCAGACCGTTTCGATCCTGATGGGGACCGGCGCGGGCGGTTTCGCGCCCGCTGTCTCCTACGCGGTCGGCGGACAGCCGCGCGCGGTGATCCTCGCGGACTTCAACGGAGACGGGGTCCCCGACGTCGCCGTCGCCAATCAGTACGGCCCGGACGTCTCGGTCCTTCTCGGCAACGGCGACGGCACCTTCGGCGCCTTCCTCCCGACGACGACCGCTCTCGGCGGCGTGGCTCTCGCCGCCGGCGACTTCAACCGCGACGGGATCCTCGATCTCGCCGTCGCGAACGGCCAGATCTGGGTTTCCGCATTTCTCGGCGACGGGACCGGCCATTTCACTCCCGACGGGAGCTTCACCGTCGGCCAGTTCGTCGGAGCCGTGGGTGTCGGGGACGTCAACGGGGACGGGTACGAGGACATCGTCGCGACGAACACCGACTACGCCGGCGTGGCGACGTTCCTGGGAGATGGAACCGGCCAGTTCACGCCGGCCGGCGCGTTCGGATCGGGCGGCGTCCCGGAGTCTCTCCTGCTGGCCGACCTCGATCGCGACGGCCGCTCGGACATCGCGGTCGCGGCGTCCACGCCCGGCGGAGTCGCCGTCTTCCTGAACGAGTCGTTCGTCGTTCTTCCCCCGACCCTGCCGCCGGCGAGCGTGGGCGTGCCCTACGCGGTCCTCTTCGCCCCGGAGGGCGGCGCTCCTCCCGCCACCCTCGCGCTCGACGGCAACCAGCCCCCCGGCATGACCTTCGCCGGGGGCGCCGGGACGCTCCAGGGGACTCCGGACACGGCCGGCGACTACGAGTTCTCGGTCACCGCCACGGACAGCGCCGGCTGCGCAGCGACCCACCACTACGTGCTCGCGGTCCGCGTCTCGACCAGCCTCGCCGTCTCGACGACTCCTCAGGCTCCGCTCGTCGGCCAGCCGTTGACCCTGACGGGAATCGTGACGACCGGCACGGGACAGCCGCCGACCGGCACGGTCACGTTCTTCGTCGACGGCATCCCCCACGGGCCCGTCGCCGTCGTCGCGGGGGTCGCCACGCTCACGCTGCCGGGCTTGTCGCCGGGCAGCCACCGCATCACGGCGACGTACAACGGGGATGGCACCTTCGCGGCAGCGACCTCTCCGGCTCTGGCGCGGGTCGCGCTGGCGTCGGCGATTCCTGCCGTCGGCGGCTCGGGCCTCGCGGCCCTGGCCCTGCTGCTCGCGATCGTCGGAGCCCGCGCTCTTCGCCTGGATCCCTGAGGGCCGGCCGGCACGCGCGACCCCCTCGCCGCACAGCTCGGGGGCGTTCTAGAACTGCCAGGCGAGCCCGAGCGCCTTGGCGAGGTAGACCGCCATCTGGCCCCGGGTGACCGGACTGTTCGGACAGTAGTTCCCGCCTCCGCACCCGACCGTGATTCCCGATTTGTAGAGCGCCTCGATGAACTGGAACGGAGGGTTGCCCTCCTCAACCCGCGGAGCCTTCGAGCGGAGGATCAGAGGCGATGTGGCGTCGCCAGGAAGCGTCGGTGAACGCCTGCCGACGCGCTCGAGGCGTCCGGGACGTGCTGGCGTCCTGGCGCCGATTTCGGCTCGGGCTCCGGCGGCTTCCGGTCGGGCCGCTCTACCGGCTGCGCGCCGTTTCGGCGGAACCGCGGGTCCCGACGATGTAGTCCCAGAGCGACGAGCTGACGCCGAAGTCCCGCGTCGGGTCCGCATAGTGGTGGCGGAAGTGGCGGCGCTTCAGGGACCGGATGAGCCGCGACCGGCCGGTGGAATGATGGCTGGCATAGTGCATCGTGTCGTACACGAGGTAGCCGGCGATGAACCCGGAGAAGACCCCGGCCGTCGACGCGCCGAAGATCAACCAGAAGGCGCCGTAGAAGATCGCGGCCAGGGGAAGGCTCATCGACGGAGGCATGACCAGCCGGGTCGAGTCGTTCGGATAGTCGTGGTGCACCCCGTGCACGGCGAAGTAGAACCGGTGGCGCCGCGTCGGCAGGTTCGACATGACGGGCTGGTCCCTGCGGAGGGAGCCGACGATGCGGCGGGTGTCGTCCTCGATGAACCGGGTCGTGTGGAAGATCCCGCGGTGGACGGCATATTCGACGAACGTCCAGAGGAGGAGGCCGAGGGCGAAGAACGCCGCGACGCGGGCGGGAGCCTCCGCGCGCAAGGCCACCACGAGGCTCACCGCGGAGACCGGGATGTAGATGACGTGGGGCACCCAGGGCTTGACGTGGGAGAGCCGCTCCCGGACGTCGCTCGCGAACATCCGGCAGGACTCGTCGGCGTTGCTGACGTACCGCACCTCCGGCCCCGACGTGGGCCGGGGATCCGGGAGACGGCCGGCTTCGGGCATGGTTTCGAACGGTGCGTCGATCATTTCAGGTCCTCCCCAGTGTCGAGAACTCCAACTATAGCCCGTTCGCGGCCCCGCCGGCCGGCCGCGAGCCGACATCCGGGGCCGTTTTCCTCGGGGTCCTCGGCGTTCCCGGAAGGGCGTCGGCGGTCCGGCTGGCTGGCGTCTTGCATTCACGGAGATGCGGCTCATCGGCAGGGAGTGCTCATGGCCTCGAGGCGCTATCTCCTGGTTGCGACATGCGAGTCCTGCGGCAGAGAGTTGCCCGCGGCGGTCGTCGACCGGACGACGAAGCTGCGTGACCTCGCTTGCCGGGCGGCGTGCTCGAACTGCTCGCGCTCCTACCAGCTGCTCGCCCGGGACCTGCGGCAGATCCCGATCGGCGATCCTCCGCCGGGGCCGGGTTGAGTCCCGGGGGACTCTATGATGGGCCCGCGGGGAGGGATGGCATGGACGCAAGGCACCCGAGGTTCGAGTCGTTCGCGCACGCCGTCAGGGCGGGGATGCAGCTGGTCCCGGACGGGGCGCCCCTCCACAGGTACCTCGGCGTATCGGTCGAGACCGGTCGACTCGGCTGCGATGCGCTGGCGGCGGCCTGGTTGGCCGAGTTCTACGACAGCACCCGTGCGGAGGGCGAAGACCGCGGTCTCCAGTTCTTCCTGTCGAGGGCCCTCGTCGACGCCTACCCCGTGCTGCATTCGGCGGTCGGTTCGGGCTGCCCGATCGGCGCCGTGGATTGCCCGAACCCGGGCGGGGGCGAAACCGTCGAGGCGAAGATCATCCATCTCGAGGACGAGCACGAGTTCTCGCGTGAGCAGGTGGCGCAGTGGCTGGAGGCCCGGAAGTTGTAGGGGCAGGCTCGGGGTCAGTCCTGATTATTGATTTGAGTCGCCCGGAAATCAGAAATCAGGACTGACCCCCGAGAAACTCTCTCATCTGCTCCAGCGCCTCGTCCAGCGCCCGCCGAAAAGCCCTACCGCGGGGACGCGGCCCTGCGAAGCCGAGATCGTGCCGGAGCCGGCCGTCGACCACCTTCAGATTGACCCAGCCGGGGATCTGTTCGCCCCAGAGCACGGGCATCGCGTAGTGGCCCATGCGGCGCTTGTGGGCCGGCACGTAGGCTTCCAGCTTGTACTCCCATCCCCAGAAGAGCTGAAATCGCCGTCGGTCCCACACCACCGGGTCGAAGGGAGCGAGGAAGCGCACCCGGTCGGCCACCGGGCGCGCCGCTCCGGGCTTCTCGTCCCGCGGCCAGAACCACAGTTGTCCTTCGACCTCAGCGTGGGCGAAGAGGGACTCGGCGTCTTTCCGGGCCTGCCGCAAGTCGGCGGCAAGATCCGGCACTCCCGAGCGCAACAGCCCGCAGAGATAACCGAGGCTGGCCCCCGTCAGCGGCGCGTAGAGCCGCACCGCCAGCTCGAGCAGGCGTCGGGCGCGGCCGCGCCGGGCCTCAGGGCCGTCGTCGTGCGGCGGGCGGGCGATCGCCTCGTAAACCCGGGCCCCGGCCTGGCGGCGGTGCACGCGGAGCAGCCCGCGATAGTGCAGGCCTTCCAGCAGATGCGTGGCGAGATTCAGGTCGCCGCCCCAGCGCCGGATGCGGCCGTGGTCGAAATGGGCCTGCACGTCCCTGGCGTGGGTGCGACCACGCTCCCGCACGAAGGCCAGCACGTCCTCGGCGCGCGCCCGCATTCGGGCGTCCCAGGCACGGGGCGCCTCCCGGGGATGCAGCAGCGCCAGGGTCTCGCGAGGAAGGAACCCGTAGTTGACGAAGAAGGCCTCCTCGATCGCCAGGCGCGGGTAGCGGCGCTCCAGGTCTCCGGCGCGATAGTCCCTGACCCGGTGCGCGAGGATCAGGTCCTGGGCCCGGGCCGGCGCCCGCATCGGATCGGCCTGGACGAAGCCGAGGCGCGCCACGGCCCGCGACAGGCTGGTGGGCTCGAAGAGGCTGCGGGCGATTGCGTAGCGGCGAAGTTGCTCGAGACCGGGAGCTTCGAGAGGGCTCACGAACAGCCAGCCCGTCAGTCCTGCTTCGTCGAGCCGGTCACGATCGATGTTCCCGACGGAGCCGCTCGACGTTCAGGCTCAGCGAGATGAGAACGGCCGCCGCTGGAACGCCTCAATGCGTCGGGCATTCCATCACACCGGGCCGTCGCCCTGCCGAAGGCCGGACCTCGGCGCGCCCCGCTCACTCCCGGGGGCGGCCGGCCCGATGCGGCTCAGGGCGTGTAGCGGGTGAAGACGTAGTCGCGCGCCTTGATCGGCTCGTGGCACGGGTAGCAGGTCTTCATCTTCGCGTCAGCAGCGGGGACCAGGTCCTTGTTGAACTGGCCGTAGCCCCAGCCGCCCGTCGCGGCGTACTTCCTCGAGTCCTTGACCATGAACTGCAGGTACCACTCCGGCGGCGGCCCCGGAACGAAGGACTGGGCGCGGCCGAAGACCTTGTTGTTCTCCTCCGACGGGACATAGCTCCAGGCGATCCGGGCGATGATCGCGCCGTCGGGAAACGGGAGCTTGCCTTCCCGGTACGCCTTGACCGCGACGTCGTTGCCCAGGATGGCGCGGATGTCGTTGAGGTTGCCCTCCTCGTGCGCGACCGAGACGAGCTTCCAGTCGCGGTATCCGGCGGGGATCTCCTTGACGAACACGGGGGCCGCCTCCTGGTCCGCCTGCCCGGACGCGGGAGCCAGCACGGCGACCGCGATGGCCGCCGTCCCGGCCGCGGCGAGCCAGAGGGCGATCCGCTTCCCGCCGGCTCCGGGACCCGCGACCTCGAGGTTCCGCGTCTTCTTCATGAGGCCCTCCTCTTGTCTAACGCAGCTTCGTTCAACGAGACGGGCAGGGCATGCCGGCCTTGACCCAGGCCTCGAGCGCTTCGACGAATTCCTCGTGCGACAGCGGAGGCAGCGCCCGCCCCGTCCCCGGATTCCAGGCCCAGAGGACGAGCGGGTCCGTCTTCATGTGCTCGATGATCTGCTCCCCCGTCCGGCGGCCCCCGTTGCGCGCCGGGTCCTTCATCTGTTCGCAGATCTGCGTCCTGGTCTTGCCTTCCCACAGCATCGACAGCGGCGCGAGATGCCAGTCCGCGACGCCAGGCACGAAGCCGCCCGCCGTGTTCGTCGTCTGATGGCACGACTGGCACGGCAGCGTGGGCGCGCCGTGATCGTTCGCCCCGCGGACGACGAGCGGCTGATGGACGGTCCGGGCGTCGCCCTGACGCGGGGACTGATCCTGGTGGCAGTTGATGCACCGGGGGTGCATCAGGACGCTGGCGATCGGGTCGAACGATCCCGAGGGCGCGGGCGAGGGCGGCGCGGCATCGCCGCCGCCGGAGACACCTGCCAGCAGGCCTGCGACCAACAGAGTCAAACCGCGCATCGTTCCCTCCTCAGGCCGACCCGAGCTGCGCCTCGAGCGGCAGCCTCCGGACGCGCCTGCCCGTGGCCGCGAACACCGCGTTCGACACCGCGGCCGCCGTGACCGCGGTGCCCGGTTCGCCGATCCCTCCGGGCGCCTCGAGGTTGCGCACGAGGTGGACCTCGATCGCCGGCGCCTCGTTGATCCGCAGGACGCGGACGTCGTGAAAGTTGGACTGCTGGATGCGGCCGTTCTTCAACGTCACGCCGCCCCACAGCGCGCCGCTGATTCCAAAGACGATCCCCCCTTCCATCTGCGCCTTCACCGTGTCGGGGTTGACCACCGTTCCGCAATCGACCGCCAGGACGACCCGGTGCACGCGGACCTCGCCCGCCCCGGAGACCGACACCTCGGCCACCTCGGCCAGATAGCTGCCCCAGCTGCTGTAGAGCAGCGAGACGCCGCGGCCCCGGCCTTCGGGCAGGGGCTTGCCCCATCCCGCCGCCTCCGCCGCGACGTCCAGGACGGCCCGGGCGCGCGGAGACTTGCCGAGAAGAGCCCGGCGATAGGCCACAGGGTCCTGTTTCGCGGCCGCGGCGAGCTCGTCGACGAAGCTCTCGATCACGAAGTTGTTGTGCGTAACGCCGACGCCCCGCCAGAACCCGGTGTTGAGGACCGGCTCCTCGTGGCGCACGTACTCGACGCGGATCGCGGGGATGTCGTAGAGCAACTGCTCCGCGCCGTCCACCCCGTCGATGTCGATCCCCTTCTGGAACGCGGCGGGCAGGTAGCGCGCCAGGATGGACGGGCCGACGATCCGATGCATCCACGCCATCGGCCGGCCCTGCGCATCCAGGACCGCCGAGAGGCGATCGTAGTAGTACGGCCGGTAGACGTCGTGCCGGATGTCCTCCTCGCGGGTCCAGATCACCTTCACCGGTCCGTCGACCTGCTGGGCGATTCGCACCGCCTGCGGCACGTTGTCGAACTCGAGGCGTCGGCCGAATCCGCCGCCCAGGTAGTGGTTGTGCACGGTCACCTTTTCGGGCGGCAGCCCCAGCGCCTTCGCGGCTCCCCTCTGCGCCCGCGTGATGACCTGCGTTCCCGTCCAGATCTCGCAGCGCCCCGGAGAGAGGCGGACCGTGCAGTTCATCGGCTCCATGGCCGCATGGGCGAGGAACGGGACCTCGTACGTCGTCTCGATCCGGTTCGGCGCCCCGGCGAGCACCGCCGGCGCGTCGCCGTCGTTTCGCGCGATGACACCCGGAGACCGCGACGCTTCGGCGAGCCCCCGGACGACGTCGGCCGTATCGATCGCCGCGTTGGGGCCGTCGTCCCAGCGGACGTCCAGGGCCGCCAGCCCCTGCGTGGCGGCCCACATGTCGTCGGCGACGACGGCGACCGCGTCGTCGAGCCGGACGACCTGGCGGACGCCGCGGATCGCTCTGGCCCTGGAGTCGTCGACGCTCGCGAGCCTGCCGCCGACGACCGGGCTCGCGGCCACGGTCGCGATCTTCATCCCGGGCAGCCGGACGTCGATGCCGTACTCCGTCGTTCCATTCACCTTGGCGGGCGTATCGAGCCGCCTGGCCGGCGTCCCGATCAGCCGGAAGTCCTTCGGGTCCTTCAGCGCGACCTTCGTCGGGACGGGCTGCTTCGAGGCCGACTCGGCCAGCGCTCCGTACGACAGCGTTCGCCCGGTCGGTGCGTGGGTGACGACTCCTCGTTGAACCCGGCACGACGCCGGGTCGACGTTCCAGGTCTGAGCCGCCGCGGCCACGAGCATCGTGCGCGCGGCCGCCCCGGCGCGGCGCAGCGGTTCGTAGAACATGCGCACGGACGTCGAGGCGCCCGTCTCCTGATCGCCGAGCGCGGGATTGGCGTAGAGGGCGTCGTCCGGCGGCGCGTGCTCGAGACTCACCTGGTCCAGTCCCACCTCGAGCTCTTCCGCCAGGAGCATGGGCATCGAGGTGTAGGTGCCCTGCCCCATCTCGACCTGGCACATGACCAGCGTGATCCGGCCGTCGGTGCCGATGCGGATGAACCCGTTGGGCGCGAACGCCGACGGCCCCGGGGCAGCCGGCGGGGCGCCGGGCCGCGCCTCCAGCCGCCAGCCCAGGAGGAATCCCCCGCCGGCCGCGGCGCCCGTGAAGAGAAGCTGACGCCGAGAGATCCGGCTCATGTCAGCCCGCCTTCCGCGAATCGGCCAGGCCTTTCGCCGCCTTGTGAATGGCCTCCCGGATGCGGGGATAAGTTCCGCAGCGGCAGATGTTGCCCGAGAGCGCCTGGTCGATGTCGGTGTCGGTGGGCGCCGGGATCTTCGCCAGCAGCGCCGCCGCGGCCATGATCTGGCCGGACTGGCAATAGCCGCACTGCACGACCTCGAGATCGAGCCACGCCTGCTGAACGCTCTTGCCGACCGTGGTCTCCCCGATCGCCTCGATGGTCGTGACCGCGTGGCCGGCCGCGGCGCTGACCGGCGTCACGCAGGATCGCCGGGGGATGCCGTCCAGATGCACCGTGCACGCGCCGCACAGCGCGGCGCCGCAGCCGAACTTCGTTCCGTTCATGCCGAGCAGGTCGCGGAGGACCCACAACAACGGCATCTCCGGCGGCGCGTCGACCGTATGGGATCGATCATTGATCTTCACGGTGGTCATGGAACCTCCTCCCTCATCCCGCGAGGCGGTCGGCGTCGAGGGCCGCCTCGACGAATCCCCGGGGCGCCTCGTGCGGCAGGTTGCGGCCCTCGCCGCCCGCGATGGCGCGGCGCTCGTAACGGCCCGAGACCTTCCCGGCGCAGGCGCCAGGCTCCGGGTGGGTGGCGCCGTCGACATCCGCCTTCAGGCCCCGCGCGCCCGGAGCGCCGTCCCGGACCGCCCGGGGGGACGATCCGAACGGGCGGCCGACTCCGGCGGCAGTCGCCATGGCGGCCGCCCCCAGGAAGCTGCGGCGATCGGGCTTCACGAACGTAGAGCCAGAGGCCTCATGCGGCACTCCCCCCGCGACGCTGTTAGCCTATAACCTGATTGAGCGAAATGCGCCAGTTACTCTTTATGAGCGATTCCAGCCGCGTCGACCAGGCCCTTAACAGGAGCCGTCAACTCGCCCCGAAGGTCCCGGAGCCGGGAATCCCGGAGCGGCGACCCGATCCCGGCGCCGGTCCGCTCGCGGCGGCGCGTCCGGGTCCCGAGACTGGACCGCGGACGTGAGCGCCGAAGGCCCCGCTCCGGGCGCGCCGGACAAGGACATCTTCCCGATCCTCACGGCGGCGCAGATCGCGCGGCTGGCGCCGCTCGGGCGCGAGCGGCCTTTCGCGGCCGGCGAGATCCTGTTCGAGCAGGGCGGCACCAACCGTCCCCTGATGGTCGTGCTCGAGGGTGCGATCGAAATCCTCTCGGACGGGGGCACGCTCGTCACGGTCCACCATCAAGGCAATTTCTCCGGCGACGTCGACCTGATCGCCGGCCACCCCACCGTCGTCCGCGCGCGCGGCCGCACCGCGGGCCGTGTCCTGGAGGTGCCCGCGCCGCGGGTCCGCAGTCTCGTGATGACCGACCCGGAATTGAGCCAGGTGCTCCTGCGGGCCTTCATCATGCGCCGCGCCCTGCTCATGACCCGCAGCGCGGGCAACGTCGTTCTCATCGGGTCCAGGCACTCGGCGGGCACCCTGACCCTTCAGGAGTTCCTGACGCGCAACAACCAGCCGTACGCGTACCTCGACGCCGACCACGACGCGGGGGTCCAGAGGACGCTCGAGGGATTCGGCGTTGGCGTGGACGACGTGCCGGTCCTCATCTGCAGCGGCAGCCAGGTGCTCAAGAAGCCGACGATCGAAGAAGTCGCGGGTTGCCTCGGGCTCAATCGCCTGAGCCGGGACGTCGTGCGCGACCTCGTCGTCATCGGGGCGGGTCCCGCGGGGCTCGCGGCGGCGGTCTACGGGGCCTCGGAGGGTCTCGACGTGCTCGTCCTGGAAGCGACCGCGCCCGGCGGGCAGGCGGGCTCGAGCTCGCGCATCGAGAACTACCTCGGCTTCCCCACCGGCGTCTCGGGCCAGGACCTGGCGAACGGCGCCCTCCTCCAGGCCCAGAAGTTCGGCGCCGAGCTCGTCGTGGCGCGGACCGCGGCGTCGCTCCAGTGCGACCGCCGGCCCTATCGGATCGGCCTCGGCCCCGGGGTCGGCGTGGCGGCCCGGACCGTCGTGATCGCCACGGGCGTGACCTACCGCAAGCCCGACGTTCCGAACCTCGCCCGCTTCGAGGGCGTCGGCGTCTACTACGGCGCCACGCAGGTGGAGGCGATGCTCTGCGAGGGCGAGGACGTGATCGTGGTCGGCGGAGCGAACTCGGCCGGACAGGCCGCGATTTTCCTCTCGGAGGAGCGGCGGCGCGTCACCATGCTCGTCCGCGGGCCGGGGCTGTCCGACACGATGTCGCGCTACCTGGTCCGGCGCATCGAGGAGACCCCGAACATCGAGCTCAGGACGGGGAGCCGCATCGTCGCTCTCGAGGGAACGAACGGCCTCGAGCGGGTGGCGTGGAAGGACGCGTCCGGAGCGGTCACCACGGTCCCCGTTCGCCACGTCTTCCTGATGACCGGAGCGAATCCGAACACCGGGTGGCTCGAGAAGTGCATCGCGCTGGACGAGAAGGGGTTCGTGAAGGCGGGCCCGGACCTCTCCCCCCCCGATCTCGCCGCCTCGCGCTGGCCCCTGCGCCGGCCGCCGCTTCTCTTCGAGACGAGCCAGCCGGGAGTCTTCGCCGTCGGAGACGTCCGCGCGGGAAGCGTCAAACGCGTCGCCGCCGCGGTGGGAGAGGGCTCGGTTTGCGTCCAGCTCGTTCACAAGGTGCTGGCCGAATGAGTGGAAGCCGCGTTTCATCGCGCCCGGTCCCCCGGAGCGCCGAAAGGAGGTCCCCATGTCCCGACAGCGGAAGGCAGACAGCCCGGAACCGGTGGAGGAAGCTCGCCCCCATCAGCCCGGACAGGAGGCCTTCAAGGCAATCCTGGCCGAAGACGTCGACTGGCAGCCCTTCCCGGCGTTCCCCCCTTCGGTCCGCATGGCCGCGGTCGTGGGCCGGCCGTCGGACGCCGCGCCCTATCTGGTCAGGGTCAAGGTGCCGCGCGGGGTGAAGCTGATGCCCCACAGGCACCCCGAGGACCGCATCTACACGGTCCTCTCGGGCGTCTTCTACATCGGCCTGGGCGACCGCTTCGACGCGGACAAGCTGGACGCGTATCCGCCCGGCGCCGTGGTCGTCCTCCCGGGGAATACGTCCCACTTCCACTGGGCCAGGGCGGGCGAGTACGTCACGCAGGTGAGCGCCATCGGCCCGCTCGGGCTCGAATACGTGAACCCGGGCGACGATCCGCGGAATCGAGCGTCCGGGGCTTGACTCCCGCGTCGGCCCTCAGGGCGCTTCCGTCGCCACGAACGCCGGATCGTTGGTGACGATGACGCGGTCCAGCTGCGTCTGGGTCTCGCGGCCTCGAAAGGTCAGCGTGTGGGAGCCCGCCGAGAGCGAGAAGGTTCGCGGGTTGAGCGTCAGCGCCTTCCCCGTGCCTGCCCGCCCGTTGAGGCGCCGCCACACCCAGTTGGGAGACCACGTTCCGTCCGTCGTGTCGAAGACGTCCTCGGACCCCGAGTCCATCTTCACGTAGAACGAGTCGCGCTCGGGGTTGACCGCCTTGACGCGCGCCCAGACGTAGTAGGTGCCGCTCGCGGGTGCGCTGAAGGTCCAGGCCCCCGATCCCGAATCGGTCGTCGGCGTCGCGATGGACTTACCCCCGAACGCGCCCGAATCGTTGGCGACCGCCATCGGCGCCGCGATCACCCCGGACTCCGCCTCCAGGCGGAGGACCGTCGAGGCGCCGGGCGTGGGCGTGCGGGTCGGCGTCGGGACGGAGCCGCCCGTGACCGCGACGCTGGTCATCGAGGCCGCGCAGAGGACCGGGTTGTTGTGGCTGGTCAGGGCGAGCCCGACCAGAACGCTCGCGCCCATGGGAATCGTGTCCGATCCCACCTGGGTCCAGCTCGTCCCGTCGGGCGAGCTGTAGCCGGTGAACGTGCTGCCGCTCCGGACGAGCTTGACCCAGTAGGGAGCGGCGACGCCGGCGCCGCCGGTGTGAACCGTGCTGCCGCCCGTCGTCTTGCGGCGCTGAAAGGCAATTCCGTTCCCGGGGGTCAGCACGGCCATGGCGTGCGTCGAGCTCGGCGACAGGCTTTCGCGGATCATGACGCCGCCTTTCGCCCACGCGTTCGTGTTCTGGATGCTCGCGATGCGCGCTACGACCGTCCCGTCCCCGGAAAGCGGCTGGTAGACGTAGTGGAACTGGTCCGCCGCGCTCTCGATGTCCGTGCCGGAGCCGCTCACGGCGAACGTGCCGGACGCGGACGTCGCGGAGCCGGCGAGGCCGACCGCGCCGATGTCCGCCTGGAGCCAGGGCGAAGGAAGACCGCCCGGACCCGGGGTCGGCGTCGCGGTCGCCGTGACGCTGCCCGTCGGGGTCGGCGTCGGCGTGCCTCCCGGCGACGCCGGCAGGAGAACGAAGACGTTGAACTCGGGCCCGGAGGGGGGCGGCGCGGCCCACCCGACCGGGGCGGCGACGGAAAGCGCGTTGACCGGGATCGAGACGCTCCCGCCGGTGTAGGTCCCGGTGAGGACCGGAGCCCCGAAGAAGTCCTGGGCATTCCGGATCTCGAACCCGCTCCCCGGCGACAGGACCCCGGTGAGATCGACCGAAGCCGTCGCCGCGCCGGCCCAGTTGAACACGGTGATGTGGGCGCGGCCGGACTCGAACTGGTTGGGCCGGACGAAGACCTTCACGCCCGTGGGTCGCGAGGCGTAGTAGGTGTTGTTCGGGTACTGCCCCTGGCTGAAGCCGGTGATGGCGCCGTAGAACGTGTTGTTCGAAATCGCCATACCGGTGCAGCCCACCTCCGAGTTGTTTGCGATGTAATTGCCGGACATCGTGAGGTTCGTGCACGGCGCGCCGTATCCGAGCTTGAGGGCCGTATAGGGCCTCGCGCCGTTCGGGTAATAGAGGTGGTTCGCGATCAGGGTCGGGTTGTTCGCGGCCGTGTCGCCCCCCACGAGGGCATTCCGCTGCCAGAAGGAGGTGAGCTTGCCGTTGTCGAAAGCGGTGTTTCCTTCGAGATAGAGGTTGTTGAGAAAGGCGGCGGACGATCCATATCCGTGAAAGCCGGTTCCGAACTGCTGGCCGAGAATCGAATCGACGACCTTCTTCGTGCCGGTCTGGTTCTGCGCGTAGATCCCGTGACCGTGCGCATCGTCCGGTCCGACCCACCCGTTGTAGTAGATGAGGCAGCCGTAGATCTCGGCATCCGTCGCTTCCTTCCAGAAGCTGAAGCCCTGCCGCGTGTCGTGAACGATGAGGTTGATGAACTTCGTGCCGACTCCGCTTCCCGTGGTCTGGCTGATCACGACGCCCTCTCCCCGGGCGATGTCGCTCGGCCAGGAGGTGGCCTGTGCGGAGACGCGGTTGGGATCCGAGCTCATGACCTCGAAGCCCCAGTACCAGGTGTACGACCCCCCGATGACGAGGATCGGCATCCCGGCCGAGTTGCCGCCGTCGAGAATCGCCCGCTCGCCGGCATATTGGCGAACGACGATGGGGCTCGACGACGTGCCGCTGAGATGACTCGTGTGGGTCCCCGTATAGGTCCCGCCTCTCAGCCAGATCGTGTCGCCTGGATGGACAGTCGCGGGCTGGTTGAGCGCTGTCTGAAGGTCCCAGGGGTTGCTCCAGCTGCCGCTGCCGCCTGGCGTTCCGCTGGGCGCGACATAGAACTCGGCGGCGAGGAGGCTGCACGTCGCGGAGAAGAACGAGACCAGAAACACGGGGATCGAGGGTTGCCGATGCCGGGGATTGACCATAGGGCGGGGCTCCGTTCCGGTGTGAGTTGAATGTCGATCG